>NZ_JACJFZ010000002.1:0-844983 GCF_014164735.1 Tessaracoccus sp. MC1756 | reverse complement strand
ACGGGATCCCGCCGAGTCGTGGTCACCCGCTTCGAGCGTCGGGCACCCTCGATCCCCGCAGCCCGCATCAGCCGCGCGGTCTGATCCCGCCCGATCCCGATGCCTGCCCGCACCGCGGTCTTCCACAGCTTCCGGACCCCGTAGACGCGGTAGTTCACCTCCCAGAGCTCCACCAGCCTGGGGATCAGCTCGTCATCGCGGACAGCCCGAGCCGAGGGGGCGCGGGACTTGGCGGCGTAGTAGGTGCTCGGAGCCACCTGCAACACAGTGCAGATGAGCTCGACCCCGAGCCTTCGACCCTCCACGACGTCGTCTTTGTTCCGGTCGACGAACGCGACTATCTCCGGTGTTGGCGGTCGAGCTCCGCCCCGAAGAAAGACGCGGCCCGCTTCAAGATCTCATTGGCCCGGCGAAGCTCACGGACCTCCTGCTCCAACTCCCTCACTCGCGCCGCCTCAGCGGTTCTCACCCCTGGGGAGACGCCGTCATCGACATCGGCCTGCTTCACCCAGCTCCGCACCGACTCGACCCCATAGCCGAGCTGCGACGCGACACGCTGCACCGTCCCCTGGGCCGTTCCCAACTCCGACCGCAGGGTCCGAACCATCCGCACCGCGGCGGCCTTCTCCTCCTCCGAGTACCGACGCGTCGTCGGCTTCCCCGGCACCTGTTCCTTCGGCATGACTCCATCCTCGTTTCCAAGACCAGGAGTCTCCAACAAACTCAGTGCGATTCAAAGCCGTCTGATCCCCTTTGAACAGAAGGCGGTCGGAGCCTTGGTGCGGGACCTGTTTAGGTTGGCACCGGATCTGTTGCGCTACCCGTTCGAGAGTGACGAGTGGAACCAGCGCCTCGGTGTTCCGCCCCAGGTCGAGATCGATTTCGGAGGTGAGGCTTGGGCCGCGGACATCGATGCCAATACGACGTCCAGTCCGGGACGCCGGGTTCCCGTAGGTAGGGACCTGGCGCCCGCGGAAGACTCACCGGTTTCGATGCCGAGAACTCGGCTATGAGCTACATCAAGTTCGGCTTCGACGAGATCGCGGAACGGGTCCCGCCGGAATTACGCACCGAAATTCGAGCGCAGCACGACAAGCGGCTGGCTGTGGCTGCGGACAGTGGCCCAAAACGGAGGCGGATCCTCACAAAGGTCGCTTCGGCGCTTGATGTGTTCCACCCTCCGACCATGGCCGGCGCATCGGTGGAGCTTGCGACGGGGAGGACCGCTCCCGAGCTTCTAAGGTCGACGATCAACCTGGTGTCATCGTCGGCCGCCCGCGGGTTCCCCATTCCGGAACAGGCGCCTGAACTGCGACTGGATCCGGCTGGCCTCGTCGTCGAAGCACGCCCGATGCCCCCCGGGATCGAGCACCACGTGGAGTTCGCGTTCTACCTCTTCCGAGATTGCGTACGAGTGGAGTCTCGGTGGTACGAGGAGGCGCCCACGATGCGCTTCTCCGTGCCCGCGACACCTGGGCAGTACAGCGCGACGTCGTTCATGCGGAAGCGCGGCGCAGAGAATCCTGTGTGGGTGGATCGGACCGCCTATGTCCTTATCGAAACGCTGCCAGAAGAGGCGGCAGAGGCACATGCCTCCGGCCCCGCACCTGCACCAGTACCCGCGCCTGAGCTCGCGGCGGAGGTTCCAACTCGCACTGCCAGCTGGGCGCGCCGAGCCGTGCGCGGTATGCGCCGGAGGCTGCCCCGGCTCGGCTAGCGTCCGCACCAGCCCTCAACCCGAGGTAGCCCCAGGGAGGCCTCCACTGCGGCTTCGACATCCGATTGGGAAATCCCCGCTAGGACCACTTCAGTCAGTCAATCCGCGCTTAGCAGCCGTCATTCACGCAGAGTTTCAGAGCCATTCCAGTGTCCTGCCGGGGGCATGCTCCGATGACCTGAGATGGCTATTCCGACGTGCTGAGATCACACAGTTGCAGTGAGCTTGCAGCGTGAGCCGCAGAAGTCTATGTAACTTTGTTGCGCTGAACCCTAGCGTGGCGGGACGGACGCAGGTATAAATGGTCAATCGGGTCTACATTGGGGGGCCCAGCGCGGAAGGCCCATCGGCGGGCCTCCTGTGAGCGACGGGTCAGAGCCCGCGATTGGGGGGTAGAACATGTCCAGATTCAGCATTCCTACAGTTGGTAGGAAAAGAACTTCACGCCGCTGGGCGGCTGCGATCGTCGCATGTGGATTTGCGCTTTCGACGGCGTTTATGTGGACGGAGCGCAGTCCTGAGGCGGTCGCTGCCACAGACGCGGATCCGTCCTTTGTCTTGAACCAGAATGATCTCGAATTCATTCTGCGCCAGGTGCAGATCTCGGAGGCTCATGCCGCAGACCTGCTCAACCCGTCGAGCTACGAACTCCTGTGCCCCGGGCAGGATGACGTGGCACAGAACTGTGTATCGGACATCGCACGCCCGCGCGGAGTGCGCACCGTCGATGGTTCCTATAACAACCTGACGGTGTCGCAAGACCGCTGGGGCTCCTCACAGGAGGTGTTCCCGCGTCTGCTGCCCGCAGAGTGGCGTCAGGCCGACGCCCAACCCACCGGCGAGGGATGGCCGCCCAACAGCGCGGGCGTTACCGACGCCTGTGAAACGGGCGTGACCTGTTATGAGCAGACGGACGGCTTCGTCTACGATGCCGAACCGCGCATGATCTCCAACCTGATCGTGGACCAGACCACCGGCAATCCGGCGATCGTCAACCAGGTGGAGAACGGCACCGCGGAGGTTATCCCGGGCACCGACCGTGTCATCACGCCCAACACAGCCCCGGACGAGGGTCTTTCGGCCCCGTTCAACTCGTTCCTCAGCTTCTTCGGCCAGTTCTTCGACCACGGCCTCGATCTGGTCTCCAAGGGCGGCAACGGCACCCTTGTCGTGCCACTGGCGGAGGACGACGACCTTTACTGTCTTCCCAGCGGAGTCAACAAGCTCGGTGACGAGTGCGACCCGCGGGTGAACTTCCTGGTCCTGACACGCGCGACGCGTCACGAGAACGGCACCGAGCACATCAACCTGACCACGCCGTTCATCGACCAGAACCAGACATACTCCTCCAACCCGTCCCACCAGGTCTTCCTGCGTGAGTACCAGCTGGTCGACGGCAGGCCGATGGCCACTGGACGGCTTCTGGAAGGCGTCAACGGAGGCATGGCGAAGTGGCGCGACCTGCAGGCGCAGGCAGCCAACATCCTCGGCATCCGCCTCACCGACGCACACGTGCTAGGCATCCCGCAGGTGCACGTCGACCCGTACGGCAACTTCATCCCGGGTAGCAACGGCTTCCCGCAATTGGTGACCGAATCCGGTCTGGTGCAGGGAACTACGGCAGGTGGCGGCCTCGCCATCCCGGCCAACTACGTCAACACCGGCCAGGCCTTCCTCGACGACATCGCGCACGGCGCCACTCCTGTCATTGACGCCGAAGGCAATCTGCAGCCGCGCTTCGACGAGAACGGTGACCCCGTCCTCGATGGGAACGGCGAGCCGGTGCTCACCGGCTACGACAACGCAGCCCTGGGCGAGCACTTCATGGCAGGCGATGGCCGCGTCAACGAGAACATCGGCCTGACGGCGGTCCACACCGTCTTCCACGCCGAGCACAACCGCTTGATGCGCCACATCGAGCAGGTCCTCAACGGCGAACGCCCCGAACTCCTCGCTCAGGACGCAGAACAGCGCGGCGGGATTGCGGAGTTCGCGAAGGCCTTCCGCGGCGAAGAGCACGCCTACGTGTCCCACAAGCCCGAAGAGAATCTCCCGCAGCCCCAGGCTGATGACTGGAGCTACGAGGAGCGGCTGTTCCAGGCGGCCAAGTTCGCAAACGAAATGCAGTACCAGCACCTCGTCTTCGAGGAGTTCGGACGCAAGATAGCTCCCACCATCGACGGTGTGGTCTTCAACGAGAACAGCTACGACGCCCGCCGCAGTCCCTCGATCAGCGCCGAGTTCGCTCACGTCGTGTATCGCTTCGGTCACTCGATGATGACCGAGGAGATCGGGCGTAAGCCCGTCAAGGGCGGCGACCAGACGCTGGCTGATGTGCCGCTGCTCGACGGCTTCCTCAATCCGGGGCTGTTCGACCACAACGGCACGTTGACCCCTGAGGAGGCCGCAGGTTCGCTGATCAACGGCATGACGGAGATTGCGGGCAGCCAGATCGACGAGCACGTCGTCGACACCCTGCGCAACAACCTGCTGGGTCTGCCCCTCGACCTTCCCACCATCAACCTGTTGCGGGGGCGCGACACCGGCGTGCCGCCGCTGCAGCGGGCTCGGCAGGTGTTCTTCGAGGACACCGGCGAGGCGGCCCTCGAGCCGTACTCCAGCTGGGAAGACTTCGGCCTCGGCATCAAGAACGGCAACAACTTCGGCCGCGGCGGCAGCAAGGCGTCGCTGGTCAACTTCGTGGCGGCCTACGGCACCCACGAGACCATCACCAGCCAGACCACCGTCGAGGGTCGCCGTGCAGCGGCAGCCCTACTGGTCAACGGCGCGCCGGCCGGTGCGGAGTTCATCGTCCGGCACGGTGGCGAGAACCGCTTCCAGACGGCGCAGGCGATCGCCCTGAACCACTTCACCGGGCCTGTTCCCGTCGTCTACATCACGGCTGGCTACAACTTCCCGGATGCGCTGGCAGGCGGCACCATCGCCGGTGCCAACAACAGCCCGATCCTGCTCGCGGGCACGGTCGACGGGGTTATCCCGATCCCGACGCTGCTGTCTCTCATTGAGCTCCAGCCGCAGCGCATCGTCGTCCTCGGCGGCACCGACCGCGTAGGCGCAGCCACGATGGCAGCCCTGGACGAAGTGTTCCCGACCGACCCTGCGGTGCAGCGCATCGCTGGTAGCAACCGCTTCCACACCGCTGAACTGCTCGCTCAGCAAGTCACTCCCGGTGGTCCGGTCTACATCGCCAACGGTTGGAAGTTCCCGGACGCGCTCAGCGGCTCTGCCGTTGCTGCGGCCACCGGTGACGCCCTGCTGCTGACCAACGAGACGAGCATCCCGGTTGAGACGCAGCGGGCACTCGAGAGGCTCAACCCCTCCAAGATCTACGTCCTAGGCTCCAACGGTACGGTCTCCGACGGCGTCGCATCGCAGCTCGCGGGCTACACCTCGGGTGATGTCGTCCGCCTCGGTGGCAACGACCGCTACGAGACGTCCGTGTTGATCAGCCAGGAACGTTACGGCGCAGGTGCGGATCGCATCTACGTGGCGATCGGTGATCGCTTCCCGGACGCCCTGACCGCATCTCCGGTGGCGGGCCTCAACGGCGCTCCGCTCCTGCTGGTGCCTGCCTCCGGCCTCACCCCGGTGATCCGTGCGGAGATCGAGCGGCTCAACCCCAGCCAGATCCACATCCTCGGCAGCCCCGGCGCGGTCACCGCCGAGACTGAGGCTCAGCTGGCTGAATACGCCCCTGTCCAAATCGAAGCTCCGGCAGACCGCCTGGACTTCATGAACAGCACCGGCCTCTACGAGTCCGTCGACGGCGAAACCGTCACGGGTCTCGAGAACGTTGACATGTGGGTCGGCGGCCTCGCGGAACGGCTCGACCCGTTCGGCGGCATGCTGGGCTCCACCTTCAACCACGTCTTCGAGCTGCAGCTCGAGGCGCTCCAGTTCGGCGATCGCTTCTACTACCTGTTCCGCAACGAAGGCGAGCAACTGTTCGCTGCCCTTGAGGGCAACACGTTCTCCGACCTGATCCAGCGCAACACGGATGCGTCGCATCTGCCGGCCGACATCTTCGCGCTGCAGGATCCGATCATCGACGTCACCGAGCTGGACCCGACGAATCCCGCCGGACTCCCCGCGGGGCTCCTGAGGGATACGGACGGTACCTGGCGTTGGAGCGGTGATGAGCACGTCGAGCTGCACGGTACGCCGGCGAACGACCTGCTGCGCGGTGACGAGGGCGACGACTCCATCTGGGGTTACGCGGGAGACGACCGCATCGAGGGTGGCGCGGGCGACGACGCGCTCGTCGGCGGTCCCGGCGATGACATCATCACCGACTCGTTCGGTAACGACAACATCAAGGGCATGCAGGGTAACGACTACCTGCACTCCGGGCCGGGGATCGATCTGGTGCTCGGCGGTCTGGGTGACGACTTCATGATCAACGGCCCAGGCGAAGGCAACGTGTTCTTCGCCGGTATGGGCGACGACATCGTCACCAGCTCCGGCGGCCGCTTCACGGGCGTCATCGGTGGCGAGCATGATGACTGGGTCGAGGGGGGCCCACACGCCGACCTCCTCCAGGGCGACAACGCCGACCAGTTCCAGAACGACACTCTGGGCGGCAACGACGTCGTGGCAGGCAGACTCGGCAACGACGACATCGAGGGTGAGGGCGGCCACGACGTCCTCATCGGCGCCGGTGTCGGCACCGACCGCCATCATGGCGGCAACGGCTTCGACTGGTTGACCTACTACGGCCAGACCACCGGAGTGACGTCGGACTGGGCCTTCAACAGGTTCTTCGAGCCGAACAACCCGCTGCCGTCCCGCTTCGACTTCCTGGAGGCGCTCTCGGGTGGTGCCGGCGACGACACTCTCAAGGGACCGCTGACGGAAGCCGACGACCTCGCCCCGAGCGAGATCGAGTTGTCGAAGATGACGCAGGAAGCCCTCGACCTGGTCGACGGTTTGGAGGAAATGCTCCGGCCCACGATCATGCACGATGGTCAGCCGTTGGCGCTGGGTGACTTCACCTTGCCGATGTGGCGCGATGCCCCTGAGATCGACATGGATGGCGTCCACAAGGTGGTCATCGGCGGCCCCGGCAGCGACGAGATCACCGGCCGGGGTGGCAACGACTACCTCGACGGCGACGCGATGCTGCGGGTTCGGCTGAAGGCGCCGGGTGCCAACGGCGGACCGGACCGGTACTTCGACACCGCGTTGCAGATGCAGGCGTTGGTGCGTTCGGGCGAGATCAACCCCGGCGACATCGACATCATCCGCGACATCGTCTACGACGACAGCACCGCCGTCGACACGGCCGTCTACGAAAACGCCTTCGCGGCATACACGATCTCCCCGATCGGGCCGCTGGGTTCGGGCTACTGGACGGTCACGCACACCCAGGTCGACGAGGGTGAAGAGAGCGATGGCACGGATGTGCTCCGTGGCTTCGAGCGCCTCCAGTTCGCCGACGGATGTGCCGAACTCGCCGAGGACGGCGTCACGTGGGAGTCCTGCCTGCCGACGGCAGAGGTCACCATGGACACCGACAGCCCCGTCGAGGGCCAGCCGGTCACCGCGCTGCTCTGGGAGGTCGGCGGCACCGAGCCGTTCGACACCAGCAACGTGACCAACCTCCGCTACACCTGGTGGGCGGGCGAAGGCGACACCCCGGACGCCATCGGTGAATGGGAAGCCATCGTCAACCCGCTGACTTCGACGTCCAACGTCTTCGTGCCCACCCAGGCCGAAGTCGGCCAATTCCTGATGGTGACGGCGTCTTACACCGACGCCGATGGCCTGTTCAGGACGGCGACGTCGGCGGTCTCGGCCAATCCGGTCGCGGACCTGAGCAGCCCGGGCACGCTGGCGCCGCTGGCGCATCCTGATCCGCTCGTCCTGCCGCAGACCCTGCTGGCTGGTGTCCCGAGCGATCCGGATGGGTTGGCGGAGGACCAGATCCTGCAGTACCAGTGGTCGTGGTCCGCCACCGATCCGTCGGACGAAGCCAACCCTCCTCAGTGGGTCGACTTCGACGTGACTGTGAGGTTGGATGCTGAAAACTCCAGCTTCGCGCTCAACTCGACTGATGCCGGTCGGTGGATCCGGGTCGCTGTGACATATCAGGATGGCGGTGGAGAGACCTCGACTGTCTATGCACACACGAGTGTGCCCCTGTCCGGTTCCCCCGAATAAACGGACCGACAGTTGAGGGGTCGTCCCGGGTGCGTCGCATGATGCACCCGGGACGACTGCGTTCGCCTGCGGTCGAGCTTGCCCGGCGCGATGCGCCGCCCGCAGCGGCACATGCCGCGACTGAGTAACCACCTCGGTCTGTGATCGGCGCGGCTGAGCCGAGGTGGGTACGCTGACAAGCATGAGCGACGGCGCTTGCAGACGGATCTCCGTCGAACCCGGGGAGTGCACATCCCCCAGCGTGGAGAGCTTCGACGGCGTCTGGCGGATCCGCTCCACGGAGGCCGTCCGCCAGATCCTCAGGGAGCGCGACGCCACCACGCAGGCCGGCTTCAACTCCGAATCCATCCCGGACGGAACCATGGCCGATCAACCCATCCTGTTCGTTGACGGGCAGCCGCACCGGCAGCAGCGCAGCAAGATCGCGCGCTTCTTCGCGCCCAAGACGGTGGCCACCCGCTATCGCGGGCTGATGGAATCGCGTGCAGACGCCCTGGTGGCCGAGATGGCAGCCAAGGGCGGGGCACGGCTCGACGACGTGTCGCTGCGCTATTCGACGGAGGTCGCGGCGAAGGTGATCGGGCTCACCGATTCACGTCGACGTGGGCTGGCGCGTCGTCTGGAGCGGTTGCTGGACCAGCCCGTCTACGACCCGGCCTCAGACCGAGCCGAGGGACCGGTCCGGGCCACGCTTCGGGCGCTGCGCGGGGCGGCGCCCATGGCCTGGTTCTACTTCTGGGACGTGCGCCCCGCCATCCGGGCCCGCAGGCGACAGCCGCAGGAAGACGTCATCAGCCACCTCATCGACGAGGGGTACGGCGCCCCGGCCATCCTCATCGAGTGCGTCACCTACGGCGCGGCGGGCATGGCCACCACCCGCGAGTTCATCTCGATGGCGGCCCTTCACCTGTTGCGCGACGACGCACTGCGCTCGCGCTACGTCGTGGCCCCCGACGACGAGCGCCACGCGATCCTCCACGAGATCCTGCGGCTGGAGCCGATCATCGGCCACCTGTACCGGAGGGCGGAGAAGGAGTTCACGTTCACGGACGCGGGCGCCACCCACACGGTGCGGGCGGGGCAACTCCTCGACCTGCACATCCGCCAGGCAAATGCAGACCCGGCCACCGTCGGTGACTCGCCGTTGGACCTCTGCCCCGGCCGGGAACTGCCCCGCGGCATCGGCCCCGAAGTGATGAGCTTCGGCGACGGGCCCCACAAATGCCCTGGCAACGCGTTGGCGATCCAGGAGTCCGACATTCTGCTGACGAGGCTTTTCGCGCACCCCGTCTCGTTGGTGGGCGAGCCGGCCCTCGGCTGGGACGAGGTCATCTCCGGCTACGCGCTACGCAACGTCAGGATCGCCGTCGGCTGAGGCCCGTCACCGGAAGAAGCCGCAGAGGTGAGGCAGGGAGCTAAGCGCCCGGGGCCCAGATGGCGGCGGTGCGGGCGATGAGTTCGTCGAGTTGGCTGAAGTCGGTGCGTCGGTCTTCGGGCCGGTGTTCGCTCTGAACGGCTTCGACGGCGACCGGTTCAGCGATGCCGGGTTCATCTGGGCAGGGTGGTGCCTTGGCCGAGGAGACGAGGTGTTCGCGCAGGAGGTGCCTGCGGTGTTGCCTCCGCCTTCGCGCCGGATCGACATGCCGGGGTGGGGTGAACCACGCCCTTCCGGTGTCCGGGTCGAGGTGGACCTGCCACTGCGACTCGGCTGACTGTTGAGGGTCTAGTTCGACGAGCCGGTGGTGGTGCGGGCAGAGGAGAACGCCGTTGGCGAGTGAGGATTCTCCGCCTGCCCACCAGGGGACGATGTGGTGTGCTTCGCAGGTTCGTGGTGTGGCGGTGCAGCCGGGGAACGCGCAGCCTCCGTCGCGCAGTGCGAGGGCTGTGCGGATCCCGGCGGGGAACAGGCGGTGTTTGCGGCCCACGTCCAGGGGTTGTGAGTTGGTGCCGAGGACGACGGGGATCAGGTCCGCGTCGCAGGCCAAATGTCTGGCGTCGGCGGCGGATAGACCGCCCTGGCCGTGGCCGCCGAGGACGTCGACGCGTCCCAGCCCGGTGAGCAGGGTGTCGTAGTTGACGGTGATGTGGACCTGGGGCCGGTCTCCGCCGTGGGCGGGGAGCTTCCCGGTGGCGGCAGCGGTCTGCACCAGGATCATCAACGCATCCGCGCGCCGCACAGCCGGATCCGACGGCTCATCCGAGTCGCGGTACGACGAGGCTGGCGGCATCACCGCGTCGAGTTGGGCGGCGAGGAGTTCTGCCTGGGCGGTGGGCAGCAGGCCGCTGAACCTCGACGACCCGTGGTGATCTGGGGTGATGATCAGGAACCGGCTGCGGTGGGCGGCGCGGTCTTGGGCGTCGAGCCTCTTCTTGTCTTCGGCGTCGGCGCCGTCGGGGTCGATCACCCGGAACACGTGGCTGGCCAATTCCCGCAACTCGTCCGGGCCCAGTGCGTGAACCTCATTGAGGACCGACTGCTGACACAGCTCCAACTCGGCACGGGTCACAGCATTGGGCAGTTTCCGCAGCCCGGAGACGATGGCTTCGGCCTGGGCCAGGGAGATCTCCCCGTTGTTCAACGCCGCACCGATGAGCGGAAACCGCTCCCCGAGATCCAGCGCCAGCTTCAGCGATGCGGTGGCCTGGGAGGTGGTGGTGCGCACCGATTGACGGACCCGCTCCACTAAGGCGTCGTCGGCGGCCAAACGGGCGTCGTGCAGCAGTCGCAACCTTGCACCTGCGGCCTGCGCCTGAACCTCGTCCAACAGTGCCGCGAGCTGGGCGCGACGCTGGACGTCGGCTGCCGGGTCCAGGCCTAGCGAGCCGATGTCCTGCCACAGGGCAGCCATGCCCTGCAGCAACACTTCGCGCGTCTCGTTCATAGGTACCATTAAATAAGAACGCACTGACAAAACTGCTCAAGCCGGCGCCCGTCTTCGAAAACCACCCCAAAGGGTGCCCGGACGCAGCCGAGTTGCCCTCTGGGGTGCATTCTGCCGCTGCCGGAAGTGCTTGACTGGAGGCTCACATTAGGGAGGAAGACATGTCCAATGCCGACCGTGTCCGTTCGTCCACCGCCGACAAGGTGCAGCAACGCCTCGATGAGGAACGGCTCCAGCCCTGACCGCCCTGGCCGACGCCCCCGTCGATGTCATCACCCAGCACATCAAGGACCTCGACAGGGCGTGGGACGTGGAGCGCGTGCTCGAAGCGAACGCGTCCACCCTGATGCTGCTGAGCCTCGGGCTGTCACGGCTGCACTCCCGCAAGTGGCTGTGGTTGACCGCCGCGGTGCCCTCGTTCCTGCTGCAGCACGCCATCCAGGGGTGGTGCCCGCCCATCGAGGTGATCCGGCGGCTGAACGTGCGCACCCGCAAGGAGATCGAGGTGGAACGCACGGCTTTGAAGGCATTGCGGGGCGACTTCGCCCACCTCAATTTCCAGGGAATGGACGCCGCCAGCGCCGCCGCGGCCGCGTTGGAGGCTGCCGAGGAACCGCAGCCCTCCTGAGCACCCTCAGACGCCTTCGCGGTTCCCCGTCGCGCTGACGTACACGCGGTCCAACGCTGCCCGCAGGGCCTCGCGCACTTCGTCGGCCAGCGGTTCCATCTCCGGGTTGTCGGTGATGGCGACCATCGTCTCCGGGTCGATGGCCTCGACGACGGTGACGCCGGCCGTGTGCCGCACCACCACGTTGCACGGCAACAGCACGCCGAGCGACGGCTCGATCTGCAGGCCCTTGTAGGCGAACCCGGGGTTGCAGGCGCCGAGGATGATCTGGTCGTCGACGTCGACGTCCAGCTTGTTCTTGAGCGTCTGCTTCAGGTTGATTTCCGTGAGGATGCCGAAGCCGCTCTGGGCGAGTGAATCCTTGGTGAGCGCGACCACCTCGTCGAAGGGGCGCTCCAGGTCGATGCGAAGTCCGTAGTTCATGTCAACCTCCTGGCATCGATCATGCTCCGTTCAGTGCCGTGGCGTGGGGTGTGCGGAGAATTGGCGACGGAAGTGCTGCACGGGCTCCCGTAACGATCTGGACTCGGCCGTGCTCGGTCCGCGCGCGTCCGCGCAGCACGGGCGTAGCCTCAACCTCACCGAGCCGATGGAGGAGGCGCCATGTGGGGGAAAGCTGGGCTGCGGAGCGTCGTGGGAGCTGTCGTCGCGCTGCTGATGACGTTGCTGCTGGCGGCCTGTGCCGGGGGAGACGGCGCCACTGTGGATTCACCTGCGGGTGGCCCCGCTCCGGACGCGGGCGGTGGCTCCGTGGGCATGCCCCAGAAGGACGGTGATGAGGATTCCGGCGGCGGGGACCGCCTGATCATCCGGTCGAAGGTGCTCCGCCTGGAGGTGGAGAGCACGCCGGACGCGGTGACGAAGATCCGCGACCTGGCCCGCAGCCACGAGGGCACCGTCACCGACATGCAGGTGGCCACCGACACCGACGAATGGCTCTACCGCTACGGCGAGGACGGCGCACCCGCGGGAGACGGGTCGGCGTTGCGCGGCTGGGTGACCACGCGCGTGCCCGCCGAGACCTACGAGGATTTCCTCGCCGAGGTGGCTGCGCTCGGCGTCGTGAAGTTCCAGTCCGAGGCCACCAGCGACGTCACCCAGGAGCACGTCGATCTCTCCGCCCGGCTGGACAACCTGCGAGCCCAGGAAGTGCGCCTGCGTGAGTTCTTCGACGCGGCCAAGGACGTCAAGGACATGCTGGCCATCGAGACCGAGCTGTCCCGGGTGCGGGGCGAGATCGAATCGCTCGACGCGCAGGTGACCTACCTGGAGCGGCAGGCCGCGATGGCGACGGTGACGATCGAACTGGTCGAACCCCGCGCCGTGGTGAGTCCCGGCGGCGAGTCGTGGGGCTTCGGCGAGGCCATCACCGACGGCATCCGCGGCGCCGCAGGCCTGTTGACCGGGCTGCTGACGCTGCTGATCGCCACCGCCCCCGTGTGGCTGGTGGCCTTGGTGCTGTTCTTCCCCCTGCGCGCCTACCTCCGACGGCGGGCCGCGCGCCGCCACGCGCCCTCCGCCCCCGTGCTCGCGACACAACCGGAGGCTGAGCAGTCGGCCCCGTGACCACGCGCAGTGCCGCCGGGCGAACCGTCCGATCCTCAGGGAGTGCGACCATCGGGCCTGCTCGGCGAGGTGAGTTCGCGCAGGAGCCAGTCGACTTCGCGGGTCAGCAGCGTGGACGGTAGCTCATGTCCGCCGTCGAAGATCTCGTGGTCGGCCACTCCTGGTGCGAAGGCGGCGACGACCTGGTCGACGCCCGAGACGGGGAACAGGGGGTCGTGGCGCCCGGCGACGAGGAGGACTCGTTGCTGATGGAAGGCACGTGCGACGGCGGGGGAGTCGCCGAGTGTCGTGATGCCGGACGGATACCAGGCCGGGTTGTGGAGAATGCCGGCGGCTTCGAAGGATGCCACCGTCCCGACGCCGCAGTTGAGCACGCCGGCGACGATGCGCTCATCGCAGGCCATCGAGAAGAAGCTGACCTGGGCACCCAGCGAGTGCCCGATCACGCCGCATGAACCGGCGCCGGTGTGGTGGAGGATCCAGTCGATGGCCACGCTGACGTCGGTGACATGTGCGCCTTGCAGGGTGCTGCCGTGGGCGATGAGGTTCCATGCGTGGAACTGTTCGTCACGGGCGCCGTCGCCAGAGTGGTCGCGTCGCTCCTCGAACCCGTGGAGGTCAGGGATCAGCGTGGTGACCCCGGCCGTCGCGAGGGCGAGGCCATAGGCCATGTCCGGGTTGCCCGCGATCCCGGCCGGTTCGCTCTTGCCGAGGTGGAACTCGCCGTTGTGCTGGTGAACGGCCACGACGGGCAGGGGTGTCGAGAGATGCTCCGGTTCCAGGAGGAGGCACGGGATCGTGTGCCCGTCGGGGGCGCGCAGCGACACCCGTGAGCGCGAGATTCCCTCCCACGTTTGGGGTCGCGAGACTTCGGCGTCGACGATGCGAGTCGGGGCGGGGCCGACACCCAGCAGGCGTCTCACGCCTGAACGATCCATGACCCACTCCTCCTCAGGCCAGCAGGGCGCGTGTCTTCTGCTCCTCACGGAACAGGTTGACGAACGTAGTGGGGGCATCCGGCCCGTGGCCGCCCCGAGCCCATCGCCCGATCTCCTCATCCCAGAATCCCACGGCGACCCGAATCGCAGCTCCACACCGAGGCAGAAGATGCTGGGCCACCGCCCGTACCTGAGGCATCCTCGATAGGCTGCACCTCACCATGAGTAGGACTGACACCTTCGCACCCGGCAACGTCGTGGTGGTGCGCGACGAGGACTGGCTGGTGACGTCAGTCGACGAGTCGTCCGACGGACCCGTCCTCAACGCCCAGGGCCTCTCCGACCTGGTCCGCGGCCAGGACGCCGTCTTCTACCCCTCGCTGGACCGGATCAAGCTCAACGACCCCCGCGACACCACCGTCCGCCCGGACGATTCCCCGAAGTACCGGCGCTCCCGCCTCTGGGTGGAGTCCACCCTCCGCAAGACCGCCGTCCCCCTCAGCGACGACTCGCTCACCGTCTCGCCCCGCATGCTCGCCCGCCAGCTGGGCTACCAGCACAAGGCCGTCGCGAAGGCCCTCGACCCCGCGACACTGCGGCCCCGCATCCTCCTCGCCGACGCCGTCGGCCTGGGCAAGACCCTCGAGATCGGCATGATCCTCTCCGAACTCATCCGCCGCGGCCGCGGTGAGCGGATCCTCGTCGTCACCCCGCGACACGTCCTGGAGCAGATGCAGCACGAGATGTGGAGCCGCTTCGCCATCCCGTTCGTGCGCCTCGACTCCCAGGGCGTGGCCCGCGTCAAGCAGAAGCTGCCCGCCAACCGCAACCCGTTCTCCTACTTCCGCCGCGTCATCATCTCCATCGACACGCTGAAGCAGGAGCGCTTCGTCCACGACCTGCGCCGCCACCCCTGGGACGCCGTCGTCATCGACGAGTCGCACAACGTCACCAACACCGCCACCCTCAACAACCGGCTCGCCAGCATCCTCGCGCCGCAGGCCGACGCCCTCATCCTCGCCTCCGCCACCCCGCACAACGGGTCGCGCGAGTCGTTCGCCGAGCTGGTCCGCCTCCTCGACCCCACCGCCGTCAAGGCCGACGGCGACCTCGACGCCAAGCGCGTCGAGCAACTCACCATCCGACAACACCGTCACAGCGCCGAGGTGGCCGAAGAGGTGGGCGCCGACTGGGCCGAGCGCCTCGACTACCACCCGGCTGCGAAGTTGACGGCCTTTCCTCGTCGAGGTCATCGCAACAACTGTTGCCAGGCGGTGGCCGTTCACCCGCGGCGGGCATGTCCGCCCGCGCAGACGTTACTGAAGGAGACCTGCCGGTGATTGGGATCAGAGTGGTCGATGGCGTCCAGCAGGCGGGAGGATCGGCGCTGCCGACGCTCCCAGAGCCAGGACAGGTCGTCGAGGTTCGGGGCTCCTCTTGGGCGGTGACCAACATCCAGGTCCAAGGCCTCCCGCGCAGCCCAGCTGATGAAGCGGTCGCGCAGCTCTCGCACGTCGTCGAGCTGCAGTCGCTGGACGAGGACCGGCTCGGAGAGCAGCTGTCGGTCGTGTGGGAGCTGGAGGTTGGACATACCGTTACCCCCGCACAGGGACTCCCCGAGACGATGCACCCGGCAACTTTCGACGACCCCGCCACCCTTGCAGGGTTCATCGACGCCATGCGTTGGGGAGCAGTCACCAGCGCCGACCCCAACCGGTACCAGGCGCCTTTCTGGTCTGGCGCCAATGTCGAGGCCTATCAGCTCGAACCGCTACGCCGTGCCCTCGCGGCCCCGCGGACGAACCTCCTCCTTGCAGACGACGTCGGCCTCGGCAAGACGATCGAGGCGGGCCTGGTGATTCAGGAGTTGTTCCTGCGCCACCGCGCCCGGACCGCTGTCATCGTCTGTCCGCCCAGCCTCGCGCTGAAGTGGCAGGACGAGATGCGGGAGAAGTTCGGCCTGGAGTTCACAATCGTCAACTCCGAGCTCATGGCCCAGGTCAGACGGACCCACGGTCTTCACGCCAACCCCTTCCAACTCTTCACCCGCGTCATCGTGAGCATGGCTTGGCTGCCGCAGGTGCGCGCTCAGCGGCTCCTCCGCGACGTGTACGCCCAGGCCACCAACCCCAAGACCGGGAAGCGGTATGCGTTCGACATCCTCGTGGTCGACGAGGCCCACCACGTTGCGCCGGCGAGCCCATCGGCTCTGGCCGGTGGGCGAGGCTACGCCGTAGACACTCAGCGCACCGTGGCAGTGCGTCAACTCGCAGAGAAGTGCGAGCACCGCCTGTTCCTGAGCGCCACCCCGCACAACGGTCACCCCGAATCCTTCACCGCGCTGATGGAGATGATCGATCCCCGCCGCTTCGCCCGCGGCGCCAACCTGGACCCAGCCGCCCTCAAGGACGTCACGGTCCGCCGCCTCAAGACGGACCTGAGCGACAAGGGGTTCAAGAAGCGCGCGGTCAACACCCTCGACGTCATCCCGTCCGACGACGAACAGCAGATGTTCTCCCTGCTCGATGAGATCGTCACCAAGAGCGCCAAACAGAACGGCACCAAACCCGGCGGCGACATCGTCACCATGCTGCTCAAGAAGCGCTTCCTTTCCAGCCCGTTCGCCTTCGGGAAGACCCTCAACCACTACATCGCGACTAAGGCCGGGCGCGGACTCACGGACGACGAGTACGACGACATCTTCGGCGAGGGCCAGGCGGACGAGGAAGAAGGCCTGTGGGAGCAGGACGAAGCCGAGAAACTGCGAGAGTCCAAGGGGTCCGACCCGCTCGTTGCTGCCGAGCCCGGCCAGCTCGAGGCCCTGATGGAATGGGGCCTGAGCTACGAAAGCCGTGCCGACTCTCGCCTCGACCGTCTCATCACCTTCCTCGATGCTGTCTGCCGACCCGACGGCAAGTCCTGGTCCAACGAGCGCGTAGTGGTCTTCACCGAGTACGCCCACACCGTCGACTGGCTCTTCCGCGTGCTGCACCAGCGCGGATACACCGACGATCGCCTCGCGGTGATCCAGGGCTCGACTCAGACAGAAGACCGCGAGTACATCCGGTCCCAGTTCACTGCCGATCCGGCCAGGGAGCCGGTCCGGGTTTTGCTCGCGACAGATGCCGCGGGGGAGGGCATCGACCTGCAGACCTACTGCCATCGCCTCGTGAACTTTGACATCCCCTTCAACCCGTCCCGGCTGGAACAGCGCATCGGCAGGATCGATCGATACGGCCAGGCAGAGCAGCCCCAGGTGTTCCACTTCATGCCCGTCATCAACTCATCCACCTATGCGTCCGACCTCAGCTTCATGGAGCGCGTCGCGCGCAAGATCGCGCAGGTGGAGTACGACCTCGGGTCCGCCAACCAGGTCGTGGGCGAAGAGATCCAGAGCCACTTCGGTAACCGGAAGTCGGTCAAGACCAAGACAAAGGGTGTCGACACCAATGAGGTCATCAACTCCGCGTTGGCAGGAGGAATGGAGCTCAACGCTCGCCTGACGCAGCTGGAGCAGGGTTACGACGAGTCCCGCAGAGAGATGCACCTGGACCCGGCCAACCTCCGTCGCGTCGTCGATACTGCATTGCGCATCAACCATCAGTCGGCGCTGATCCCCAACCATGACCACGCTCAGGACACCGATGCCGAGGTCTTCACAGTGCCGTCGCTCACCCCCGGGTGGCACGACGCGCTGCGAGGACTGGACACGAGGCTCAACCCTGGTGTTCTCCGCCCAGTCACCTTCGACGCCGAGGCGGCCGACGGACGCGCCGACCTGGTCTACGTGCATTTGGGGCATCCCATCGTGCAGAAGGCACAGCGCCTCCTTCGACGCTCTCTGTGGAGCGTCGACTCGCCGCTGAACCGGGTGACCGCCGTTGTCGTCGACGACTTGGACGAGTCGTTCGTCGCCGCAGTGACCCGCATGGTCCTGGTTGGCAGAGGGGGAGTCCGCCTCCATGAGGATGTCTTCCTCGCTGGTGTCCGGTTGAAAGGACGACGGGCGATGGCGGAGGAGAAGGCGGAAGCCGCCCTCGAGAAGGCCCTCGATCGCGAACGTCTCACCGTCGCCGACGAGAGCGTCCGAGCGCAGCTTTGCGACATGTGGAACGTGCCTGATGCGCCCCTGCGTCTACGCCTGGAGGAGTCAATGAGGGCACGAGCCGGGAGGCGGCACGAACTGGTGATAGAGCAGCTCGTCAGGAGACAGTCGGCCGACATCCAACGGGCGAGGGAGATCTTCGCAGCGTTCCGTACGAACTTGGGCGACTCACTCTCGAGACTGAAGGCCGAGGAGGCCGAGGCGCAGGGCCAGCTATTCACCGATGCTGATCAGCAGCGCCAATGGAGGAGAGACATGGAGGCAATGAGTCGCCGTCTGGATGAGCTCGACGACGAGGAGGCCCGAGAGGTCATGGCCATCACCGACCGTTACGCCGACGTCAAGCCGCACACCACGGCAGCTGCGGTCGTGTTCGCCCTGACCCGCGCCGACGCCGACGGGTGGACAGAGTGATGGCACGCCCGATCACGCGTGGACGCAATACGCTGAACGCCACGGAGCAGCATCGCGCCTGGTTGGAGCTGGTCGACACCGACGGTCCGTTCCTTGCCATCCCACCGCTCAAACGCGTGTGGCCACAAGGGATGCCCAGCCTCGCCGAGGAGCGAAAGACTGCGCTCGTCGACGCCCGCAAGGAATTCGAACCGGCGTGGGAGAAGCTTGATCTGAACCCGGACTCCCAGAGTGCTCTCGAAGCCTACCGAGGCGCCCGAGACCAATGGGTGAAGATCATTCTCCGCGACGTCGCAGGCTGGGCCGAGTCCCTGGCGTGGGGCGAGGTGCAAGGCGTCACGGCGCAATCGCCTAACCACAGCGTCACCGTCCGGGCACAGGCGGCCCTCAGGGGTCCTGACGGCCTGGGAGCGGTCGTCCACGTGATCGACCCCGTCGACTCTCTGCGCCAAACGCCCGGCGACCTTTGGGCCGCTAACCCCATCGACCGTGTCGAGGTCATGTTGCGGGAGAACAAAATCCCGATCGGGATCGTGACCGACGGCCGATGGTGGGGTCTGGTCACCGCGCGCGAGGGGGCGATGGCAGCCTCCGGCATCGTCGACGCGTTGACGTGGATTGAAGAGCCTCGCACGCGCGACGCATTCCTGGCTCTCATCGGCCGTCCGCACCTCATCGGCGGAGACCCTGCTGAGCGTCTTCCGGTTCTGTTTGAGCAGTCGGTGGCTGCCGCAGAGGAGATCACTGAGGCACTGGGAAGCCAGGTCCGCAGGGCCGTCGAGTTACTCATCCAATCATTCTCCGAGTCGGCTGCGGACGCGCGCCGTCGAGGTCTTCCGGATTCCCTGCCGGAGCGCACCCACGACGCCTACGAGGCGGCCGTGACCGTGATGATGCGCGTGGTCTTCCTGCTCTTCGCGGAGGAACGGGGTCTCCTGCCCTCTGGTGAGCTGTTCGAGCAGGGGTACGGCGTCGCACGCGAGCTCGACCGTCTCATCGCTCGCGAGACCGAGGAGAGCGAGGAGGCACTCGATGCGACGTCTCTGACCTGGCACCGCCTTCTGGCGACCAGCATCGCGTTGTACCGGGGAGCCAGTTTTGAGAGCCTCCGCATGCCCGCCTACGGAGGCTCACTATTCGATCCGAGCCGATTCCCGTTCCTCACCGCCACGAATGATCAGGGCACGCTTTCCACGTCCGTCTCCGACCGCGTCATGCTCCATGTCCTCCGATCCGTCCAAGTGGCCGACATCAAGGGTGAGGCCCGGCGGATCTCGTTCCGAGACATCGACGTTGAGCAGATCGGGTACATCTACGAGGGCCTGCTTGGTTACACCGCAAGCGTCGCTTCCGACGTGACCGTAGGCCTCAAGGGAAAGCTCGGTGAGGAGCCCGAGATCCCTCTCGCCACGCTCGAGTCTCTCGCAGAGGAACACGACGACCCGAAAGCGCTGGCCGCGGCCATCATTGCGTTCGCCAAGGAGACCCAGCCTTCGGCCAAGCCGGCATCGGTCCCGGCCATCGCCAAGGCGCTCAACGCCGACGCCCAACCAGGAGTGGTCAGTGCGCTGACGCAGGCAGTCGGCGACGATCTCGAACTCCGCGACCGTGCGAAACCGTGGCTCGGGCTGATCCGCCTCGACCTGCGTAAGCGTCCGGTCGTCGTCCTCCCAGGTGGCCTCATCGTCAAGGAGACCCCCTCCCGCAAGAACGCCGGCGCCCACTACACGCCTAAGTCGCTGGCCGAGGAGGTCGTCCTCCATGCGCTCCAACCGCTCTGCTATTCACCGGGTCCTCACCAGACCGCCCTAGAGACGGAGTGGAGGCTCAAGTCCTCGGACGAACTGCTGGGTCTGAAGGTTGCCGACATCGCATGCGGTTCTGGTGCTTTCCTCGTCGCAGCTGCGCGCTACCTCGCAGAGCGTGTTGTCGAGGCATGGAGCGCCGAGGACGCTCGCAACGCAGCCCGCAAGGACCTCTACACCCGCGCCATCCGCCAGGTCGTTGCCAACTGTCTTTACGGCGCTGACATTAACGACATGGCCGTTGAGATGTGCAAGCTCTCCCTCTGGCTGGTCTCACTCGACCGCGATCTCCCCTTCTCCTTCGTCGATGACAAGGTATTCCTCGGGAACTCCCTGCTGGGTGTCACGGATCTTGACCAACTCCGACGCCTTCACATCGATCCCACAGTCAAGACCGAGATGGAGCACTACGAGGCCTATGACGTCGATGTCGACGGAATCGTTCAGCGAGCCATCGAACTCAGACGCCGCCTTCTGGCCGAGATCGACGAGAATGACCCGGTCCGAACCAGCGCGGCGAAGCGGCGCCAACTCGACGAGCTGCACCGTTTGACGGCTGGCCTGCGCGCCATCGCAGACGGGGTGGTGGCGGCGGGACTTGCCGTCGGCGGGAAGCCCGGTAAAGGGCTGAAGGAGGCCTACGAGAATCTTCGAGTTGCTGTCGTTGCCGCTCACCCGGTCAAGGGTGAGCCGGACGACACATTCCTGCAGGCCATCATTGACGCGGGCCTAACACCAACAGTCGAAACAGACTACGAGCGATGGCAGCCCCTTCACTGGGTTATCGAGGCTCCAGACGTGATCATCGACAATGGAGGCTTCGACGCCGTCATCGGCAATCCGCCATTCCTCGGTGGCCAGAAGCTCACCGGCGCGATGGGTACCAGCGTCCGCGACTGGCTCATCAATGTGATCGCTGAAGGTCGTCGCGGAAGTGCCGACCTCGTCGCCTACTTCTTCTTGCGTGCCACCTCGCTCTTGCAGGCGAACGGGACACTGGGGCTCATCGCCACGAACACGGTCGCTCAGGGCGACACCCGAGCGGTTGGCCTCGACGCCATGGTTGAGTCCGGCTTCACCATCACGCGAGCCATCCAGTCCCGTTCGTGGCCGGCCGCGAGCGCCAATTTGGAGTACGCCGCAGTGTGGGGCACCCTCAGCGAGGTAGCGGCCACTGTCCCCCGAGTCGCAGACGACATTGAGGTGCGCCTCATCAGCACCCTGCTCGAACCCTCGGGTCGCGCCGAAGGTAATCCCATTCGGTTGAGCGAGAACTCCGGCCTCGCCTTTCAAGGCTGCATCGTTCTGGGCATGGGATTTGTCGTCGAGGAAGCAGAAGCGCAAGAGTGGGTTGCCGCCGATGCACGCAATTTTGATGTGCTCCTTCCGTACCTCAACGGAGAGGATCTAAACTCTCGTCCTGACGCCTCTGCGTCCCGCTGGGTAATCGACTTCCGCGAGATGCCGGAAGCTGAGGCTGCGTCCTATTCGCTCCCTTGGGCACGAGTGCAAGCCGCTGTCCGGCCGGAGAGGATCACCAAGGACGCGACCAAGTACCCGCGGATGGTCTACGAGTGGTGGAAGTTCTGGAACGCTCGGCCGGTCATGCGCGCCGCGATTGCCGAATTGTCTGAAGTGTTGGTCATCGCTCTTGTCAGCAAGACTGTGATGCCGCTGCGTGTCGATGCAAGCCAGGTCTTCAGCCACGCGCTGGGGGTCTTCGCGACTGATGGCTATGGCGACCAAGCAATCTTGTCATCGAGCCTGCACCAGCTCTGGGCGATCACCTACGGGTCCACGCTTGAGACGCGGGTCAGGTACACCCCATCCGATGTCTTCGAGACCTTTCCGCGTCCAGAGGCGACTTCTCGCCTTGACGCAGCTGGCCGTGCTCTGGACGAGGAACGCCAAGCCATAACGAGCCGACGAAATATTGGGTTGACGAAGCTCTACAACCTCGTCAACGACAGCGCTGTCCAGGGCGACAAAGATGTGGACCTCCTGCGCGACATTCATGTCGAGGTAGACACGGCAGCAATGGCGGCGTACGGATGGGACGATGTCGACCTCGCTCATGGCTTTCACGAGTTTCGGCAAATGGTTCGTTGGTCGCCCTCACCGGTTGCTCGCGTAGAGATGCTCGACCGTCTCCTACTTGCAAACCACAACCGCGCTGCGAACGGATCGAGCTCTACTGTTCGAGAATCCGGCAGCCAGATGCCCGCCGAACCAGCCCTCTTCGACTGAGTTTGAGCCAAGATGCAGGTCACTCGAAGAGAGTGTTTTCTTCTTGGGGGAGGCTGTTTGGGAGCGGCTTGCCTTTCGTGTCCATCGAGGCCGCACGGCGGTGGTTCTCTTCAAGCAGGCGATCAAGAAGCTCGACCCTTGCGGACGGGCTGACAGTAAATCGTTCCATCCTCCGATGGCTGTAGAAGCCATGATCGAGTTCCAGATCAGACCAGCCGTAGGCGTCGGCGGCGGCTAGATCCAACTCGACGTGAATGGAGCGGATTCTGGCGACATCATGGTCCAATGACGAGGGCAACTCCGGGTCATTCACCAAGTTGTAGAGCCGAGTGAGTCCAAGCTCCCGTCGGAGCATGATCTGTCGGCGCTCTTGATCAAGTGTGCGGCCGGCGTCCTCCAACGCCGTCGTGATGGATGGGCGTGGGAACGTCTCGAAGACATCGGATGGGGTGTAGCGAGGGTCGTTCCTCATCCCTGAACCGTAGGTGATCGCCCAGAGCTGGTGCAGGCTTGATGACAAGAGCGCTTGGTCACCGTAGCCATCGGTGGCAAAGACGACGCACGCCTCGCTTGGTACCTGACCCGTTCCGACCCGGAGGGGCATCACGGTCTTGCTGACACGAGCGATGACCAGCACTTCAGACAACGGCGCAATGGCCTTCCGCATGGCAGGCCGCTTCTCCGCGTACTGCCACCAGTAGTCGCGGTAGACCTTGCGATTGTTCTTCACGCGCTCGGGCTTCACCCGCTCGACAAGGCGCTCGTAGGGCAGCCGGTAGGACCGCGCTTCGTGCTCTGGGCGATCGTTGAAGTCAATGGCCCACCTTGACGCGCTGGCATCGGGGTTCGAGTTGAGGTCCTCGCCGTTGAGGTACGGAAAGAGCACACCAGCATTGCGTGCATCGGCGGCAATCCACTCCTGCGCCTCCTCGGGGGGCAGGACGAAGCCCATACCAAGCACATAGCAGCCGATAAATCCGATACCCGAGTTCTCGCTCAACCGAATGGGATTACCTTCGGCGCGACCCGAGGGTTCGAGCAGGGTGCTGATGAGGCGCACCTCAATGTCGTCTGCGACTCGGGGGACAGTGGCCGCTACCTCGCTGAGGGTGCCCCACACTGCGGCGTACTCCAAATTGGCGCTCGCGGCCGGCCACGAACGGGACTGGATGGCTCGCGTGATGGTGAAGCCGGACTCAACCATGGCGTCGAGGCCAACCGCTCGGGTGTCGCCCTGAGCGACCGTGTTCGTGGCGATCAGTCCCAGCGTCCCGTTCGCCTGCAAGAGAGAGGTGATACCTCGACAGAGGCAGGCTGACTGCCCACCAAGTGGCATGAGGGCATGACTACACAACTAGAACGGCGTTGCGTGCTGTACGCACGCCTCAGCGTCACCAAGGAAGAGTCCGTCTCGATCGCCCGCCAGCTTCAGTCCTGTCGTCGATACGCCGAAGCCCGAGCGTGGGAAGTGGTCGGTGAGTTCATCGACGACGGAGTGTCTGCGACCGCCAACCGCCCCGAGGACCGCAACGGCTGGGCGGCCCTTCTTGCCGCCAACGACTTCGACGCGGTCATCATCTGGAAGGTCGATCGTCTTGCTCGCCGCGTCCTGGACTTCCTCCATGCCGATGAGGCTCTCCAGAAGCGCGGAGCCGGTCTCGTCGCCGTCGAGGATCCGATCGACATGACCAGCCCTCAGGGTCGGGCCTTCGCGGTCATGCTCGCCGTCTTCGGAGAGATGGAGTCCGAAGCGATCCGTGCTCGAGTGCGTGCTGCGCGTGCGCAGTTGCTGCGGGATGGCCGGTGGGCGGGCGGCGGGATCCCATACGGCTATCGATCAGCTCCTAACCCCGGAGGACCTGGTTGGGTGCTCGCGAGCGACCCTGAGCGCCAGCCTTGGCTTGTTGAGGCAGTCGCGATGGCTCGGCGGGGAAGCACGATCAACGCCATCACCACCTGGTTGACGTCGAGCGGCGCACCCCTTCCGCGCGGGGCTGAGTCACGGCGCAGGTCAGGAAGCACCGCCTGGAACCGTCAGACCGTCGAAGGGCTGCTGCGGAACCCGATCCTGGCGGGCATGACGGTCCACAACCCTGGAAGGGCGAAGAGTGCCACGCGCATGGAGCCCGTCACAGTCATTCGCGACATTCATGACGAGCCCGTCGTCAACGAGTCCTTGGCCATCATGTCGATCGTCGAGTTCAAAGAGTTGCAGCTGCGCCTCGACAGTCGCAGCACGCCTCAGTCGCGGAAGAGGGCCGAGAGGGAGCCCACAAGTCCGCTGCTCTCGCGGGTGGTGCGTTGCGACGACTGCAACGTGTACATGTGCCGAGGTACGAACCAGAAGCGTCCGGTCCTCTACTGCCCCGAGTGTAGGCAAACCATGGGCCGGAACGCCCTCGATCTCTACCTGATCGACCGTCTTCTCTACGAGCGTGGGAGGGAGCCTCTCGGCGACTCCACAGTTCGTGACTGCTGGGCCGCGGCTGGTTCGAATGAGGTCACGCGCCGGGACATTCTTGTGTCTCAGCTGGGGAGCCTCCGTATCCGGCGCGGAGTCGTCGGTCGCTACTTCGATGTTGATCGTGTTCTTCTGCGCTGGCTACCAACCGCGGCGACGAATACGCAAGTCCTCCCGGAAACGTCGGAGGCCTACGGCAGACTGGTGAACCGTGACCGAGGTAACCACTGAAGCGGCTGGGCCGCAGGCATCGTACGAGCTAAACCACGAGCTGGATGGCTCGTCATTCGCTGTGCGTGAGAACCTCTCCGACATCCTGCAGCGTGAGCTCCTTGGCCCGATCCATGGTCCCGAGGAGGTGCTTCCCCTGAGCCCGCGCGCGCAATATCTCGTCGGGCACATCGCTCCCGTGAAACTCATCGGCACGGCAACCACCTCCTCTGACGACAGCGACAGTGGTGGCCTGGTTGAGGTACGGCTTGACAGCGACGCGGTGGCCGAAGGGCGGGGCGTGCCAGCATTCGCGGCCGACGAGACCGAAGCAGACTCGGAGGATGACGAGGTTGAGGATCGGGCACCGAAGCAGGGGTTGATGGTCCCAGCCTCCATGGGTCTGCGGTTCCAGGTGCCGGCCAACCTCCAGGCGTTCAGAGTGGTGGCGTCGTGGGGGACGTACGAGACCGTCGAGACGGACAAGGTCACCAAGACCGGCCGCCCGGTCAGGGAGTACCAGCGAACCCCCGTTGAGGAAGCGCGCACTGTCCGTGTGGCAGATCTCATCCCGGGGCGGACGGCCACTGTGCCGTTGAAGGAGGCCATCGCTCTCAGGGTGGACCGCTACGACGACCCGAAGTACGGGCGAATCCTTGTCGAGATCGCCTTGTGCAACGACCGCGAGACACCGATGCCAATCCCGTTGAGCATGTGGATGTTCCAGACCAAGCTGGTCGTCGACGCGGATGGAGCAGAGGTGTTCCTCCCGGTCCAGGACGTCCTGGAGCACGAATGGCCCGAGCACGACGAGGAGGTCAAGCGCCTCAACCTCCAATATCGCAACCGACTGGAGTTCGCTATCGGCCGCACCTGTTCGGCGGATTGGAGCGTGAAGAACGGCTCTCGGCGCGCTACATCCGTCGAGACGACCTGGCTGCCTGTGGGGGAGACCCCTCAGACCCGAGCGCGGTCAGTGGAGGGAGCCCTGCTCTCCATGGACGCGCTCGCCAGCGCCTCAGGCGATGACCTTCGAATCGGTCTGGCCCCCCTCGTGGCCGGCTACGAGGCGTGGCTGGACGACCAGGCCGCCGCGGTCCTCGGCCTCCCAGAACACCTGCGAGAGACGGCCGAGGTTGCGATGTGGGAGGCGCGGCAGGCGCACAAGCGACTGGTGTCAGGCCTGGAACACGTGGCCAGCGATCCGGAAGCCCTCAGGTGCTTCCAGTTCATGAACCTAGTCATGCGCGACCAGCGCATCTCATCCCAGGTGGCTGCGGAGCGCTCGGCCGACGCCGGCCTGTCCATCGAGGAGGCGAGGGCCACCGTGGCCGAGCGTGGTGCACCTGCCGCCTCGTGGCGCCCCTTCCAGCTCGCTTTCATCCTCATGCAACTCGATGCCCTGACCGACCCGGCAACTGCGTTCCGCAGTTCGGACCACCAATCGAAGGTGGAACTACTGTTCTTCCCCACCGGCGGTGGCAAGACCGAGGCATACCTCGGACTCGCCGCGTTCACGTTCGCGATCCGCCGTCGCCAAGGCATGCTTCAGTCGGCTGACGGGCCGCTCGACGGCCGCGACGGAGTTGCGGTCCTGATGCGATACACGCTGCGGCTGCTCACCGCGCAGCAGTTCCAGCGCGCCACCACCCTTGTGTGCGCGGCCGAACTCGCCAGACTCGATGACGAGGCAACGTGGGGTGCTGAGCCGTTCCGAATCGGCCTGTGGGTGGGAACGGATGTCAGCCCCAAGCGGTTCGAGGAGGCCGACGAGCAGCTGACCAAGGCCAATGAGTACGGCCGCCACCGGCTCACCGTCCTGCAGATCCAAAGATGCCCCTGGTGCGGCACCCCGATCACGGCCGCGCACGTGAAGGCTGACGCATCCAAGCGTCGTGTGTTCGTCTTCTGCGGCGACGAGCTCGCCCGCTGCCCCTTCTCCAAGGGCGGTGCCGTGGCGGAGGGCCTCCCCGTTCTGACCGTGGATGAGGAGATCTACCGCCTGACGCCGGCCTTCGTGATCGCTACCGTCGACAAGTTCGCACGGCTCGCTCGAGAGGGTGAGGCGTCGTCACTGTTCGGCTATGTCAGCCGTCGGTGCGGGCGCCACGGCTACGTCCACGCCGACTACGCGCCCTGCCAGGTGGGCTCACACCCGGCCAGAGACGGCCAGCCGGGAGCGACGGTGGTGCCGGTGGGACGCCTTCGCCCACCAGACCTCATCATCCAGGACGAGCTGCACCTCATCACCGGCGCGCTGGGGACCGCGGTGGGGCTGTTTGAGGTGGCAGTCGAGACGCTGTCATCTTGGGAGACCCCGAGCGGCGCGCCCGTCAAGCCCCTGATCGTGGCCTCGACTGCCACCGTGCGGAACGCTCAGGATCAGGTACGGGCCCTGTACGGCCGCCAGGTGGAGATCTTCCCACCCCAGGTGCTGGATGTGGCCGACACATACTTCTCGCAGGAGATCCCCATCGATGAGCAGAATCCGGGGCGCCGATACGTCGGAGTGAGCGCCCAGGGTGTGCGTCTGTCAAGCGCTGAGATCCGGGTGGCGGAGGTACTGCTTTCCGCCGGACAGCTTCTGCTGGACAAATCGGGTGCGGCCGCGGACCCCTACATGACGTTGGTCGGCTATTTCAACGCCACTCGCGAGCTGGCAGGCATGGCCCGCTATGTGGCCGACGACGTCCAAAGCCGGGTCAAGCGGCCGCGCAAGGACTCAGGCTTCCCGAGTCGTCGGGGCGCGACCTTCGGCCTGTTGAAGACCGGTGAGCTGACCTCGCGCATCGCCTCCTCGGAGATCGGCGCGACGCTTGATCGCCTCGGCTTGGAGTTCGACCCGGAGTACGACACCACGGAAGCCGCTCGTCAACGCCTCGCAGAATCTAAGGAAGGCAAGAAAGTCGCGGCCCGTGGGGAGGCCGAATCACCGTTTGACGTGGTGCTGGCCACCTCAATGCTGCAGGTGGGGGTCGACGTGCAGCGGCTAGGGCTCATGCTCGTCGTCGGCCAGCCCAAGAACACCGCAGAGTACATTCAGGCATCGTCGCGTGTGGGCCGTGACTCTTCTGCGAGACCCGGTCTCGTGGTTGCCCTCGGCAACTGGGCGAGGCCGCGAGACCTCGCACACTACGAGCAGTTCCGCCACTACCACGAGACGTTCTACGCCCAGGTAGAAGCACTGTCCGTGACGCCGTACTCGCCCACCTCCCTCAGGCGGGGTATCGACGGTCTCCTCGTGAGCGCCACTCGGGTGGTTCAAGCATCCGTGCCCGACGGGCTGTCACCCGAGCGGCAGGCCGGCCTTATTAAGCAGCACTGGAACGCAGTGGAGGCGATCGCTGAGAAGCTCAAGAACCGCATTGCCGCCGCGGCGCTCGACGACGCGGCGACCAAGCGCGCCAACGATCTGCTGGTCAACCGCCTCGATCGCTGGGCGGAGCGGGCGAAGTGGGCCGCCGAGATGCACAAGACGCTGGTGTACGAACGCACCGGGGAAGGCGGGAAGTACCTGCCGCTGATCATCAGCCCGGAGAACGTCAAGGCCTCCGTCGGAGGATCGTTGCAGGCCCCGTTCGTGATCGCCAACTCGATGCGCGAGGTCCAACCCGAGATCAACCTGCTCGTCAGTCCGGTGCCCGAACGGCTTTTCGCTCGGGTGCCCGACGGCGTCGCGCAATGGACCCTGCCAATGGGGGAGGACGACTGATGACTGACGTGTCGACAGAGCTCAGCGAGGAAATGCTGGCCGACGAGCACGAGCTGCTCGACCCGCTCGGCGACGCCGAAGAGGGAGTGGTCAAGAATCGCGCCAAGGTGGGCTCCGCTCGCCCGTCATCGCTGCTCTACACCTACGGCCCCGGGGCGATCATGGACCTGCCGAACTTCTCGGTCATGCCCGCAGGACTGGGGGACTGGGAGCCGATCTGGAAGCGGCGCCCCCACGTCCCGACTGTCGTCGAGCCGAGGCTGCTCAACGTCGTGCGACTGCATCTGGGGCCGCAGGTCGATTCGCTGAGGCCCTTCCCGTGGCAGCCGAAACGAATGGGCATGTCCAGCGAGGGTTCCGATCTCGGCATCCCATCGCGCGTGTTCCCGCAATGGCTTCGCTGCACTGGGTGCGACTACCTCGGCCCACTGCCGCGCTTCAACTACACCAACACCCACCCCTTCCGGCCCGATCTCGCCCAGTTCACGCACAAGAACTGCCCAGGGCGGCATGGTAACTCCAACCGGAAGTCCGGCAGTCCAGCCGTTCCAGCGCAGCATCTGCTGACCTGTACTAACGGACATCTCGACGAGTTCCCGTATTCGATCTGGGTCCACCGCGGAAAGAAGTGCTCGAAGGCAGAGCTCCCGGACCTGAAGATGCGCGACGCCAACGTGGGCAAGAGCGTCGGCTCCATCATCGCTTGCGCTTCGTGCGGGCAGACGCGGGGCATGGCAGAGGCTCAGGGCTCCGTCGGGCGGGAGAAGCTCCCGCAGGTTTGCCGAGGACGGCATCCTCACCTCAATGCTTTCGACAACCAGTGCGATGCACGGCCCGCTCTCATCATGATGGGTGCCTCCAACCTCTGGTTTGCATCAACGCAGTCGGTTATCGTCATGCCGCGCACGGATGCCGAGGAGCAGCGGGCGCTCGCAGACCAGCTTAGGGCCGAGCTCGGCGTCAAGCAGATTGAGCAGTTCCGTGATCAGCTCCCCGTTATCAGGGCACTTGCCAGCGCAAGGGGGCTCGACGTCAGCGCCTTCGGGGACGCCGACATCGAGACGGCGGTCGCCGAAGTGCTCGCTCCCGTGGATTCCGACGAGGAGCGCCACCAGAAGCTGGCGGCGTGGGATCCGGTCGACCTCCTTGTCCCAGAGTGGCGCTACCTCCAGAAGCCGGCCCTGTTCCCGCAACAGCAGAACGGCACCGGCCTGATGGTCACCGAGATGCAGCGCGACCCCCATCTGCATCCGAGGATCAGCCGCGTCGTCGCGGTGAACCGGATGAAGAAGATTAATGCGGTCCTCGGGTTTACGCGCCTCGACGAGATGGACCGCGTCAACGACCTCGTCAGCCGCCTGGTCAAACTCACGCGCAACGGCAAACCCACCTGGGTTCCGGCTACGGAGGATCGCGGCGAGGGCATCTTCATCCAGTTGGATCTCGACGCGGTCGCCGCCTGGGAGACTGCCATCCTTTCGACTCCTCTGTGGCAGGCCCATAGAGCCGCGCATCGCCGCAACTTCCAGCGACGGTTCTCGGAGACCGCCAAGCGTGTCGACCCTGATGACCGCCTGCCTTCACCACGTTACTGGCTGCTACATACGCTTTCGCACGCACTCATTCGGGAGATGGCGATGTCCAGCGGATACGGAGCCGCGAGCCTGACCGAGCGGATCTACGGGTGGAGCGGATCCCCACAGCGAGAAGCCGCCGCCGGTCTGCTGATCTGCACCACAGCCTCCGACAGCGAGGGCACTCTCGGCGGACTTGTCGCCCTTTCCGAGCCCGCCAGACTCCACGGCTTGTTCCTGTCGGCAATGAGGCGCGCGTCGCGCTGCTCGTCGGACCCCGTCTGTGCGGTGAGGACGCCGAGCGATCCGGAGGACTTCCTCCACGGGGCGGCGTGCCACTGCTGCTCCTTCGCATCGGAAACCTCCTGTGAGAAGGCCAACCGCTTCCTAGACCGACGGTTCCTGCTCGACCTCCCGACAGTCACGGGTGACCGGGTACCCGGTTTCTTCGGGGGCGCCGATGTCATCTGAGCCCCTCGCGGTGCTCGGGGCCTTCCTGACTGCGAGCGAGGCGAAAGCTTTGGCCGTGCAGTTCTCGCTCGGCCAACACACAGTCAAAGCGCTCGCCGCTGTAAATGCCTCGCGCCGTGGGGAGATCAAGGAGTTGCTCGCGAACGCGGGGCTCAGCCACGCCAACGGGCACCAAACTGCCGCTGTGCTGCATGCTGTAGCTGGTGTGAAATCGGTACATCGAGATCTCGTTCCGGTGTGGACCATGCCTGGCAACGAGGCCGAGGTAGGTCACCTGACCAGTGAGTTCCATCGTCTCGTCTTGGCGGCCCGGCAGTCGGTGGTTTGCGCCACCTACAACTTCGAGCCCACCTCCCAGATGTGGAAGGTGCTGAAGAAGGCATCGGAGCAGCCTGGCGTCCTGGTAACGGTATATGTGGACGGGGAGAAGGCGGACGCTGTCAAGGTCAAGAATCAGCTCCCCAAGGCGACGATTTATCGCTCAGCGGAACTGCCGAACGGCAAGCGCGTAGTTAGCCACGCAAAGTTCGTCATCATTGACCACGAGGCTGTGCTTCTGACCAGCGCCAACTTCTCATTCAGCGCGGAGAAACGCAACATTGAGTTTGGCCTGTTGATTCGCGACTCCGCCCTGGCTGGGTCGGTTCAGTCAACAATGGCTAGTAAACATGGAAGCCTCTATGAGCTGATGTGAGGGCCCTGCTGAAGTTCGCTCGGCTCACACCGGGCGCACGCATGAGAAGGCTGGCAAAGAGCGAATGAGCTGCGGGATCGAGTCTCACGTAGGTGGGTAGGCGCTCCTCAGTCTGTCGACCTCGACCAGGAACGCCTCGATGATCTGCTCGTCTGAATCTGACCAGTCGGCGCTGAGTGGTACGTGGTTGAAGTCGGGGTAGGGCACGCTAGATCGGCCTCTGTATGCCTTGACCGCGAGAGTGGTGTCCGCCGGGTCGGTCCAGTCCACGACGAGTTCGATGTGGTTGTGCGCTGAGAGTTTGAACGCAATCCACTGTTTGTCCCGATCCTCGGGGGCGTAGATCCAGTCGCTGGACACCTCGGGGCCGAGTGCTTCGGCTATTGCCCGGCGCAGCGCCTCTCCCCTTGAGAGGAAAGCGCTGCGGTCATCCAGTCTCCCGAATCCCTGCAGGAGCCTGGTCACGATGTCGATCCCTGCTGCGACACGATCGACGGCGTCGACCATTACCCCCTCAACTTGGTGCTGGGGTATCGCCCAACGGAACCCGTCATCGGTGGCTCGGATGTCGAGTCGTTCTGAGAGAACGTCGATGGCTTGGTCGCGGATGGATTCAGGAACCCTGACGACCAGCGAGTCCTGGACGTTGCGCAGGGCGGCATCGCAGGCCGGTATCGCGAGCCAGCGGGGGCTGTTGGCGAGGCCAGAGAAGGTGGGGTGGCCTACCTGATACTTGGTGGCTGTGACCCGGTGCCGGATTGCGGTCAGAATCGGATCGGTGTAGTAGCTGTTCAGCTGGGACTGTTTGAGGGCGCACAGCATGAATCCCATGGAGGGCGCCTCGCTGACGAAGATGCCTGAGGTCCCGTCCCGGGTCTCGGGGTATTTGACTAGGTAGTAGCGCCAGTCGAGATGCCCCGCCGCCTCGACACTATCCAGCCAATCGTCAATCATCGTTGAGTAGGTGCTGGGGAGAGGGTCGGGGGAGGCGGCCACCCGGTCCAGGAATCGTGCCAATACTGGCTGCGTGTCGGACAGCGGTGTGTCGGCCGGGCCTGTGAGAAGCACTCGCCACCATGAGTCGGTTGTGGGGGATCCGAATTGGAATCTTCCGCGCGTCTTCTGTCGGAAGTAGTCACCGCAGGTCAGAAGTGCACCAGTCAGCTGTGGCCAATGGGAGGGCTCTGCGAAGGCACGATAGAAGGCTTCAACTCGGGACTCCACTGTGGCGGGGTCGAGGTCGAAAGCGCCTAGCGCCCCGCGAAGGAGCCGGTGGTCTTCGAGTTGGTACAACGCTGCCCGCAGATCTGGGTTAAGCGAGAGGAACTCCGCCTTCCGTTTCTCGTCCGCGATCTGGGTCCGGTTCAGGGTGGTCAGGACGTTCAGGTCGCCTGTCGGAACGAAGGTCTGAACATCTCGCAGGTGTGCCCCCATTCGGTCTGCCCGGATCTGGTCGCCCGAGGCTTCGATCACGTTGCGCAGCGCTCGGATGCGGCCGGCGAAGTTCTCGGTCTGCTCTGCTCGATAGATGAGGATGGCGAACAGCAACAGGGTCAACCCCAACGGGTAGGTCCGGGCCCTTTCTGTGCGCCACTCGCCATATGACCGGCAGCACATCTCGAAGAGATTTGTGCCATCAAAGGGCTCTGGGACGAACAGTGCGACGCGACTGTCGGGCTTCATCTGCGGATCGGGGGTACGGAACAGCTCGTCGAAGAAGGCCGCAACGTCGACCCCGACCCAGGAGTCGAACGCTGCCTCCAAGAAGGCCAGCGATGACGCCGCATCGTCAGACTCCTGGCCGAAGACTCGCTTCGCTCGCCCCGAGATACTGCCGGCGGGGGTGCTACCGGTTCTCCACTCACAGACCTCGACGACGAACGTGAGGTAGTGCATGAACTCGTCATCGACGATGCTGTCACCGCCATGGAAGCGCCACAGTACGTCGGACCACTGGCTGTCGAACTTCTTGGCGATCTCGCGTGCGCGATCGGAGTGCGCGATCGTGTCCTCGAACTTGGCCTTGAAGTTCTCGAAGTCGGTCAGTGGTTTGCCGCGTGAGTTCATCTTGATATACATCTCGTCACCAGCGCCCACTTCGGGGAGACGCAGGACGTAGAAGCTGACCGCGGGAGTCTCGCGGTTGGTCAGATGATTCCAGGCGAGTTGCGCGTCGTCGCCCTCGAAGAGCGACTGGATGTGTTTGAGCATCACCAGCATGGACTGGATCGTGGGGTCGTTGCGCCAGACGTAGAGGTACCAGGGTTGGTCGATGATCCAGTCGCTGAGGAGTTCTCCATCGGGCAGCGATGAGACCTCGATCAATCGTTGGCAAAAGCGACGGGCGCTGGGTCGGGTGGCGTAGCTGAGTTTGGCCCATGGCGCGGATGCGACGTCCTGACTTGTGCGTAGCGCAAGGTACCAGTGGAGCAGAAAGAGGGTTGTGAGGCGTTGTTGTCCATCGAGCGGACGCAGCGTTGCGTCCTCCTCGTCACCAAACACGAAGTCCAGGCTGAGCGGATCTCCGTTGGTGGCGGCCTCGTGGATAGCTTCGAGGAACAAGGATCGAATGCTTGATTCTCGCTCACCAGGGCGTCCCTGAGCGTAGTCCCGTTGAATAAGGGGGATCTCGATACTGGTCAGTGGTGCTCGTGCGTGGCTGTCGGTATCGAAGAGGCCCACATAGGAGGTTCTGTAGCCTTGGATCGGCGTGCTCACTTTGCCCCATCCTGTCCGCCATCGGAGTCGTCCAGTAGGTACGGATCGAGCAACGAGACCATGGCCTCTCGATATGCCTGCCGGTCGTCGGAGCCCCAAAAATGTAGTTGCTGGGAACTGGCCTGTGTGTAGTACTTAAGGAATACATTCCGGGTGCACGGCGGGATGAATGCACCCTCACGGTCCCTCTCGATGATGTCTCGACGTTTCACGGTGAAGACGGAGTTACTCAGGGCGCTGTTTAGCCCGACGGCCAGCAGCGCCAGGTTGTCGATGGAGTTGATGTCGCTCTCAACATCCTGGCCGGCCCCAGCGAAGGCGTCAATGATCTGACCTTGCAGGCGACGGAACTGGGATTCAGTCCACGCGACGTCGTGTGCAGGGGCTTGCGCCCGCAGGGACTCGACCATCTCCGGGACGGGCTCAGGCAGAGCCTCCAGTGCGTCGATGTGGCGGCGAATCCATTCGCGCCACTGGGCCTCCGTGTTGAGAACCTCAGCGTTCTGGGCGTGGATGTGCTCAAGGGACCAATCCACCGCGGCGTGCCCGTGGAAGGAATAGCGCTCAGCGGCGTGGCGCCCCGCTAGGACCGTTTGGATGTTCATCAGCAGCAGTGCCCGGTAAGTCTTAGTGCTCGAGTACGTGAGGTCAGTCAGAGTGTCCCGGGTGAGCCCCAACCTTCTTCGCACGAGGTCCCGCAGCGACATCCGGAACCTGCGCTTGGTCGCCTCTTGCTGCAACTGCCAAAGATCCAGAAGGCTGGTGCCTGTGGTCACCAGGAACCCAACCAAATGGTAGACCTCCCTGTCGAAGTACCAACCGATGATGTGCGAGTAAACGTCGACGACGTCGTTCCAGAATGCTTGCGCGTCGGCTTCGATCCGGGGCCGTAGCTTTTCGAAGGTCTCGTAGAGTGGCGCCTCCCGTCGATCCACGTGACCCGCCATCACGTCGAGGACCAGCCCGATGTGGCTTGCTTCCGAGTCAGACCGGCCGGAGATGAATGCCCAAGTCTCCGGGTCCCGCAGGTCGCGCTCGATCAAATCCCACTGGGCGGCCACTTCGTGCGCGCGAGCGGGGTCTCTGTTTCGGATCTGCGCCAGCAGAAGTGCCTTTACGAGCTCCGCGTCGGTCAGCGGGATACGGCCGACGTTGAGGCGAGAGAACAGGTCAGCGGAGTCGACGTCAGCATCCGCCTCGTACCAGATGACATGAACTGAACGCGAGAACGCAGTGTAGAAGTCGATGGCGTCCTGTAGCGGATTGGGGAGTGCGCCTGAGCCGTGGCCTCGACTGCTGGGATCGTCAAACCACTTCTCGATCGTCCGCCACGCCTGGAACATATGAAAGTAATCGATGTTGCCCTGGCTAGAGCCCTCATCCAGGGTGTCCAGGTAATCGGCGCTGCCTGGCCTCGTCTCGTACGAGAGCCGGTAGAGCGGCTGTGCGGCGCTGAACTGCCGCTCGACGTGGCGAGCGATCAAATACAGGGTGGTCAGCCGCTGCTGCCCGTCCACCAGCTCCCATTCATTGTCGCCACGACGCTTGACGACTACCGGCTGGAGGTAGTAATCCTTGCCCCGTGCCGCGGCGATGTCATCCAGAAGGCGAGTCACCTCAACTTGTCCCCATCGGTACCCGCGCTGATAGGAGGGAACGAAGAAGGTCCCTCGCAGATCACTCACAGGCTTCGGGACCAGAGTCGCCGTCGACGCACTTGACATTCCATCAGCGTAGCCCTCAGGCAATCCTCCGTGGTGCTTCCCAGCTGCTCGACTGAACGGGCCACTCGACTGAACAGGCCAAGTCTGAGCAGACCGAACTCAGCACTGAGCATCCAGCACCTACTGTCCAGTTGGGGTGGCGCGGTTCTCCTCGTGGGGCCGTGCCCGGGGTTCACCGCGGCGGGGTCACTTCCTAACGATTGTTGAGCACTTCGAGCACTTCAGCTGGTTGGTGGTGTACGGCTGAAGCGTGTGGCTCCCGCACTTCGGGCACTCATTCCCCTTAGCCATGGCCTGGCCCTTCCCAAGAGTCCGCGGCTTCGTCGCACGCGGTCTATCAAGAGTAGCAATCATTGCTGCCGCAGGCGGCGGTTGACCTATGCCTTTACCAGCGATGATTCAACGGGACGCGCTCTCGACAGCTTCGCCCACCCCAGCGCTCGCGGGATCACGGGTAGCGACTTCACCGCGTGGAGGGTGTTTCCGCACCCTGCGCAGTGACGGTGGGTCGTTGGCGACTGGAAGGGGCCCTACCGGATCGCCGGCGGTGCCAGCACTGGGAAGGCCGTCGTCGTCCTGCATCGGCGCGGCGACTCGCCGACGACGACTCGGACGTGTCCATCGACGTCACGACGTTCACCACCAACCTGGCCGGCGAGCTGTCTCGCAGCCTCGAGCGGTCCCCCGACCTCCGCGTCGCCCCGGGCTCCACGTCAAGGGCATCAACGCGCTGGCCCGGGGGGGGGGCTCCAGTCTGCGGGCGCACGGCAGCCGCAGCGTCGGCGCCAGGCCGTCCTCCGCGCGGGCGAGGAGTTGGAGGAGAAGCTTCACACGCCCGCATTCCTGGTGCCCGAGTGAGATGGTGATCCTGCCCAACCGCATGGCCCTGCTCTCCGACTACCAAGGTGGCGTGTGTCGGGCGTGACGTGAGGCTGTCGCGGGCGGGACGCAGGGCGTCTGGGCGGTCGTCGAGACCTACCGCGGCGCCGCCCGCTAGGCGGGAACGTTGACTTCGCCGAGGCCGCCTCCGTCGCCGCCGCCCACCTCGAGGCGACGGGGGAGCGGCCCGCCCGGCACGTGCTCGTCGACGAGGGGCAGGACTTCAAGCCGTGCCACTGGCAGCTGGTTCGGGCGCTGGCGGCCGAGGCACCCAACGACATCTTCATCGCCGAGGACGCCCACCAGCGGATCTACGGGCAGAAGCTGGTGCTCTCGGCGTACGGGATCCGGACGCAGGGACGGTCGCGGGGGTTGAAGCTGAACTACCGCACGACGGCGCAGAACCTGGCGTGGGCCGTGGGCGTGCTGACCGGGCAGGAGGTCGTCGACTCCGACGGCGAGGCCGAGACCATGGCCGGCTACCTGTCGGCGCGTACGGGGCCCAAGCCGGAGGTGCGGTCGTTCCCGACGCTGACGGCGGAGCTGGACTTCGCGGCGGACCTGGTCGGGTCCTGGGTGGGCGGTGGGGACGTCGCGCCGGAGACGGTCGCGGTGCTGGTGCGCGACCGGGTGACGCGAGACCGCGTCGTCGCCGGGCTGGGGGAGCGGGGCGTCGAGGTCCGGGCCGTGGAGGCCGGCACGGTGAAGCCGGGCAACCCGGTGGCGCTGACGATGCACCGGGCGAAGGGCACGGAGTTCACGCGGGTGCTGCTGTTCGGGCTGAGCAAGGACTCGATGCCGATGGGATTGAAGGCCTACGACTACGACGACGAGGAACTCAGCGAGGCGCAGCTGCGGGAACGCTCGCTGCTGTACGTCGCGGCGTCGCGCGCCCGCGACGAGTTGGTCGTGACGTACAGCGGCACACCGTCGTCGCTGCTGCCAAGCTGATCCTGAGCGGATCAGGTGAAGGAGGATTCCGGGCCGCTGACGATACCTGGTCGCCACGGGGTCCACGTCTGAGGATGCGGACCCACTACCAATAGCCACTGCGCAACGCGCTCCGCCGCAGTCGATACCTCAGTGGCGAAAAGAGCTGATCTGCCTAGAGTGGCGCGCTTCCGTCAAGGCGTGCGTGGCGCCATAATGGCTCCATGCCGAATATTCAGATCAAGGACGTGCCGGACCAGACGCATGCTGTGCTGCGACAGCGGGCTAGCGCGGCGCACCAGTCACTTCAGGAGTACCTGCGCTCGAAGCTGATCGCCGAAGCCGCCCAGCCGACGTTGGACGAGGTGTTGGCCAGGGCCGGCGGGCGCGCCGGCGGATCGCTGCCGCTCGCCGACGCGGTGAGCGCGTTGCGGTCCGACCGTGCTGGTCATTGACGCCAGCGTCCTGGCCGTCGCACTGCTTGACGACGGCCAGGACGGTGACACAGTGCGGGACAGGCTGCGCGGTGAACGACTCGCCGCACCCGCGCTGGTCGACCTCGAAGTGGCCTCGGTTTGGCGCGGCCTGGCCCTCGGCGGCCACCTGGACCCGCGCCGGGTCCGGCTTGCTCTTGACGACCTGCAGGAGCTGCCACTCCAGCGCGTCGAGCACACTTCGCTGCTGGTTCGCTGTTGGGAACTGCGGGACAACCTCACTATCTACGACGCCGCGTACGTTGCCCTCGCCGAAGCACTTCAGGCGCCCCTGCTCACCGGTGACAGGCGCCTCGCACGATCCACCGGCCCACGCTGCACCATCGAGGTCGTCAAGGCCCACGGTTGACGTCACGGTTGCCGCAGAGGTCGAGGATCTGCCGCAGCCACTCCCCCCGACTTCGCGTCGCTTGCGGGCAATATGTTCGTCACCTCAACCAGTCTGCCCCACAGACTTTCGGTACTCTCACGCGCCGCTGGGGCTTCAGGCGATCTTGCTCGGGTAGCGCTGGCGCGCGACCTCTCCGCTGGGCCGACGCAGGCGGCGGGCTTCGCACGGCCGTTTGCTGCTAGGTGACCGCGACCCCGGCCAGCGCAAGCGCCAGGGCCAAGATCACCGAGCCGACGGCGACCCAGGCCCGGTCTCGCGGCTCACGGGGCAGGGCTGGCCACCGCCAGCCCAGGGCCGCCGCAGTCGCCGACGTGAACGTCGCCTGGACCATCCAGATGGGGAAGGGGTCCACCATTCCCATCACGATGGCAGGAAGAACCACCCCGATGAGCGTGGTGCCAGTGACGCTCCACAGCACGTAGGAGAGGGCGCGATGGCGGCTGGGATTGTGCCGCGTGATCCGCCACATCGCCCATCCAGTACCGACGACGGTAGCGAGGGCCAGTGCGGCGGACAGTGCCAGGACGAATGTCTCGCTCATGGCTAGTGCGCTTCGTCCAGTAGGGCGCTCACGAGGTCGCCCTGCAGGGTGAGCAACTGGGCACCGGTGGGCACCGAATTGACGACGTAGGCCAGGCCGCACCCGGTGCGGGGGCAGAACCCCACGTACGAATGGTGCGACCCGGTGAGCCCGTTGTGGAAGATGAGTTCCTCGCCTCCGGCAGTGGAGGCCCGGACCCAAGTGATGCTCATCTGGGCCTCCGGCATCCAGGGCAGGATCGGCGCCGGGGCTACAGGGTCGAGCCCGGCGGAGCCTGGTTGGCGGCCGTCCCGCGTCAGCCGCAGCCAGGACGCAAGATCCTGGCAGGTGGACCACATGCCGCCGCCCGGCCCCAGACCCCCCAGGATCCACGGCTCTGCGGGTCGCCCGCCGAGCCGGCCCTTGGTCCATCCCTCCGGCAGGTCCGCCACAGTCGCGGGGAGCAGCGTGTCGGTCAGTGCGAACGGCTCCAGGATGCGTTCCGTGAGCAGCTCGCCGTAAGTGGTCGCGGCCTTCGCCGCCAGGAGGTGGGCGAGCAGGGCGATGCCGGCAGTGGAGTAGGAGTAGCTGCCCCGTCCTTCCGTGCCCTGCTGGAGGATGTCGGCGACGGTCTCGGCCGCGTCCTGCCGCAAGCCGTCTGCGTGGAGCAACCCGAACCACGTGTTCTGGCTCCCGGCCGCTTTCGCCGTGAAGTCCGGGAGGCCCGAGGTGTGGGAGGCGAGCTCCCGCAGCGTGACGTCGGCCACCTCGGATCCGCTTGCGTCGGTGATCTCGTCGACGGTGGTGTCAAGGCTCACTTCGGCCTTGGCAACCATGTCCATCAGCACTGCGCCACAGAAGGTCTTCGACACCGAGCCGATCCCGAAGGGGGTGGTCTGGTCGGCGCCAATGCCCGCAAACTGGGTGGCATCCCCGTCGACATAGGCCAGTGCCACGCGATTGAGCCCCCGGAGATGGGGGTCCACGCGCCGGAGCAGCGCAGGATCACCGGTGCGGCCCGCGGCCGCTCCCACCGGGCGCGGGCCAACGAGCGCCAACAGCGCCATCGCACCGGCGCCGGCGCCGGCAGCCAAGAGACCCCTCCTCGAGACCTCGGAAGTGCGCACCCGTCTCGCCGCCCCGCTCAGGTGAGAGCCGAAGCTCGCGCCGGCGGAGCGGCCGCGGTGTCCGAAGGCGCGGGTTGCGATATCTCGGGGCTGGGCCCACGTCGTCGAAGCACGGTGATCAAGTACCCGGCGTATCCGGCGCAGACCAGCGTGGTCGCCGCGAGCATGACCAGTTCTGCCTGCGCATCCGCCCTGGTCAGATTCCCGCTGATGTTGAGGAGGGCGTGGAAGGCGATGAGCGGAACGATCGTGCCGGTAACGGCGAACAGCAGCGCCAGGACGATTCCCAGGGTGACGCCGAACGCGATCTGGATTGCCTGATCCAACGGCGCCATTCCCCTGGTGAGGTTCACGATGTGCCCGATGCCGAAAGTGACGCCGGAGATCACAACCGCGCGCGTCAACGTGCTGGTGCGTTGGATTCCGCGGAACAACATGCCGCGGAAGATCAGTTCCTCAAGGAAACCGACAGCGACCATGAGAACGATGATCAGCGCCACCGTGGTGAAGTCGAGGTCGTCCCTAAAACCCTTCGTGAACTGCATCAGCGCGATCAGCAGGAGCGGGATGTATAGCAGCGTCGCGTTGAAATCGCGCCTGCGCAGGGGGCGGACGCCGTAGTACGTCAGCCAACCGTGCTTGCGGAGGCGGACCACGAGCCACACCGCGAGCAGGACCAGCACCGCGCTGGCCCCCAAATTCGGAACGCCGACAAGCGTTGAAAGCCAGTCGCCGATGTTGACCGCAATCACGTAGATCGCTATCCACGCGACCGCGTGCCAAATGGGACGGGTCTCCTGCAGCCTGTTCATGACAGTCACTTCCTTAAGGGCGGAGACGACCAAGTGGTATCACCTGCCCTGCCGCTGATACTACGCTGCGTAGGGACAGGTGTGGCCTTCAAGGGGATCTGACGGTTCCGTCCCGTGCAGAGAGTCAGATTGCCTAGTGCGGGCCTACCAACGTGACGGTGCGTAGTCCTTCAGGAAGACGCCGAACAGGTCGTCGCCGGCCTGGCCGCGGACGATCGGGTCGTAGACCCGGGCGGCTCCGTCGACCAGATCCAGGGGCGCGTGGAAGCCCTCTTCGGCGAGCCGAACTTTCGTGGGGTGCGGTCGCTCGTCGGTGATCCAGCCGGTGTCGACGCTGGTCATCAGGATGCCGTCGGATTCGAACATTTCCCGCGCGCTCGTCCGGGTCAGCATGTTGACCGCCGCCTTCGCCATGTTGGTGTGCGGATGGCCGGGACCCTTGTAGCCGCGCGCGAAGACCCCCTCCATTGCTGAGACGTTGACCACGTACGCCCGGGCCGGACCGCTCGCCACGCTTCTCGCCGCCTCGGCCAGGCGCGGCCGCAGGCGGCTGATGAGGATGAACGGCGCCGTCTCGTTGCAGAGCTGCACCTCGAGCATCTCGAGCGCGTCCACCTCGCCGACGCCCTGGACCCAGCTGTTCGAGTCGTGAAGGTCGGGAACGAGCCCTCCCGCGTCGATCGCTGAGCCGTCGGCCAGACGCGCCAGCGACGACGAGCCCGGAGCCAGAGCCATGTCCGTCAGGCGCTGGGCGTGGCGGGCCGCAGCCTCGGCATCCGCGTGAGTGGAGGCAGAGCCGGTGACCGCAGCGTCCGCCGCCGCGAGCAGCGGGTGGGCCTTGACCGACTCGGCCAGTGCCAGAGGATGCAGGTCTCGTGTGTGCCCGAACGTCAGGAGTTCTGGACCTTGGCCTTCGGGCCACAATCCGTCCGGGATGGGGATCGACTCGGCGTCGACGAGGGGCGCGTACGCACCAGGCGAGCGTCGTACGGTCTGTGCCGCGTTGTTGATCAGGATGTCCAGCGGGCCCCGGGCGGCCACCGCGTCGGCCAAGGCGATGACCTGGGACGGATCACGCAGGTCGATGCCGACCACGTGGAGCCGATGCAGCCAGTGGGCGGCGTCAGGCATCGCCGCGAAGCGTCGCACCGCGTCGCGCGGGAAGCGGGTGGTGATCGTGGTGTGGGCACCATCGCGCAGCAGCCGGAGCGCGATGTGCATTCCGATCTTGGCCCGGCCGCCGGTCAGCAGCGCTCGTTTGCCGGTCAGATCCGTCCGCGCTCCGCGCTTGGCGTGACTCATGGCCGCACACGCGGGGCAGAGCTGGTGGTAGAACGCGTCCACCAGCGTGTATCGCTGCTTGCAGATGTAGCAGGGTCGGGCCTTCATGAGCGTCCCGGCCGTCGGCGCCTCGACGCCTGACGTGAGCGCCAGCCCCCGCGTCTCATCATCGATGCGGTCGGGTGCGCCCGTGGCTGTCCCGGCGACGATCGCCTTGTCGTTGTCCTGGATCGCCGCTCGCTTGACGCTTCGGCGGTGGTGCTTGACCGCCTTGAACATCCTGCCGGTCGCCCGTCGGACGGCCACGAAGTCGGGGTGGGCCTCGTCGAGCTCGTGGATGGTGCGCAAGACCCGCAGGGTCGCGGCCAGGTCGTCTGGGTCGACTCCGCTGCCGACCGCCTCCGAGGAGGGTGCTGCAGTGGGCTTGGGCGCTGATGGATTCGACACGGCGCTAAGCGTACTCAGAACTCGGCCGCGGGCACCTCACAGCCGATCGCGCTCACCTGGCAGCTGCGCCGGCCGATGCCTCCGGACATCCTGATGGAGGCACGCGCAGCGAACTGAACAGGTTCATCGCATCGAGGGGTGATTGAAACAGGCGAAGCGTCGTGGACGCTTTCAGGACGTGGACGGTCCGAGGCGCTGCTCGGCGACGGCCGACGAGGTGGGCTCTTTCAGCTCGACGAAAATGGCGTGGGTCGGGGTGTCTCCGATGTTCATGCCCGCATGCTCTTGGGCGTCCAGCCACCGTGCCTGGAACGCAGTCAGTTCGACGTCCATCTCCCGGTCGTTTGAACGGAGCCGGCGACGGAACCCGGTGAGGGTCACCATCACGCTGTCGGGGTGTGAGTGGGGCTGGGTGGAATCGCCTGGTTGATCTACGTACTCCAACACTCGAACACGATGGTTCTCGAAGAGCACCCGGTACAGCCCGGGATTGGTGACAACAGGGTCTTTCATGACTCTCCTTTGGACTCTCGCTGCTCTTGCAGCGAGACGTTGACTGTTCTTCTGGGCGCGCTCGGGAGGGGGCGGCCGACGTCGGGAGCCTGCGTGACGCAGGCTCCCGACGCCTAACCCGCCGCGGTAGCGCTACCCGGCGGCGGCCACCTGGACGAGGGGAGACCAGGCGGACGTCCCCAGGGCGTTGGCGGCGCGCACCCGGAAGAACCACGTTTGCCGCGTGATGGTTCCGGTGGTGAACGTCGTCGTGTTCGCTGGTGTGGATCCGGTGCCGTTCACGGTGGTGAAGGCCGCGGTGGTGCTCCACTGGAGCGTGTAGCCGCTCTCGTTGGCGAGGTCAGCCCAGGTGAGGGTCACCCGCTCGCCGTTTCCCTGCCGCCTGGCGGTTCCGGCCAGGTTGGCCGGCGTTGCCGGAACGGCGACGGTGATCGACAGCGTGTTGGACGGTGCCGAGGCGCCCGCGGCGTTGGCTGCGGTCACCCGGTACTGGTACGTGGACCCCAGCGTCACGCTGGTGTCGGTGAAGGTCACGTTCCCCGTGCCGTTGCGCGCTGCCGGAGTGGCCAGGGCCGCGAAGGTTGTCCCACCGTCGGTGGAACGCTCCACCACGAACCCGGACTCGTTGCTCGCGTTGTCACGCCAGGTCAGAGCCACCCGAGGTCCGGCCTGCAAGGCGCCCACCAGTTGGGTTGGGGCCCCTGGAATGTTGACGCCCAGCTCCAACGAGGTTGCCCGGACAGACAAGCTCGGGAACTCCGCGCCGTACCCGACCGTGTTCACGGCCTGCACCCGGTAGCGGTAGGGCGTCGTGGCGTTGGACGTGGCGTCGACCAACTCACGCGTGCCTCCCCTGGTGTTGACCTGGTCCAGCGGCGACTGCACCGTTCCCACGTCGACCCAGGTGGTGCCGTCGGCCGTCCGCTGGACGACGAACGACGTCTCGGTGATCGAGTTGTCGGTCCACGTCAGCCGCACCCGGCGGTTGTTGCCCCTCCCGGTGAGGGTGTAGGCCAGCCCGACGGGCTGGAGAGGTGGCAGGGCGAGGCTGACCGGTCGCATCATGTCCATCTCCTCGTGGGAGAGGATGTGGCAGTGGTAGACGTACTCCCAGCCGAAGTTGACCAGCCGGTTGGTGACCACAGCGGTCGGGTTGCCCTGTGGGTCGGTGTTGTTGAAGCCCATCGTCGAGCCGATCGGATCCATCGGGCTCAGTGCCCGCACCGAGTTCGGCACCTCGAACGGCACCTTCGGGATGATCGGGCGCAGCGCCACGATCGTGTCCTCCAGTGGGCTCATCCGCACGGTGTCCTTCCAGCCCAGCTCGCCTGGATCGGTGGGCTTGATGATGTTGTCCCACGTCACCCGGTTCAGCACCTGGACGTCGTAGAGGTGGAAGTGGATGGGGTGCGTGTCCACGCCGTTGTGGGTGAATCGCCAGATCTGCGAGCCGTCGGCCATGTCGCTGATCGGGGAGACCTTCACGTCTGCCGAGGGCAGCTTGCTGCCGTCGATCAGTTCGGTCTGCGGATTGGTGAACGGGTAGAGAGTGACGTTCTGCAGTCCCGGTGTAGGCGGCTGCGCCTCGATGCCGAGGTTGGCCTGCATGCGCCCGAACTCGTCGAAGGTCGACGCATTCATCTCGTCGTGGATGGCCTTGGGCTCCATCTTCATCGACACCTTGGTGTTCGGTGAACGCAGAGTGTTGAAGGCGAAGGTTCCGGTGTTGTTCACCCGAACCAGCCCGTCGCAGCGCTGGACGGCGGGGTTGGCCACGTTGCAGTTGCTGCTGGCGGCGAAGGAGGCGCCGTAGGCCGAGTTGTAGGCGGCCTGGCCGACGATGACCGGGTGCTGGCCCGACTCGAAGACGCCCGACCCGTTCGCCTTGTGGGAGAACGCGGTGCGGAGCTTCGTCAGGTTGAACGCGGCCGCTGGTGTCGTGTCAGCGATGGTCACCTGCATCACCGTGCGGGTGTTGGGTCCGTAGCCGGCGAACGGCGTCGGGGCACCCACTGGGCTCAGATCGGGAGCGCCGGTGTAGTAGTCGTACGACGGCACCCGCGCCGGGAACGCGGCCGGGGCGTCGTTGTACATGATCAGCGTCTTGCCGGCGAACTTCGAGAAGTCGACGATGACGTCGGCCCGCTCGGCGGGTGCCAGAAGCAGCGAGGACTGGTCCACGTTGCCGACGTCGAAGCGCGTCGGATCGGTGATCCAGGTGGTGGGCTGCTGGCCGTCGAGCACCGCGGGCGCGGGCAGGAAGCCGCCCTCGCTGGCGATCTGGACCCAATCGGGGCCGTAGGCGTTGTTCTGGCTGCCCACCGGGGTGGGTGAGACCGTCGGATCCAGCTGGGCCGCCGCGAGCTCTTCGGGCTTGAGAGCCACCTCGGTGGTGCCGTCGCCCTGGGTGGGGTCGGCGGTGTACCACTGCAAGTTGAAGAAGCGGTCGTTGGCCGCGTTGAGCACCCGCAGCCGATACGACTTCGGCTGGAGGTTCAGCGTCGGGTAAGCGACACCGTTGACGATCGGGGTGTCGTTGAACTGCTCCATGCCGGCCGAGATGTTCGGGGTGCCCGGGATCTGCTCGGGTTCACAGAACGGATCGGTCTGGTACTGCCAGGTGGCCGGGTCGTCCAGATTGCAGGCAGGGTCGTAGTACGGGTTGGCAATCGGTCCGTTGACCGTCCCCGAGGCCGGTGGCCAGAACCATGGGCCGTACATCCAACGTCCATAGGCGCTCATCCCGGACGGGTCGCCCGGGTTCTGCGCAGGCATGTAGACGTGGTGGTACCAGAAACTGCCCTTGCCGCCCCAGCGTTGCGTGTCCCACGTCGGGTCCTGCAACTGGAGCGTTGCCTCGTCCGGGGTGAAAGTGCGGTCCTGGACGATGAGGGGGATCGTGTCGTCGGCGCCGGGGATGGTCCCGTTGGTAACGAGGGCCTTCTCGGTGTCGTCGGTGATCAGGTATCCCGCGGCTTCGCCGGCGTAGACGTTGAGCCGGGTGATGCCCCACGAGTGGTCGTGGTAGAACATCATCCGCGCGCTCTGCTGGTTGGTGTAGTAGAAGGTGGAGCAGCCGTCATCGGCGGGAGCACACACTTCGGCTCCGCTGCTGTCCACCATGTCGGGAACGTTGCGCACGCTCACGCCCTCCGGCCAGGCGGTGTCCTCGCCGGCGGGGGTGATCCACTGGTGCGGTGTGCCGTCGCTGATCCACGGTGTGATGCCGCCGTGGAGGTGCAGCGTGGCCCGGTTGTCCTTGAAGCACATGTCGGACTTCGGGTAGCCGGTGCAATCCGGGTTGCGCACGCCGTCCATCACGGTGCCCTCGTTGACGGGCTCGGCCATCTCCATCGGGCCCATTCCCGAGCCCATCATGGTGCTGTCGGTGGGCAGGAAGAGGTCGCCCTCGGCGCCGTTGGGCAGGAGGTTGCGGAAGACGATCCGCACGGGCCGGTTCTTGGTGGCCGCGATGATCGGGCCTAGCCACTGGGGCGACGCGACGGCCGTGTAACCGCTGATCGGCTGGCGGGTGCCGTCGAGCAGTTCGTTGTAAAGCGGCACCTGCCGTCCCGGCACGGCCGCGGTGGACAGCTGGACGTAGCCGCGCACGAGCGTCGCGGGCAGGTCCGTGGAGAACTTGGTGCGGTACTGCACCAGGCCGATGACGTACTCGTCGGCCTCCTGGTCGTTGTAGGTCTTCACCTCGGGGACGCCGGTCGGGATGAACTTGGCGTCCGCTCCCATGGCCGGCGTGTCAGGTGCCAGCGGGCAGCCGAGCCCGTCTGTGCCAGGGTTGCACGGCACAGGCAGTTCGTCCTGGAACTTCTTGATCCCTGGCGAGAGATAGCCGTCGCCCGCGGTGTCGACCGTGATCGAGGAGATGGAGCCGACGTCGGTCACCGCCGTGACGGTGGCCCCCGTGCCGGTTCCGGTGGGATCAGTCACCTCCACGCTGGGAACGCTGGTGTACCCGGAACCCGGATCGGTGATGCCCGTTCCGACGAGCGCGAGGCTCGTGGTGGCGGTTGCCGCCGTGGCGCCGTTGATGGGGTCGAAGATGGTGCCGTTGCGGATCGTGACCGCGGGGGCTGTGCTGTAGCCGGATCCGGGATCATCGACCACCACTGCGGTGATGGTGCCGCCCGCATCCATCCCATCCACGGCGTCACCGTTGGCGGTCATGGGGATGTGGGCCTTGGCCACGGTCCCGTTGGGATCGTCGGGGAGGTCGAAGTCGACGGTGGGCATCGTGTAGCCGCTGCCGCCGTCGGTGAGGGTGACGCCGTCGACGCCACCCGATGCGGTCACGGTGGCGCCGGTGCCGCCGCCTCCGGTGATCGCGATGGCCAGCGCCCCGTAGCCGGCCCCGGGGGAGTCCACGCTGAGCTCGACGACGGCGCCGCTCTGGTTGACCGTCGCTGTGGCCGTGCCGGCGGTGCTACCCGCGGCGTTACCAGCGACGGTGACCGTGGTGGTGGTGTCATAGCCACGTCCCGGGGAGGTGACCGTGATCGAAGCCAGTCCGCCGGTCTGGGGGTCCACCACCGCCACCGCCTCCGCACCCGTGCCCGGGCCGTCGACGGTGACCGTGGCCGTCGACAGTGTGTAGGGGCTGTTGGCCCAGTTGGGGTACGGCCCGAAGTAGTGGGGCACCTTCGTCTCGTCAGTCGGTGATGTCGGCGCAGCAGCGGCTACTTCTGCGGTCACCGCTTGCGGTGCGGCCCCGTTTGCCTCCAGCCCGATCACGGGTGTCATCACAATCAGCAACGATGCTGAGGTGATGGTGATGGCGAGCCTTCGTCGGCTCCTCCTGAGCACGTTCATCATTCCTTCCCCTCTCGTTTCGCGGGGGTCGTTTTTCTCGCCCGCCTACCGAGGGCGTCAACCGACGCTCACCCGCTATTGGAGCCCATCCCCGCGCGTGGAGAGATCAACTGACACAGCGGTCACGCAGGCGTAATCTGTCGGTCATGAGCATCTTGATGGTCGTCGATGACCACGAGCGGACTCGAGCCCTGCTGCGCACGCTGCTGGCGAACGAAGGTCACACCGTATTGCTCGCCGAGGACGGGGACGAGGCGCTGCAGCAGCTCCGTGAGCAGGAGGTGGATCTCGTACTGCTCGACGTCGTGATGCCGAAGTCGAACGGGCTGATGGTGCTGTCTGTCCTGCGTAAGAATGGCTTCACCACCCCGGTCGTCGTCGTCTCGGGGGTGGACGACGTTTCTCTGCGGGTGCAAGCGCTCGACCTGGGCGCCGTCGACTTCATCGTGAAGCCGTTCCACAACGCCGAGCTGGTGGCCCGCGTGCGGCGCCATCTGGTTGACCAGCCACATGAGCGCGACAATCAGCGCTTCCTGGAGGTGGGTGGGCTCCGACTGGACATGGATCGTCGCCTGGCACGCATGCGGGGGAAGGACGTGTACCTGTCCGAGCGTGAGTTCGGGTTGCTCGCCCACCTCGCGCGCCGGCACGGCGACGTGTGCACCCGATCTGAGTTGCTGCACGACGTGTGGGGGTTCGACTTCGATCCCGGTAGCAACTTGGTGGAGGTCTGCATGCGGCGGATACGCAAGAAGGTTCCGGACGTGCCTGTGGAAACCATCCGTTCCGTCGGCTACTGCTTCACCGACGGCTGACCTCAGAGGAGCCGAGATGAGGCAGGGCAAAGGGGTGCTGCGGTCGCGCCTGTTCCTGCCGTGGCTGGCCCTGGCAGCGTTCTGCGCCCTGTGGATGTGGTTCGTTCCAACCTTCGAGGTGGTGCCGTTCCACCTGGTGTGGGTGGGCTTCGCGCTGGCCTACGGTTTTGAGGCCTGGGACCTGCTGCCGACGGTGCTGGCGGCCGTCGGAGTCAGCGTCATCACGGGTGCGATCCTGGTTTATCGTGCTTCGACCGGACACGTGGCCTGGGCGGAAACCACCGAGATCCTCCTGATGCTGATGCTGGCCGGCTTAGTGGTGTGGCACGTCCAGCGCAGAGAAGCGGCGTTGACCATGGCCGGGGCGCTGGCCGATCGGGCAGCGCAGTCGTCGGCCCGGCGGCTGCGGCTCGCCCGGCTGACCTCGCACGAGATGCGGACCCCGCTCACGATCGCCCAAAGTTATGTGGAGATGACGCTCGACGGGCAGGAGCACACGGACGTCCGCGAGCGACTGGAGGTGGTGCATGACGAGTTGCGTCGTTTGGCCCGGGCCAGCGACAGGCTGCTGCGGATGATCCAGTTGAGTGACCTGTTGGAGCGAATGCCCGTAGATGTGGACGCGCTGCTGCGGGAGACGGCCCACCGGTGGGCGTCCGTTGCCGACAGGCACTGGATGGTCGACTCCGACGCTGGCACCGTGACGCTCTCCGCCGAACGCATCCGGGGCTGCCTCGACACGTTGATCGAGAACGCCGTGCGGTACACCCACAAGGACGACACCGTGCGCCTGGCTGCCTCGACCAACGCAGGAAGCCTGTGGCTGTGCGTCGCGGACGCCGGGCGCGGCTTCGACGCGGCACTGGCCGCGGCGGTGAATGCGCGCCAGCCGCACATCGCACATCTGCCCCCGGTCGCCGGGGACCTCGACCTGTCCCAGACCGGCCTCGGCATCGCACTCGTCCAGGAGATCGTGGAGTCCAGGGGCGGCCGCGTGTTGGTGGGGCGCAGCCATGAAGGAGGTGCGTTGGTGCTCCTGATCCTGCCGATGGATACCGGCACGGCAGGGACAGTGGGTGGGGCGCCTGTGACGGCTGAGTTGCCTGGCGTGGTCTTCGACGCCGACAAGTGGGCGACCCTTTCTCCCGACCCCATGCCCGCGGTGCGCTTCTCGAGCTAGGTCAGGCGGTGACGTCGGCGGTCCTGAAGCGGCCCCAGGCCAGCGAGGCGAAGATCGCCACCCAGCCCAGTTGAACCAGAAGGCCGGACGCGAGGACACTCCAGTCGACCTCGAGGCGGAGGAACTCGGCGAAGTCGAACCAGTGATGCGTGAGCAGATAGGGATGGATGGCCGACAGTTGCGGCAGCGTGTCCAGCACCGACGACACCACGGCCACGACGGTCGTCGCCGCCATCGCGCCGACCGGCACCTCCGTCAGGGTTGAGAAGAACAGCCCGACGGCCACCAGACCTGTCAGCGACAGCGCCACGTACGCCGCGACTCCCAGCATCCGGCCCACGCCCGCCGCGAGGGACACGGTGGTGCCCGACAACAGTGTCATCTCCGAGAATCCGAAGAATGCACCGCCGGCGGCGAGAGCGACGATCGTGATCACCAGCACGGCCGCGAACGCGAAGGCGAGTGCGACGAGGGCCTTGGCCACCAGCAGCCGGGTTCTGGCCACCGGTACCGTCAATACGTACCGCAGGGTCCCCGTCTGGGCCTCACCGGCGATGGCGTCGCCGGCCGTGATGCCGATGGTCAAGGGCAGCAGGAACGGCAGGCACATGAACAGTGCGGCGATGACCAGGAAGAGCCCGTTGCCGGTCACCCGGTCGATGAAACCTGGGCCCTGCCCGCTCATGCCGGAGTTGCTGGCAATGAACAAGACGAGCGCGAGCAGGAGTGGCACCAGGGCCAGACCCGCCAACAGGGCCAGCGTGCGCCGTCGCCCGAACAGGAGCCGAAGCTCGCTGCGGACCAGCCGCCCGAACGAACCCCTAGCGCGCGACATCGAAGCCCTCCCCGGTCAGTTCCACGAACAACTGCTCCAAGCTGCGCCGTCGGACCTCGAGCCCGTCCAGGCCGACGCCGGCGTGCACCAGCGCTGCGGCCACCCCCGACGGGGGAGTGGCGCCGAGCGCGGCGTGCAGCACGGCGCCCTCGGCGGTCACTGCCTCGAGCCCGAGCCCGCGGAGCACGTCGGCGGCGGTAGCCACGTCGTCGAGGTTGGTGGTGACCACCAGCGTCGCGGCGTCGTCGGCGACCAGCGATGCCCGTTCCGATTGGACCAGCAGCCGACCCTGGCTCATGATCCCGATGTGCGTGCAGACCTGTTCGATCTCAGCCAGCAGGTGGGAGGAAACCAGCACGGTGGCGCCCTCGGCCGAGAGTTCGCGGATGAGGTGGCGGACTTCCCGGGTGCCCTGGGGATCGAGGCCGTTGGTCGGCTCATCGAGCACCAACAGGTCGCGGGGCCTCAGGAGCGCTGCTGCGAGTCCCAACCTCTGCTTCATCCCGAGCGAGTACTGACGGTAGGGCTTGCGGGCGGCGGCGGTGAGCCCCACCCGTTCGAGAGCCTCGCCGATCCGTTGCCGCGACGAGGACCGGGTGGACGTCGCGTCACAGGCGTCGAGCCGGGCCAGGTTGGCGCGTCCGCTGAGGTAGGGATGGAAGGCGGGTCCCTCGACCAGCGCCCCCACGCGGGGAAGCACCTCCAGGGCGTCTCCAGGTATCGGCTGGTCGAGCAGGCGTGCGGAGCCTGACGTGGGGGAAACGAGGCCCAGCAGCATGCGGATGGTGGTGGTCTTCCCCGACCCGTTGGGGCCGAGGAAGCCGTAGACAGCACCGTGGGGTACTGCGAGGTCGACCCCGTCGACCGCAACCTGCCCGGAGCGGAAGCGCTTGGTCAGCCCCGAGGTCTCGATGGCGGGGGCGCTCACGCCATCGCACGCAGCGTCTCGGCGGGCACAGCACCCACGAGCACGCGGCCGTCGTCGGTCATGAGGATGCTGAGCAGCGTGGAACTGAGCAGGCGTCCCTCGGGAACCTCCGTGGTGAGCTGTTCGAACAGCGCTGCGTTGTCGAGCCCCATCCCCCCGGAGTGGTCGGGGGTGAACTCGTCCATCAGTTCCTGGGCCTCGTCCGATCCGACAAGGCGATCGGGCATACCGGACATGGCGCCCGGGTCAGCGGCGAGGAGCTTGGTGAGGTCCATTCCCTGGAGTTCGACGACGCTCTCCCATCCCGAGCCGGTGACCGTCGGCTTCTGATGTTGCGTGCCCTCGTGCGACGGCATCGCGCCATCCTGCTCGGGGAGCGGTACGACGACCTCGCGCTCGGTGGCCCCCGCGGGAGGGGAGAACTCGAACACCGATTCGTTGGGCATCTGGAAGGAGACGTCGGTGAAGGAGATTTCAACCGCGGGCGCGCTCTGGTCCTGGGTGCTCCAGGTCTGCACGCGGAGGGGGGTCATCGTTTCGCCGTCGACGGCCACTACGACGCGCTCCACGAGGGTGGCGTCGGTGTCGGGGGTCACGACGAGCTGGTAGACGTCCCTGCCCGCGATGATCATCTGGGAGTCGACGCTGACCGAGCTCGATTCCTCGGCCTTCGCCAGGGCCGCCGCAGCAGCCTCCTGCGGGGTGGGCAGTTCGGCCTTGCGGGCCAGGGCCTCCGCTCGGGCCTCCTCGCTCATCGCCTCCAGGCGCGCCCGGTCAGCATCGCTGACGCTGTAGTGGACGGCCTCGTCGTCGGAGCTGGAATAGGTCCACAGGTCCGCTCCGTCGGCCACGACCGAGTACTCGGACACGGCGCCCAGCAGCGCCACCCGCGACCGCTGCTCGCCGTCGGTCCACACCTTGAGCGTGGAGCTGCCGCCCAGCAGCGACATCGGGTCGGCGCCGGTCGCCTCGGTGAAGAGGAGGTCGGGTAGGCCGAGACGTGCGGTGTGCACCACCGTGCCGGACATCGGCTGGGGGTCCGCCTCGAGCACTCGAGCGACGAGTTCCTCGGCGGAGATGTCGGGCAGATCATTCGACTCGCCCGCGGCCAGCAGTGGCTGGGCGGCCAGGGAGGCAGTGACGGCCACGGCGACGACGATCGGCACCGCCCACGGGGAGCGGAGCGGGGAACGGCGGTCAGCCTGGGAATCGGTCATGGTGCCACGATAGGCGCCGCACGCTGAGAGGCTGCTGAGAGCGGAAGCGTGCGGCGCTGGGGTGCGGACGACGCGTGAATGACATGATGAAACCGTGCGCGTACTGGTGGTCGACGATGAGCGCACCCTCGCGCGCGCGCTCCAACGGGGACTGACCGCTGAGGGTTTCGCGGTGGACGTCGCTCACGACGGTGACGCGGGGCTCACGTTGGCCACCCACGGCGACTACGACGCCATCGTGCTCGACATCATGCTGCCGAGGCGCAATGGGTACGCGGTGACCGCTGAGCTGCGGAAGCGCGGCGTCTGGACCCCGGTGCTGATGCTGAGCGCGAAGGACGGCGAATACGACGTGGCCGACGCCCTCGACCTCGGTGCAGACGACTACCTCACCAAACCGTTCTCGTTCGTCGTGCTCGTGGCGAGGCTCCGGGCTCTGGTTCGGCGACCCTCCGGCGCCAGGCCGGCCGTGCTCGAAGTGGGTGCGCTCACCCTTGATCCGTCCACCCGAGCGGTCACGCTGGGCGGCGCGCCGGTGGAATTGACCGCCCGCGAGGTGGCGTTGCTGGAATACCTGATGCGCCACAGCGACCGCGTGGTCGGCAAGGTGGAGCTGCGTGACCACGTCTGGGAGGGCACCGGCGAGGACCTCAATGTCGTCGAGGTCTACGTCGGCTACCTGAGGCGCAAACTGGGTCGCGACGTCATCTCAACCATCCGGGGCGCCGGCTACCGGGCCGTCGGATGACTGGCCCCGTGCGGTGGGGAGGGCTGTCGCTGCGTCTGCGACTCACCCTGCTGACAGCCGGCCTGCTGGCGGTGGGGCTGTCCTTGGGCGCCGTCGCGCTGACCGCCGTCGTCTCCTCCAGCCGCGTCGCCGAACTCGACCGCGCTGCCACCGCCCGCGCGGAGACCATCGCCCGGCTCGCTTCCGACGACCGGCTCCCGGATCCGCTCCCCGTCACTCAGCCCGGAGAGATCGCGCAGGTGCTCGACACCGATGGGCTGGTGGTGTCGAGCTCCGCGACGGCCAGCCGAACGCTGCCGCTGCTGAGCCCCGAGGAGGCAGCGCTCGCTACGGAGCGACCCGGGGTCACCTTGCCCACCGCCTACGACGACCGCGCCCGCATCGCCGCCAGGACTGCGACCTGGCGAGGCGAGCGCGTCACCGTGGTGGTCGCGCTGCCGCTGCGCGACGTGGAGGGGGTGCTTCGGGCGCTTCGCGTATCGCTCGTCGGGGTCGTGCCCATCCTGACCCTCGCGCTGGCTGGACTCATCTGGCTCGCCCTGGGCAGGGCGCTGCGCCCGGTGGAGGAGCTGCGGGTGGCCGCCGCGCGGGTGGCGAGTGAGGGTGGGCCCGGCGCGTTGCCGGTGCCCGACGCGGATGACGAGCTCGCCGCGCTCGCACGCACGCTCAACGAGATGCTTGATCGACTGGATCGGGCGGCGTCGCGGCAACGCCGATTCGTGGAGGACGCCGCGCACGAGCTCAGGTCGCCGCTGTCATCACTCCGGGCGAGCATTGAAGTGGCCCTGTCACATCCAGACGCCTTCCCGACGGGAGAGCTGGCGGCGGAGCTGGAGCCGGAAGTGCTGAGGATGCAGGCACTCGTCGACGACCTGTTGCTGCTGGCCCGGGTCGGGGCGGCGGGTGGACGTCGTCGTCTGACCGATCTGCGGGCGGTGGCGGAGCAGGTGGCGGGTACGCGCCGCGCAGGGGTGGCGCTCGAGGTGATGGGGGAAGGCGCAGCGACGGTGGACGGGCCTGCCGTGGAGCGGGTGCTGCGCAACCTCGTCGACAACGCGGTGCGGCATGCCGGCTCCCGGGTTCGCATCACGGTTGCGGGGCCCCGCGTCGTGGTCGAGGACGACGGTGCGGGGATCGCGCCGGAGGATCGGGAGCGGGTGTTCGAGAGGTTCGTCCGCCTCGATGAGGCGCGCCAGCGTGAAGCCGGGGGCAGCGGTCTGGGGCTCGCCATCGCCCAGGAGATCGCCCGCGACAACGGGGGCGACGTTGCGCTGGGCGACTCGGAGCTGGGCGGACTTCGGGCGGAGTTGACGCTCGCCGCGCAGCAGCCGGCCTCTTAGACGGCTGTTTCCGGAACGTGGGATATAGTAGAAGGATCAACTACCTCTCTGAAGGATTCTGCATGACCTTGGTCGCCCCGCCCGAGCACATCACCGCCAGCCGCATCTTCACCGAGCGGCACACCGCCTACTGCTTCACGTCGGAGCCGGTCACCGACGACGAGCTGGCTCAGGTGTACGAACTGGCGAAGTTCACCCCCACGGCCATGAACAGCCAGCCGCTGCGGATCACGTTCGTGCGCACTCCTGAGGCGAAGTCCCGCCTGCTGCCGTTGCTGGCGGAGTTCAACCGCCACAAGTCGGAGTCGGCTCCCGTCGTGGCCATCCTCGCCGCTGACATCGACTTCCACGAGCACCTGCCCGTCGTCTCGCCCCAGTCTGCCGGAGCGCGCGACCGGTTCGAGGCCGACGATGCCATGCGCGAGGCGTTCGCGCGCAACAACGCGTGGCTCCAGGCCGGCGGGTTCATCCTCGCTGTGCGCTCCGTCGGGCTCGACGCCGGCCCGATGGGCGGCGTCGACCTCGCAGGCCTCGACCGGGAGTTCTTCCCCGGCACGTCGATGCGCAGCCTCATGGTGGTCAACATCGGCCATGTCGCCGAGGACGGCACGTTCCCGCGTAACCCGCGCCTCGCATTCGACGAGGCAGCCAGCCTGATCTGACCCGCGTCGGCCCCGGCCCCGCACGAACCTAACGCCGCCACCCGAGCCTCTTGTCGCGGGAAAGCGTTACATGTAACGTGGATCCATGAGCGTCAGCGACAGGGTGGGGCAGTACCGCGAGCGAATGCGGGCTCGCGGGTATCGTGCGGTGCAGGTGTGGGTGCCGGACGTGCGGTCGGAGCAATTCGCTCGTGAAGCCCGTCGCCAGGCAGCCCTAGTGGCGGATTCTGACCGCAGACATGACGAGCAGGACTTCATCGAGGCCGTTTCCGTCGACTGGGACGAGGAGTGAAACGCGGCGAACTATGGACGGTGGCGGGCGGTGTCTACGCCTCGAAACCGCGGCCGGCGATCATCGTTCAGGATGATGTCTTCGATCAAACGGACTCGGTGACCGTCGTGCCCCTGACCACGAGGCTCATCGACGCTCCACTGTTGCGATTGCGAATCCCCGCAGGTGGCGCGGGCGGGTTGTCCCAGGACAGCGACGTGATGGTCGACAAGCTGACAACGGTGAGGCGGAGCAACGTGCAGGTGCGCGTCGGCAGGCTCTCCAGCCAGCAGATGGTCGACTTGGAGCGACTCCTCATGACCTTCCTCGGGATGGCCCGCTGACAGAATGGCGTCAGCGGGCTCCCGGCGTCGATGAACGTGGACTCAGCCGGTGCAGAGCGCCTGCAACTCCGCCATGGAGGCGCCGAACTCAGTGGTGGCCTCGGTGACGTCTCCCACCTCACTCATGTCCTGGTCGACGTAGGCCTTCTGGATCGCGTCGCGCACCTCCGTGGCGTCTTCCTGCACGGCGCTGGCGGCCGCCTTGACCTCCGGGTTGACCACGGTGTCCGCGGCCGTGCGGTAGGCCTCGACCAGCTCGGTCCAGGTGTCCACGGCTACCTGCGGATCCGCGGTGCCGACCGATGCGATGTCAGCGATCGCCTTGCTCGCATCCTCGAGGGGGCCGGACATGCTCGCGCAGGCGTCCGCCACCGGCTGCTGGGCGTCCGTGCCGGCCGGGGTCGACGCGTCGGAGTCCGCGCTGGGGTCGGCGGAAGCGGACTGGGTGGTGGGGTCGGCCGACGCCGACTCGGTGCCTGTCTCGGCGGTGGTGGTGGTGTCCGTTGCGGGGGCTTCGACGGAGGCGCCGGGCGTCGTCGACTCCCCTGGGGTGCCGGAACATGCGGCGAGCCCGAGGGCTGCCATGGCGGCGATGATGGAGGTGCCGATTCTGTGATTCATGATCTTTCCTTTCGGCGGATCTCGGTGCTCCTCATGCAGGAGCCGTAGTCGGAGCATAACTTTCACCCGGTGCACACCGACCTGACGCGGCGAGGCCAGCCGCCGCCGTCCGATCCCCCGCTAAGCGACGGCTGGGACGTAACTCAGGCGCAGCACGTCATCGTCGACCTGCTCGAAAGCCGCCAGGCGCAGCCGCGGACGGGGCCTGGCGAAGAACGGATCCCCGCCGCCCAACACCACCGGGTGGAGGTAGGTCCGGTACTCGTCGATCAGGCCGAGCTCCGTCAGGCTCTGGGCCAAGCGCGGCCCCGCCACGGCGATCTCGCCGTCGTGCTCGGCCTTCAACCGGCGCACCGCCTCCGCCAGATCGCCGGTCACCAATGAGGCGTGGGGCCCAACCTCCTTCAGGCTGCGCGAGACGACCCACTTCGGCTGCCGGCGGTGGGCGACGGCGAACTCCCGCTCGGCGTCGTCCCACTCGGCCCGGTCGTCGTCCCAGTAGCGCATCAATTCGTAGACGCGCCGCCCGTAGAGCGAGCCCGTCTGCGTCCGCGCCTCCTCGATGAAGCGCCGGAACAGCGTGGGGCCGGGCGCGAACTTGTCGTGATCGACGTACCCATCAAGGCTCTGGTTCATGCTGAAGACGAGCGTGGCCATGGCCACTCCTTTCCCCGGCGCCGGACACCGCTCAACGGTCGGGCGCGATTCAACCGAGACCCTTTCGAGGCTACCCGCCCGAATGCTGAGCCGTTCAGAAGGTGCCCAGCTTGCGAAGAGGTGGAAGGATAGGGGAGTGACTGCAATCTGGGCCCATCGCGGCGCGTCGGCATACGCTCCGGAGAACACGCTGCCTGCGTTCGAGCTCGCCCTCAAGATGGGTGCCGACGGCCTGGAACTCGACGTCCAGCGCACCGCCGACGGGCAGCTCGTCGTCGTCCACGACGAGGCGATCAACCGCACCTCCAACGGCTTCGGCAAGGTTGTGGACCAGACGCTGGAGGAACTGCGCGGCGCGGACTTCTCGCACGGTTTCCCCGGCCGTCGCAACACCAAGATCCCGCTCCTGCGCGACGTGCTGGAGCTGGTCAGGGGCACCGACGCGACGGTCAACGTTGAACTCAAGAACAGCGTCGAGCTGTACCCGGGGCTCGAGGACGACGTGCTCGCCGCCGTCACGGATGCAGGGATGCTGGACCAGACGCTGTTCTCGTCGTTCAACCACTACAGCTTGGCCAACCTGCGCGGACGGGTGTCGCCGGATCACCTCGGCCTGCTGTTCTCGGACGGCCTCTACGAGCCGTGGGAGTACGCCAAGCGGTTCGGCGCCGGCAACGTGCACCCGCACTACCTGGCGCTGCGCCACCCGGATTTCGTGTGGTTGTGCCACGAGAAGGGCATCAAGGTCAATGCCTGGACGGTGAACAACGACGAAGACGCGCTGCGTCTGAAGAGCATCGGCGTGGACGCGATCATCACGAACTTCCCCGACAGGCTGGGCGAGACCGTCCGTCGCGGCTACCTCTGATCCAGACCGCCCACGGCGCGAGCCGCCGCGCGCGCTCGGGCCGACGTCGCCGGGCCGCGCTCGATAGGGTGGGCGCATGAGCAACCCGTTCCGCCCAGAGCTGTGGACCCCCGTCGAGGGCTTCGAGTTCACCGACATCACCTACCACCGCGCCAAGGACGTGCCCGCCGTGCGGATCGCGTTCGACCGGCCGGAGGTGCGCAACGCGTTCCGCCCGCACACCGTCGACGAGCTCTACCAGGCGCTCGAGCACGCCCGCACCTCCTCCGACATCGGCTGCGTGCTGCTGACGGGCAACGGGCCGTCCGAGAAGGACGGCGGCTGGGCGTTCTGCTCCGGCGGGGACCAGCGCATCCGCGGCCGGGCCGGCTACCAGTACGCGGAGGGTGAGACGGCGGAATCCGTCGACGCCGCCAAGCTCGGCCGGCTGCACATCCTCGAATGCCAGCGCCTGATCCGCTTCATGCCGAAGGTCGTCATCGCCCTGGTCAACGGGTGGGCCGCCGGCGGCGGTCATTCGTTGCACGTCGTCTCAGACCTGACGCTGGCGTCGCGCGAACACGCCAAGTTCAAGCAGACCGACGCCGACGTCGGCTCGTTCGACGCGGGCTACGGCTCGGCCTACCTCGCCCGCCAGGTGGGGCAGAAATTCGCCCGCGAGATCTTCTTCCTCGGCGACGTCCACGACGCCGAGGACGCCCACCGCATGGGCATGGTCAACCGGGTGGTGCCGCACGCCGACCTCGAGGACGTCGGCCTGGAATGGGCCGCCAAGATCTGCGGCAAATCGCCCACCGCGCAGCGCATGCTCAAGTACGCCTTCAACGCCATCGACGACGGGCTGGTCGGCCAGCAGATCTTCGCCGGCGAGACCACCCGCCTGGCCTACATGACCGACGAGGCCGTGGAGGGCCGCGACTCCTTCCTGGAGAAGCGCCGGCCGGACTGGTCGAAGTTCCCCTACTACTACTGAGTCATCGCGGCAGCGCAAGGCACGCACCCGCGCCTGACAAGCGACGACTCCCCGCGGAACGCCGAAAAGTAGTACGTCTGACCTCTCGCCGAGGACCCCTGGATCGACCTCTTGCTCAGTAGGGTGACCGGGTAGACCTACCGTGTGGAAGTGAGGGTCGATGGTGATCCTGGAGCCCTACTCAGTCTCCGAACTCCGAACTGCCTTCGCCGCGGGCGCCGGGCTCGATCTGCTGCTGTTCCACGGCCACGTGCCGGAACACCCCGGCCAGGTCGACAACGGCTGCCTCAGCGAGCACTATCCCGCGCCCTTCGAGTCCGACGGCGAGCTCTTCCGCACCGTCGAGCACTACATCGCCTGGCGCAAGGCGACCCTCTTCGGCGACAAGCATTCCGCGCAGCGTGTGCTGCGCGCCGAGGCGCCGACGACGGCCCGCGCCATCGGCCGCACCGTCCGGCCGTTCAATGACGAGGTGTGGAAGTCGCACCGCTTCGACGTGGCGGTGGCCGCCAACGTGGCCAAGTTCGCCGCTGATCCGCAGTTGGCCGACCACCTGAGGTCCACCGGGCGTTCGGTGCTGGTCAACGCCTCGCCCATCGACAGGGTGTGGGGCATCGGGTTGTCGGCCGATGATCCCGCCGCCCAGGACCCCACCCGCTGGCCCGGCCTCAACATCCAGGGCTTCGCCCTGATGGAGGCCCGCCGCCGGCTGCTCAGCTGAGGTGGGAGACGACCTCCCAGGTGGGGTCGTTCGCGGCCTCCACCGGTAGGGCGAGCGCCGTGGCGAGATCGAGTAGCCGCTGCGTCGCCTCAGTGTCGGGCCGGACGTAGGAGTACCACGTGCGCAGGTTGTTGAGGGTTTCGACGGCCACCAGTTCGCCGTCGGCCCCGATGCTCTCGTTGATCATCTCCTCGACCTCGTCGGCCGCCGGGCCCCGCAGGTCTTCGAGCCGGAGCCGGATGGTGACGACCTTCTCCAGCAGGGGTTCCCGCGCCACGCACAGCGGCACCCTGATCCGCGCGTGGAGCTCCTTCCCGTCGTAGCGGGTGCCCTGCACCGTGGTCCACGGGCTGGCGTCGGGGAGTTCGACGAAGCGGGTGCGCACGTCGTCGACGAAGCGCCGCAGCGCGACGAGGTCGACAGGATCCTCCGGCGGGCTGTCCAGGGCCTCGAGCCCACCCACCCAGCACTGCACGTGCTCCTCGCCCAACGCGACGTCGACCATGGCTGCGGCCAGCGACGCCTGCTGCTCGGCGGTGAAGGGCTCGAACAACGGGTGCCACACGCCGACGTCGACCCGGCGCGCCATGTCGCGGTAGGTGATCTGGGTGTCCGCCAACTCGAGGGCGATCCCGTCGATGTCGAAGGTCACGGCCATCGGCTCCGGTGAGCGCTTGATGAAGTTCGAGTAGGACCAGTGCCGGTCCGGCGCGGGGGCGCCGTCGCGGACCCGGCGGGCCAGCGCCATCAGCCACGGCTGCCCGTGGGCAGAGATGGTGAGGGTGCGACGGCTGCGCCCCGCGTTGTCGTCGATGCGGTAGCCGAGGCGCGAGTCGACGGCGTCGAGCTGCTCGGCGAGCAGCGGCCCGTAGGTGCGGACCGCAGCCTCCTCGGCGCCGGTGTCCAGCAGCGACCCCAACGCCGCCGAATGCCGCCCCCACCACTGCCAGAACGCGTCGATCCGCTGTGCCTCGTCCATGGCTCGAGCCTAGGGCGACTCGTCAGCCCGCGTAGCTGTAGACCAGGACCGAGTACGGGGCGATGGTGAGCGTGGCGCTGGCGCCGAACCCGTCCTGGCCCTCGTCGCTGCTGTGCAGGTCGTCCGACGGGTGGTCGCCGAAGTCGTCGGAGTACAGGGTGGCGTCGGAATTGAGCTTCAACTCCCACCTGCCGCCGGACGGCAGCCCGATGCGGTAGTTGTCGCGCGCCTCGCCGGAGAAGTTCGCCACCACCACGACGTCGTCGCCGATGCCGTGGTCGTACCAGCGCTGGAACGCGATGACCTTCGCGTCATCATTGCGATGGAAGACGTTGATGCCCTGGCCCTGCAGCCCCTGCGACTCGCCGAACAGGTTGCGCCGCAGCGTGATGAGGTCGGCGTAGAGCTGCACGATGCCGTGGTGCTCGCGCTTCAGATGCCAGTCGAGTGGCACGTCGTCGCGGAACCAGTCGCCCTGCAGGAACTCCTGGCCCTGGAACAGCATGGGGATGCCCGGCGCGGTCATCACGAGCGCGGCGCCCAGCGTGGAGCGCTTCTGCGCGAACCAGCCCTGCTGGTCGCCGGGCTGGACCTCCGCCACGACCCTCGCCTTGCCGTTGGCCACCTCGTCGTGCGACTCGGTGTAGACCACCCGGCGGAACGCGTCACCGTCGTAGTTGAAGGTGAGCGCGTCGGCGATGGCGTCGATGCTGCGGTGCGCGTCGTCGTATTCCTGCAGGGCCTTGCGCACCGGATGCACGAAGTTGGGGTCCCACTGCGCGTGGTAGCCCGCGCCGTCGTTGTCCAGGCCGGTGACCAGCGGGTTGGAGTGCATGTCCTCCGCGATGAGCAGCGCCTTGGGGAACTGGGCGCGGATGTCGCGGTTGATCCAGGACTGCAGGGTCCAGCCGTCGATGATGTCGAAGCCCGTGGCGTCCACGGAGCGCATGTACGGCGTCATGTCGTAGCGCAGCCCGTCGACGCGGTACTCGCGCAGCCACATCAGCGCGTTGTCGTGGATGAAGCGTCGCACCTCCGCGCGGCCGTAATCCGGGCGGGTGTCGCCCCAGGGCGTGCTCGAGCGGTGGTCGTTGTAGAAGTAGATGCCGCCCTTGTCGTTCTCCTGCCAGCCGTCGAACTGCCACAGGTCCAGGTCTGACGGGCCGAAGTGGTTGTAGACGACGTCCTGGATGACGGCCAGACCCATGCGGTGCGCCTGCTTCACGAACTCGCGGTAGGCGCGCGGGCCGCCGTAGGTGGATTCGACGGCGAAGATGTGGGCGGGGTTGTAGCCCCAGGAGAGGTCGCCGGCGAACTCGGCGATGGGCATGAGCTGGATGGCGTTGCAGCCCAGGTCCAGGACGTGCTGCAGCTTCTCGGCCATCATCGTGAAGCTGCCGGTGTCGTCGCTCTTGGTGAAGAACGAGCCGACGTGGGCCTCGTAGATCACGATCTCGTTGTGGGTCGGCAGGTCGAACCCGTCGTCCTCCCAGTCGAAATCGAGGGGGTCGACGATGACGGTGTTGCCGACGGAGTTCGTGACCTCGCGGGCGTAGGGGTCGTTGCGGTGGAGTTCGAGGCTGCCGTTGGTCAGCAGGTACTTGTACTCCTGGCCCGCCTCGGCGCCCTCGACGTAGCCGTACCAGTACCCCTCGTCGTTCTCCCTGGTGAGGGGATGTGCCGTGGTGTCCCAGCCGTTGAAGTCGCCGGTGACGCTGACGCTGTCGGCGTTCGGCGCCCACACCCGGAATCCGACGCCACCCTCGGCGACGATCGCGCCCATACCCTCTAGAACCACGATGGCCCCTTTCTGATCTCGCCTCAGAGTAGGGGATGTTTCCAAGCGTGCGCTGGGAGTGGAGGGTGGCTCAGAACAGCACGAGCAGCAACGCCCATGCCGACGCCACGATCTCGACGACGCCGATCTGCCCCGGCGAGCGACGCTGCCGCGGCAGCCACCAGGCGCGGACGATGAGGGCCGCCGCCCACACCGGCCAGGCCCAACCGAGCCAGCCGACGATGGCCGCCGCCAGCACCAGCGCGCCGAGCGCCACGTGGTAGAACAGCGACCGCTTCGCCGAGCGGGGGTCGTTGCGCTCCCGGATGAGTGCCTTCACGTGCAGCACCGTGCCCACGAAGTAGGCCGTGATGGCCACCACGACGGCGACCTCGTCAGCCCGGACGAAGTCCACCCCCGCGGTGCTGCGCAGCACCGCCATCAGGCCGCAGGACGCGACGATCGTGAGCACCCCGGAGAGCACGGTGCGTTCCCGCTTGGAGGCCGCCAACCACAGCGCGCTACCGAGCAGGACGGCGTACAGCGGTGCCCACAGCAGCAGCGACCAGCCCCGGAACCACAAGGTGACAAGGCCCGCGACGACGGCGATGGCGCCGTAGACGGCCACGGCGGGGTAGTACGAGGGGCGGCGGCGCGGCGCGGCCTTCAGCGCCAGCGTGAGCGCGTGGTAGGCGAAGTAGCCGATCAGCCACGTGACGCCCAGCGCGGCGTCGCCACCGTCGAGGGGGCGGTAGGGGGCCACCAGGATCAGCCCGGCGAGGAACGGGACGATGATCATCGCCCAGGCGCCGTGCTGGTTGGTCATCCACCCCTTGGACGCTCCCTTGGCCATGACCCCAACCTATCGGCCGCCCCGCGGGGGACGAGCGACGGGGTGCCTACTCGGCCAGGCCGTACAGGCGGTCGCCGGCGTCGCCGAGGCCGGGCACGATGTAGCCGGCCTCGTTGAGGCGCTCGTCCAGCGAGGCGACCACGACGCGGCACGGCACCTGCAGGTCGCCCAGGAGGTGCTGCAGCTTCTCCACGCCCTCGGGCGCAGCGGTCAGGCAGATGGCGGTGATGTCGTCCGCCCCCCGGTCCACCAGGTACTGGATGGCGCCGCCGAGTGAGCCGCCGGTGGCGAGCATCGGGTCCAGTACGTAGCACTGCCGGCCCGACAGGTCCTGCGGGAGGCGCTCCGCGTAGGTCATGGGCTGCAGGGTCTTCTCGTCGCGGATCATGCCGAGGAAGCCCACCTCCGCGGTGGGCACCAGGCGCAGCATGCCGTCGAGCATGCCGAGCCCGGCGCGCAGGATGGGCACCACCAGGGGCGCCGGCTGCGCCAGCTTCACACCGGTGGTGGGGGCGACGGGCGTCTCGATCTGCACCTCATGGACGCGCACCCCGCGGGTCGCCTCGTAGGCGAGCAGGGTGACGAGTTCCTCCACGAGCAACCGGAAGACCGGCTGCGGCGTGTTCTTGTCCCGCAGGACCGTGAGCTTGTGATGGACGAGCGGGTGTTCGACGACGTGTAGTTCCACGGGACCAACCTTCGCACATCCGGGCACTTCCGCGTAGCGGGTTGGGCCCCCTGCTGTCTCATTCCGGGGAAGCGTGCAAGGATGGGCGAGGCACCTGGGTTCGTCGGAAGGAGTGGGTTGTGGACGTGTTCGATGAGGATGCGGAGCCGTTCGACTTGAAGAACGACGTCGAGGAAACAGACGACGCTGATCTGGACGATTTCGACGACGACGATGACGACCTCGAAGACGCCACCGAGGACGACATCGACCTTGTGGTCGCGCTCTACCGCGAAGACGGTAAGGCCACTGCGGTGCCCATGGACTACGACCTCGCCAACGACTTCGACGAGCTCATCCGTCAGCTGAGCCGCCTCCCAGGCGACTCGGGCGCCGACGGCTGGGTCTCCGTGGCCGGCGAGTTCTTCGTGTTGTGCCGCGTGCGCGGCCGCACCGTCGAGGTGCTGCTGTCCGACGCGACGGCCGCCAACGACTGGCCCCTGGCCCGCGACGTGGTCGACTACCTAGGCGAGGACGTGCCGGACGAGGACGACGACTCCTTCCCGCTGGGCGACCTCGAGATCTACGCAGCCAGCGGTCTCCGCGGCTTCGAGATGGAGGCCATCGCCACGGATTACGACGAGGATTCCGACGTCCTCCTCGGCGTCATCGCGAAGAAGCTGAAGATCGGCGCGGAGTTCGAGCGCGCCGCCGAGTCCTTCGACGACTGACCTGGGCCGTGGGCACGCGCTGGCATGACGCGATGCGTCGCGCGCTGGCCGAGGCGTCGGGCGCGGAAGCGCACGGCGACGTACCCATCGGCGCCGTCGTCCTGAACCCGGCCGGGGAGGTCATCGCCGCTGCCGGGAACGAACGGGAACTCACCGGGGACCCCACCGCGCATGCGGAGGTCGTCGCCATCCGCCGCGCCGCGCAGGCAGTGGGGGAGTGGCGGCTCACCGGCTGCACGCTCGTGGTCACCCTGGAACCCTGCACCATGTGCGCCGGCGCCATCGTCGCCTCGCGGATCGGGCACCTCGTGTTCGGCGCGTTCGACGAGAAGGCCGGCGCCGTCTCGTCGCTGTGGGACGTGGTGCGCGACCCCCGGCTCAACCACCGCCCGACGGTGACCTCACGGGTCCTGGAAACCGAATGCGCCGCGATCCTCGAGCAGTTCTTCGCCGCCAAACGCTAGGTGAACCCCCCTGCCCGCTCATGACAGCTGGGCCGCGGCTCAGTCGAGGATGGAGATGCCGCCGCGCAGGTCCGGCTGCGCCTTGCGGAACACGACGGCCACCACCAGCGCCAGCACGCCGGCCCCCGCGGCGATGAACAGCGCGCCGGGCGCCCCCACCGCGTCGATCGCTACGCCGGCGACGGCCGCGCACACAGAGGTGCCCAGCAACTGGCCGGTGCCGATCCAGCCGTAAGCCTCCGCTGTGTCGGCGAACGGCACGCTGCCGGCGATGACCGAGGACACGGCCGCCAGGGCGGGCGCGATGCCGACGCCCGCGATGAACAGGGCGGCGGTCAGGCCCCAGAAGCCGGTCAGGATCGCGGCCAACACGAGGCCGACCACCATGATCATGGTGCGCAGGGCCAGCGACCAGCGCGAGATGGGCCGGTTGCCCGCCGCGAGCCCGCCGATGAGCGAACCGAACGACGTGATGCCCAGCACCACGCCGGCGAGGATCGAGCCTTCGTCGAAGCTGGCCACGACACCCACCTCGACGGCGGCGAAGGCGCCCAGGAACAGCGCCGAGGTGACCATCATGAGGATCACGGACGGGTTCTGGAGCACGCGGCCCAGCTTGCGGTCCGTCTGCGGGATCTTCATGGTGCGCACGGCCGGCGCCAGCATGAAGGCGAGGCCGCCGACGATCTGTACGGCCACCACGATGAGCAGCGCCACGGTGGTGTCGAACGCGGCCACCAGCATGGTGATGGACACCGGTCCGATGACCCAGATGACCTCCTGCAGCGCGGCGTCGAAGCTGAAGAGCGTCGTCAGCAGGGGGCGCGGGGTCACCCGGGGATACAGCGTGCGGACCGCCGGGATCACGGGCGGGACGGTGCCGCCGCCCAGGGCGCCCAGCACGATGAGCCAGAACAGGGGGAGGGTGGGGAACAGCGCGAGGGCCGAGAAGGCGGTGACGGACAGGAGGGTGCACACCAGCAGCACCCGGAAGGTGCCGAACCTGCTCAGCAGCCGCGACACCGGCGGCCCGGCCACGGCCATGGCCGCGGAGAACGACGCGAGCACCAGGCCCGCGGCGGTGTAGGTGCCCTGGGCCCGCTCCACGTGCATGAGGATCCCCAGCGTGTACATCCCGGCCGGGAACCGGGCGGCTAGCTGGGCCGCCAGGATGAGCGGGAGTCCCGGGACACGGAGGAGGGCCGAGATTTCACGCACCGGCCTACTGTACGCGCCGGGCGCGGGTGGCTGGCAAACCACGATTGGTGATCGCCGGTGGGAATCACTACACTGGTCTGCGGTGATGTGTCTGAGCGGCCGAAAGAGCTCGCCTCGAAAGCGAGAGTAGGGCAACCTACCGGGGGTTCAAATCCCTCCATCACCGCCGACGAACCCCCGGAAGAGATTCCGGGGGTTCAACGTTTCTATGGGCCCCGGAGCCGAGGCTACGGGCGTGCGTGCGACGGGCTCAGCTCTCCGTCGTCGGCGAGGGGGACGGGGACGCAGACTCGTCCGTGGCCACCGGCGGCCTGCAGATCGAACCGCCGGCGGACGACACCTGGTAGATGATCTGTTCCGTGGGCGCGTAGCCCTGCCAGGCGGTGCCGACCAGCACGTCGAGGGTGCCGTCGATGCGGTCGTCGTACTCGATCTTCGGGTCGATGAAGTTCGACATCAGCAGCCGCATGGCGGGGTACTGGTCCTTGTTGCCGCGGATCACCGTCTCCTTGATGGTCTCCTCGGTGTCGTCGACGCTCACCACGTTGTACCCGCCGTCGGTCAGTTGCGTGCCGATCCGACGCGCCAACCCGGAGGTGAAGCCGCCGTTGTACACGTGCACGAACACCATGGTGGGGTTGACGAACTCCGTGGCTTCAGTGACGCACGGCGTGGGCGGTGTCGTCGGCAGCGGCGCGGTGAGTTCGCGCCAGCCCCACAGGAAACCCCACCCGAGAAAGCCCAGCAGACCCAGCAGAATCACCGGGGTGGCTATCAGGCGGAAGATGCGCACTTGTTTACATTCGCTTTCGTCGAGGAGTTTCCCTGGTGGGAGATTACTTCAACTCGAGGACCCTGGCGTGCATTGTCTGCCGTTGCTGGAGCGCGGCGCGCAGCGCCCGGTGCAACCCGTCCTCCAGGTAGAGCTCGCCGCGGTAGGACACGACGTGCGCGAAGAGGTCGCCGTAGAAGGTGGAATCCTCCTCGAGCAGCGCCTCCAGATCCAGCGTGCGCTTGGTGGTCACGAGTTCGTCGAGGCGCACCTGATGGGGCGCGATCGCGATCCACTGCTTCTGGGTGTACCCGTGGTCCGGGTAGGGGCGGGAATCGCCGACTCGCTTGAAGATCACGCCGCCAGCCTACCCAACCCGCCCCCCGCCCGGAGCCAGCTGTGCCCACTGGGGCCTCCGTGCGTCGTAAACACGCCCGTGCGACGGGGGTCTGTGGGACGATGCGGACGTGAACGATGCAGCACCAACTGACCAGATCAGGGCCGGCTACACCTTCGAGGCGCCGGCAGCGACGCTGGGCGTCCTCGTCGACGGAGAGCCCGCCGTCGACGTGCCCATCCGCATCCCCCTGTCGATGTTCAACAGGCACGGCCTGGTGGCCGGGGCCACCGGCACGGGCAAGACCAAGACCCTGCAGGTGATGGCCGAGGCGCTGTCGACGGCCGGCGTGCCCGTGTTCGCCGCGGACATCAAGGGCGACCTCAGCGGCATGGCGTCGCCGGGCGAATCGAACGAGAAGATCCTCGCCCGCACGCAGAAGCAGGGCCAGCCCTGGCAGCCGACGGCGTTCCCCGCCGAGTTCTACGCCCTGGGCGGGCAGGGCATCGGCGTTCCGGTGCGGGCGGCCGTGTCGTCGTTCGGCCCCATCCTCCTGTCCAAGGTGCTGGGCCTCAACCAGGTGCAGGAATCCTCGCTGGGGCTGGTGTTCCACTACGCCGACAAGAACGGCCTGCTGCTCCTCGACCTCAAGGACCTCGTCGGCCTGCTCAAGTGGCTCACCTCGGATGAGGGCAAGCCGGAACTGAAAGGCATCGGCGGGGTGTCGACGGCCACCGCCGGCGTGATCCTCCGCTCGCTCGTGACGCTCTCGGACCAGGGCGGCGACGTCTTCTTCGGCGAGCCCGAGTTCGAGCCCTCGGAGTTGCTGCGGGTGGCGCCGGACGGCCGCGGCGTGGTGTCGCTGCTGGAACTGCCGCAACTCGCCACGCAGCCCGCGCTGTTCTCCACGTTCCTGATGTGGCTGCTGGCAGACCTGTTCACGTCGCTGCCCGAGGTGGGCGACCTCGACAAGCCCAAGCTGGTGTTCTTCTTCGACGAGGCCCACCTGCTCTTCAACGACGCGTCGAAGGCGTTCCTCCAGGCCATCACGCAGACCGTCCGGCTGATCCGCTCCAAGGGCATCGGCGTGTTCTTCGTAACGCAGACACCCAAGGACGTGCCCGACGACGTGCTGGCCCAGCTCGGTTCGCGCGTCCAGCACCAGCTGAGGGCCCACACGCCCAACGATGCGAAGGCCCTCAAGGCCACCGTCGACACCTACCCGCACTCCCACTACGACCTTGAGCAGGTCCTGCAGCAGCTGGGCATCGGCGAGGCCGTCGTGACCGTGATGAGCGAGAAGGGCGCGCCCACCCCGGTGGCCTGGACGCGGATCTGGGCGCCGGCCTCCTCGATGTCGCCGACGCCGGAGGCCCAGTTGCGGGCCTCGGTGGAGGCGTCGCCCCTGTTCGCGCGGTACGGCCAGGCGGTGGACAGGGAATCGGCCTACGAGATCCTGACCCGCCGGCTCGAGGCCGGCTCGGCGCAGGCCGCGGCCGAACGGCTGGAGGCGGAGCGGGCGGAGGCCGAGGCCGCCGCCCAGAAGGAGCAGGAGCGCACCCAGCAGGAGTGGGAGAAGCAGCAGCGCGAGAACGAGCGCGAGCTGGCCCGGCTGGAGCGCGAACGCAAGCAGGCGGAGGCCGAGCGTCGCCGCTATGAGCGGGAGAACCCGTCGCTGATCGAGCAGGTCACGAAGTCGCCGGTGTTCAAGGACGTCATGCGCACGGCCGGCCGCGAGATCGTGCGCAGCATCTTCGGCACCGGCCGCCGGGGGCGGTAGCAGCTCAGTCGACGGTGTAGGTGGGGATGTCCGGATCCTCGCGCACAGCGTCCGACAACGCCTGCAGTTCCTCGGCCAGCGCCTGCGCGCCCAGGTCACCCCTGAGGAACTGCCCCCAGAGGCGGTTGTAGTCCTCGGACAGGCCGTAGTGGGACACGAAGCGCCACGAGTACACGTCCTCCCCGGCGTCTGCCAGGAGGCGGGTCTGCGCGGCCAACGCCGTCGACTCCAGGTCTGCCGGCACCGTGGTGCGCACGACCGTGGGCACCAGGTTGTTCCGTGCGAACGACTCCGCGGCCTCCCTCGACAGCAGCGTCCGCAGGAGTTCCTGCCCGCCGGCCGGGTTCGCTGAGTTCTTCGGCACCATGAACTGCTCGATGGGCTGCGCATGCGCGGCGGACCAGGGCAGCGTCGGCGCGGCCGTGAGCGCGGGCACCGGGGAAACCGTCATCTCGAAGCCGTGGCTGGTGCGGCCCTCCATCTCCCTGGCGATCCAGGACCCCGACGGGTAGAACAGCGCCTTCTGGTGCTGCGACCACTCCGCCTGGGCGTCCACGTACGCCCCGCCATGGCGGACGAAGCCCGCGGCCACGCACTCCGCCAGGGACTGCAGCACCCCGGCGACGGCGGGGTGGGACCAGCCCTCGGGCTCCAGGTTGTCGAGCGCGCGGCGCACGTCGTGGCCGCCCTCCTTGATGGCCGACGAGATGGCCAGCTCGGCGTAGTAGCTGGCGGCGTCGTCGCCCCACACGAACAGGTCCTGGCCCAACCCGCGGGCCTGCTCGCCGAGCTCCAACAGCTCGTCCCAGGCGGTGGGCACTGCCCAGCCCTGAGCCGCGAAGTGGCTGGCGGAGTGCCAGAGCCCGTAGACGCTGAGTGCGTAGTCCAGCGCCACGTGGCGTCCGTTGAACGTGCCGGCCTGCACCACGCCGCTGTACAGCGTCTCCTCGATGGGGATGCCCTCGAGGTTGACGGACGACATCAGGTCGTCGAGCGGCAGGAGTTCGTCGACGATGTCCGCGACGGCGAGCTGGTGGCTGCCGGAGTTGTCGACGAGGTCCGGCGGGGTGGCGCCGTCGGCGAACAGGGGCGCCACGTCTGCGGTGATGTCGCTACTCGCGGACACCTGGACCCGCAGGCCCTCATAGGTCTTCCGCATGGCGGTGGCGGCGTCGCGCACGTAGCTGACGCCGAAGGCGCCGTCGAAGATGACGGCCTTGACGCTGCTGGGCACCGTGAGCCCGAAGGGATGGGTGGCCGTGGGGCTGGGCTCCGGCGTGGAGGTGGGGCTCCCCGTCTGGCTATCGCCCGGGGGCGCCGGCGGCTGGGTGTTGACGCACGCCGTGAGCGGCACGACGGCGGCCGCAGCCAGGAAGTGTCGTCGCCCCAGAATGGTCATGCAGGAACTCTAGCCCCGCGCCCGCCGGGAGCACCCTTCGGCCTGCCCGGCGCCCGGCGCCGGGACAGGGGGGAGGGCAAGGTCAGCGACCGGTGCCCGCGTAGACCGTGGCCTCGGCCGAGCCGTCGAGCCCGAAGGCGCTGTGGGCGGCGCGGACGGCGTCGTCGACATCATCGGCGCCGACGATCACCGAGATGCGGATCTCCGAGGTGGAGATCATCTGCAGGTTCACGTCTGCCTTGGCCAGAGCGTCGAAGAACGTGGCGGAGACGCCCGGGTGCGAGCGCATGCCCACGCCCACCACCGAGACCTTGCCGATCTGGTCGTCGTAGAGCACCTCCTCGAAGCCCACCTCGTCCTTGATGGCGTCGAGCGCGGCGATGGCCTTGGCGCCCAGGTCCATGGGGAGGGTGAACGAGATGTCCGTGGCGGCGTCCGACAGGCGCGAGATGTTCTGCACGATCATGTCGATGTTGATGTCGGCCTGGGCGATCGCGCGGAAGATGCTGGCCGCTTCGCCCACCCGGTCCGGCACGTTGACGATGGTGATCTTGGCTTCGGTGCGGTCGTGGGCGACACCGGTGATGATGGCTTCTTCCATGGCTCCGTCTTTCGTGATCTGATCCTGGCTCTTGACCCAGGTGCCGGGCTTGTCGGTGAACGAGGAACGCACGTGCACGGGCACGCCCTCGCGGCGCGCGTACTCGACGCAGCGCAGGTGCAGGATCTTGGCGCCGCTGGCGGCCATCTCCATCATGTCCTCGTAGCCGATCTCGCTGATCTGGCGGGCGGACTTCACGATGCGCGGATCCGCCGTGTAGACGCCGTCCACATCCGAGTAGATCTCGCAGTAGTCGGCTCCCAGCGCGGAGGCGAGCGCGACGGCGGTGGTGTCCGACGCGCCGCGGCCGAGCGTCGTCACGTCCTTGGTGGTCTGGGCGACGCCCTGGAAGCCGGCGACGATCACGACGCTGCCCTCTTCGAGCGACTTCACGACGCGGCCCGGGGTGATGTCGATGATGCGCGCGTTTCCGTGCGTGGGGGTGGTGATGATGCCGGCCTGTGATCCGGTGTAGGACACCGCCTCCATGCCGAGGTCCGACAGCGCCATCGCCAGCAGCGCGGCCGACTGGCGCTCGCCGGTGGTCAGCAGCATGTCGAGTTCGCGCGACTTGGGGCTGGGGGAGACCTGCAGCGCCAGGTCCATCAACTCGTCGGTGGTGTCACCCATGGCGGAGATGACGATGATGACGTCGTGCCCTTCGCCGCGGGTGCGTGCGATGCGTCGGGCGACGCGCTTGATGGACTCCGCGTCCTGAACCGAACTGCCGCCGAACTTCTGAACGATGCGACCCATGTGTAAGAACCTCCTGAGGACCGCCTATCAGGATAGTTCGCCCGGGGCCTGGATGCGAGGGTCGTCCGCCGTCGGCGCTCCCACCCCAAATCTTGATCTGGGGTCGCGGACGACGCCGAATCACGATTCGGGCCAATGTGGTCCTCGCGCCGAATCTTGATCTGGGGTCGCGGACGACGCCGAATCACGATTCGGGCCAATGTGGTCCTCGCGCCGAATCTTGATCTGGGGTCGCGGACGACGCTGAATCAGGATTCGGGTCGCCAGTGCGACCCCCGCACCCGCCCCGACGGCGCCCGGCTCCAGCGGGTAATGTCGGGCCCGTGACCGCGCTTCCGATCCTCACCGCAGAAGAACAGCGCGTGCTGGGGTGCCTCCTCGAGAAGGAGATCACCGTCCCGGCCAGCTACCCGCTGACGCTCAACGCCCTGCGCACCGCCTGCAACCAGTCCAGCAGCCGCGAGCCCGTCGTCGACTACGACGAGCGCACCGTCCAGGACGCCGTGCGCTCCCTCAAGGACCGGGGGCTGGCCCGCATCACGTGGCTGGACTACGGCAAGCGCACCCTGAAGTACTCGCAGAGCGCCGTCGAGGCCCTGGCGCTGCCCGACGACGAGCGCGCCCTGCTGACCGTGTTGCTGCTCCGCGGCCCCCAGGCGCCGGGGGAGCTCAAGGCCCGCACCGACAGGCTGCACCGCTTCGCCGACAGGGAAGCGGTGGAAGCCGTCCTGCAGCGCATGGCGCAGCGCGAGGAGCCGCTGGTGCGCCAGCTCGAGCGCAAGGCCGGCCACCAGGACCACCGCTGGCTCCACCTCCTGGGCGACATCCCGCCCGACGTCGGCCCTGAGGCCGCCGTGGACCGCGAGCAGATCCTGGCGGAGGGGGTCGACGCTCGTGACGGTGCCATGGTCGTGGCCTACGAGGCGCTGGCAGACCTCGAGCCGGACCCGATGTCGCCCACGGCGTTCGAGGACTGGTTCATTGCGCACGTGGCCGAACTCTCTGGCCCGCACCAGACCGCCGACATCGGCTGCGGCCTGGGCGACACCACGCTCCTCCTCGCGGAGGCCGGTGCGCTGCCCACCGGTTTCGACCTGGCACCGCGCATGATCGAGGTGGCCCGCGAGCGCAACCTCGACGTCGAATTCGAGGTGGGCGATTTCCGCCGCCTCCTGCGGCCGGGCAACGACGCGGGCTGGGGCGCCATCCTCGCCTGGTACTCCTTCATCCACCTCGCGCCCAGCGAACTGGCGGCCGTCCTCCGGCGCCTCGCCCAGACCCTGCTGCCCGACGGCGTGCTCGCGCTGGCGCTGTACGTCGGCAACGCCGTCGAACCGGTGACGCGGTGGGACGGCGAAGAGGTGGCGGTGCCGCTGGTGCTGCACGACCCCGCCGAGATCCGCCGCGCCGTGTCCGCGGCCGGCCTGGAATCCGAGTCGTACCTCGTCAGCGGCGACGGGGATCGGGACCGGCTCTATCTCATCGGCCGACGCAGAGCCTAGTCAAACACCCACCACAGGATTATCCAGAGGACTACCCTGTCTGCCATGGATACGGTTCGCTGGGGCATCGTCGGCACGGGAGCTATCGCACACGGGGTGGCTGGAGACTTCCAGTTCGTCCCCGGCGCGGCACTGACCGCCGTCGCGTCACGCACCACCGCCAAGGCCCAGGCGTTCGCCGCCAAGCACGGCATCCCCAGGGCCTTCGGCTCCTACGCCGAGATGCTCCAATCCGAGGACGTCGATGTCGTCTACATCGCCACGCCGCACCCCCAGCACCGCGACGTCGCGCTCATGGCCATCGCCAACGGCAAGGCCGTCCTCGTCGAGAAGGCCTTCACCGCCACAGTCTCCGGCGCCCGGGACATCGTCAAGGCGGCCCGCCAGCAGGGGGTGTTCGCCATGGAGGCCATGTGGACCCGCTTCCTGCCGGTGGTCGAGGCCGCCCGCGAAGTGGTGGCGTGGGGCCGCATCGGCGACGTCGTCTCGGTGCAGGGCGACCTCTACGCGTACCGCGAGTTCCAGCCTGACCACCGCCTCTTCGCCAAGGAACTGGGTGGCGGCGCCATCCTCGACCTGGGCGTCTACGTCGTCAACTTCGCCCAGAATTTCCTCGGCAACGTCAAGTCTGTGGACTGCATGACGCGCCTGTACCCCACGGGCGTGGAACGGGCCGCCAGTATCAGCCTCGCGCACACCGGCGGCGGGCTGTCGTCGCTGGTGGTCGGCTTCGACGGGCATGGCCCGGCACGGATGGTCATCATCGGAACCAAGGGTTGGATCGAGGTGGAGCCGCGTTTCCACCACCCGTCGATGATCACCATCCACCGCAACGGCGTGCTGCCGCGCATCATCGAGGCCATGCCCACCGGCCGCGGCTACAGCCATGAGTTCGCCGAGGTCACCGAGCGGATCAGGGAGGGTTGCACGGAGTCGCCGACGATGCCGCTCGACGACACCCTCGAGGTGATGCGGGTGCTCGAGTCATGCCTCCGGCAGGCAGGGATCTCCCACAGCGACGCCAACCTGGCGCTCATCTGACCCGCTCTTGAACTGACAAAGTCGTCCGGTGCCAGGAGGTGGGTCGGCCCACCAAGGCCACCCCGATGCTGGCGATACCGACCCGGAGTATTAACCTGAGGTTGAGGTCGTAAGACATCAGATTTACGGTTTGACTGCACCTTATGCGTCACTTTGTGTACCGTCACAGGCGGTACTCATCGTCGAGCGACCCCTCCTCGTAGGTAAATCTTGTTCGCAGAAGGATCTTCCCCAGTGCGCCTGCATGCTCTTTTGTCCGCCGCTTTGGGGGCTGTGCTCATCCTCTCCGGGATGGGTCTTCAGTCTTCCCAGGCCACCACCGCGATAGACAACTCCAACATCGAATCCGTCCGCGCTGCTTATCAGCAGCAGCTCAAGCCGGCCTTGGCCGTGCAGCAGGACTGGACCGGGAACCTCGACACCTGCGCGGCGGGTGCCCCCAGCGCCGCGGCCCAGAAGGCCACGCTCGACGCCGTAAACTACTTCCGCGCCATGGGTGGCCTCGCCGCGGTGAAGTTCGACGCCGCGCTGTCCGCCAAGGCGCAACAAGCGGCCCTCATCATGAGCGCCAACAAGCGGCTCGACCATTACCCGACGGATTCCTGGCGCTGCATCAGCGCCCAGGGCAAGGAGGCCGCAGGCCGCTCGAACATCGCGCTCGGCGCGGTGCGCTCCGGCTCCGGCGCGGGCGCCATCGCGCTGTACATGTCTGAGCCGGGCGCGTCGAACACGGCCGTGGGCCACCGTCGCTGGGTGATGCGCCCGCACACGACGACCATGGGCAGCGGCTCGACCACCAACTCCAACGCCCTCTGGGTCATCAGCACCCCCAACGACAACCGCTCCAACCCGGATCCCGCCTGGATCCCGTGGCCCACGGCCGGTTACTTCCCCACGCAGATCCAGCCCAACGGGCGGTGGTCGCTGACCGGCAACTCGTCGACCAAGTTCGACAGCGCCAAGGTGAGCGTGACAGGGCCTAACGGCCCCGTGCAGGTCACCAAGCAGCCGCTGGTCGGCGGCATGGGGAACCCGACGCTGGTCTTCGAGCTCGGCCTGCTGCCGAAGCCGGTGGGTTCCGCGGTGCACACCTATACCGTCACCGTCAGCGGCATCGTCCGCAACGGCGTCACCGTGAGCCACTCCTACGGCGTGAAGCTCTTCGACGCCGACGCCCCCGCCGCCGGACAGCCCGCCCCGGCGAGCCCGCGCCCCACCACGCCGGCCCCCACCCAGACGATCTGGGTCACCACCGGCAACCGCACCTCGCCGTCCCAGACGCCCACGCCGCCGAAGCCGACGGCGGGGGGCTTCGTGCGCAGCGCCCCCTACACGCTGCCGGGCATCCACCGCAACGTGAACGGCCGCGACTGGCAGACCAGGTGCGAGCCCTATTCGCAGACCGAACGCTGCCGCACCGACATCTGGGCCGCGATCGTGGTCAAGGAAGGTGGGCGGTTCGTGCAGAAGGAGGGGTGGGCGTTCAACAACCTCACCTACCTGCCGCTCATGAGCCGTGCGGAGTGGGGCACCAACCCGATCGCCATGCACAACATGAATGGTTTCGAATCCGGTGGCCGCCGGTGGAAGACCGAGTGCGACACCGCCCAGACCGGCCGCGGCGCCTGCCGCAGCTACACGTTCACCACGGTCTTCCGTGCCACGACAACCACCAGCGGTCTGGTCGTGAAGCAGTCCGGCTCGTGGGTCTTCAACAACCTGGTGCTGTTCCGCTGACCCTGTGCACCGGGTGGCAACGACATCGGGCCGGCTCGCAGCGTGCGAGTCGGCCCGATGTCGTTGGACGCCAGGTGTCAGTCAGTGCCGCTGCTGAGGCTCACGCCTCGGGCAGCACGTCCGGGTTGTTCTCTGTCCAGGCCTTGATGGCGTCGGCCTCCTGGCCCTCGTCGAACTCGTTGACGACGGTGTTCTCGAGCGAGCCGTACTGCTCGTCGTCGAGCTTCAGCTCGCCGATCCACTCGGCGATGTCCGGGTACTCCTCCCCGAAGCCCTTGCGGGCCAGGAAGTGGAGGCTCTCGGTGTCGCCCAGCGCGCCCTCCGGGTCCTCCAGGTCACGCACGCCGAACTCGGCGTTGGCCCAGAACGGACGCCACAGCGTGACGACGATCTCCTCCTGCGCCGCGATCTTCGTCTTCAGCTCGGCCAGCATCGCCGCCGTGGAGCTGGTGACCAGTTCGAAGTCCTCTAGGCCGTAGCCGGGGATGACATCCTCCTGCGACACCCGCGACAGGCCCGCGCCCGGCTCGATCCCGATGATGCGGTTGTCCAACTCGGCCGCATGGTCCTTGACGTCGGCGATCGACTTCAGCTCGGAGTACTCCGGCACGGCCCAGGTCAGCACCGCGCCGTCGTAGTAGGCGCCGAGCGACTCGATCCTGTCGCCGTACTCGTCCATGTAGGTGGAGTGCGTGACCTCGGGCCACGCGGACGGGTAGATGTCCACGTCGCCCTGGGCGAGGCCGACGTAGAGGGGGCCCGGGTCGCCGAGCTCCTCCGTCGAGACGGTGTAGCCCATGTCCTCGAGCTGCGCCTTGAGCAGGTTGCCCATGGAGCGCCCGTCGGTCCAGGACGGGATGAATCCGAGAGTGATGTTCTTACTGGGCTCTGCGGCGTCGGTCGCCTCCGGGCCGCACGCGGCGACTCCTGTCAGCAGTGCTGCGCCGAGCGCAGCGATTCCGATCTTGCGGATGGCAGTGAGCTTCACATTTTCCTTTCAGTGGGGTCACGCAGCGAGTTCTGCGGACTCCCTGGCCTTGGCCTTCTTCTCGCGGGTGGTCTTCCACTTCGCGAGCAGGGATGAGGTGTGCTGCGCGGGCGTGCCCAGCGCGGCGGTGAACCGGTCGAGGAAGATCGCGAGGAACACGATGGACAGGCCTGCCTCGGCGCCGCGGGCGATGTTCACGGTGCCGAGGGCGGCGACGACCTCCTTGCCGAGGCCGTCGGACCCGACGAGCCCGGCGATCACGGCCATCGACAGCGCCAGCATGATGACCTGGTTGATGCCGGCCATGATCGTGGGCACCGCGAGCGGTAGCTGCACGCCGCGCAGGACGTCCCACTCGGTGGCGCCGAAGGAGTGGGCGGCCTCGACGGTCTCCCTGTCCACGCCGCGGATGCCAAGCTCCGTGAGCCGCACGGCCGGCGGAAGCGCGAAGATCACGGTGGAGAACAGCCCGGGGACCGCCCCGATGCTGAAGAACGTGATGGCCGGGATGAGGTAGACCATCGCGGGCATGGTCTGCATGAGGTCGAGGACCGGCTTGACTGCGGCGCTTACCCTGTCGCTGCGCGCGGCCCAGATGCCTGTCGGGATGGCGATGACCACTGCCGTCAAAGTGGCGATCAGGACCAGCGCCAGGGTCTGCATCGCCTGGGCCCACTGGCCCATGCTCATGATCAGCAGGAACGAGACGACCACGCCGATGGCCAGCCGCCAGGAACGCACCAGCCAGGCCAGCGCGGCGAAGCCGGCGATCATCGCCAACGGCGGCGGGGCGAGCAGCACGGCGGCCACCGCGTCGTTGGTCCAGGTGCCCGCGTCCTTGAGCAGGTCCAGGAGGAAGCGCAGGTTCAGGCTGATCCAGTCGACGAGGTCGGCCGCCCAGCTGCCCACGGGGATCCGGGGTGGGAATTCGTTCATGCCGGGATTCCTTCGGGTTCGGCGGTGTCCTCGACAACGAGGTCGTCCCCGTTGACGGGCGTGGCTGCCGCCAGGAGGGTCACCCGCGGGACGACGCCGACCACGCGGCCGTCGTCCTCCGTCACGACGAGGGGCGCCAGGTGCTGGGCGGAGTGTTCGAACAGTTCGTTGACGGGGGTCTCCGCACCCACGATGGGCAGTTCATGCACCGTCGAGTAGGGCAGCGTGGTGGCGCCGTGCCGCACGGCGTTGGCGACGTCCTCGGCCCACACCATGCCGACGGGGCGGCGGTCGCGGCTCACCACCAGCAGCCAGTTGGGTTGGTGCTCGCGCAGGATCTTGTGCGCCATCCGCGGGCCCTGGTCCTCGTAGAGGACGGCGTAGGGCTTCTCCGCGATGTTGCGGGCCGTCAGCACCCGCGTCCGGTCCACATCTGCGACGAACCTGGCCACGTAGCTGCTGGCGGGATCGTTCAGGATGTCCTCGGCGGTGCCGATCTGCTCGATGCGGCCGTCGCGCATCATCGCGATCCGGTCGCCCAGCCGCATGGCCTCGTTGAGGTCGTGGGTGATGAAGAGGATGGTCTTGCCCAGCTTCTGCTGCAGCTCGACCAGCTGGTCCTGCATGTCGCGCCGGATGAGCGGGTCCAGGGCGGAGAAGGCCTCGTCCATCAGCATGATGTCGGTGCCCGCCGCGAGCGCACGGGCCAGCCCGACGCGCTGCCGCATGCCGCCGGAGAGCTCGTCGGGCCGGTAGCCGCCCCAACCGCCGAGGCCCACCAGTTCGAGCGCCTCGTTGGCCTTCGCCTCGCGGTCGTGCCGGTTCATGCCCCGGATCTGCAGGCCGTACGCGGCGTTTTCGCCCACGGTGCGGTGGGGGAGCAGCGCGAAGTGCTGGAAGACCATGGAGACGTTCTGCCGGCGCACCTGGCGCAGCTGGCCGCTGCTGAGGCCGGACAAGGGCCGGTCGTGCACCAGCATCTCGCCACCGGTCAGCGGCAGGAGGCCGTTGACCATGCGGATCAGCGTCGACTTACCGGAGCCGGAGAGCCCCATGACCACGAAGATTTCCCCGGGATCCACCTCGAAGCTGGCGTCGATCACGGCGGCCGTGAGACCCCGTTCCTGAAGCTGCTTCCGGTCCTCGCCCGACTCCAGCAGACGTATGCCGGATTCGGGTCGACGACCGAAAATCTTGTAGACGTGTGAGGCCTGAATTGCGCTCACGAAACTCCTCGGGCTGGTGGATTGGGGACTCCAATACCGTTGCCCAGAACCCGGGGTCAGTCAAAACACAACCGAATTATAACGCTGTTGCTGAGAAATCCTCAGAGAGGATGTCCGACGTCAGCGCGATTTGCCCCCCGAGTCCTAAGAAGACCCTAAGAATTCTTGGCCCGCCCGGATCATGCCTTCTGGAGGGCGATCTTCAGCCCCAGCTCATCGTCGACATCCGTGGCTTCAGCCACCGGCGCGTTCGTGAGATCGACGGCGAGCACCTCGCCGGCGATGAGGCTCCGGTGGGTCTCGACGGCGTCGCCGAGGGGGCCGTCGGCCTCGACGGTGACGCGGATCCGGTCCGTGATCTCCAGCCCGGCGCGCTTGCGGGCGTCCTGGATGAACCGGATGACCTCGCGGGCCAGGCCGGCCAGCACCAGGGCCGGCGTCAGCTCCAGGTCGAGCGCGACGGTTTCGCCCTGCTCGTTGACCACGGACCAGCCCTCGCGGGGCCGCTCGGTCACGATGACGTCGTCGGCGGACAGCTCCACCTCTTCGCCCTCGAACTCGATCAGGGCGCGGCCGACGTCGCGGAGCTGCCCGGCGAGCCAGGCGGCGTCCAGTTCGGCGATGACCTTCGCCACCAGCGGCGTCTTCTTCGCGAAGCGCTTGCCGAGACTGCGGAAGTTGCCCTTGGCGGAGAAGTCGACGAGGTCGCCGGCCGAATCGAAGGACTCGATGGACTCGACGTTCAGCTCGGCCTTGACCTCCTCCTGCAACTCGGGCGAGAGCTTGGCGAAGATCCTCGACGGCACCAGCATGCGGCCCAGGACCTGACGCACCTTCATCTTGGACTCGGCGCGCGCGGAGCGGCCCAGTTCGACGGTGCGCTGGGTCAGCCGCATCGCCTCGGTCAGTTCCGGGATGATCAGCGACTCGTCCGCCACCGGCCACGAGGCCAGGTGCACCGAGCTGGGACCCTCCGGGTCCGCGGCGTAGAACAGGTCCTGCCACACGCGCTCCGTGACGAACGGCATGATCGGCGCCAGCAGGCGGGTGAGCGTGTCGAGCGTCTCGTGGAGGGTCCACAGGGCGCCCTCGTCGCCGCTCCAGAACCGGCGACGGGAGCGACGCACGTGCCAGTTGGACAACGCGTCGATGAAGCCGGCGAGGGCCTGGCCGTAGCGCTGCGTGTCGAAGTTCTCGAGCGCGTCGGTGGTCTCCAGGATCAGTTCCTGGGTGGTGGAGGTCAGCCAACGGTCCAGCACGTGGCGGCTGGCCGCGGCGGGCGCGGTGCCCGTCGGTGTCCAGTTGGCGGCGCGCGCGTAGAGCGTGTGGAAGGCGACGGTGTTCCAGTAGGTCAGCAGCACCTTGCGCACGGTCTCGCCGATGGTGGCGTCGCCCACCCGGCGGGCCGACCACGGCGAGCCGGAGCACGCCATGAACCAACGCACCGCGTCGGCGCCGTGCTTGTCCATCAGCGGGATGGGTTCCAGCACGTTGCCCAGGTGCTTGGACATCTTGCGGCCGTCGTCAGCCAGGATGTGGCCGAGGCACACGACGTTCTTGTACGCCGATTCGCCGAAGACGAGGGTGCCCACCGCCATGAGCGAGTAGAACCAGCCGCGGGTCTGGTCGATGGCCTCGCAGATGAAATCTGCCGGGTAGCGCTCCTCGAACATCTCGACGGAACCCTCGGCGTGCGGGTAGCCCCACTGCGCGAAGGGCATCGAGCCGGAGTCGAACCAGGCGTCGATGACCTCCGGCACGCGCCGCGACTCCTTGCCGCAGGTGGGGCAGGCGAAGGTGATGTCGTCGACGAACGGCCGGTGCGGGTCGAGCGCCGATTGGTCCTGCCCCGACAGTTCCGAGAGTTCCGCGCGGGAGCCGACGCACACCTGGTGGTCGTCCTCGCAGCGCCAGATGGGCAGCGGTGTGCCCCAGTAGCGGGTGCGCGACAGTGCCCAGTCGATGTTGTTGGTGAGCCAATCGCCGAAGCGTCCGTGCTTGATGTTCTCCGGGTGCCAGGTGGTGTCCTCGTTCTCGGCGAGCAACTGGTCCTTGATACGCGTGGTGCGGATGTACCAGGAGGGCATGGCGTAGTAGAGCAGCGGGGTGTGGCAGCGCCAGCAGTGCGGGTAGCTGTGCGTGTAGTCCAGCTTGCGGAACATCAGGCCGCGCGAGGTGAGGTCCTCGACGATGAACGCGTCGGCGTCCTTGAAGAACATGCCGCCCACCAGGCTGAGGCCCTCCTCGAAGGCGCCCTCCTTCGTGATGGGGTTCACGAACGGCAGCCCGTAGGCGCGGCAGACGGCCATGTCGTCCTCACCGAAGGCGGGGGCCTGGTGGACCAGGCCGGAACCGTCCTCCGTCGTGACGTAGTCGGCCAGCACCACGAAGTGTGCCTCGGCGGGGAACTCGACGAGTTCGAGCGGCCGCTGGTAGGACCAGCGCTCCATCTCGGCGCCGGTGAAGGACGCGCCCAGCGTCCATTCATCGCCCAGCACCTGCTCGGCGAGCGGTTCGGCGACCACCAGCGACTTCTGTTCCGGGTGGCTGGCCACCCGGTAGGTGACCTCCGGGTGCACCGCGACGGCGGTGTTGGACACCAGCGTCCAGGGCGTCGTCGTCCAGACCAGGAGGTCGACGTCGCCGGCGAGTGGGCCGGAGGTGAGCGGGAAGCGCACGTAGATGGACGGGTCGGTGACGTCCTCGTAACCCTGCGCGAGTTCGTGGTCCGACAGCGCGGTGCCGCAGCGCGGGCAGTACGGCGCGACGCGGTAGTCCTCCTGCAGCAGGCCCTTGGAGTGGATCTGCTTCAGCGCCCACCACAACGACTCCACGTACTCGGGCGTCATGGTGACGTAGGCCTTGTCGAGGTTCACCCAGTAGCCCATGCGCTCCGTCAGATCGGAGAACGCGTCGACGTGGCGCAGCACGGATTCGCGGCACCTGGCGTTGAACGCCTCCACGCCGTAGGCCTCGATGTCGGCCTTGCCGGAGAAGCCCAGTTCCTTCTCGACGGCGAGTTCGACGGGCAGGCCGTGGCAGTCCCAACCCGCCTTGCGCTCCACGTGGAAGCCGCGCATCGTCTTGAAGCGGGGGAACATGTCCTTGAACACCCGCGCCTCGATGTGGTGGGTGCCGGGCATGCCGTTGGCGGTGGGCGGACCTTCGTAGAACGTCCAGGGCTCACCGCCCTTGGACTTCTCGAGGGACTGGTCGAACGTGCCGCGCTCAGCCCACAACTTCAGGATGTCGTGCTCCAGCGCCGGGAAATCGACCTGGGCGGGCACGGCGCGGTAGCCGGGAGTGGTGCTCATCGGGTGGGTTCCTTCTTCGTCTGCAATGGCGAAGGGACGAGCCGTGGCCCGCGGTACCACCCTTCTTGGACGCGTGAGCGCCCCGCTTCATTCGCTGCCGCAGCCGGTTCTAATGAGTGGAGATCCACCGTTCTTCCGGCAGCTCCGGGGTGATGGCCCCATCCGCGCCGTGCGGTCCGTGCCATTATGCGCCGAGTGCGGCGCCGACTCAAGCCCACGCGGCGGTCGGCGCCCCGCCGGACGACCTCCATGGCAACATTGAGCCGATGGGGATGGAAGGGAGGTGCCCGAATGGCCGACGCTGAGGCCTGGCGGCACTGGGCGACCCTCCGCAACCTGCACTTCTTCCCCGCGTGGGAGGCCATGACGGGTACCTTCCGCGGCGGCGGCCTCCACGTCGGCGGACAGCGCGCGATCACCGTCGGGTGGTCCGGCACCTATGCAGGCCTGCCCTGCTTCGGTTTCCGGGCGACGGCGGGTTCGGACCCGGCCGGTCACCTCCACGTCGTGGCACTGCGGGTGCCGGGGGTGCGGTTCCCGTGGCTGAGCATCGAGGTGGCGGATTTCACCCAGTCCGGCCCCGGCATCCCCATCGAGGCGGATTTCGACCTGGCCTGGCGGGTCAGCGCCGCCCACCCCCAGTTCGCCAACGACGTGCTCAACGAGGCCGTCCGCCAGTTGCTGATCCCCATCACCGCGGACTTCTCGGAGATCTGGTTCGAGCACGACGCCGTCCTGCTGAGCGCGCGCGGCCGCGTCGAGCCCGAGCACGTGGACCGGTACCTGGACCTGCTCCGCAAGATGGTCGACGCCATCGATTCACGGGTGCTCGACGCCATCCGGCCCCGCCCCTACCAGCGCGCCCTGCCCGCCTATCTCACCGCCTCGGCCCCCGCGCTGCGCACCGCGGCGCCGAGGCCCGTCGTCCGACGCGGCACCACCTGGCAGGAGTGGGCGGGACAGCGCGGCTGGCTCTACTACGCCAACGCGCGCGAGATCGTCGAACGCTTCAATCAGGGCCCGGTGCCGTCCGGCAGGTTCGTGCACGGTTTCGTGGGCCGCTTCGGCGACCTCCCGTGCTTCGGCTGGCAGTGGATCTCCGCCCCCGAGCAGGGCACCAAGATCCGCCAGGTGCTCTGCGTGCGACGCCCGGGCCTGGTGATGAACCCCGTGCGGCTGACCGCGGAGAACGCGTTGCTGGCCGAGTTGATGGGCACCAGCGACATCGAGGTGGGCGACCCCACGTTCGACGCCCGCTGGCGCGTCACGTCGTCGGACGCGGACGCCACCCGACGCCTTCTGGGCCCGGCCGTGTGGCGGTTCTTCACCGCTCCCACCACACCGGAGTTCAGCCAGTTGTGGCTCGAGCGGGAGGTGGCCGCCGTGGTCATCGAAGGCGCGGCGCCGCGGGAACACGTCGACGGGTACCTGCGCTTCCTGCACGACATCATCGGGGCCGTCGCCCACACTGTCGACGGCGGCTGAGGCGGGGCCGGCTGCCATAGACTCGCAGGCATGACGATCTTCAATGTGCCGCTGGACGAGTTGAGGCAGCGGGGCAGCATCAAGTGGCGCCGCTTCGAACCGGACGTGCTGCCCATGTTCGTCGCCGAGATGGACGCGGAGATCGCTGTCGCCGTCCGTGATCGGATCGAGCGTGCCATCCTCGATTCGGACACCGGTTACCCCGAGCTGCCCGAATACCAGGAGGCGATGGCCGACTACGCGCAATGGCAGTGGGGCTGGCAGTTCGACACGGAGGACGCCATGCTGGTCGCCGACGTCGTCACCGGCATGCGCGAGGCCGTGCTGGCCTTCACGGAGCCGGGGGACCGGGTGCTGATCAACCCGCCCGTCTACCCGCCCTTCCGCAGCGTCAGCCGCGGCCGGGAACTGGTCACCGCCCCCATGCTGGAGAACGGGCGGCTGGACCTGGCCGCCATCGAGGCCGCGTTCGTCGAGCACCGCCCCGCGCTGTACCTCCTGTGCTCGCCGCACAACCCCACCGGGGCCGTGCACACCGTCGAGGAACTGCGGGCGGTGGCCGCGTTGGCCGACGCCCACGGCGTGATCGTCGCCTCCAACGAGATCCACGCACCGCTCGCCGGCACCCGGCACACCCCCTACCTCCAGGCGGCGCCGGGCGCGCGCGCGGTCATCATCACGTCCGCGTCGAAGTGCTGGAACCTGGCGGCCCTCAAAGCCGCGCTCATCATCGGCCCGGCGGAACTGCGTGGCCGCATCAACCCCGTCGTGTCGGACTCCGCCTCCTACTTCGGCATCCTCGCCCACACCACCGCGCTGCGCGAAGGCCGCGAGTGGCTGGCGCAGGCCTCGCAGGAGATCGACGCGAACAAGGTGTTCTTCGCCGAGGAGCTGGCCCGGCAACTCCCGCAACTCAGTTACACGCCGTCCGAGGGCACCTATCTGGCATGGCTCGACTGCTCGCCGCTGGGCTTGGAACACCCCGGCCGGCACTTCCACGAAGTGGGCCGGGTGCGGTTCAACTTCGGCACGGACTTCTCGCCTGAATCCACCCAATTCGTCAGGGTCAACCTGGCCTCTTCGCGTGAGATCATCACCGAGGGCATCAGGCGGATGGCTTCGTCCATCAACTAGTTTCGCGGGTCCTGACCGCTAACCTTCTGCCTAGTGCCAATCCGAGGAGATGACGATGACGCGACCCATGGCTGCATGGCGCACCACCTACACGCCCGGTGCGTGGCTGGCCCTGACGGGGCCGAGCACCCTGGTGGTCATGGCGCCCCCACCGGCGCGCGCAGCAGCCACGGTCAACGAACTCTGGCTGAGCGTGGTGGCCGCCGGCTCTCTGGACGCGCTGCTGACGCTCGTGTCGCAGGTGGGCCTGGACTCCATGCCGGATCTGGGTGCGTTCCACTGGGACGACGACGGGCTGCACGGTCTCGCGCGCGGCCGCGTGCGGGTGGTCGACACTGATTCCGGGGATGTCGTCCTGCAGGGCGAGGGGAGCGTGACGTGGCGCGAGGAGCACCTGGGCCGCGAGCGCAACCTCGGCATCACGCTGGAGGAGTTCGACGCGGACCAGGCCCTGCAGTTGCCGCTGGTGGTCGGGGCGGCCACCGTCTCGGCCGTGTTCCTGACCACTGATCCCGCCGCTCTCGTGCGGTTCCCCACCGCGGACGAGCCGGCCGGCACGCCGCAGTTCGTCCCCACCGCGGCCCACGTCTCAGACGACGACGCGCCGGTGGACGTCGTCCATGACGAATTCTCGGAGGCCATGGTCCTCGACGCCCCGCCGTCTGAGGAATTCAACGCGGACGACACCGACGAAGCCGGCCCGGAGGAGATCGCCGCAGCGCTCAGCGCCGTCATCCCGCCCCCGGTCGCGCCCGAGGTGGTCGTGCCCCCCATCGCGGAGCCCGCATCGCTGTCGTCGCCGGCTGAGCGACCGGCGCCCGTCGTGGTGCCACGCTCGTTCGGCGAGGTGGAGGAGGACGACGGCGGCACCATCTTCTCCACGGGACTGGCCGCCACGCACAAGCCGGCGCCGCCGGCCGACGAGCGGCCGGACCCGCAGGTGCTGGCCGTGCCGTGTGTCAACAACCACCCCAACGCCCCCGGCAGCCGCACCTGCCGCATCTGCCAGTACCCGGTGGACTCGTCGAACCCGCGGCTCATCCGCCGCCCCGTCCTGGCGGGCGTGCACACCAACCGCGGCGACTTCGCCGACATCGTCGCAGGCATCATCGTGGGCCGCGCCCCGGATTCCGGCCACGGCCCGTCCGGCAGCCACCTCATGCGGGTGGCCAGCCCCAGCAACGACATCTCGCGCAACCACCTGCTGATCACCACGCAGGACTGGAACGTGCACGTCACGGACCTGGATTCCACCAACGGCACCACTGTGCTCCCCGCCGGCGAACCCCCGTTCACCCTGCGCGATGGTGCCTCGGTCCAGGTGGGGATCGGCACCGTGCTCGACCTCGGTGACGGCGTTTCGCTGCGCATCGAGCCGCCCCGCGGTTAGAAGAGGAGGACCAGATCTCCGTGACGGACGCTCCGCTCGGGCCAGCCAGGCAGGCTGCCCGGCCCCTTCGGATCATCGCCCGTTTCCTCCGGCGGTTCTGGCAGGCCCTCCTCGTCGTCGTCCTGGCGATCGCCCTGGGCGTCGCCGCGTACCTCAGCCCGGGCCTCGTGCAGGCAGACGTGCACCTCGACGAGGGCATCGTCTTCGTCGGCAAGCGTGACGACGGACTCATGGGCACCGTCAACGCCCAGATCGACGAGCTGTCCGCGGCGACGGCCACCGGCGACTCCAGGTTCCAGCTCTACCAGCACCAGGAGCACGCGCAGGCCTTCCTGCCGCAGTCGTCGAACCTGCATCCGTACCTCCCCGGGCGCAACATCCTGGAGCGCGCCACCAAGATGCCGCCCAACGCGGTGGTGCAGCAGGTGGGCGGCTCCATGCTGGTGTTCGACCAGGAGAACGGGCGCGTCTGGCACGGCACCCTCGACGAGATGCTGCGGGTGGACTTCCTCCGCGACAAGCCGGATCTGGAGGTGGGCGAGTTCGGGGTGGCCACCCTGACCGTCAGCGGGAAGGCCATCGGCCTCAACGTCTCCGCCAGCACGCTCGTGCGGCTCGAGGGCGACGTCGTCCTCACCACTGCGGTGCCCATCGAGTTCGACCCCGAGCGCCGCAGCTTCGAGATCTCCGCCGTCGGTGACAACGCCGTCGTCCTGGACCGGCACAACGCCCAGATCTGGGTGGAGGGGATGCCGAAGGCGTTCACCATCAGCGGGCAGTCGCAGGCGGTGCTGCTGCCGCCGGTGGCAGACGTGCTGCACGGTGAGGACGGCGCCCGGGCGCTCTTCGCCAACGAGGCCGGGCTGGGCGCGATCACGCCGGACGGGTTCCGCTCCATGTCCGGGCGCATGGACCTGAGGCCGGTGCGCCCCATCCAGGTGGCGGACTGCCTCTACGGTGCGTTCCAGGGAGGCCCTGGAGTGCTCCGGGTCGTGAAGCGCTGCGCCGGTGAGGAACCGGTGGTCACCGAACTCGACCACCTCACCAGCGACGGCACCGCCCTGGAGTTCCAGGTCAACCGCACGACGGTGGCCCTCAACGACATGGCCAACGGCACCGTCTGGCTGGTGGACAAGGGCACCGTGATCCTGCCGGAGGCCTGGTCGCACGTGCGGCCCATCGTCGAGCGCGAAGACAGCGAGTACACCGAGGGCGACCCGACGGTGCTTCCGGACCGCACTCTCGACAACCGCGCCCCCATCGCCAAGGACGACCGCCTGGGCGCCCGCGCCGGCGTGGCCACCATCATCCCGGTGCTCGACAACGACACGGACCCCGACGGCGACGTGCTGACCATCTCCGTGCCGGACGACCTGCAGATCGACGGCGCCACGGTGCAACCGGTGCGCGGCGGGTCCGGGCTGCAGATCACCGTCGACTCAGACGCCAGCGGTGAGATCGTCGTGCCCTACATCGTCGACGACGGCCGCGAGAAGACCGCGACGGCCAACGCCTATGTCACGGTCCACCCGCCGGAGCCCGGCGCCGGCAACCAGCCGCCCGCGCTGCGCGGGAAGCACGACCCGGACGTGCCGGCCCCCCAGCCGCTGCGGGTCACCAAGGGCGACTCCGACGTGAAGTACCGCGCGCTGCTGGACTGGCGCGACCCGGAAGGGGACCCGCTCATCCTGGTGAAGGCCTGGATGGACCCCCAGTTCAGCGACATCGTGCAGTTCCGCCCGGACGGCGAGATCACCTACACCGACGTGGGCACCACCTTCGGGCCCAAGACCATCCACGTCCAGGTGGCGGACCGGCACGGCGCCGTCACGACCGACCAGCTGCAGGTGCTCGTCTCGGAAGAGGTCGTGCCGCCCACCACCTACGGCGACTTCGCCACCACCATGCAGGGCGAATCCGTCACCGTCGAGCCGCTCGCCAACGACATCCGCGCGATCAACCTCACTGAGGTCAACCCGGTCGACTGCGCGGAGTGCGTCGAGACGTCGCTGGCGGACAACCGTTTCACGTTCACCTCAGACAGGGTGGGCGCCCACTACATCAACTACAGCGTCAACAACGGCGCCAGCGGGCTGGTGCGCGTGGACGTGCTGCCGCGGCTCACGAACCGGCCGCCCGTGCCGGTGGACGACGTCGCGCACCTCCCGGCGATGGGCTCGGTCACGATCGACCCGCTGCTCAACGACACTGACCCCGACGGCGACGTCCTGGTCATCCAGACCATCACGGACGTGCCTCCCACGCTCAACGTCACGATGGAGCGCCGCACGCTGCTGACCATCGAGGCGACGGCGGAGCTCACCGGCACGGAGAAGTTCCACTACCACGTCTCCGACGGCAGCGCCTCGAAGCGGGGCACCATCCAGGTGGTCGCCACCGACGCCTCGGACCAGATCGGGCCGCGGGTCGAGGACGACCTGCTGCGCGTGCGCGCCGGCGCCACGGGCGCGGTCAAGGTGCTGGAGAACGACACCTCGCCGGACGGCCGCGACCTCACGATCGACGCCGAACTGGTGGACAACCCGTTCGGCGACAACGCGTGGGTGGAGGGCGACACCGTGCGGGTCAGCGTCCCGGCGGGTTCGGCCCCGGGCGTCAGCCAGGTCCGCTACCGCGCCGTCGACAGCACAGGTGAGGCCACCGACGGCATCGTGCGGGTCACCATCGTGTCCGAGGAAGCCTCCAACGCGGAGCCCCCGCAGCCCCGCCAGGTGATCGACCGCGTGCTCGCAGGCACCACCACCCGCATCCCCATCCCGCTGGACGGCATCGACCCGCAGGGCGACTCGGTCCGGCTCGTGGGCCTGGGCTCCATCCCCACGCACGGTCGCGTCCTCAAGGTGGGGGAGCGGTACTTCGAGTACGAGGCTTTCCTCACCTCAGCAGGCACGGACACGTTCCGCTACGTCGTCGTCGACAGCCACGGCGTCGAAGCCACCGGCGAGATCCGGATCGGCGTGGCCCAGCCCAGCAAGACCAACAACAAGCCCATCGCCGTCATGGACGAGATCCGCACGCGTCCCGGACGCCAGGTGCAGCTGGATCCCCTCTCCAACGACTACGACCTCGACGGCGACCCCATCAAGTTCGCCAGTGAGGAGCCGGCGCGGATGCGCGCCGAGATCCCCGTGCAACTGGTGGATAACCGCGAGCTGGTCATGACCGCCCCGGAAGAGGAGGGCGACTACGACGGCACCTACGACATCGTCGACCTCCGCGGCGAACCGAACTCCGGGCTCATCCGTCTGACGGTCGACGAGGAGGCGCCACTGCTGCCGCCCGTGGCCCGCGACGACCTCGTCGACGTGGCCCAACTGGCCGATCAGCAGTACGTCGAGATCGACCCGCTCGCCAACGACTACGACCCCGACGGCCCCCGTGACGAGCTCACCGTGGACCTCCCCGACACCGATGGCGAGGACGACCTCGCGCCCCGCCTCACCGACGAGGGCAAGGTTTCCATCGGCGTCCGCGACACCATGCAGCAGATCCGCTACCGAGCGGTGGACGACGACGGCCTCGGCACCAACGGCGTGATCACCGTCCCCGGCCGCGGCGACGTGGTGCCCACGCTGAAGGACCCGGCACTCCAGATGACGGTGCGGGCCGGCGAGAACCTCCAGATCAACGTCAACGAGGTGGTGCAGGGCACTCAGGGCCGGGAGGTCGAACTCGCCAGCGTCGAGAACATCAAGGGATACCCCGGCACCGGCCTGGCCCGGGCTGCGGGTCTGAACGCCGTGGAGTACCAGCCGGGGCTGGCGGATTTCGGCCCGGCCGCCGTCGTGTTCGAGGTCAAGGACGTGATGCCCGCCTCCAGCGCCAGCACCGACGTGAGCAGCGCGTTCATCTCCATCCCCGTGACGGTCCTGCGCGCGAAGGTCAGCGGCAGCTCAGACCCCAACCAGGAGGGCTACCAGGTCAACCAGGCGCCCATCCTGCTCACCGAGCGCCCGGTCCTCGAGGTGGGCGCCGCGGAGGATGAGCAGAGTATCGACGTGACGGCCTTCTTCCGCGACCCCGAGGGCGACAGCGTGCGGCTCCTGGAGCGTCCGCGCCAGATCCGCGGCGACGCCCCCATCGAGTGGGAGGAGCGCGGCAACCGCATCGTCGCGCGCGCCCTCGATTCGGCGCGCAAGGGCCAGTCCATCGTGCTGCAGGGCGAGGTGATCGACGGTTCGGTCGACGCCAACACCGCCCGGTTCGAACTCACCATCCTGGTGGTGGCCTCCCGCTTCCAGAAGGTTTCGGCGTCCGAGGTGGTCGTCGAGGTCGACGCCGGCCAGTCCATGCCGGTGCCGGTGCTCGGCGACAACGTCGTGTCCTACCTGCCGCACGACCAGCAGGTGTTCCTCGAAGGGGCCCGGGTGGTCAGTGGCGGCGGTAAGGCCGTCGCGGACCCGGGGGCCGGCGTGGTCACGGTCTCCCCGGCGCCGGGGTGGCACGGCACGATGGTGGTCAGCTACTCGGTCAACGACGCGCTCCGCGATCCCGAACGGGTGGTCAGCGGGGTCATCCAGGTGCGTGTGCGCGACGTGCCCGGGCGCCCGGGGCACCCCTACGACATCGTCGCCGGCGACGGTTCGGTCACCTTCAAGTACACCTCCACCGGCACGGGCGGCGACGTGCCGGCCAACGTCACCGGCACCGCATTGGCGTCCGCGCCGGGTCTCCCCCCGGCGGAGGGCACCTGCTCGCGCGGCATCTGCAGTATCCGTGGCCTCACCAACGGTGTCCCGTACACCGCGACGGTGACCGAGCAGAACTCGGTCGGCCCGTCGGAGATCTCGCCGCCGTCCGCGGCGTTCCACCCCGACGCCAAGCTGCTGCCGCCCCAGGTGGTCCAGGCCGCCACGGGCGACCGCGGCCTCACGGTCTCCTGGGTGCACAACCGGATCACCGATTCGGAGTTCGGCTCCAGCGGGGTCAAGGGATACCTGGTCCGTCGGTATGTCGACGGCGCCGAACAGTCCGACAGCCCGCAGACCGTCTCGGCGGACCAGCGGGCGCTGTGGTGGGCCAACCTCGTCAACGGTCAGTCATCGCAATTCCGGGTGCAGGCCCTCAGCGACCACGCGATCGTCTCCAACGCGGCCCACTTCGATTCGGACCTCTCGGAGGCATCCAACAGCGAGTACCCCGTCGGTCCGCCCACCGGTTCCATCACCGTGACGCCCACCACCATCGAGGACGACATCGGGGGCGGCTTCCGGGTCTCCTTCGACGTGTCGGGGGTGGACCCCAACGGTGACCCCACCATCGCGCAGTACCGCGTCGTCCCGGTCGCGTCGGGCCGCGAGCGCACGGACCGCCAGGCAGTGGTCGCGCCGACGGGGGCAACCACCCTCCAGGCGGCCATCCACGGCATGGGCACCGAGGCCACCCAGTTCCGCGTCTACGCGAAGAACCGGCACAGCGAGGTGGCGCTGGGCATGTCGCCGACGCCCATCACCTCGTGGGCCCGGCCGAAGCTCACGTCCGTGGAGGCCACCCCGGGCGACGGCCAGATCACCGTCAGCGTGACCCACACCATGCCGCGCAACTCCCCGGGCGTGATCCAGTACTCGATGGGCGAGGGCTGGCACCAGCTCCCCGGCGACGGCGTCATCAAGCCGCTGGTCAACGGACGCCGGTACCAGCTGCAGATCAAGGCGGTGCTCGACCAGATGGAGTCCGCCCTGGAGACCCGTACCGGGCTGCGTCCGCAGGGTGCCGAACCCACGCCTCCCCAGGTGGCCTCCTACTCGGCCGTTGACGAGAGCCGGGTCACGGCGCGCCTCAGCGGCAGCGCCGACGACTGGGAGGCCACCAACGGCTGGGACCCCTCCGCCTTCGAGTTCTGCTATCCCTCCTCGCGGGGCTGCGTCTGGTCCAGCCAGCGCAGCGGCGCGGTTCCCTACGGCGAACAGCAGATCCCCTGGCGCGTCAACAACCAGAGCTTCAGCCACCTCCCGGCGATCTCGGCCGTCTCGACCCCGCCCCTCCTCCCGCAGCTCCAGAACGACCAGCTGACCTTCAAGTTCAGCTACGTCGACTCCGGCAGCTGCACCATCGAACTGAGCGGCGAGGGCAAGCAGCAGCAGGAAGTGGTGCCGGCCGGCAGCGACGGGGTCATCTACTACCAGCCCACCGAGCAGTACATCTCGGCAGACCCGGTGACGGTCACGCCCAGCCCCGCGGAGCCCGGCGGCCCCACCCCCGAGCCCACCACCTCCACGCCGCCGGACATCAAGCCCACCCGGATCGACGTCACCTGCACGCTGAACGGCTCCACCCAGACCTGGAGCAGGATCAGATGAGCCCGAACGAAGGAAACCAGAGCCAGTGAATCCCGAACAAGCCCGGTGGTTCGGCGAGAACTTCGCCAACATCGTCGCCAACATCGAACGCGTCATCATGGGCAAGACGGAGGCCGTCCGGCTGGCCGTCACCTGCATGCTCGCGGAAGGGCACCTCCTGCTCGAGGACTACCCGGGCACCGGGAAGACCACGCTCGCGCGCGCCATCGCCCAGTCCGTGCAGGGCACCAACAGCCGCATCCAGTTCACGCCGGACCTACTGCCCTCCGACGTCACCGGTGTGACGATCTTCGACCAGAAGTCGGGCGACTTCGAGTTCCACCAGGGCCCCATCTTCGCCTCCATCGTGTTGGCCGACGAGATCAACCGCGCCTCGCCGAAGACCCAGTCGGCGCTGCTCGAGGTGATGGAGGAGTCGCGGGTCACGGTGGACGGTCAGTCGTACAACGTCGGCCAGCCGTTCATGGTGATCGCCACCCAGAACCCCATCGAGCAGGCCGGCACCTACCGCCTGCCAGAGGCGCAGCTCGACCGTTTCCTCATGAAGACCGCGCTCGGCTACCCGGACCACGACGCCACCATGCGGATCCTCGCCACCGGCGGCAGCCGCCCCCGGTCGACGGCGCTGCCGTCGGTGCTCTCCACCTCGCAGGTGGCGGAGATGAGCCAACTGGCCGCGTCCGTGCACATCGAGTCGTCGATCTTCGACTACATCACCCGCCTCACGGAGGCCACCCGCCACGTCGACGACGTGCGGCTGGGAGTCTCCGTCCGCGGCGCCCTGGCTCTGGTGCGCTCCACCCGCGTGTGGGCCGCGTCGCTCGGCCGGCACTTCGTGGTGCCGGACGACGTGAAGATGCTCGCCATCCCGTGCCTCGCGCACCGTCTCATCCTCGACCCGGAGGCCGAGTTCAACGGAGTCCAGGCGGTGGACGTCATGGCCGAGGTGGTCGGCTCCGTGGAGCCTCCGACGGAGCGTCAGTCCGCCTGATGACCGCAACTCCCGCGCGGTGGGAAGCTCCCGAAGTTGTCGACCCACCCACGTTCGACGGTGTGCGCCGGTTCTATGACCGGCTCCGCCGCGTCACCGGCCTGCGCACCAGCGGCTGGATGGCGCTGGCCGCCGGCGCCCTGGCGTTGGCGCTCGGCCTGGGCTTCGGGTGGCTGGAGTACACCGTCGCGGGAGTGCTGGCGGTGGTCACCGTCGGGCTGTGCCTGCTGTTCACCATCGGCCGGCCCACCCTCGAGGTCGGGCTGCGGCTGGCGGGCCGCTCCGTCGTCGTGGGGGACCCCGCCCGGGGGGAGTTGCTGGTGCGCAACGCCGCACCCCGGCGCCACTGGGGTTCGCGGCTGGACCTGCCCGTCGGGCCCGTGTCGACGAGCTTCTCGCTCCCGTCGCTGGTGTCCGGGGCCGTGTCGCACAACACGTTCCGCATCCCCACGGACAAGCGCGGTCTTGTCACGGTCGGCCCGGCCCAGACGGTGCAGGGCGACCCCTTCGCGCTGGCCGGCCGCTCCACCACCTGGACGGAGGCCCTCGAGCTCTACGTCCACCCCCGCACCGTGCGGCTGCCCGGCCGGCAGGCCGGCTTCGTCCACGACCTCGAGGGCCACGCCAGCTCCCACATCTCGTCGGCTGACATGAACTTCCACGCGCTGCGGCCCTACGTCGCCGGCGACGACCGGCGCCACGTCCACTGGCGCTCCACCGCCCGGGCCGGCGAGTTGATGGTGCGGCAGTTCGAGGAGTCGCGTATGTCGCGGGTCGTCGTCGCGCTCGACACCGGACGGGGCGCCTACCTCGACGACGCCGAGTTCGAGCTCGCGGTGTCCTGCGCTGCCTCCGTGGCGCTGCAGACGCTGTATTCCGAATCGCCGTTGGCGGTGCTGACCACGCACGAGACCCTGATGAGCGTCACGCCCACCAGGACGCTGGACGAGTTGTCGCTCGTCGGGCAGAGCACCCGCGGCGGCATCGCGGACCTGGTGCACACCACCATCCGACGCGAGGCGTCGGCTTCGGTGGCGGTCTGTATCACCGGCTCGACGGCGACCCTGGCAGACCTGCGCCGGGCCTGCGCCCGGTTCGACGTCGACACCCGCGTCGTCGGGATCCGCGTGGCCGACGGGGCGGAGTTGAGGGCCCGCTCCGCGAGCAACGTGACCATCCTGCAGGTGGGCACACTGGACGAGCTGCCCCGCGCCATGCGGAAGGCCATGCAGTGAGCGCCCCCGCCCGCCGGGCCCTGCCGGCGCACGACGCCACCCCGTACGAGCTGGCCCGGCGGTGGCGCTGGGCCGCCGTCGACGCCACCGCCATCCTCGTGTTGTTGGCCCTGGTGTCGCTCTCCTTCTACCCGGTGTACGGCACCGTCTGGCTGTTCGTGGCGGTCCTCGGCTTCGGCCTCGTGGGTATCGGCCTGGCGATGGTGTCGGCCCTGCGGCGCTGGTCCTCGGGCGTCACCGCACTGTCCGCAGCCGGGGCGTGGTTCCTCTTCGGAGGCCTGCTCACCATGCCGTCGTCGACGATCGGCTTCGTCGTCCCCACCCCGCGCACGCTGTTCGGCCTGCTCGTCGGGCCCGTGACGGCGTGGCGCGACATGTTGACCCTCGACCCGCCGATCGGCGAGACCTACAACCTGCTGACCGTGCCCGGTCTGGTGGGCCTGACGGCCGGCCTGCTGGCGATGGTCATCTCGCTGCGTTCCCGTCGGCCCATGATGGCGTGGCTCCCGCCGGTGCTGGGCTACCTGATCGGCGTCGTCGTCGGGTCGCAGGTGGCCTACCGCCCGCTGGTGGTGGGCGGCCTGCTGTTCGTCGTCGTGCTCGTGTGGACCAGCCATCGCCGCGCCGTCGTGCGGGGCCAGCTCGCGGGCAGCGCGAACCGGCTCAAGCCGTTGCGCGCGCTGCTGGGCGCCGGCGTGCTGGTGGCCGCCTTCGCGGTGGCGCTGGCCGCCGTGCCGTTCATCTCGCCCACCCCGGCGCGCGAGACCCTGCGCACGGCGATGGAGCCGCCCATCGATCTGGAACAGTTCGCCTCCCCCCTGCAGGGGTTCCGCGCCAACATCACTCAGCATCGCGCGGAGGTCCTGTTCGACGTGCTGGGGGCGCGCCCGGACGACATCGTGCGCATCGCCACCCTCGACAAGTACGACGGCATCAGCTACCGCGTCTCCACCCTCGACGACACCGCGGTGCAGGCCACCACCTTCACCCGCGTGGGCCAATGGATCGCAGACGACACGGACGGCGACGACCTCTCGGTGCGCGTCACGGTGCGCGGTTACGACGGCGTCTGGACCCCGACGGTGGGGCGCAGCACGCAGGTGGCGTTCCAGGGGCCGCGCCGCGTCGAACTGGGGGAGAACTTCTTCTACAACCGCAGCTCCGGCACCGGCCTGAACGTGGCCGGTCTGCGGGAGGGCGACACCTACGAGCTCGGCGCCCGCGTCGCGCCACGCCCGCCGGATGAGGAGATCGCCAAGGCGCGTGCCGGGCAGTTCGACCTGCCGGAGACCAACGGTGTGCCGGACGAACTGATCGCCGCGGCCCGCGCCTGGGCCCGCGACGGCGGCACTGCCGGCCAGCTCGCGCTAACCCTGGAGGAGCGGCTGAGCAACGGCTACTTCAGCCACGGCCAGGCCGACGAGGTCGCCTCGCTGTCCGGCCACTCCGAGCGGCGCCTGATCGATCTCCTCGCGGACCCGGAACTGATGGTCGGCGACCACGAGCAGTACGCCGTCGCGATGGCGCTGATGTCGCGGGAGCTGGGCATCCCGGCGCGGGTCATCTACGGCTACCAGGTGGGCACGGGAAGTGCGATCTCCGGCGGCCAGGTGGGCGCCTGGACGGAGGTCTACCTCGAGGACCTCGGGTGGGTGGTGTTCAACCCCACGCCGCCCGAGGACCGCGAGCCGCCGGAGGACGACGAGCGCACGCCCCCGGAGCAGCTCCCGTTCATCGAGAACCCGCCCCCGCCGCCGCAGCGGCCGGAGGTGCCGCCGCCGGACGAGTTGCTGCCCATCGAACCGGGGGAGGCCCCGGAGCCGGAGAGCCGGATCGACTGGGCGCAGATCGGCGCCATCGCTGCGCTCACCGCCATCCCGCTGCTGACGATCGTGGCGCCGTTGGCGCTGGTCATCGGGCTGAAGCTGCGTCGTCGCTCCCGTCGGCGCAACGACCCCGTCCTGGCCAACCGGATCGCCGGGGCGTGGGCGGAGTTGGTGGACCGGGCCCGCGACGTGGGTCGCTCGCCGTCCATCTCGGCCACCAGGTCCGAGCAGGCTGAGGCCCTCGTCGGGGATTTCCCGAAGGTGGGGACGGTGGCGGATCCCATCGCGCTGGCGAAGGAGGCGGACTGGTTGGTGTTCGCCCCGGGGGAGCCCAGCGAGACCACCGCCCGCGAGTACTGGCGGTCGTCCGCCGCCATCAACCGCGGCATGCGGCGCTCCGTCAGTTGGGTGCGTTGGCTTGCCAGCTACCTGTCGACCAAATCGTTCCGGAGGATCAAGTGATGCGGGGATGCCCATCTCACCCGACCGGCCGCCGTGCCGGCTGGCACCTCGACCGGTATTGTCTGGATGTATCTGGTCTAGGAGGAACTAGGTGAGTCGGCTGATCCCACGCGGTGCCGTGGTCGCTGGGCTGGGGAAGCGTTTCCTCGCCGCGGTGATCGACGCGCTGCCGTTCCTCGTCATCGCCGCTCTGGGCGCCCTCGCCGGGCGGTCATCCAGCGAGCCGACGGTGGCCCTGGTCGTCGCCATCGGAGCCGGGGTGCTGTCCCTGGTCTTCGCCCTGTACCAGTGGTGGGCCTACGCCGTCCGCGGCGCGGGCCTCGGCGCGCAGGCCATGGGACTGCGGCTGGTGTCGCTGAAGGACGGCGAACCCATCGGGTGGTGGCGCGTGTTCCTGCGCTACGTGGTGTTCTCCGCGGTGATGGGCACCGTCATCGGCGGCATCGCGCTGCTGATCTTCCTCGTGATCCATGAGCGTCGCCAGGGCTGGCACGACATGGCCGTGTCCGCCGTCGTGGTGCAGCCCAGGGAGGCCGAGGCTCGTCCCGGCAGCACCGCCCCGCGGAAGACGGCTCAGGCCAGCACCGTCGGGTTGCCGCCCCACCTGTCGAGCTCGTTCAGCCCTCAGCCCGGCACCACCGCCACATCCAACTGGGATTCCTTCGCGCCGCGCGGCACCCAGCAGGGGGCGCCGCAGCAGGGAGCGCCGCGCGGCGGCCTCCCCCCGCAGCCCCGCACCCAGTTGTCCGCGCCGGACTGGCTGCCCGGCGTCCAGTCCGAGCCCGTCGAACCCACGCCGCAGCAGGCGCCCTTCCAGGCCTCCGCGCAGTGGCGTCCGCCGGCCGCGAAGACCCCCGCGCCGTCGCCGTGGCAGGCCCCGCAACCGCCCACGCCGGTGCTGCCGGAGCCGGTACCCGCTGATTCGCCCAAGCCTCCCCGGGCGTGGATCCCGCTGCCCACCCCCACGTCGGTGATCGAACCGTCGATGAAGGTGCGGCGCCGCGACTTCGGCGAGGTGGAGGACAACGAAGGCACCCGCATCGCCAACCTGCCGTCGACGGCGAGCCGCGGCGGCGGCGAGGGCTGGTACCTCCGCCTCGACGACGGTCGCGAGGTGGAACTCACCGTCACGGTGCTGCTGGGCCGCAACCCGCAGAAGGGCCCGGACGATCCCGAGGTGCATCTGGTGCCCGCGTCGGGCGACGGCCGGATGATCTCGCGCACCCATGTGCAGATCGGCACGGACCCCCGCGGCGTGTACGTCGTGGACCGCGGCTCTACCAACGGCACGGCCCTCGTCACGCAGGGCGGTGATCTCGAGCCCTGCCCGGCCGGCACCCAGGTGCGGGTCAGGGAGGGGCAGCAGGTCAGCTACGGCAACCGCTGGTTCACCGTCCTGCGCCGCCCCGTCATCGCGTGAGCAGGCCTCTGGGCCGGCCGCTGCGGCGTTAGGATCGACCACATGCTGCTGAGCGACCGCGACATCCTGGCCCAAGTGCACGCCGGAAACATTCTGCTCGACCCGTGGGATCCCGCCATGGTGCAACCCGCCTCCGTCGACGTGCGCCTGGACAAGCTGTTCCGCGTGTTCGAGAACCACCGCTACCCGTCGATCGATCCGTCAGTGGAGCAGTCCGAACTCACCCGCCTGATCGAGGTGGCCGACGGCGAACCGTTCGTGCTGCACCCGGGCGAGTTCGCGCTGGCGTCGACGTACGAGGGGATCACGCTCGGCCAGGCGTTGGCTGCCAGGCTGGAGGGCAAGTCGTCGCTGGGCCGCCTGGGTCTGGTGACGCATTCGACGGCGGGCTTCATCGACCCCGGTTTCTCGGGCCACGTCACCCTCGAGCTGTCGAACATGGCCACGCTGCCCATCAAGCTGTGGCCCGGCATGAAGATCGGCCAGTTCTGCTTCTTCCAGCTCAGTTCTCCGGCAGAGCACGCGTACGGCTCTGAGAAGTACGGCTCCCGCTACCAGGGGCAGCGCGGGCCCACGCCGTCGCGCTCGCACCTCAACTTCCACCGAAGCCAGGTCTGATCCACCCATGAGTGTCGGTAGGGGGATGGGCGGGGGCCGGGTCCTCGGCCGGCTCGCCACGGGATCCGAGATCCGTGACCACAAACTCGACCGCGGCACCGCGCGCCGCGTCATCGCGTACGGCGGGCCCTTCAAGGGCCTGATCCTGCTGTTCCTGCTCACCGTCACGCTCGGGAGCGCGCTGTCCGTGGTGCCGCTGCTGCTGTTTCAGCGGATCATCGACGACGGCGTGCTCGGCGGCGACGTCCGGCTCATCGTCGTGCTGTCGCTGGCAGTGGCGGGCATGGCGATCGGTTCGGCGGCGCTGTCGATCGTTGAGCGGTGGTGCTCGGCGCGGATCGGCGAGGGGCTCATCTATTCGATGCGCACCCAGATCTTCGACCACGTGCTGCGCATGCCCATCGCGTTCTTCAGCCGCTCCCACACCGGCAAGCTGGTGTCGCGGCTCCACTCCGACGTCAACGGCGCGCAGCAGGCGTTCACCTCCACGCTGTCGTCGCTGGTGTCCAACGGCGTCACGCTGCTGCTGGTGCTGGGCTCCATGCTGGCGCTGTCGTGGCAGTTGACGCTGGGTGCGCTGGTGCTGCTGCCCGTCTTCATGGTGCCCGCCCAGTTGGTGGGCCGGCGGTTGGCGGACCTGTCGCGCGACCGGATGCAGCACCAGGCGGAGATGTCGGCCACCATGACCGAGCGTTTCTCCGTGTCCGGGGCGCTGCTGGTGAAGCTGTTCGGGGACCACGCGACGGAGAACGCCACCTTCGCCGCGCAGGCCAGGGCGGTGGCCGACGGCGGCGTGAAGATCGCCATGACCTCGCGGGTGTTCATGACCGCGATGACCTTCGTCGGGGCGTTGGCCACGGCCCTGTTCTACGGCTTCGGCGGCTATGCCGCAGTGGAGGGTCAGCTCACCGTCGGTACCCTCACTGCTCTGGTGGCGCTGTTGGCCAGGTTGTACGGGCCGCTCATCCAGCTGAGCTCGCTGCGGGTGGACGTGATGACGGCGCTGGTCAGCTTCGAGCGGGTGTTCGAGGTGCTGGACCTGAAGCCCCTGATCGTCGATGCGCCCGACGCGAAGCAGTTGACCGGCCCGCCGAGTGTCGCCTTCCGGGACGTGTGGTTCACCTATCCGGACGCGCAGCAGGTGTCGCTGGAGTCGCTCGAGCCCGCCATGGCGGTGGGGGAGTCCGCCAACGAGCCGGTGCTGCGGGGCGTCACGTTCGAGGTGTCGCCGGGACAGACCGTCGCCCTGGTCGGGCCGTCGGGCGCGGGCAAGACGACCATCACGCACCTGCTGGCGCGGCTCTACGACGTGGACTCGGGCAGCGTCGAGATCGGCGGAGCCGATGTGCGTGAGCTGGCGTTGTCGTCGCTGCAGGACGAGATCGGCTACGTGACCCAGGACGCGCACCTCTTCCACGACACCGTGGGCGCCAACCTGCGCTACGCCAAGCCCTCGGCCACCGAAGACGAGCTGTGGGCGGCGCTCGAGGCGGCCCAGATCGCGGGCCTGGTGCGCCGGCTCCCCGACGGGATGGCCACCGTGGTGGGCGAGCGGGGCTACCGGTTGAGCGGCGGCGAGCGGCAGCGCTTCGCGATCGCCCGGCTGCTGTTGAAGGCCCCGCCCATCCTGGTGCTGGACGAGGCGACGGCGCACCTGGATTCCGAATCCGAGCACCTGGTGCAGCAGGCGCTGGACAACGCGCGGGAGGGGCGCACGTCGATCGTGATCGCGCACCGTCTCTCCACAGTGCGGCACGCCGACCAGATCCTGGTGGTCGAATCCGGCCGGATCGTCGAGCGGGGCACCCATGCGGAGCTGCTCGAGTCCCGCGGCCAGTACGCGACGCTGTACTTCACGCAGTTCTCTGACCCCGGCTGACCTCCCGGATCCGGAGGGTCAGCCGGTCCGGCAACCTCGACGAGAACAACGACGACTTCGAGGTGCGCGACGTCCGGCTCGTGCTGCCCGACGGTCGCACGCTGCGCCCCACCGACTTCGTGAGCTCCGCCACCATCCTCCGCATGGGTGACTCGGCCGGCAAGCTCGACTTCTACGACGCCGTGTTCACGGTGCCCACGGACGCGTTCTCCGCGCTCGGCCACCGCTGGGACACCACGACGCTGGCCGACGGTCCCTACCCGGTGACCGCCGTTCAGGGCGACATCTCCGTCACCCGCACGGTCAGCGTCGACAACACCGCGCCGTGATCACCACCTCACTCGGCGAGGGCACCCAGGTGAAGGGCGACTTCGCTCTCATGGCCTCGGCGAAGGACGCCGGCGTGGGCGGCGGTGACCTCACGGCCCGCCTCGACGGCGAACCCGTCGCGCTGCCGTTCGAGTCGTCGTCGCTGACCATGGCGCCCGGCAACCACACCTTCGAGGTGACCGCCACCGACGCGCTGGGCAACAGCGTCACCAGGAGCGTCACGTTCCGCACGCCGGCCGAGCACCCGGCCGTCGAGCTCCTCAGCCCCGCCGTGGGCGCCGAGGTGTCCGGGGACGGCGTGGAGCTCACCGCCCGGGTCACGGACCCCACCCGGGACCTGCAGACCGGCTCGTTCAACCGCGGCTTCACGCTCACGGCGGCCACCGATGGGATCGCCCTCACCGGCGGCACCACGCAGGACTCCGTCGCCACCGAGCGGCAGGCTGCGCCCGCTGAACTGGGCACGGCCGTGACCAGCGAAACACTCCTGCCGTACCAGATCGCCACCGTCGACGTGCCCGCCGCTGCCGGCGCCGACTATCGCGCCCGCCTCACCTGGGCCGGCGAGGTCAACGCGGGTTCGCGGGTGTCGATGAGCGTGCAGCGCACCGACGGCACCTGGGACCGCGTGGCGGAGACCGTCGCCGGCGGGGCCGCCGAGCTGAGCGCGATCGTGCCGGCCGAGGGTCACGCCGTCGACAGCACCCTCACGGTCCTCATCCAACACACCGACGGCTGGGCCGGCGGCAACGCCACCGAGCGTGACGCCGCGGTGACGAAGTACCACGCCGACGCCCCTGAGCGCTCGACATACGACTTCACCATCGCCCACATGAGTGACACCCAGTACTACAACGCCACGGCCGACTACCACCGCCACCAGGTGGGCATCAACGACTTCCTGCTGGCGGAGCGCGACAACCTCAACCTGCAGTACGTCGTGCACACCGGCGACATCGTCGACAACAACGAGCTCCCCGTCCAGTGGGAGCGCGCCAACCCGCAGTACCAGAAGTTCGACGACGCGGGCCTGCCCTACGGCGTGCTCGCCGGCAACCACGACGTCTCGCAAGCGTCCAACGACTACACCGAGTACTCGCAGCACTTCGGCGCCGGCCGCTTCGAGGGCAACCCCTGGTACGGCGGCTCGCACCTCGACAACCGCGGGCACTTCGACCTCATCTCGGCCGGCGGCATCGACTTCCTGCATCTGTACATGGGCTGGGGCGCCGGCGACGAGCAGATCGAGTGGCTGAACCAGGTCCTGCGCGCCTACCCGGAGCGCATCGCCGTGCTGAACCTGCACGAGTACATGCTGACCACCGGCGGCCTGGGCGCCATCCCGCAGCGCATCTTCAACGAGGTCATCGCGGTCAACCCCAACGTACGCATGGTGCAGTCGGGCCACTACCACGACGCCTTCACCCGCCTCGACGCGTTCGATGACGACGGGGACGGCGTCGACGACCGCACCGTCGTGTCGATGCTGTTCGACTACCAGGGCCTGCCGGAGGGCGGCCAGGGCTTCGTGCGGCTGCAGCACTTCGACAACGAGGCGCGCCAGATGCTGGTGCGCACCTACTCGCCGACGCTGCAGCAGTTCAACGCCGTCGACGCCACCCTCGAGCCGGAGCACCAGAGCTTCGAGATCAGCTACGACACCCTCGGCATCGAGCCCGCGGTGGAGTCGCTGACGACGACGGCGCTCACGGCCGACATCCTCACCGAACAGGTCATCGGGTCGTTCGCCGACGCGGAGTCGGGCAGCACGGTGAGCGCGCTCTGGGCCGAGCCCGGGGCCGACGGCGCCGGCTGGTACCTCGTGTCGCGCGACGACTTCGGTGGCGAGGCCATCAGCGAGGTGCGCTTCGTGGTGCCCATGGCCGAGGGGACGGGGTCGCCTGAGCCCACCGTCGAGCCGTCCGAGGACGACACGGACGGACCGGGCGTCAGCCCGTCGCCGACGGCCTCACAGCCCGGAACCCCGGCGGCCCCGGAGTTCGTCCGCAGCGCGCCGTACACCAAGCCGGGTGTGCACCGGAACCTGAACGGGCGCGACTGGAACACCACCTGCGAGCCCTACTCGCAGACCGAGCGGTGCCGCACGGAGATCTGGGCCACGGTGGTCAAGGTCGTCGACGGCGAATACGTCCGCACGAGCGGTTGGGCGTTCAACAACCTGACCTACCTGCCGCTGATGAAGCGCGCGGCCTGGGCCGGTAACCCGCTGGGCGAGGCGGGGGAGTTCACCTCCGGCGGCCGCCGGTGGAAGACGGAGTGTGACACCGCGGCAACCGGCCGGGGTGCGTGCCGCAGCTACACCATGACGACGGTGTACTCGGCCACGCCGAAGGCGGCCGGTGGCTACACCTTCGCCCAGAAGAACGACTGGGTGTTCAACAACCTGGTGCTGTTCCGCGCCGGCTGAGCCGTCAGAGCCCGCCGAGTGGCGTTGGAAGCCCCGCGTCCTGTCCGGGCGCGGGGCTTCTGCGTATCGGTGGGATCAGTAGTCGTCGCCGGAGTCGACGGCGGCCTCCGGCACCTCGCCCGATTCAACGCCTTCAGCGCCGGCGAGCACAGAGGCGCTGCCGCTCAGGCCGAGGCGTGTGGCCCCCGCCTCAACCATCGCATTGGCGGTGGCGTAGTCGCGGATCCCGCCGCTGGCCTTCACTCCCAGGCGGTCGCCGACGGTCTGCGCCATCAGCGTCACCGCGTGCACCGACGCGCCGCCGCTGGGGTGGAAGCCGGTGGACGTCTTCACGTAATCCGCCCCGGCAGCCTCCGCCGCCCGGCAGGCGGCGACGATCTCGTCGTCGGTCAGGGCGGCCGACTCGATGATGACCTTCAGCAGCACATCCGGCGCCGCCTCACGCACGGCGCGGATCTCGGCCTCGACGAGGTCCGCGCGGCCCTCTTTGAGGAGGCCGATGTTGATCACCATGTCCACCTCGTGGGCGCCGAGGCGGGCCGACTCGGCGGCTTCCGCCGCCTTCGCCGCCGGGGTGTGGTTGCCGGACGGGAAGCCACACACCGTGGCGACCAGCACCTCGCCCAGTTCTACGTCGATCGGCAGCATCGACGGGGAGACGCACACCGAGTAGGTGCCCAGCTCGCGTGCCTCGGCCACCAGGGCGGCCACCTGGGCGCGCGTGGCATCCGTCTTCAGCAACGTGTGGTCAATCATCTGGGCGAGTGCCGAGCGGGTGATCTGCATTGCGGTCCTTTCGTTTCTTGCATCGTAGCTGTCCATTTGGGCGGGTGTTGCGCACTTCGAACGAGCGCTTGTCGTCTCCATGTGACCGCGACAAGGAGTGACAGTTATGGTCGCCGGGAGGTGTGGGCCCGTCGAAGAGCCCACCGATGAGAAGGGACTCGGATGTCCACAGTGACAACACGACACGTGGTGGCAGGTATTGCCGCCGGCGCGTTGGCGTTCGGCGGGTTGGTTTTCCCGCAGGCAGCGACAGCAGCGTATGAGTACACAGCAATTCCGCAGAGCGAGATGACGGTGGTTGACGTCAACTCGGTTGAAACCACCGGGGAAGGTACCAACGGCGCCGCGGCGCTGGTGCTCGACGGCAACCCGGAGACGTACTGGCACACGCAGTGGTCGGGCACCACAGTCCAGCCGCCGCACCACCTCACGGTGAAGGTCGCGGACACCCCGGTGCAGCTCGGCCGGGTGCGCCTGACTCCGCGTCAGTCGTCGAACGGCTCCGGACGCGTGAACGAGTACGAACTGTGGACCTCCGCCAGCGCGTGCACCACTGACACCACCGACTTCGTCAAGCGCGCCGAGGGCAGCTTCGATGGCCTGGTCGTCAACAACAAGATCGAGCGCGAGATCACCTTCCCGCCGGTGGACGCCACCTGCGTCAAGGTCGTCTACCTCTCGACGTGGGGTGGCCACACCTCTGGTGAAGAGATCTCCCGCGTGGAGAAGGTCGGCTCGCTCGCAGAATTCAACGCTGACACCGCCACCGGTGATGGCCCGACCGTGAGCCCCACACCCACCGAACCCACCGTCCCGCCGGTCACCGAGATCGTGATCCCCGAGGGCACCATCGAGCTCGCCGACGGCGACCTCAAGGTGCGTCTCCACCCCGACTTCCCGCAGGTGGTCGACTACCGGCTCGGGGATGACCAGCTGGCCGGCCGCATCGGCGCCGCGCTGACCACCATCCTCGTCAACGAGGTTGAGCAGCCCGTCACAGTGGCAGATCCGGTGCGCGCCGCCGACGGCCGCTCGGCGAGCTACGCGCTCACCTTCCCGAACCTGACCGGCGTGTCGATGACCGCCCGCATCGAGGTCGCCGACGAGGCCCTGCGATTCACGCTCACCGACATCGTCGACCCCGACGGGGACGTCAACCGGGTGCGGATCCCCAACCACAACCTCGTCACCGTCACCGGCAATGACGCGCAGTTGACCGCCGGCCTGATCGGCGTCAACCGCAACGTCTCGGGTGACAGGTTCGAGCCACTGGCCACCACCTCCGCCGGCGCGATCCAGGGCTCCTGGATGGCCATCGCCAACGACTCCAACCTCGCCGCCACCCTCGACTCGAACGCCACCGAGGACAACCGCGGCCCGGCGTCCACCTCGGGCCGTGTTGCAGTCGGTAACAACCGTCTGCAGCGCCAGATCACCACGGTGGGCGGCGTCAAGCTCGGCGCGCTCTGGTCGGGCACGTGGACCTGGCTCGGCGAGCCCGTCGAGCAACACGAGGGCGTGATCGGCCGCGACGCGGACCCGTACGTCACCGTCAAGCTGACGCGCGACCGCAACGCCGACTCCGTGATCGACTGGCAGGACGGCGCGATCGCTCATCGCGAGATCGTCGAGTCGCCGCTGGGCGCCGACAACGTCAAGAACGAGGTCGTCGCGCGGATCCCCTTCAACATCGTTTCGCAGGCGACGCACCCGTTCCTCCGCACGCTCGACGACACCAAGCGCATCTCGCTCGAGACCGACAACCTCGGCCAGCGCGTGCTGCTGAAGGGTTACCAGTCCGAGGGTCATGACGCTGCCCACCCCGACTATGCCGGGCACTACAACCAGCGGGCCGGCGGCTTCGAGGACCTCGAGACGCTGACCGAGACCGGCGCCGACTACAACGCCAAGTTCGGCGTGCACGTCAACGCCACCGAGAGCTACTCCGAGGCCTACTCGTTCTCGGAGGACCTCCTGCAGATGCCGCCGAAGAAGGCCTGGGGCTGGATGAACCAGTCGTACTACATCGACGGCCCCAAGGACCTCGCCACCGGTGCGGTGCTGGACCGCTTCCAGGACTTCTACGACGAGAAGCCGGCCAACCTCACGTGGCTCTACGTCGACGTCTACTACCCCTACGGCTGGGAGATGGAGCGCTTCGCCTCCGAGCTCGCGGACATGGGCTGGGAGCTCTCGTCCGAGTGGTCGGACCGCTTCCCGAACCAGACCCTGTGGTCGCACTGGTCCCAGGACGAGAACTACGGTGGCGCGGAGAACAAGGGCCTCAACTCCACCTTGATGCGCTTCACGTTCAACCACGAGCGTGACACCTGGAACCCGCACCCGATCCTGTCGAACAGCAACGTCGTCGAATTCGAGGGTTGGAGCGGCGGCAACAACCACAACGCATTCCTCCGCAACGTGTGGGAGCGCAACCTGCCCGCCAAGTTCCTCCAGCAGTCGCCGATCCTGAAGTGGGAGACCAACCGCATCGCGTTCACCAACGGCACCGTGGCCACCTCGCCGCTCACGTCGATCCCCGGCAGCACGGTCCCGACGAACCGTGAGATCACGTTCGACGGGGCCACCGTCTTCGCAGACGGCGGCTACCTGCTGCCCTGGCAGAACGGCGGCGAGAACCGTCTGTACCACTACAAGATCGGCGGCGGCACCACAGAGTGGACCCTGACCGACGCGTTCGCGGGCCAGACGTCGCTGAAGCTGTTCAAACTGACCGACACGGGTCGTGAGCCGCTCGCCGACGTCCCCGTGGTCGACGGCAAGATCTCGCTGACCGCAGAGGCCAACACCGCTTACGTGCTCTACCCGACGACCACCGTCCCGCAGGTCCAGGACCCCAACTGGGGCGAGGGCAGCAACATCGAGGATCCGGGCTTCTTCTCCGGCACCCTCGAGGCCTATGAGACGACCGGCAACGTCACCGTCGAGCGCAACGCGCGTCGCAACTACGAGGCCCAGATCGGCGCTGGCGAAGCTTCGCTCTCGCAGGCCCTGAACCTCCCCGCGGGCACCTACTCCGCGTGGGCCTCGGTGGAGATCGAGCCGGGCAAGACCCGCGATCTCACGATTGAAGCCTCCGGTACCGGAGTCACCGCGGCGGGTTACGCCGAGACGGACGGCGGCAAGGTCGTCAACACCATCGCGGCCTCCACGGTGCGCAACTCCACCGCGTCGGACCAGAAGCGTGACTTCTACCACCAGCGCCATCGGGTCACCTTCACCACCCCCGGTGGTGACGTCACCCTGGCGTTCAAGGCCGGCGACGGGGATGCCCGCATCCTGATCGACGACCTGCGCGTGGTGGAGTTCCTGGCACCGGTTGACCCGGACAGCTCGGAGCTCCCTGACACGGTGTTCTTCGAGGACTTCGAGAACATCGACACGGGCTACTACCCGTTCGTGACCGGCGCCACCAACCGCGGTGGCGACGCACGCACCCAGCTCGCCCGTCTGCACGCTCCGTACTCGCAGAAGGGTTGGTGGGGCGTCGACAGCACCAACAACGTGGTCGAGGGCGGCAAGCTCAACGACAACGTGCTGCGTGGCGACTGGTCGCTGATGGCCAACAACGAGAACTCCGGCGAGATCCTCAAGACCGCTCCCGGCGCGATCGCGTTCGAGGCAGGGCAGCGTTACCGCGTCTCGTTCGACTACCAGACCACCTATGCCGACCAGTACCGCGTCCGCATCGGAAGCGACGTGGTGACCGCCACCGGTGTGCGCACCGTCAACGCCGTTTCGGACGTCCTGGGTGAGCAGCGTGACACCACCACGTACTCGGCCGAGCTCGACACCGCATGCGGTGCCAACGCGTTCGTTGCAATCGACAAGCTGGCCGGGGCCAACACCCAGCACAACATGACGATCGACGACCTGCGCGTCGAGCATCTCGGCGAGGCTGAGTCGGGTGCCTGCATCGAAGGCTCCATGTCGGTCACCGGAACCGCTCAGGCGGGTCGCGAGCTCACCGTCACCACCCGTGTGGTGTCGGTTCTCGGTGCAGGTACCGACGTGAAGCACGAGTTGACGGCTCCGGAGGGATGGACCACGACCGTGACCACCGCCGGTGCGACCGAGCTGGCAGAGGGCGCAACCTCTACCCAGGTGTGGAAGGTGCTGTTGCCGGAGGGTGTCGAGGACGCCGTCCTGCAGTTCCGTGGATCGATGACTCAGGGGCAGGAGACGGCCATCGTCGAACGCTCCGCGAACGTCACTGTCATCCCGCCGCTCCCCGGCGGCCAGGTCTACCTCTCCGACATGCGTGAGCGCATCGTCGGAACCCCCACCAACGGTTGGGGTCCCGTGGAATGGGATCTGTCCAACGGCGAACAGGGCGGCGGCGACGGCGGTCCGTTGAAGATCGACGGCGTCACCTACCCGAAGGGCATCGGCATGCACGCTCCGGCGAGCGTCACCTTCAACCTCGAGGGTGAGTGCCAGGCGTTCAGCTCCTTCATCGGCATCGACGATGTGCAGACCGGGCGCGGCACTGTGCAGTTCGTGGTGATCGGTGATGGCGAGGAACTGTTCCGGTCGGAAACCCTCCGCCACGACAGCGCCGTCGTCGAGATCAAGGACCTCGACATCACCGGCGTGCAGGAGCTGACACTCAAGGCTGAGACCACGGCCGACGGCAACGGCAACGACCACGCCGACTGGGCAGAAGCCCGCGTCACGTGCAACACGGTCGAGGACGTCACCGGCCCGGTGGTGGACACCATCACCGCTCCGGCCGATGCCCAGGTGGGCAAGGCGCTGAGCATCGCCGTGACGGCGACCGACGTGTCGACCCCGCTGACCTACGCCGCCACCGGCCTGCCGGCCGGTGTGACCATCAACGCCGGCACCGGCGTCATCTCCGGCACCCCGACGGCGGACGGCACGTTCAGCGTCACGGTGACGGTCACCGACGCCAAGGGCAACGAGACGGACTCGACGTTCACCCTCGTGGTGGCGAAGAAGGCAGCTCCCACGGTGTCGCCGAGCCCGTCGGTGTCGCCGTCGGTGAAGCCCTCGGTGACCCCGTCTGTGAAGCCGTCGGTGAAGCCGTCGGTCACGCCTTCGGGCAAGCCGACGACCACGCCGGCCTCGGACAAGTTCGTGCCGACGGTGCCCTACACCCTGCCGGGTAGGCACGACTTCAACGGCCGTCAGTGGTTCACCACCTGTGAGGCGTACTCGCAGACGGAGCGGTGCCGCACCGAGATCTGGGCCACCGTGGTCAAGGTCGAGGACGGTAAGTTCGTCCGCGAGTCGGGGTGGGCGTTCAACAACCTGACGTACCTGCCGTACATGACCCGTCAGGCCTGGAAGGGCAACCCGCTGGGTCAGGCCGGGGAGTTCACTTCGGCCCGTCGGCAGTGGAAGACCGAATGCGACACCGCCGCCACCGGTAGGGGCGCGTGCCGCTCCTACACGATGACGACGGTGTACGCGGCCACGGCGAAGCCTGCGGGTGGCTACACCTTCTCGCAGAGCAACGAGTGGGTCTTCAACAACATCGTGATGTTCGGAGGACCCGAGAAGCGAGGCTGATTCTGACCTGGGCCGGGCGTTCCGCGCGCGGCTCAGGCGGTCAGCCGAGTAGCTGAAACGGAACCCCGGGCTCCAAGCAAACGTGCTTGGAAGCCCGGGGGTTCTTTGCGTCAGCGCGTCGGCTCTCGGCCGCTGGTGCTCACCGTGGGCGAGGGCAGCCCACGCGTCAGGTGGGTGGTGCCCAGCGTCGTCCGGCTGCCTGAGCTTCGCTCCAAACACGCTTGGAAGCCCGGGGTTCTTCCCGTTAGTATCGACTCTCGGCCGCTGGTGGTCACCGTGGGCGAAGGCATCCAACGCGTCAGGTGGGCGGTACCCAGCGTCGTCCGGCGGCTTGAGCTCGCTTCACTGGTGGGTTTGTGCCCGAGGACGGCGTCACTTCCAGCACTGAAGCGGGGCGGAAGTGTTCAATGCTGGGTTTGTGCCCGAGGACGGCGCCACTTCCAGCACTGGCCCGGAACCTGAAGTCCGCCCTGGCGCCTGGCCCGTGCCCAGCTCCGGCATTGCTGCCTAGCCCAGCGGAAGCATCCAGCGCCTCGACGTCCAACGGGAGACCCCAGCCCACCGAAGGATGCGTCACTGGCCCCGCCTGCGCACGGGCGTCGTTCACCACGGGGTCGTCGAAGTGGCGGGCTGGAGTCGCCCGTCGGTCAGTCGACGGGGGCCAGCGGCAGCGTCACGGTGAACGCCGTCCGGCCAGGCCTGCTCGACACCATCGCCGACCCGCCGAAGCCCTCGGCGATGGCACGCACGATCGCCAGCCCCAGCCCCGTGGACGGCACGGTGGAGTGGGTGCGCGCGTCGTCGGCCTTCGTGAACCGCTCGAACACGCGGGGGAGGATGTGGGGCGGGATGCCCGGCCCGTTGTCGGCGACCTCGATCACCGCGCGGTCCCCATGCCGCCGCACGCACGTGCGCACGACGGTGCCGGGCGGCGTGTGGGCCCGGGCGTTGCTCAGCAGGTTGATCATCACCTGGTGCAGTTGGTCCGCGTCGGCCAGCACCATGACTTCCGGCTCGGGCAGCATCAGCTGCCACTGGTGGTCGCGGCTCGCCGCCTGCGCGTCGCTGACGGCGTTGACCACCACCTCGACGGCGTCCACGGGCCTGGCCTCCACCTGGGTGTCGGCATCGAGCCGGGCCAGCAGCAGCAGGTCGTTGACCAGCTTGGTCATGCGTCGGGATTCCGAATCGATGCGCTGCAGCGCGAAGGACTTCTCGCCCTCGGGTGCGCGCTCCGCCAGTTCGCTGTAGCCCCGGATCGCGGCCAGGGGGTTGCGCAGCTCGTGCGACGCGTCGGCGACGAACCGGCGCAGCTTCACCTCGGACGCCTCGCGGGCGGCCAGCGCGCTCTCGATCCGGTCCAGCATGTCGTTGAAGGCGGTTGCCAGGCGGGTGACCTCGTTGTTCTCCGGCAGCGCCCCCACCGAGACCCTCGGCACCTCGACGCGGCCCCGTTCCAGCTGCAGGTGGCTCACCTGGTCTGCCGTGTTCGTGAGCGCGGTCAGCGGCCGGGTGGCGCGGCCCAGCACCTCGCGGGTGACCAGGGCGGTGACGGCGACAGCCGACAACGAGATGCCCGCCGCGAACAGCGTCAGCCACAGCAGCGAGCGGTCGATGTCGCCGGTGGGCAGCCCCACCGACACCTTGCCCAGCCGCGTCTGGCGCGCCTCGACGCGGTACTTGCCCATCCCGGGCAGCATCACAGAGCGCTTCTCGCCGTCGGCGGGCAGTTCGACGAGCCGGATCATCGCCGCGGTGGTCACGGAGTCGACCTCGCCGTCCTCGATGACGCTGCCCACGGCGCTGCCGTCGGGCAGTTCTAAGGCGATGACGGTGCCCACCCTCATGCCGGGGGTCTCGATGCCCGGCACCCGGTCACCGCTGCTCCAGCCCGGCCCGCGACCCTGCCGCACCTGCGCTCCGTCCAGTTCGGTGTCGAGTTGGCGGTAGAGGATGGTGGCGGCCGCGAAGACGGTGACCATGCTCACCACGAGCGCCAGCACCGCGACGGTGATGACGACGCGGGGCTGGATCTGGGCGGCGAGGGAGCCGCGTCGCTGAGGGCTCATCCGGCCGCCGGCCGCAGCACGTAGCCCGCGCCGCGCATGGTGTGGATCATGGGGTCGCGGTTCGCGTCGATCTTCTTGCGCAGGTAGGAGATGTACAGCTCCACCACGTTGGCCTGGCCGCCGAAATCGTAGTTCCACACCCTGTCCAGGATCTGCGCCTTCGACAGCACCCGCTTGGGGTTGCGCATCAGGAAGCGCAGCAACTCGAACTCGGTGGCGGTGAGGTTGATGTGTTCGCCGGCGCGGGTCACCTCGTGGGAGTCCTCGTCGAGGATCAGGTCGCCGACGACGATCTGGGTCTCGGGGCGGATCGACGTGGCACCGGAGCGGCGCAGGAGCCCGCGCAGCCGCGCGATGACCTCTTCGAGCGAGAACGGCTTGGTGACGTAGTCGTCGCCGCCGGCGGTGAGCCCGGCGATGCGGTCCGTGACGCCGTCCTTCGCGGTGAGGAAGATCACCGGCACGTCCGGGTCCTCGGTGCGGATGCGGCGCATCACCTCCAGCCCGTCGAAGTCCGGCAGCATCATGTCGAGCACCAGGGCGTCGGGCTGCGCCTCGCGCGCCACCTTGACGGCCTCCGTGCCGGAGGTCGCCGTGTAGACGTCCCACCCCTCGTACCGCATGGCCATCGACAGCAACTCGATGAGGCTGGGTTCGTCGTCGACGGTGAGCACGCGGATGGGCGTGCCGTCCGGGCGGGTCAGGGTGTCAGCATGGGCCATGGGTCCACTCTCTCACCGCCGGGTGGGTGAATGCTATGGAGTTTCTGTGGGGTACCTGTGAGAGCCCGCCGGCGGTTCGTCCGGAACAGGGTAGGCCGTCGGGCGGTCCCGGGGGTCCGGTTCGATCAGGCGCTCGGCAGCGTCGTCGCGGGGGCGCAAGAACAGGTAGTCGAGGCCGGCGCGGCCGGAGCCGAAGGCCAGGAAGATCAGGCCGAAGGTGGCCAGGACGGCGTTGTACTCCCAGCCGCGGTCGTGCTGGTAGAAGCCGGCGTCGAGCCGCGTCGTGAGCATGACCGCGCCGTTCTGGACGATCATGCCCAGGCCGATGAGTGGGGTGGCCAGGCCGAAGATGAGGAGGGCACCCCCGATGAGTTCGAAGGCGATCGTCGCGATGACGAGACCCTCCGCACTGGGCAGACCCACACCTTCCAGGATGTTGGTCTGGTCCTCGAGGCCCGTGATGTTCCAGCGGTACCAGCCGTGCGCCATCAGCGTCACGCCCAGCACGATCCTGGCCACGAGCAGCGCGAGGTCACGCACCACCTTCAGGAAGGCGTCCATCGCAGCTCCTAGTCCTCGGTCAGCTCCTCGCCGTGGATCAGCTTGCCAGAAGAACCGGCGCCGAGACGCTCCAACGCGAGGCGCGCCACCATTTGCTGGTTGGTGACCACCCGCTGTGAGCGGCCGTTCGTCACGAACGTGATGAACCAGCTCAGCAGCGTGGTGATGCGCTGCTTGAACCCGGCGATGTAGAGGAGGTGCAGGAACAGCCACGCGAGCCACGCGATGAAACCGGTCAGCTGGATCTTGCCGATCTGCGTGACGGCGGCGAACTTGGAGATGGTGGCCATGGACCCCTTGTCGCGGTATGTGAACGCACCGGGCTCAGAGGAGTTCTCGACGCGGGCCCGGATCGTCTTCGCCGCGTGCTTCGCGCCCTGGATGGCGCCCTGGGCGACACCCGGCACTCCCGGCATCGAGGCCATGTCGCCGATGACGAACACCTCGGGGTGCCCGGGGAGGTTCAGGTTCTCGTCGACGACGACGCGGCCTGAGCGGTCCAGCTCCGCGTCGGACTGCTCGGTGAGGGTCGCGCCCAGCTCGCTGCCCTGCACGCCGGCGGCCCACACCTTGCAGCCTGCCTCGATGCGTTCGGTGCTGCCGTCCTTGCGGCGGAAGGTCAGGCCGTCGTCGTCCAGGTCGGTGACGATGGCGCCCAGCTGCACCTCCACGCCCTGCTTCTCCAGCGTCTCCTGCGCGTTGCGGCCCAGGCGCGGCCCGAACGGCGGGAGCACCTGGTCGGCGCCGTCGAGCAACACGACGCGGGCGTCGGAGGGATCGAAGGAGCGGAACTCGTTGCGCAGCGTGGAATCCGCCAGCTCGCGGATCTGGCCGGCCATCTCGACGCCCGTGGGGCCGGCGCCCACCACGGCGAACGTCAGGAGCCGGCGCCGCTCGTCGGGATCGACGGTGAACTCGGCCACCTCGAACGACTTCAGGATGCGGGCCCGCAGCTCCAGCGCGTCGTCGATCGTCTTCATGCCTGGCGCGAACGTGCGGAAGTGGTCGTTGCCGAAGTAGCTCTGGCCGGCGCCGGCGGCCACGATCAGGGTGTCGTAGGGCGTCTCGTGGTGCTGGTTGTGGAAGCGCCACTTGACGGTGCGGGCGGTCAGGTCGATGTCCTCGACGAGGCCCAGCAGCACCTGCACGTTCTTCTGCCGGCGCAGGATCTCACGGGTGGGGGGTGCGATCTCACCCTCGCTGAGGACACCGGTCGCCACCTGGTAGAGCAACGGCTGGAAGAGATGCGTGTTGGTCTTGGCGATGAGGGTGATGTCCACGTCCGCGTGCTTCAGGGCCTTGGCCGCGAACAGCCCGCCGAAGCCGGATCCGATGATGACGACACGATGCATGTGCCCAGAGTAATCCGCAACATAGTCGTGGCGAAAATATCCCACAGATCGATTCCACTAGTCTGGCGCGGTGCGTAACTGGCTGTGGGTGACGATCGGGTTCTCGGCGGTGCTCGTCATCGTCGGTGCCGCGTTCGTCGACGCCCCCGGGCTGCTCGAGGGCCCCGCCTCCTGGTGGCGCGTGATCGTCTCCTTCACCGGCCATTGCGTGCTGCTGCTCGCCTGGTGGCAGTTGGGCCCCCGCTGGCACCGCCCGCTGACGACGGCGGCCCTGTGGTCGCTGCCCATGCTGGTGTCGCTGCCGCTCCACTCCCGTGATGCCTACGCGTACGCGGCCACCGGTTGGCAGGTAGCCCGCGGCATCAACCCGTACGAGACGGCCATCGGCGATGCGGGGCAGCCGGGCCTGCTCGTGGGGACCCACTGGCACACCACCACGTCGGTCTACCCCTCCTTGCAACTCGACCTGTTCGGCCTCGTCTCCCGGCTGACCGCCGGCGACATCCTCGCCACCCCGATGGCCATGCGGATCCAGAGCGTGCTCGCGCTGGCGATCCTCGCGTGGGTGCTGCCGCGGCTGGCGCGGCGCTTCGGCGTCGACCCGGGCCTGGCGCTGTGGGCGGGGCTGCTCAACCCCGTGATCCTCGTGCAGTGGATCGGCGGCGCCCACAACGACGCCCTGATGGTGGCGCTCGGCGTGGCCGCATTCCTGGCGGTCACCGACCAGGGCTGGCGCGGCTGGCGCGGGCTCGTCGTCGCCGGCCTGCTGCTGGGCGTCGCGATGGGCATCAAGCAGTCCGCCGCCCTGTACGGCCTCGGCGTGGTGGCCGTCGCCTGGAGCCTCCGTCGGCCCGCCCGGTCCTCCTGGTGGGGTCTCACATGGGTGGCGGTCGTGCCGGGAGCGGTGACGGTGCTGACGTTCCTGGCCACCTCGCTCCACTGGGGCCTCGGCTGGCGCAACCCGACGGCCGGCCAGCCCATCGGCGCCACCAGCAACGCCCCGCTTTCGTGGGTGGCGTCCTTCTTCCGCTACCACGAGATCTTCCCGGAGGGGGTCTCCGACGGCGCCATCAACCTGCTCTCCACCCTGCTGATCGCGGTGGCCGTGGTGCTCCTGTGGGTGAAGTGGGGCCCGAAGGGGCGGGCGACGGGGGACCGGCCGTGGCTCTTCGCCGTAGCCGTGCTGGTGGCCTTCATGGTGTGCGCGCCCGCGCTGCAACCCTGGTACCTCACGTGGCTGCTGCCGCTGTATGTCTTCTGCCCGCGGTCCCCGCTGACGGACCGCGTCTGGCTGGTGGTGGTGGCCGCGTTCGCGCTGCTGCCCGCGCTGCAGGATGCGATGGCACCCTATGTCGCCATGTTCGTGGTGGGGGTGCCGCTGTGGTGGTGGTGGCGCCGCGGAATCCCGGCCATCGCCCAGCGGCCCGCACACTAGACTCCACCCCATGCTCTACGTCTCCACCCGCGATGCCTCGGGCGCGCCCGGCAAGCGGTTCAGCGACATCCTGCTCGAGGGTCTCTCCGCCGACGGCGGGCTGTACCTGCCGGACAGCTACCCGCAGGTCTCCGTCGCCCAACTCGATGCCTGGCGCACGCTGCTGGCAGACCAGGGCTACGCGGCGCTCGCTTTCGAGATCGTCGCGCTGTTCATCGACGACATCCCGGCCGAAGACCTGCGCGGCATTGTGGAGCGGGCCTACGCGCCGTCGAAGTTCCTCGACCCCGCCGTGGTGCCGCTGACGCAGCTGAGCGACGGGCTGTGGTTGGCGCACCTGAGCAACGGCCCGTCCGCCGCCTTCAAGGACATGGCGATGCAGCTGCTGGGCGAGCTGTTCGCCTACGAGCTGGAGCGCCGCGGAGAGAGGATCACCATCCTGGGCGCCACCAGCGGCGACACCGGGTCCTCGGCCATGTACGCGCTCCGCGGCAAGCGGGGCGTGAAGGTGTTCATGCTGTCGCCGCAGGGCCGGATGACGCCGTTCCAGCAGGCGCAGATGTTCTCCATCGACGACCCGGACATCGTCAACGTCGCCGTCGACGGCGTGTTCGACGACTGCCAGGACATCGTCAAGGCCATCAACGCGGACGCCGACTTCAAGGCCCGGCACAAGATCGGGGCCGTGAACTCCATCAACTGGGCGCGCCTACTGGCCCAGGTCGTCTACTACTTCGCCGCGTGGCTGCAGCTCCCCGGGAAGCTCACGGGGCCGGTCAGCTTCGCCGTGCCGTCGGGCAACTTCGGCAACATCGCCGCCGGCCACATCGCCCGCGAGATGGGCCTGCCCATCCACCGGCTCATCCTGGCCACCAACGAGAACAACGTGCTGGAGGAGTTCTTCCGCACCGGCGTCTACCGCGTGCGGGCCGGTGCCGAGACGCACGCCACGAGCTCGCCGTCGATGGACATCTCGAAGGCCTCGAACTTCGAGCGCTTCGTCTTCGACCTGCTGGGCCGCGACGCCGCGCGCGTGCGGGAGTTGTTCGTCGACGAACTGGGCTCCCACGGCTCCTTCGACCTGAGCGACACCCCGGAGTTCCGCGGCCAGGTCGAGCGGTTCGGGTTCGTGGCGGGGACGTCCACGCACCAGAACCGGCTGGACCAGATCCGCCGCGTCTTCAGGGCCGACGGCGTGGTCATCGACCCGCACACGGCCGACGCCGTGCAGGTCGCCGGCAGCCTCTCCGTCGACGGCCCGGTCATCGTGCTGGAGACGGCGCTGCCGGTGAAGTTCGCCGAGACCATCATCGAGGCCATCGGCGTGGTGCCGTCACGCCCGGCGCGCTTCGAGGGGATCGAGGACTTGCCCCGCCGCGTCGTCAGCGCCCCGAACGATGCCGTCGTCGTGCGCGCCATCATCGAGCGTTCCGCGTAGCGTCACTACGGCCAGCCCCACCAGGGTGACCCCGAACAGTAGTCCGGCGGCGTAGAAGGCCCACTCGCTCAACGAGCTGAGCCCGAATTCGGCCACCACGAAGAGGATGGGCGCCACGCCCAGCCAGCGCGGCCCGAAACGGGCGCGCAGCAGCATGACGCCGAACAGGATCATGCCGAGCACCAGGCCCAGCACGCCGAACGCCAGGTAGGGCGCCAGGTGGGGACTGCTGTACATGGCTTCAATGGCCGGCCCCACCTCGTCGTGCAGCTCTGTGTGGGGGGCGAAGGTGAGAAGCACGGCCTGGACGCCCCCGCCAACGCCGTGGGCGAACGCGCTCAGGGCGATGAGGGCGGTGGCCACAAAGGTCAGCCTCGGTGCGCGCTGCCAGGTCTGGGCCGCGATGCCGACGACGCCCGCGGCCAGGAACAACTGCGACATGGTGAACAGGTGGAAGGACCAGCCAGCGGCTGGGGTCACGGCGATCTCTGCCAGCCACGTGGCGGGTGGCCCCGAGAAGTTGGGGCCGAAGGGCAGGGAGGCGCACGTGGTGAGCGCCGCGAGGACGAGCGTGACCGCGGTGGTCCAGCGCAATGTGGGTGAGGTGATGTGCATGGCTGCTCCTTGGTTGGGACCGACCGGTGCCGGTTGCCGCCGACGCTACGAAGCTGGCGGTTGGCCGGTCATCAGCCCCACGTGGTCGGTTGTGTCCCGCGAAGTCCACTTCCGGAGACCCAGCGGTCTTCCCTGGAATGGCATGGGACGACGGTGGGCTGCTTAGGCTGTGCGCATGGCACGGCCTCGATTCAGCCCGCAGGCGCAGGACCTGGTGGTCTCGGCGCTGCTCGCCGCGCTGGGACTGTTCGAGGTGTGGCTGCCGATGGAGTCCGTCTTCGGGGCCGGCTCGCCCGCAGTCAGTTCCGTCGGCATCGTCGCGGTCGCCGCGCTGCTGTCGCAACGGAGAGCGCGGCCGTGGGTGGCGGTGGCCGCGCTCCTCGTCTGGCCGGTGCTGGGCTTGCTCACCGGCGGTCAGTTACAGGTGCTGTTCCTCGGCCAGTTGGTGCCCACCTATGTGCTGGCCTACTCGATGGCGCGCCACGCCCCTGGCGCCCTGAGGTGGCTCGCCGCGGTGTTGATCGCGGCCTATCTGGCGCTGGCGGACTTGGCGCTGCCGGATCTCCGTAGCCCGGGGGAACTCCTCTTCCATTGGGCCACGGTGGCGCTGGCCTATCTCGTCGGCCGCGGGCTGCGCGCCTCTGAGGAGAAGGCGGTGGCTGCTGCGGTGGCCGCTGAGCAGGCCGAGGCGGCGAGCCGGGAACGTTCGGCGGCCGCCGTTGCGGAGGAGCGCGCGAGGATCGCCCGGGAGCTGCACGACATCGTCACGCACGCCGTCGGCGTCATGGTGGTGCAGGCGGGGGCAGCGGAACAGGTGGTCGACGAGAACCCGGAGTTCGTGCGGCGCGCGCTGGGCGCCATCCGCACCAGCGGCACGGGCGCCATGTCGGAGATGCGGCGCATGATCCAGATGCTCCGCGTGCCAGAGCCGGTGGCGGCGCTGACGCCCCTGCCGGGGCTGGAGGCGCTGCCCGAGCTCGTGGCCGCGGTCCGTGACGCGGGGCTCGAGGTCCGCGTCACCCGGACCGGCCGGCAGGTGCCGCTCGGCGGAGGGCTGGATCTGGCGGCCTACCGGATCGTGCAGGAGGCGCTGAGCAACGTGCGTCGACACTCGGCGGCGACCTCGGCGGACGTGGGCATCCATTTCGGCGACGACCTGCGCATCAGAGTCAGCGACGCCGGCCCGGCCCTGCCGGGAGGCGCCGCCCCCGGTCACGGCCTGGTCGGGATCCGCGAGCGGGTCTCCCTATTCGGCGGCACACTGACGGTCCACGACGACGACGGGTTCGCCGTCGAGGCCGTCCTGCCGCTGGAGGGTCAATGACCAGGGTGCTGATCGTGGACGACCAGGAACTGGTGCGAGCCGGGTTCAGGCTGATCCTCGAGCGTGCGGGGCTGACGGTGGTGGGGGAGGCGGCCGACGGTGAGGTCGCCGTCGAACTGACCCGCCGGGAGCGCCCCGACGTCGTGCTGATGGACATCCGGATGCCCAGGCTCGACGGTGTCGCCGCCACGCAGCGGATCCTCGCCGGGCCGGGGCCGCACCCGAAGATCCTGGTGCTGACCACGTTCGATCTCGACGAGTACGTGTGGTCGGCGGTGCGCGCGGGCGCCTCGGGGTTCCTGCTGAAGGACGTCGCGCCCGACGACCTGGTGCACGCGGTCCGCGTGGTGGCCAGAGGCGAGTCGATGTTGGCGCCGGCCCTGATCGGTCGCCTGTTGGAACAGTTCACGCGCCGTCCCGCGCCGGGCGTCACGCCCGAGGGGTTGGGCACGTTGAGCGAGCGCGAGCTGGACGTCGTCCGGCTGGTGGCCCGAGGGCTGTCCAACGCGGAGATCGGCGCCCGGCTGTACCTCAGCGAGACGACGGTGAAGACGTATGTCTCCCGGATCCTGGGCAAGCTCGACCTCCGCGACCGCGTCCAAGTCGCCGTCCTGGCCTACGAGTCCGGGCTCGTCCAGCCCGGCTCCTGAGCAACGCCCGCCACAACCGCGGCACGCCTTCATAGCTGTACGTTTTCGCACCCGCGAACCGGTCGTCGGGTAGTAATGGTGCATGCAAGCATTCGAGTTCCTCGGTGACTGGTCCGGTCAACTGATCGCCACCTCCATCCATGCCGGGCATGACCTGAGCCCAGAGATCGCCAAGTCCATGGTGCTCGACGAGGAGGTGCGCTTCCGCGAGGAGGACCCCTTCACGGACCTCATCGCCGGTCGCATCCCGGCACGGGTCAACGTGCACCTGTCGCGGTTCGAGACGGATCTCAACCGGATCCGCACCAAGGCCGTCTACCGGACGCCGGACGACTGCTGGGGCCTCAAGGTCTGGGATACGGAGGAACTTCCCGAGGACGCGGTCGACATCGCCCTGACAGGCTACGACGCGTTCTATGCCGCCCTGGCGGAGCGCCTCGATGTAGTGGCCGAGCGCGGCCCGTTCGTCATCTACGACGTGCATTCCTACAACCATCGCCGCGACGGCGCGGACGCGCCCGACGAGCCGGTCGAGGAGAACCCGGAGGTCAACCTGGGCACCGGCTCGCTGAACCACGAGACGTTCGGCGACGTGGCGGGCGCTTTCCGCGAATCGATGCTGGGTCAGGGCTTCGACATCCGCGAGAACGTGAAGTTCAAGGGTCAGAACCTCGCGTGGTTCGTCCATGAGCGCTACCCCGGCGTGGGCTGCGTGCTGGCCATCGAGTTCAAGAAGACGTTCATGGACGAGTGGACGGGGGAGCCGGACCACGAGCACATCGAACGGCTCGCGGCGGCCCTCGAGAAGACCCAGGGCCCGGTGCTGGCGGCGCTCGCCGAGATCCCCGAGCGGCACATCCCGCAGCGCCGGGATCCCGAGCAGGCCATGGCTGGCGAGGGCGGATGAGTAACAACCCGCTCTCGATGGTGGACCAGGCCATCGACCTCCAACTGTCGCAGCTGAGCACCAGCTTCCGGTTCATCCTGGACGTCACGCCGATCGACGCCAACGACGTGAAGGACGCCTTCATCGCGGGCGACGTGCGGGAGCCGGAGTTCACCTACCGCGACTACATCATCGAGCCGGAGGTGCTCCACACGGTGCTGCACAGCATCGACGTCACCCGCGTCCAGGACGCGACGGTGGGCGCCCTGCTGCGCAACAAGCACCGCGAGCTGGACCTCCAGTTGTCGATGTTGCGCTGCCGCGGCTCGCAGGACTTCCGCAACCTCTCCATCGAGCTGTTCGGCGGGGTCCACCAGGACCTGCTCACGGCGGCCGAGGCGATCCTCAGCCGGATCGACGCCTCGGCATGGTCCGGTGAACGGCTGACGGCCGAGGAGTTCCTGGCCCTGGCCAACGAGGAACTCGACTACTACCGCGGGCTCGAACCCGACGTCGACATCCACGCGGAGATCCGGCCGGATTCCACCGGCGTCATGGTGTCGGGCAACCTGCTGCTGATCGGGCCGGAGGCCTCCGTATCGGCGGACCGCGCCAACGCGCTGATCCAGCACGAGGTCGGCACGCACCTCGTCACCCAGGTCAACGGCTCCCACCAGCCGCTCCAGGTTCTGGGTACCGGCCTGGCCGGGTACGACGAGACCCAGGAGGGCCTGGCCGTGCTGGCGGAGGTGGCCTGCGGGGAACTGACCGCGTCGCGGCTCCGGCAACTCGCCGGCCGCGTGCTCACCGTGTCGCGCATGCTCGGCGGGGCGTCGTTCCGCGAATGCTGGGAGGGCCTCGTCGACGACGGCTTCCACCCCGGAGGCGCTTTCTCCACCGTGATGCGCATCTTCCGCTCCGGCGGGCTGACGAAGGACGCCTGCTACCTGCGCGGCCTCATCGACATCCTGGGGCACCTCCGCTCCGGCGGCGACCTCGGCGCCTTCTTCCTCGGCAAGTTCGCCCTGGAGGACCTCCCTCTCATCGAAGAACTCAACGCACGAGGGGTGCTCAGCGCCCCCGTCGTGCTGCCCCGCTGGTTCGACGAGGCCAGCAGCCGCGAGCGGCTCCTCGTCGCAGCCCAGACCACAGACCCCACCGAACTCATCCAAGGAGTTGCAGCATGAAGATCGGATTCGTCGTCAACGACGTCATGACCGAGAAGGCCGAATACACCACCACCAGGCTGGCCATGCACGCCACGAACATGGGCCACGAGGCGTGGCTGATGGGGATGGGCAATTTCGCCTACGAGCCCGACGGCTCCCTCAGCGCCCGCGCCCGCGCCGGGGCCGGCAAGAACTACCGCTCACTCGAGCGCTATATCGAGGACGTGCAGAAGCCCACGTCTGAGGAGCGGCTACCGCTCAGCGAGTTCGACATCGTGATGCTCCGCTCGGATCCCGCCGACGACGCGCAGGGCTCGGCGTGGGCCAACAACGCGGGGGTCGCCTTCGGGCAGCTCATCGCCTCGACGGGGGTCCTGGTGGTCAACGACCCCACCAGCCTGGCCAATGCGCTCTCCAAGGCCTACTTCCAGCACTTCCCGGAGGCGGTGCGCCCCACTACGCTCATCTCGCGTGACGAGGCTCAGATCGTCGACTTCGTGAAGGATCTCGGCGGCCGTGCCGTGCTGAAGCCGTTGCAGGGTTCCGGTGGCAGTGGCGTGTTCCTGGTGAACACGGACGAATCCCCCAACATGAACCAGATCATCGAGGCGATCTCCCGCGACGGCTACGTCGTGGCCCAGGAGTACCTGGAGGAGGCGAAGAACGGCGATGTGCGGATGTTCGTGATGAACGGCAAGCCGCTGATGATGAACGGCAAGTATGCGGCCTTCCGACGCCGGTCGAGCGGGTCCGACCTGCGCTCCAACATGTCGGCCGGTGGCAAGGCGGTGGCCGTGAAGGTCACTGACGAGATGCTCGAGATGGTCGACGTGGTGCGGCCCAAGCTCGTCGCCGACGGGATGTTCCTCGTCGGGCTCGACATCGTGGGCGACAAGCTCATGGAGGTCAACGTCTTTAGCCCCGGTGGCCTGGGCTCCTGCGCCGCGCTGTACGACGAGAACTTCGCCATCGCCGTGATCACGGACCTGGAGCGCAAGCTCGAGATCCGCCGGCACTACGGAAACCAGATCGCCAACATCAGCCTGGCCGCCCTCTAGCGTGACCCGGTGGCGCCGGGCGCCGGATCAGCTGAAGCGCACCATGTTGTTGAACCGCCAGTCGCGCGTCCATTCGTAGACCTTCGAACCATCCGCCTTCGTCACGAGCGCGATGGCGTCCGACTCGATGTAGCTCCGGCACCCGTTGCGACCGGTGGCTGGGGTGTCGCATTCCGTGCGCCACTTGCGCCCGTCAACCGCGGTCCAGGACCCGGTTGCGGCCAAGGGGTTGCCCTTCCACATTGCCCGGGGCGAGGTCTTGTAGGTCAGGTTGTTGAATGCCCAACCGTTCGTTTGCACGAACCTGCCGCCCACCTGGGCGACCGTCGTCGCCCATATCTCCGTGCGGCACCGCTCGGTTCGGGAGTAGGGCTCGCAGGCGGTTCTCCAGCGACGCCCGTTGACGAGGTGCTCGCCAGGGGCGGTGTAGATGTCGAGCGGTTTCGGCGCGGGCGGGGCCGGGTAGACGTCGAGGAAGTTGCCCCGTTCCGTGTGGGTGGTGCCCAGCGGCCCCTTCGCTGCTTCGGTGACGACGGTGGCCAGCACCTGCTTGACGAACGCGACCGAACGCGCGTCGTAGGCGATCCCGGGCGTCAGGGCGAACGCGAAGCCCATCGTGCCCAGGTTCAGCACGCCTGCCTTCGACGGCGCCACGTAGTACGTCAGGTCTGAGATGCCCTTGCGGGTGGTGCAGTCGAACGTCGAGTGCGCGGCGATGTGGACGCCCTGGGGGGAATCAGGGCCCGCCTTGTCGACCTCGTGGCCGATGAGCTGGGGATACCGCGAGCCCGCGGTGGCGCCGGTTCCCTTGAACGCCCAGAACGACGGGTTGGTGATGACCAGGTCAGTCTGCGGATTGGCCCCGTCGCAGTCGTACTGTGAGCCGATCAGTCGGGCCTCCGGGTTGGGGTAGGGCTCCGCGCGGAAGGTGCCCGTCGAGGTGCGGTCCTGCACGGGGTCGAGGTGGCTGAGCTTGTAGGAGGTGACCTCGGTGAAGTCTGCATTGAAGCGCGTCCGGTAGTAGGCGGCGTTGGAGCCCAGGAAGAGGAGGTTCGTGCCCCTGTCTCGCAGGATTTCGGCATTGCGGCGCATCTCGACGGACCAGTACTCGTCGTGGCCCAGCATCACCAGCGTCCGCGAGCCCCGGAACGAATCCGCGCCGCGGTGCAGTTCCGAGTTGGTGGTGTAGCTGATGGGAACGCCCAGCGACTCGAGGTACTGGACCAAGCCCAGTTCGTAGCGGTAGAACTTGTCCGCGCCGTTGCCGCGGTTGGGCCGGTTCATGTTGACGGTGTAGGCCCGATTGAGCGCGCTGCCGTCGGGCAGGCCGACGTACAGCGAGTAGCCGCCGATGCTGTTGTACGCCGCGTGTGTGGAGGTGGCGAACATCACGGTCACGGCCCCGGAGTGGCTGGGGGAGCGCAGGAACACCGAGACGTAGCGCTGGTTGCCGCCGTTGTCTGAGAGCTTCGCCAGGTAGGCGCCCGGCTGCCAGGAGGTGGTGTCGAAGCGGTGCGTGACGCTCCAGCCGGAGCAGTCCACGGTCTTGTCGCGCGTCACGCAGGCAGGCTGCTTCACGGCAGGTTGGGCGGGAGCAGTGGCCACGAGTTGGCCGCCGGCCCCGTCGTAGTGGCCCATTCGGAACATCTCGACGGAGACCGTCGCGCCTGTGCCGTGGACCTTGAGTCGTAGTTCGTCACCGGGCAGCAGCGACTCCCCGACGGCGTAGCCGGAGAGCACCTGCCAGTCCCCGAGCCGGCCCGTGATCCGCCACGTGGACTCCGCTGAGGCGGGTTGGGCGGAGGCGAAGATTGTGGTCAGGGCCACGAAGACGGCGACGAACAGTGTCTGGATGCGCATGAATTGATTCCCCCTGGTCAGCGATCTGCCCCGACTCTAACGTGCGGTGCCGACACGGGTGCTAGGGGGCCTAGGGTTGACCCATGGACGTTCAACGATTGCGTGCAGGGGATGCGGATCGCGATCACACCTTGACCATCATCCAACGGGCCTACGAGGCCGGCCGGCTAGACCTCGACGAGATGCGGGAGCGTCAGGAGAAGGCGCTCAAGTCCGTCTTCACCGACGAACTGCCCGCGCTCGTCGCGGACCTTCCGGAGGGTAGCGACCTGATGATGCAGCAGGACCAGATGGCGCCGCGCGCGTCGCACTACGAGGCGCTGCCCGCCACCGCTCAGGGCGACGGTGGTTTCACCGTCGCCATCATGAGCGGGCGCGACGTCCTCGTTGAGCCGGGCACGCGCGACGTCGGTTGCCTGGCCTTCTGGGGAGGCAACAACTACGACCTCACCCAGGCCATGGGTCCGGGCCGGATCGTGACCCTGACCCTCAACGCCATCATGGGCGGCTGCAACGTCTACGTGCCGCCGGGCGTGCGCGTCATCGACCAGTCGGTGGCCATTATGGCCGGCAACGACATCCACCCCGAGGCCCAGGGTGACGGGTCCAACGGGACCGTCGTGCTCAAGGGGCTCCTGTGGTGGGGCGGCAACGACGTCAAGCTGCGGCCGTAGACGCCCGTCAACGCCGGAGGACTGCGTCGTTTCCCGCCTCGACCTCGACCCCCGAGGCGCCCGTCCACCTCTACGCCCACACCCTGGAAATGCTCAGGGTTCTCCAGGGTTGAGCCGGATAAGCTCAACTTTAACTTGAGCGCGGGCGGGGTCTGTGGTTAGCTTGAGTCAACCCCGCTCAAGGGAACTGATTCGACTTCAACAGCTTCACAGCAGCTAACACCCAGGAGGAAATCCCATGGCTCGTGCAGTAGGCATCGACCTCGGCACCACCAACTCGTGCGTCGCCGTCCTCGAGGGCGGCGAACCCACCGTCATCCCCAACTCTGAAGGCTCGCGCACCACCCCGTCGGTGGTGGCCTTCTCGACTTCCGGCGAGGTCCTCGTCGGCGAGGTCGCCAAGCGTCAGGCGGTCACGAACGTGGACCGCACCGTCCGCTCCGTCAAGCGCCACATGGGCACCGACTGGAAGGTCGAGATCGACGGCAAGGACTACCGTCCCCAGCAGATCTCGGCATTCGTGCTGCAGAAGCTGAAGCGTGACGCTGAGGCGTACCTGGGTGAGTCGGTCACCAACGCGGTGATCACCGTCCCGGCCTACTTCTCCGACGCCGAGCGTCAGGCCACCAAGGAGGCCGGCGAGATCGCGGGCCTGAAGGTGGACCGCATCATCAACGAGCCCACCGCCGCCGCGCTGGCCTACGGCCTCGACAAGGGCGACACCGAGCAGACCGTGCTCGTCTTCGACCTCGGTGGTGGCACGTTCGACGTGTCGCTGCTCGAGATCGCCGACGGCGTCTTCGAGGTCAAGGCCACCAAGGGCGACAACCGCCTCGGTGGCGACGACTGGGATTCCCTCGTCGTGGACTGGCTCGTCACGCAGTTCAAGAACAAGAACGGCGTGGACCTGTCCAAGGACAAGATGGCCCGCCAGCGTCTGCAGGAGGCCGCCGAGCGCGCCAAGATCGAGCTGAGCTCCGCGTCGGAGACCGCCATCAACCTGCCCTACATCACCGCCTCGGCGGAGGGCCCGCTGCACCTCGACGAGAAGCTGACCCGCTCGGAGTTCCAGCGCATGACCCAGCCGCTGCTGGACCGCTGCCGCGCGCCGTTCAACTCCGTCATCTCCGACGCCAAGACCTCCGTCGACAAGATCGACACGGTCCTCCTCGTCGGTGGTTCCACCCGCATGCCCGCCGTCGCGGACCTGGTCAAGGAACTCACCGGCGGCAAGGAGCCCAACAAGGGCGTCAACCCGGACGAGGTCGTCGCACTGGGCGCCTCGCTGCAGGCCGGCGTGCTGAAGGGCGAGGTCAAGGACGTGCTGCTCCTCGACGTGACCCCGCTGTCGCTGGGCATCGAGACCAAGGGTGGCGTGATGACCAAGATCATCGAGCGCAACACCACCATCCCGACCAAGCGTTCCGAGGTGTTCACCACCGCTGAGGACAGCCAGCCGTCGGTGATGATCCAGGTCTACCAGGGCGAGCGTGAGTTCGCCCGCGACAACAAGTCGCTCGGCAACTTCGAACTGACCGGCATCCTGCCCGCGCCGCGGTCCGTGCCCCAGATCGAGGTCACCTTCGACATCGACGCCAACGGCATCGTGCACGTCAACGCCAAGGACCTTGCCACCAGCAAGGAGCAGTCCATGACGGTGACCGGCGGTTCCGCCCTGGCCAAGGACGACATCGAGCGCATGGTCAAGGACGCCGAGTCGCATGCCGAAGAGGATCGGAAGCGCCGCGAGGCCGTCGACATGCGCAACGAGGGCGACGCCCTGGTGTTTCGCACCGAGAAGCTCCTCACCGAGCACGACGAGACCATCGGCGAGGACGTGAAGGCGCCGGTCGTGGAGGCCACCAACGCGCTGAAGGAGGCCCTGAAGGGCGAGGACGACGACGTGGTCAAGGCCGCGATCGACGACCTCAACACGAAGGCCGCCGCGATGGGTCAGGCGATCTACGCCGCAGCCCAGGCCAAGGCTCAGGAGTCCGCTCCGGCCGACGGTGGGGCCGCTGACGCCACGCCCGAGGGCGAAGAGGACGTCGTCGAGGCGGAGATCGTCGACGAGGAGAACGACAAGTGACCGATTCGCAGTTCACTCCGGACAGCGACGCAGTGGGCGAGACCGTCGAAGAGACGGCCTCGCCCACGGGCGCACCTGAAGCCCCCGTCGAGTTCGAAGCCGTTGAGGCTCCTGACCGTGTCGCCGAGCTCGAGGAACTCGTGGCGGAGCGCACGACGGATCTTCAGCGCCTCGGCGCCGAGTACGTCAACTACAAGAAGCGCGTGGACCGCGACCGCGACCTGGCCCGCCAGGCCGGCATCGAATCGGTCCTGACGGACTTCATGCCCGTGCTCGACTCCATCGCGCTCGCCAGAGAGCACGGCGACATCGACGGTGGGTTCCGCATGGTCGCCGACGAGCTGGAGAAGGTCATGGCCAAGCACGGCCTGGTGTCGTTCGGTGAGGTCGGCGAGGAGTTCGACCCCAACCGCCACGACGCCCTCATGGCGGTCCAGCTGGACGAGCCGGTCACGGTCACCACCGTGTCGCAGGTCATGCAGCAGGGCTACGAGCTCAAGGGGCGGGTCGTGCGCCCGGCACGCGTCGCCGTCGCCAACCCGTAATGCCGCGCCTGGGCCTGCCCTTGCGACGACGTCGCAGGGCAGGCCGCCCGGCCTGTGGAGGAACAACCATGCACCCTGATTCAGGAAGGAGATGATCGGGAAGTGAGTACCAAGGACTGGCTCGAGAAGGACTACTACAAGGTTCTCGGCGTCTCCAAGAACGCGTCGCCGGACGAGATCAAGAAGGCCTTCCGTCAGATCGCCCGCGACAACCACCCTGACCAGAACCCGGGCGACAGCGCCGCCCTGGCCCGGTTCAAGGAGGCCTCTGAGGCCAACGCGGTGCTGTCCGACACGGAGAAGCGCAAGGAATACGACGAGGCCCGCAGCCTGTTCGGCGGCGGATTCCGGTTCAACCGGCCCGGGCAGCCCGGCGGCGGCGCGTCGCCGTCGTTCGAGGACCTCTTCCGCAACGCCGGCCAGGGTGCGGGGCAGCAGGGCTTCGGAGACCTGTTCGGCGGTCTGTTCAGCGGGGGCGCCGGGGCCACCCGTCGCGCCACACAGCGGGGCCCGCGTCGCGGCGCCGACATCGAGGGCGACGTGACCATCAGCTTCGAGCAGGCCGTCGAGGGCGCCACGGTGACCATGCGGACGGTCTCGGATCAGCCGTGCCCGTCGTGCCGGGGCACCGGCGCGAAGGCCGGCACGTTGCCGCGGGTGTGCCCGTCCTGTGAGGGTTCGGGCATGCAGTCGTCGCAGGCCGGCGGTGTGTTCCACATGAGCGAACCGTGCACGGACTGCCTCGGTCGCGGCCTCATCGTCGACACCCCCTGCCCGGACTGCGCCGGTTCCGGCCGTGGGAAGTCCACCAAGACGATGAACGTGCGGATCCCCGCCGGCGTCGAGGACGGGCAGCGTATCCGGCTCAAGGGCAAGGGCGCGGCCGGTGAGAACGGCGGCGCGCCGGGCGACCTGTACGTCAGCGTGCACGTCACCCCGCACAAGTTGTTCGGGCGCAGCGGTTCCAACCTCACCTTGGACGTGCCGGTGACGTTCACCGAGGCGTCCCTGGGCGCCGACATCCAGATCCCCACGATGCAGGGGCAGCGCGTGAAGCTGCGGATCCCGCCGTCGACGCCCAACGGGCGCACGATGCGGGTGCGTGGCCGCGGCGCGCGCAAGCCGGACGGCACGCAGGGTGACCTGCTGGTGACCATCAAGGTCGAGGTGCCGGACGATCTGAGCCCGGAGGCCAAGGCCGCGCTGCAGGAGTACGCCGAGAAGGCCCACGAGGTCAACCCTCGCGAGTCGCTGTTCGGCGGGTGATGACCGATGAGCCAGCATCTGCAGCCCTTTGACCCCGACGCGGCGGTCTTCCCCGTTTCGGTGGCCGCGTCGCTGGCAGACATGCACGCGCAGACCCTGCGCGGCTACGACCGGCTCGGCCTCGTCGTCCCCCAACGGGCGCGGGGCCGTGGCCGGCGTTACTCGTTGCGCGACATCGCGAAACTGCGGCACGTGCAGTACCTGTCGCAGACTGAGGGCATCAACCTAGAGGGCATCCGTCGCATCCTCGCGCTCGAGGAGCAGGTCGACGCGATGCGTGACCAGGTGGAGCGCCTGAGCGAACTGGTCCGGCGCATCCAGAGCGACGAGATGGCCGCGCGGGTGTTCACCGCGGAGTCGTCCGGGCGCGTGCACCAGGGCCGGTACCGGCCGCAGCGTCGTCTGGCGCTGCCGCCGTCCGCCACCTGACGACGCGGCGGTGGCAAGAGTCGCAGTTTGGCTCGGGCCGCCGTCGTGGTGGCGGTTGTTGCACCGACCTCGGTGCGAGATCTGCCCCTACAGAAGCGCCCTGAGCTGCACTGCGAGTTGTGCCACCGTCAGCAGTGCCGAGCCGCCCCAGCCCGCCCGTAGCGCCGAACTCTCGCCCACCTCCGCGTTGGCGGCCTTGCCCAGCGCAGCCATCCAACACCTGGGCCTCCAGCGGGTGACCGACGCCGGCCCGAGGTCTTTGCGCGTCACCCGCTGACCGGCGTCCGGCTCAGAAGCCCAACCGGCGCGCGGCCTCACGAATGTGGTCCGCGCTGTCGCGCAGGCGCTGGAGTTCCCCGTCGGTGAGGGGCAACGCGAGCGCCCGGCCCACACCCTTGCCGTCGACGACGTGCGGCACCGACATGCAGACGTCCGAGATCCCCTGCCAGTTCTCAAGGTACGACGACACCGGCATCACCCGGTGCTCGTCACGCAGCACGGCCTGGATGATGCGCGTGCCCGCCAACCCGATGGCGTAGTTGGTGGCTCCCTTCCCCTCGATCACCTCGTAGGCTGCGCCGACGACCTGCTCGGCGATGCGGTCGCGCACCTCGCGACTCAACTGGCCGGTCTGCTCCTCCCACTGCTTCAGCGGCACTCCGCCGATGGTGGCGGTGCTCCACAGCGGAGTCTCGGTGTCGCCGTGTTCGCCGGCGATGTAGGCGTGCACGTTGGTCACCGAGACGGCGCACTCCGCGGCGATGAGCCACCGCAGACGGGACGAGTCGAGCACCGTGCCGGAGCCCATCAGCTGGTTGCGGGGGAGACCCGAGATCTTGAGTGCCGCCTGGGTGGTGACGTCGACGGGGTTGGTCACCATGATGAACACCGCGTCGGGCGACTGCTCCACCAGCGGCGGGATCAGCGACTTCATCATCCCGACGGTCTTCGCAGCGAGGTCCATCCGGGTCTCGCCGGGCTGCTGCTTCGCACCGGCCGCGACGACCACCACGTCGGAATTGGCCGTCACCGCGACATCGTCGGAGCCCTCGACGGTGACGTGGGGAGGCAGGAACTGGCTCCCGTGGGCGAGGTCCAGGGCCTCGGCCTTCACCTTGGTGGCGCTGAGGTCGTGCAGCGCGACGTGCGTCGCGGCGCCCTTGATCAGCGCCGCGTACGCCAGGGAGGTGCCGACGGCGCCCGCGCCGACGACTGACAGTTTCGTGCCTCGCATCTTCATACCCACATCTTGCCCACAATCCCCAACACCCCGCGTCGGGGACGGCCCCGAATCTGGATCTGCGTCGGTCAGGGACCCCAAATCCAGATCTGGCGCCCGGGGCGCCTCTCAACGGCGCGGTCCCGTTCTCTGCCGACCCCCGACACCTGGCGTCGGGACGGCCCCGAATCTGGATCTGCGTCGGTCAGGGACCCCAAATCCAGATGTGGCGCCGCCGGCGCACCGAAACGCTCGTGGGTCCCATCCTCAGGGGTGAATAGGGGGTTTTTGGGGGAGCCAACCCCTCGTGGCGGCGCCCTTTGCGTTGCACACTAGATAAGGAACGTACGAGATCCAGGAGGGTCCCATGACCGAGCATTTCAACGACCGACCGGACGACCAGACCCAGGGCGAGCGCTTCGCCGATGAACCCACCTACACCTACGACGCCACTGAGGCCGCGGCCAGCCAGGAGTCGGGCGCCGAGTACGGCACCACTGGCACCACCGGCACGACCGACGCCCCTGACGCGTCCACCAGCGACGCGTGGGGGCAGCAGCACACCACCGTCGACGGTCCCGAGCAGCACCGGAGCCCGGAGCAGTTGGGCGACAACCTGCGCAAGGCGGCTGAGGAGACGGCCTACGCCGCCGTCGGTTTCGTGGGCCTGGTGGCCGACAAGGCCAAGGAGTTCTACGAGGAGCAGAAGAAGCAGTACGTCGAGTCCCACCCCGAAGCCGATTCGGAGGCGGGCGCCAAGAACGTCCTGGCCCAGCTGCGCGAGCAGCTCGACAAGTTCATGGACGAGATCAACCGCGGCTTCCGCGACCTCGCCGAGCGCGGCCGCGCCTCCGGCAAGGAGCAGGGCACGCCCGACGTGGCCGATCCGGCCGACGAGAACAAGGATCACACCATCTGATCCGGTGACAGCACCCGATCAGGCGAGACAGAAGCGGCCGGCACCCTTGGGGTGTCGGCCGCTTCGCTGTGCTGTCAGCTCACCCGCTGAAGGTGGCTGAGGACAATTGGGTGTAGTCGGCGGACTCCAGACTCACCGTCGTCACGCCGCCGTCCCGCTGCACTGCCAGGCGGGTGGCGAGGCTGGGATCAGGCAGGGAGCCGAGGAGTCCGTCGACGGCGGAGGCCAGATCCCCTGCGGGCGGGAGCGGTGCCGGCTCCGGCACTGGGCCGTCAGAGGGCAGCGGATGGGACGCGACGCTGGTGCTCGCCGCGTCGAGGCCGCGACTCCACTGGTAGATCCTGGCTGTGTCGACACCTCGCACGGAGACGACGGCGGAGCCTTCCTCCGCGTCGATCTCAACGGACAGGACTTCGTCGGTGAGGCCCGCGCGCTCGATCTCGGACCAGACCTGGGTGAGAGCGGCTCCGGAGATGGGTTCGGTGATCGGCTCCAACTGCTCGCCGTCGAGGAAGACGCTGCCCTGCCCGTCGCACTGGGCTTCGGCCACCGCGATGCCTGGTGACAGGGCCCGCACCGCGACGCGGGCAGCACCGTCGCACGCGTCGATCTGCGCCTCGGCCAGCTCGATGCTGTCGTCCAGGGGGAAGTCGTCCCTCGGCACCGTGATGGGCGCGGCGGGATCCGCGAGGCTGGATCCCTCAGTGGGGTAGAGCTTCTGCGTCTCGGGCGGCTGCCCGCCGACGACCTCGAGGCGCCACTCATCGGTCACCGTGAACCCGGCGGGCCTCGCGGTGGCGCCGATGTACTCCCGCAGCAGGTCGGTGGACTCCGCACGCTCGTCGGCGGGGGTGCAGCCCGCGAGGGCCAGCACGCCGACGGCGGCCCAGGCGGCCGCCCGCCTAGCCGAAGTACTCACGGAACAGGGAGTCTGCCTGGGAGGTGGAGGAGGCTTCGTTGTCCAGATAGTTGCGGGCGGTCTGCCGCAGCGAGTCGCGCATGGATTCCGCGGCGGCGCGGCCCCCGTCGATCGCAGTGGTGATGCTGTCTGCCAGCCCGTTGAGCGACGACGACTCGGCGGCCGAGAAGTGGGGCATATCGATCATGATGACCGGTAGCCGCGCCGCTCCCGAGGCGTTGCTGTGCAGCGTCGCCATCTGGGTGGCCAGGTCGTCCCAGTAGGCGACCTGCGACTGGAACCATTCGGCGTTGGTGCGCACCTCGTCGTTGCCGGTGGAGCCCGGCTGGTCGAGGTCGCGCGAGACGTTGCGGGGCGACGGCCAGGTGCCGCCCGGCCCGATGCCGGTCAGGTCGTTCTCGAGGAGCCCCACCTGCACGACGGAGGAGATGGCCGCCGACAGCTGCCTGCCCTGCTCCTGCACGCGGTCGTAGAAGAGTTGTCGCTGGTCCATGACGAGTTGGGCGAAATCCTCCACCGCGCCGATGAAGCTACCGATCGTCGGCTCCATGATCGCGATCTTGATGGCGTCGAGGTAGAGCTGTTCCTGCTGCTGGGCCAGGTTCGTCAGGTTCGCGATGGAGTCCGTGACGTTGCCGAGATACGTCGTGGTGTTGGACACCAGCCCGCCGGCGACGCCGCGCGTGGTCTCCGCGGCGGTGCGCTGGCTGCCGATGGAGGCGTCGTAGCCCGCCGCGTTCCCGCTCACCCACGGCTCACCGTTGGACGGGATCTCGTTGGTGTTGGCGGGGTAGTAGACGCCCTCGAACGAGGCGTCGATGCTGAACCAGTCGAGGAGGAAGCCGCCCACGTCTGTGGGGATGCTGACCAGCTTGTCCTTGCGGCTCGTCTGCGCGGTGCAGGTGGTGTCGTAGCCGGACTCGGCCTCGGCAAGCGCGTCCATCGCCTCGCCCTGGCGCTCGTGGTCACTGGTGCGGATGTTGTGCCAGAACAGGTTCCAGCCCGACGGGCGGGTCTCGCTGTAGTACCCGCCGGAGGGGCAGAACGGCCAGCTCTCGCAGCGATACTCCTTGAAGCCGCCGACCAGCGCCCTCGACGCCTCCATCTCGGCGAGCACGAGTTCGGCCTGCAGTTCGTAGGCGTCCTGCAGGTCTTCGGTCATCTGGGTGATGAGATCCAGCGTTGCCTGGGGGCTCATGAGGTGTCTCCGTCCTATTTCTCGACGAGGTAGCGGCGCGCCGCCGCGTAGTGGCTGTTGGCGTCTGCGATGTCGGCGTCCTCGGCGGAGGGCTGCACCAGCGGCTTCGGCAGCACCTCCAGGATCTCGTCGGCGAGCGCCTGCAGGCTCGCCTTCGCCGCCCACTCCGGGTTGATCTGGAGCCCGTGGAAGCGGCCGGCGGTCAGGAAGACCTCCACCCTGTCGTGCGGGGTGCCCAGCACCTCGTCGCGGCGACGGTCAACCTCACCGGCCCTGAGCCGGGCGAGGTAGCGACGCATGGCCGCCCGGCCCGCACGCATCTCAGCGAGATAGGAGGGGATGGACGAGAGGGGGAGGTGGACCTCCGGCAGGGGCGACGGTGCGGCGGCCTCGAGGGGCGGCAGCGCCCGGCGGACGAGTGCCGAGATCGTTTCGGCCAGCTCGCGGGGAATGAACCGGTCTCTCCATGAGGCGCTGATGCGGAGTGAGACCACCTCCAGCCCCTCAACGGTGATCTCGATGGCCCCGGACTCATCCGTGATGACGGTTTCCTGCACGCTACCTCCCCGATCTGCCTGTGCAGCCTACGGTCGCACGGGGTCATCGGAGCAGGGGCGCATCCCGGTGGACACAAACGACGAAGCGGCCGGCGCCCCGTGGGGGAAACCGGCCGCTTCGTCGGGTGCGGATCAGATCATCGGGGTGGTGTGCCAGATGCGCTGCAGGTAGTCGCGCATCGAGCGGTCCGAGCTGAAGAAGCCGGTGCGCGCCACGTTCAGGATGGCGGAGCGGGTCCAGGCCTCCTGGTCGGCGTAACGCTCCTCGACGCGGGCCTGTGCATCCACGTAGCTCTGGAAATCTGCCAGCGCCATGAACCGGTCCTGGTTGATGAGGTTCAGCACCACGGAGTCGAAGATGTGACCGTTGCCGCCCGAGAAGTGACCCGACAGGATCAGGTTCAGGGCGTCGCGCAGGTTGGCGTTGGCCTCGTAGTACTCCGTCGGGTTGTAGCCCGTGGCGCCCAGGTCCGCCACCTCCGGCTCGGACATGCCGAACAGGAAGAAGTTCTCGTCGCCGACCAACTGCCGGATCTCGACGTTGGCGCCGTCGTCCGTGCCGATGGTGAGGGCGCCGTTGAGCGCGAACTTCATGTTGCCGGTACCCGAGGCCTCCATGCCGGCCAGCGAGATCTGCTCCGAGAGGTCTGCTGCCGGGATGAGCTTCTCCGCGAGGGTGACGTTGTAGTTCGCCGGGAAGGCGACCTTCAGGCGACCCTCGAGACGCGCGTCGTTGTTGACGACCTCGGCCACCTTGTTGATCAGGTGGATGGTGTCCTTGGCGATGCGGTAGCCGGGGGCGGCCTTGGCGCCGAACAGGACGGTGCGCGGGGTCAGCTCCGCGGCGCTGATCTTGCCGCTAATGACCTGCTCGTACAGCGACACGATGTGCAGGACCTTGAGCGACTGGCGCTTGTACTCGTGCAGGCGCTTCACCATGACGTCGAGCATGTGACCGTCGGGCAGGTCGATGCCGTCGCGCACCTTCAGCAGGCGCGTGAGGCGGCCCTTGTTCCACGCCTTGACCTCACGGAAGCGGGCCTTGAAGTCCTCGTCCTCGGCGTAGGGCTCCAACTCGCGGAGCCGTTCGAGGTCCGTGACCCAGCCGCTGCCCAGGGTGTCGTTGAGCAGGTCGGCGAACTTGTAGTTGGCCATCCGCACGAAGCGACGGGGGGTCACGCCGTTGGTGACGTTGGTGAACTTGTCCGGCCAGAGGTCTGCGAAGTCCTTCAGCACCTTGTCGCGCAGCAGTTGGGAGTGGAGCGCGGCCACGCCGTTGATCTTGGTGGCAGCGACGGCGGCCAGGTGCGCCATGCGGACCCCGCGCTCCTCCCCCTCGACGATCAGCGACATGCGGCGGGCGCGGATCTCGTCGCCCGGGAAGGCGGCGCGCACCTCGCCCATGAGGTTCTCGTTGATCTGGTAAATGATCTCCAGGTGGCGGGGCAGCAGGCGGCCGAGCAGCTCGGTGGACCACACCTCGAGTGCCTCAGGCAGCAGGGTGTGACAGGTGTAGGCGAAGCACCTGCTGGCGATGTCCCAGGCCTCGTCCCAGTCGAAGCCCTCTTCATCGATGAGGATGCGCAGGAGTTCCGGCACCGCGATGACGGGGTGGGTGTCGTTGAGCTGGAAGATGATCCGCTCCGGCAGGTTGTGCAGGTCGAAGCCGTCTTCGAGGCCGTCCAGGAAGTCGCGCAGTGAGGCGGCGACGAAGAAGTACTGCTGCTGGAGGCGCAGCTCCTTGCCCTGGGGAGTGGAATCCTCCGGGTAGAGGACCTTCGAGATGTTCTCCGCGAAGGTCTGGGCGCGGACGGCCTGGGCGTAGTCGCCGGAGTTGAAGATCTGCAGGTCGAACGCCTTGGTGGCCGACGCGCTCCACAGGCGCAGCGTGTTGACGCGGCCGTTGAGGTAGCCGGGCACCATGTAGTTGTAGGGCACGGCGAGCACGTTCCACGCCGGCACCCAGCGGCACCGCTCCTCGCCGTCGTCGTCGGTGTAGCGCTCGGTGTGGCCACCGAAGTTCACCACGACGGAGGCCTCGGGGTGCGGGAACTCCCACGGTGCGCCCAACGCGAGCCACGTGTCGGGCTGCTCCACCTGCCGGCCATCGACGAAGGTCTGGCGGAAGATGCCGTACTCGTAGCGGATGCCGTAGCCGACGCAGGGTACGTTCATGGTGGCGAGGGAGTCGATGAAACAGGCGGCGAGGCGGCCGAGGCCACCGTTGCCGAGCCCGGGCTCGATCTCCTGCGCGCGGAGCGTGGGCAGGTCCAGACCGCACTGGGCCAGGCCTTCCTGGGCGATGTCGTGCAGGTCTGAGGCGAGCAGCGCGTTGTTGAGCTGGCTGCCCAGCAGGTACTCGGCGGACAGGTAGCCGATGGTCTTGGCCCTGGCGTCGTGCGTCTTGCGGTTGGTCTCGAGCCAACGCGCCATGAGGTAGTTCTTCACGGTGCTGGCGAGAGCGAGGTACTGGTCATTGACCGTCGAACGCGACAGCGTGACGCCCTGGTTCGTGTTCAGTTCGTGGAGGAACTCACGCACGAAACCGTCCACCGAATAGGTGGGCGCGCCCACCGGAGCGGTGGCTAGAGGGTGCGTCGGCGTCGATGTGGGCCCGACGCGGCGGACATCGGTGTTGGGGGATTCATCGGCCCGCATGGGGCCCCCGTTGTGCTGCGCAAACTCAGACATGGCACCACAGTAGTTTGAACGTGCACATTTCTCACATCGGGGGGTGTCCCGCGCGCTCAGATACCCGGTACCGCGCGTGCCAATCACCTCCCTCAGGGTGTTTTTCCCGCCCCTTTTCTGAGAGAGGCTGGAACGTACCCCCGGTTACACGGATCGGTCAGATTCTGGCCGGGAACGAAGGGAGCACACCATGCACCACGACGAGAACATCGACCAACTGCTCGAGGCCACGGCCTACGACCGAAGCGGCGAGAAGATCGGCGGCGTCAGCGGCGTCTACCTCGACGACCAGACCAGCCAGCCCATGTGGGTCACGGTCAATACCGGTCTCTTCGGCCTGCGCACCAGTTTCGCGCCGCTCGCGGGATCCTCGCTGGAGGGTGACCGCCTGACGCTGGCGCACGACAAGGACGCCGTCAAGGACGCCCCGAACGTGGACGAGGACGGACACATCACCAGGTCCCAAGAAGACGACCTGTACCGCTACTACCAGGTGGACAGCAGCGTCATCGAGGAAGACCGCCTCCGCACGCGCCGCTGGGACCGCGACCATGACCTGTCCGGCGAGGAGCGCTCGGATGGGCCCCTGCTGGACCGCGACCGCGACGGGCGCGGCCCCATCGGCGAAGTGATGGACGGCCCGGACCACACCCACGACCCGGCCCGTTCCTTCGGGGACGGCCGCGACAACGACTCCGTCTTCGACAGCGACCGTGACGGACGCGGCCCCGTCGGTGAGGTGCTGGACGGCCCGGACCACACCCGCGGCGACAACGCAGGCGTCCACACCGGCAGCCTCGGCTCGCCCGGCGTCGGAAACGAGCGCGTCGTCGAGAGCGGCAGCCTCGGCTCACCCGGCATGGGCAACGAGAACGTCCGCAGCAGTCAGGACGACCTCATCAGTGACCCGGCCTACCGCAACGACCCCTCGTTCGCAGACGACCAGGCCGCGGTGAGCGGCGAACGCTACGTCGACGACGAGCGACTCCGCGACGATCGCCTGCGCGACGTCGGGCCGGACGGTGAACTGGTGGACGACGAGGCGTACCCGAGGGGCGACGTCTCCGGTTACCCCGACGCCGCCGATGGCCCCCTGGGCGAACGCACCCGTGGACAGCGCCCGATCGACAACATCTTCGACGCGCCTGACCAGGGCAACCCCCGCCCCAACTGAGTGATCTGACGAGGAACGGCCGGCCCATCCAGGGCCGGCCGTTTCCGTGTCCTGCAAAAAGCCTCGGCCGATGGCAACCAAACTGAGCCCCGCGACGTATTCACATTGAGTCCCCGAAGAACGAGGATGACATCATCCACGGGGCTCTGCCCCAGGCACAGTTAGGAACAGCAATGTCGCTTCTCCGCAGAACCGCCATCGCCACCGCAGCAGCGGGACTGGCTATCTCAGGGTTGGTGACCCAGCCCTCCAACGCCGCCGACACCACCGACGTCTACGCGACGCCCGGCGGCCACATCCAGAGCGGCAGGCTCTGGGACACCGAGTGCGAGATGTACTCGTCGAACGTCGTGCGGTGCGAGACCAAGATCTGGTCGACGCAGGTCGTGTACAAGAACGGCCGCTTCGTCCAGGACACCGACTGGCACTTCAACAACCTCTCCTACCTGCCGTCGCCGCGCTCCAGTTGGGCCGGCAACCCGCTCGCGACCACCGGCACCTTCACCAGCGCCGGTCACCGCTGGCGCACCGAATGTGACACGCCGGCCACCGGCCGTGGCGGCTGCCGCTCGTACATCGAGACCAACTTCATCGCCAAGGAGGGCAACTCCTACGTACGGAAGACCGGCTTCGTCTTCAACAACCTGGTGCGCTTCTCCGGCGGCTCGGTCGCCCCTGTCACCGCCATCCCGGCGCACGTGCTCGACCAGAGCACGCTGACCTTCGAAGGCCTCGGCCCGTTGACCTACGCCCCGTACACCCAGGCGGCCTACAACAACGCGCAGCTGAACTACCTGCGGCTGGGCTACATCGTCCCGTCGCCGGTCGAGGACTGCGACGCCTACCGCAACGGGCCCGAGTTGGTGGACCGCGGCATCTCTGTGGTGGACCTGGCCGACGTGGCCGTGCGTGAGCCCGGCATTCAGACCGAGGACGGCGCTGAGGTCGGCATGACCGTGGCCCAGATCCAGGCCATCTACGGCGCGGACTTCAAGCAGGTGCGCAAGCAGAACCATGGCGAGCTGCAGTACCTCGGCTCCGTCAGGCTCGGCGACCGCGAGCTGCAGTTCCGCGTCCAGGGCGAGCCCTACCCGGGCGGCGATGCGCGCTACGCCCCGCTGACCCCGATGAAGGGCACCGACGTGATCGTCGAGATCTCGGCCCAGAAGTACACCGAGGACGTGAGCTTCGGCGGCTGCTGACCGCACACCCATCAACCCAGTTCGCTCCCGCGCCCCTGAGGGCGGGGGAGCGAACTGCGTCACGTTGCGTTTACTCTGGCAGGTCAGAGCGTCCAGGTCTCCCGGGCGTAGGACTTGGCCCAGAACTGCTCCTCGTAATAGGTGGCGTCGACGAAGGCGGTGAGCATCTGCTCGCGCGTGGCCTCGTCCGCCGTCGCGGCGGCCGCGTCCATCAGCTCGATGGCGCGTCGGGTGGCGTCCTGGAAGGCGGGGTCCGCGTAGGAGGCGGCCCAGTCGCCGAACGGGTGGTCCCGCACGGCCGAGGCGGTGTCGGCGAGCCGGGCGCCGACGTCGGCGTAGACCCAGAAGCAGGGGAGCACCGCGGCGACTCCCACCTCGTAGGGTTCGTAGGCCGTCATGGTCTGCAGCATGTTGACGTAGGCGCGGGTGGTGGGCGACGCGACGGTGGGGCGGGGCGCGCCGGCGAGCGCGGGGTCGCTCATCAGCCCGGCGTGCATCTCCACCTCTGCGGTGACGGCGCCCTCGGCGCTCGCCGCCCAGAAGCCTGCCGCCTCAGCGGAGGGGGCGCGGCTCGCGAGCATCGCGAGGGCACGGGTGTAGCCGCGCAGGTAGAAGTCGTCCTGCACGAGGTATTCCACGAAGCGGTCGACGTCGAGGGTGCCGTCCGCGAGTTCGGTCAGCAGGGGGAGGCCGTCGATGCGGCGGCGGATCCCCGCGGTGGCCTCCCAGGCCCTGCCGCTGAATTCGCCGGTCTTCCAGGTGATGGTCATCGCGTGCCTTCTACGAAGTGGTCCACGGGTCCGTGGCCCAGATCGGGCGTGCGGGAGAGCGTCCAGCCGGCGCCGGACGCGATGGCCCGCATGAGGTAGTCGCGGGCCTGTTCGATGCTGGGGAGCCGCACACCGGTCCGGAGCGTGTCGCCGTTGCGCGCCGCGTGGGCGGCGATCGCCGACGACAGCGTGCAGCCGGTGCCGTGCGTGTGCCGCGACCTGATCCGGGGGCCGCTGAGGATGGCCACGCCGTCGGCGGTGGCGAACGCGTCGGTGACCTCGTCGTCGGACAGATGGCCACCCTTGACCAGCGCGGCCCTCGCGCCGGCCCCGACGAGCGCCTTCGCCTGCGCGATGACGCCGTCGCTGTCCATGGCCGGGGAGGTGCCCAGGAGCACCGCGGCCTCCGGGACATTGGGCGTGATCACGTCCGCCAGCCGCATGAGCCGCTCGCGCACGACGGCGACGGCGTCGTCCTGGAGGAGTGTGTCGCCGGAGGTGGCGACCATGACGGGGTCGAGGACCACGACACCGAAGTCGGCGCGCCGCTCCTCGAGCAGGTCCGCGACGACGCCGGCGACCTCGGCGTTCGACAGCATGCCGAGCTTGGTGGCGGCGACGGGGAGGTCGTCGAGGACCGCCTCGATCTGGCTACGCACGAAGGCGGGGTCGACGGCGCGGGCCTCGCGCACGCCCTGCGTGTTCTGGGCAGTGAGGCCGGCCAGCGCGGCGGTGCCGTAGACGCCCAGCGCGTGGAAGGTCTTGAGGTCGGCCTGGATGCCCGCGCCGCCGCTGGGGTCCGAGCCGGCGATGCTGAGCGCGATCCTGGGCGTGGTCATCGGGTCCTCCAGAGCGACATGAGTTCCTTGGCGGCGGCCAGCGGGTCCGGGGCGGTCATGATGGCGGACACGACGCAGATGCCGTCCACCCCCGTGTCGATCACCCAGGGGGCGTTGACCGGGTTGATGCCGCCGATGGCGACGGTCTTGGCGCGCCCGGCCGTCTCGCGCACGATCTGTTCGGCGCCCTGCAACTCCAGCGGCGGCTCGGTGTCGGTCTTGGTGCTGGTGGTCCAGATGGGCGACAGACCCAGCACGTCGGCGGTCTGGTGCCGCAGTTCGGTGCGCAGCTGCCCGCTGTTGGAGATGGACAGGCCGATCATCAGGTCCTGGCCGAGCCGCCGTCGGGCCTCGGTGATGTCGCCGTCGCTCTGGCCCATGTGGAAGTGGAGGCCGAGGTCCGCGGCGATGTCGAGGCGGTCGTTGACGAAGATGGCGGCGCTGTGGCCGGTGGCGTCGAACACGCGCTGGGTCGCGTCGACGCAGGCCTGCGTGAGGTGGAGGAACTCGACCTCTGACATGTGCTTGTCGCGTACCTGGACGACTCCGGCGCCGCCCAGCACCGCCTGCTCGACGATCCGCGGCACCCTGTCCGGGCCCCCCGCGAGCTCGGTATCGGTGACGACGTAGAGGCGCCAGTCCACCTGTTTGGCCAGTTTCTTGTGGGCCTGCATCAGTCCTCCTCGACTGTGACGAGTCCTTCCACATCTGCCGGCGTCAGCGTGTGCAACGCGTCGAGCCAGAGGGTGCGGAAGGTGCCGGGGGCCGAAGCCCCCCGGGCAGCGGCGATTCCGGCCGCGCCGAAGATGGCGTGTGCGGCGACCACGGCGTCGTGCCGGTCCGCCTCGCTCTCGGCGACGGCGAGGCAGGCCGCGACGGTGGCGCCCAGCGCGCAGCCGGTGCCGATAACCAGCGGCATGAGGGCGTCGCCGCCCGTGACCCGGGTGATCCGGCCGGCGGACACGATCACGTCCACGGGGCCGGAGATGGCGACGACTGCGCCGGTGGTGGCGTTGAGTTCGCGGGCGGTGCCGACGGCGGCCTCCACCTCGTCGGTGGCGTCCACCCCGCGGCCCCCGGCCGACGTGCCGGCCAGGCCGAGGATCTCGGAGGCGTTGGCGCGGATGGCGGCAGGGCGGTGGGCGAGGAGGTCGCGGGCGAGTTGGGTGCGCACCGGCAGGCCGCCGACGGCGACCGGGTCCAGCACCCACGGCTTTCCCGCGGCCGCGGCGGCGGGGGCGGCGAGGCGCATGCCGGCGTGCTGCTCCGCTGAGCCGTTGCCCACGTTGATCAGCAGCGCCGACGCGAGGCCGGCGAAGATCTCCGCCTCCTCGGGCAGGTCGATCATGGCGGGCGCCGCGCCGACGGCGAGCAGCACGTTGGCGGTGATCTCGGGCACCACGGTGTTGGTCATGCAGTGCACCAACGGGGTGGTGGCGCGGACGGCGCTGAGGATGCGGGCAATGCCGGTCATGGATTGCTCCCTTCGCTAGAACGACCTAGATCAGGTGACTACGGGTGTGTTCTCAGCCCCTCCTGCGGGGCACCCCGGCTTCGCCCCGACCCTACCAGTGTCGCCACGCCTGGCGGTCAGGCGACAGCGTCCCGGGCGGCGACGAACGCCGCCACCGCCGCGTCCAGGTCCTCCCGGGTCAGGGCCGCGGACAACTGGGTGCGGATCCGCGCCTTGCCGCGGGGCACCACGGGGAACGAGAACGCGCGCACGTAGACGCCCCGGGCGAGGATCTCGTCGGCCATCTGGGCGGCCAGCGCCGCGTCGCCGATCATCACGGGGACGATGGGGTGGTCAGACTCGGGCACCTCGAAGCCCTCCTCGACGATCCGGCGGCGGAAGTAGGCCGTGTTCTCGCGGAGCCGGTCGAGCAACTCGGGCCGGGAGGCGATGAGGTCGATCACGGCGATCGCCGAGGCCGTGATGGCGGGGGCGAGCGAGTTGCTGAACAGGTACGGCCGCGACTTCTGGCGCAGCAACTCGACGATGGGCCCGCGCGCGCAGGTGAAGCCACCCGACGCGCCGCCCAAAGCCTTGCCCAGCGTGCCCGTGAGGATGTCGACCCGCTCGGTCACGCCGAACAGTTCCGGCGTGCCGGCGCCGGTGTCGCCGATGAAGCCGACGGCGTGGGAGTCGTCGACCATCACCAGCGCGCCATACTCGTCGGCGAGCGTGCAGATGTCGTCGAGGGGCGCGACGTAGCCGTCCATCGAGAAGACGCCGTCTGTGGCGATCACCCGGTGGCGCGCGCCCTTGGCGGCCTCCAACTGGGCACGCAGTTCGTCGAGGCTCCGGTTGCGGTACCTCAGGCGCTGCGACTTCGTCAGGCGCACTCCGTCGATGATCGACGCGTGGTTGAGCTCGTCGGAGATGATGGCGTCCTCGGGACCGAAGATGGTCTCGAACAGGCCGGTGTTCGCGTCGAAGCATGACGAGTAGAGGATCGTGTCGAAGCCCTCGGCGCCCTTCCGGAGGAAGCCGGTGAGCTTGGCCTCCAGGTCCTGGTGCTGCGTCTGCGTGCCGCAGATGAACCGCACGGAGGCCATGCCGAAGCCCCAGCGGTCGAGCGCCCCCTTCGCGGCGGAGATCAGCTCGGGGGAGTCCGCCAGGCCCAGGTAGTTGTTGGCGCACAGGTTGATGACCTCGCCGCCGAGCGTGCCGACGTGCGCGGCCTGCGCCGTCGTGAGCGGGGCCTCCTCCTTGTACAGCCCCTCGTCGCGGAGGGCCTGGATCTGCTGGCTGATGTCATCGAGGAAGGTCATGGTGCTCCTGTTCGGAAAAGTACCTGCATGGGAATGCCGCCAGTTGGGGGTCACCCGCGAAGAGCTGAGCGGGCAGCCCCCAACCGGCGGAGATCCCATGCGACGTGGTCAGTCCCACGTGAGGATGACCTTGCCGGACCGGCCATCCGAGGCGACTTCGAAGGCTTCAGCGAAGGACTCGGCCGGGAACCGGTGCGTGATCACGCCGGAGATGTCCAGGCCGGAGCGGATCAGCGCGTTCATGGCGTACCAGGTCTCGAAGATCTCGCGCCCGGTCACACCTTGGATGGTGAGCATGTTGAAGATGATGGTGGCGAAGTCGACGGTGAGTTCCTTCGTCGGCGACCCCAGCAGCGCGATCCGCCCACCGTGCGTCATGTTGTCGATCATCGAGCGCAGCGCCGGCCCGGAGCCGGACATCTCGAGACCGATATCGAAACCCTCCACCATGCCGAAGCGCTCGTAGACGTCCTCCAGTCGCTCGACCCCGGTGTTCACGGTCGACGTGAGCCCCAGCGAGCGGGCCAGCTCGAGGCGCTCGTCGGACAGGTCCGTGATGACCACGTTGCGGGCGCCCTGGAACTTGGCCACCAGCGCGGACATGATGCCGATGGGGCCGGCGCCGGTGACGAGCACGTCCTCCGCCAGCGCGGGGAACTGGAGCGCGGCGTGCACGGCGTTGCCGAAGGGGTCGAAGATGGCCGCCACGTCCGGGTTCATGCCGTCGGGATGCACCCACACGTTGCGGGCGGGCATCACGAAGTACTCGCAGAACACGCCGTCTACGTGGTAGCCGATGCCCTTGTAGTTGCGGCAGAGATGCCGCTTGCCGGCCAAGCAGGCCCGGCACCGCCCGCAGACGTAGTGCCCCTCGCCGGAGACGAACTGGCCCACCTCGAGGTTGGTCACCGACGAGCCCAACTCCACGATGTCGCCGCAGAACTCGTGCCCGATGATGCGCGGGCACTTCACGTTCTTCTCGGCCCAGCCATCCCAGCGGTCGATGTGCACATCGGTCCCGCAAATGCCGGTGCGCCGGATCTTGAGGAGCACGTCGTTGGGGCCGGGGACGGGGATGGGCATGTCGATGAGCTCCAGCCCGGGGCCGGGAGCTGTCTTCACCAGGGCCAACATGTCAACCATCGTGGCACGCCGCCCGCGCCGCCTGCGGGCGCCCTGCCGCAACGAGCGTCCACCTTCACCGGCCCGCCCGCGATTCCGCCTCTGCGGGTGCGGAAACCCTTGTTACTGGGCCGAGGCCCGGCTTAGGCTGGTGGCAACCGAGTGTGAAGGAGGCTCCCATGGCCCACGGCGACATCACCCACATCGACATTCCGGTCTCGGACCTCAAGCGGTCGCAGGACTTCTACTCCGCCCTGTTCGGGTGGGACATCCAGGAGTACCCCGGTTTCGAGGGCTACCCGATGTGGCGCGCCCCCAACCAGATCAGCGGCGGCGGCCTCGCCCCGCGGGGCGACGGCTTCACCCAGCCCCGCTCCTACGTCGAGGTGGATTCCATCGACGACACCCTCAGCCTCGCGAAGGACCGCGGTGTCACCGTGGTCATGGGGAAGACCGAGATCACCCCCACCAGTTGGTTCGCCGTGTTCGAGGACCCGGACGGCAACCCCATCGGCCTCTACGAGGGAACCACGTAGGAGAGCTGGGTATGTGCCGCAACATTCGCCCGTTGAACAACTTCGAGCCGCCCGCCACGCACGACGAGGTGCACGCCGCCGCGCTGCAGTTCGTCCGCAAGGTCTCCGGCACCACGAAGCCGAGCAAGGCCAATGAGGAGGCGTTCAACCACGCCGTCGAGGAGGTGGCTCACATCACGCGCCACCTTCTGGAGGACCTCGTGACCGTAGCCCCGCCGAAGAACCGGCAGGAGGAGGCGGAGAAGGCGAAGGCCCGCTCGGCGAAACGCTTCGCTGCCACGGGCTAGACCCCTCCCCGGCTACCCTGCAGGAATGCCGCGCACCCAGCCCCCGAAACACAGCGCCGGCTCGCTCCTGTGGCTGGGCGCGGGTCTGGCTTACCTGTCCATCCTCGTCCCGGCGTTGCTGGGCGGAGTTGGGGCGGCGCTGGTCCCGTGCAGCGGTTTCCTCTGCAACGTCGGCTACGCGTTCCTGGGCGCCCTGGCCGGCGCGGCGCTGGGCGTGGTGGTGGTGGTCTTCCTGGCCGTGAGGCTGGGGCTGCGCTGGTGGTTCGTGCCGGTCCTGCTCGCCGTGGCCGTGGCGGGCGTGGCGCTCTTCACGACCTTCGACGGCGTGCCCGCCCGGGCCGGTGTGCTGCTGGCTGCCGTGGCACCCGTGGCGGCGGCGTTGACCGCCTCCGGGCTGAGACCCAGGCGGCTCCTCGTCGGCGGCATCGCTCTGCTGGCGGGGATCGCGGTGGGGGTGGCGCTCCTCACCCTGGGCGATCACCTGGACCGTCGCAGCCAACTGCAGCAGCGGGCCGAGAAGTTCCGGACGACCACGCTGCCCCTCGTCGCGCCCACCAGCATCGAGGCGCCCGAACTACGCCTGGTCCGGGCGACGCCGGACCAGGTCATCTACGACCTGCGCACGCCGGAGCACACGGGTTGGCTGCGCATCGTGCTGGAGCCCACCGGGGTCCGGGAATGCGGCGAGGGCAACGTCACGGGCATGGGGGACGACATCTTCGCCTCCGGGGAGGGCCAGTCGTTCCGGCGGGTCTGCAGGGAAATGGGCGAGGTCGACGCGGAACTCTGGCCCGACGGCGGCGACAGCGACTGGGGTGCAGACGAGATGGTGGAGGTCGCCAGAGCGCTGGAGCCCGCCGGGGCCGAGTGGTTCGCCGACCATCAGGAGTCGTGAACCGGGCCCCCCCGGCGGGCTCGAACGGTAGGGGTGGCTAGTAGCTCAGCCCGTGCCCGAAGGCATAGGCCACGCCGCCCGACGGCGAAGGGACGTCGACGGGGAGCTTGCCGGTGGGGTTCACCTCACCGGTGATGACCCGCACGAGCGCACCCGGCATGACCGGCGCGTAGGAGTACGTGCAGATCTCCGCCGGGGCTTCGTAGTTGCCCACGTCGTACGGGTTGCGGACGGCGACGGCCACCACCGGCTTGCCCGTCTCCACCAGGGCGTTCACCAGCCTCACGAGCGGGGACGTGGGGCCGGCGTTGTTCGTGAGCACCACGATCAGGTCCTGGTCGGCGGCTGTTGCCACCGCCGTGGCGATGTTGGCGGCGGTGGGGCTGTTGTAGCTGAGCCTGGTCGCCGTCGCGCCGGCAGCAGTGAACGCGGCCTGCACGTTCGTCGTCGTCCCCACGCCCCAGCCGGTGACCAGCACCCGCTTGCCGCTGACCGGCATGGGCAGTACGCCGTCGTTGCGCACCAGGGTGACAGTGCGGTCCGTGACGGCGTCGGCGATGGACAGGTGCTCGGGGATCCCCACCACGCTGCTGATGAGGGCGGGGTCGCACGTGGGCGCGGAGATGATGCCGCGACGGTGCTTCATGCGCAGCACCCGCTCCACCTTGCGGTCGATCTCCGCCTCGTCGATGCGGCCGGAGTGCACCGCGTCGAGTACGGCGTCGCGCGCCTCGATGGGCGACGGCGACATCAGCAGGATGTCGACGCCGGCCTCCAGCGCCCGGACGGCCACCTCGGGGTCGCCGTACATCTCCCGCACGCCCTCCATGTTGAGTGCGTCGGTGATGACCACGCCGTCGTAGCCGAGCTCGTCGCGCAGCAGGCCGGTGAGGATGGGCTTGGAGAGGGTGGCCGGGTCTCCGGATTCGTCGAAGGCGGGCAGCAGCAGGTGGGCCGTCATGATCATGTCGATCCCGGCCGCGATCGCCGCACGGAACGGCGGAGCGTCGAGCCGCTCCCACTCCTCACGTGTGTGGGTGATGAGCGGTAAGCCGTAGTGGGAGTCGACGGCGGTGTCGCCGTGGCCGGGGAAGTGCTTGGCCGACGCGGAGACGCCGCCCTCTCCCTGGTAGCCCTCCACCTGCGCGGCCACCATCTGCGACACCAACGCAGGGTCTGAACTGAACGAGCGCACACCGATGACCGGGTTGTCCGGGTTGACGTTCACGTCGGCGACCGGGGCGAAGTTCGTGTTGATGCCGACGGCGCGCAGCTCCTTGCCAGTGATGGCAGCGGCCACCCGCGCGTCGTCCGCCGAGCGGCCGGCACCCAGCGCCATCGCGCCCGGGAACTGCGTGGCCGGCGGGCCGAAGCGCGTGACGAGGCCCTGCTCCTGGTCTGTGGCGATCAACAGGGGCACGGCCACCTTGTCGCCCACCGGGCGGCCCCTGGAGGCGGTGACCCGCGTCTCGAGGGCCGTGGCCTGCAGCGCGTTGCTCAGTGCGGCCACACCCTCGGGGCCGCGCGTGAAGCTGTCGGTCCAGGCGAAGTAGATGACGCCACCGAGCTGGAGTTCGCGCACGACGTCGACGCCCTTGCCGATGCCGAAGCGCTCGATGTTGCCGGGGTGTTCGACGGTGGGGTCGATCCCGTAGACCTCCGAGACCATGAGCTGGCCCACCTTCTGGGGCAGGGTCATGCGGGAGACGACGGACCGGACATAGCCGGTGATGTTGTCGGCGGCGGCCGGGAGGCGGCCCGCCACTGCGCTCGCGGCGAGCGCTCCCACGCCGAGGCCGAGCATCTGTCGGCGGTTGAAGGTCAGCATCTTTGCTCCTTTCACATCGCCCTGGAGGGGGCGATCTTCGTCACTCTGCCACCGGCAGGGGTCACTGACAAGGGGGTGATGGCGCTGTGACCCGAACTCCGCCGGGGCTGCCCCACGGACCGCCTAAGGTTGCGAATGACACGAGGAGGCACCATGAGCGGCGCTGCTGAAGTCCACGTCGGAGCAGAACTCCGCCCCACCAAGATCGAGCTGCTGCAGGACTGGCTGCCCCGCCAGCACTGGTTCTTCGGCGACGCGGGCAAGCTCGAGCGCGTCGCCAACTTCCGCCTGGTGGATCCCGACGGTGAGGTCGGGCTGGATTCCATGGTCATCTCGGACGGTGCGCACGCCTACTTCGTTCCGGTCACCTGGCGGGCCGCTCCGCTGGACGGGGGAGACCTCATCGGCACCCTCGAACACTCCGTGCTGGGCACCCGCTACTGCTACGACGCGGCCACGGACCCGGTGTTCATGGAGGAGTTGGAGCGCGTCATCCGCGAGACGGACGGCCAGGCGGATGTGCACGACCACGACGGCAACGTGTTGCCGCTGGTCATGGACGTCCAGGGCAGCGGCGTGGTGCCGGGCGAGGGGTCGGACGCGGAGGTGGAACTGGTGCGGGTGCTGGAGCGCTCGGCCGACGTGCCCGGCGACGCGCTCGGCACGCTCATCGCGGACTGGACCGACGACGGCGGCCCGCGCCACGACCTGCTCGCGCTGCTGCGCTGAGGTTCACACCGGAACTACGGGCGCACCGACCAGTTGTCGTCCGCCGGGCGTCCGGCGGCGATGACGGTGCCCTCGCCCTGGGCGACGGCACCCCAGCTGGGGAGGGTGAGGACCGCCACGGCCGACGTCCGCATGGGGACGGGATGTCCAGTGGCGAGCCCGATCAGTTCCTCGAGCGCTGGGTTGTGGCCCACGAGGACCACCGTCGACGCAGAGCCCGGCAGCGCGGAGACAACGTCTGCCAGTTCCTCCCCGTCGAAGGTGTAGGCGTCTTCCGAGTCGATTGTTCCTGAGGCGGGGTGGAGATGTGCGGACAAGATCCCCCAGGTCTGTTGGGCCCGCGTCGCCACAGAGACGACGGCGAGGTCCACCCGGGTGAAGGTCGCGCCCAGCCACTGGCCGGTGGCCGTTGCCTGGCGAACGCCCCTGTCAGAGAGTGGACGGCGGCGGTCCGGGACGTCCGTGTGCCAGTCGGATTTCGCGTGCCGGACGAGAATCAGCGTCACTGCCATGCCTCCACCCTAAGCACGCGGAGGGGATAGTGGAAAAGTTAGCGAAAAGAGACATTTGTTAGCGTGAACAGGCTTGGACGGGTGGCTAGGTTGGAAGTGTTCACCGGCTAGACGACGACGCTGTCGCGAGGAGCGACGTTGAAAAGTGTCGTCGCAAACGAAGGAGACACATGTTCAATCGATCCCGTAAACACGTAGCGGCCCTTGCCGCTCTCGGCATGGCCAGCGTCGCCCTGCTCAGCGCCTGCGGAAACGGCGACACCGAACCCACCGCCGGCACCGACGGCGGGACCACCGCTGCCAGCGAGAGCCCCGCCGGCAGCGAAAGTCCCGCCGGCAGCGAAAGTCCCGCCGGCAGCGAGAGCGCCTCCGGCAGCGAGAGCGCCGCCGCGGACCTGTCCGGCACCACCCTCAACGTCGTCGCCGCCTGGTCCGGCGCGGAGCAGGCCAACTTCGAGGCCGTCCTCCAGCAGTTCGAGGACGCCACCGGCGCCAGCGTGACCTACACCAGCTTCGGCGACAACGGCCCCACCTATATCTCCGGCCAGCTCGAGGGCGGCACGCCGCCCAACGTCGCCGTCGTGGGCCAGCCGGCCCTCATGCAGCAGCTCGCCGCTGACGGCAGCATCATGCCGCTGTCCGACGACGTCAAGGCGGCCGTCGAGGAGAACTACTCGCAGTCCTGGCTCGACCTCGGCAGCGTCGACGGTGAGCTCTACGGCGTCTGGTTCAAGGCGGCCAACAAGTCCACCATGTGGTACAACGCCGACCTCTGGAGTGAGGCCGGGGCAGATCCCGCCGCCGCCGAAGACTGGGAGGGCTTCCTCGAGCAGCTCGGCCTGATCCGCGACGCGGGTTATGCCGGTATCTCCGTCGGCGCCGACGTCGGCTGGCCGCTGACGGACTGGTTCGAGAACGTCTACCTGCGCACCGCCGGTCCCGAAATGTACGACCAGCTCGCCAACCACGAGATCCCCTGGACGGATCCGTCGGTCAAGGAGGCTCTCGACGTGCTGGCCCAGCTGTGGGGCACGGATCTGGTGCAGGAGGGCGGCGCCCAGCGCGGCTTCCCCGAGTCCATCACTGAGGTCTTCGGGGCTGACCCGCAGGCCGGCACCGTCTACGAAGGCGACTTCGTGGCCGGCGTCATCACGGAGGACGGCAACTCCACCGTCGGCGAGAACGCGCTGTTCTTCGACTTCCCGTCCGTCAACGGCTCCGAAGCGGCAGTGGTCGGCGGCGGCGACGTCGCCATCCAGTTCACCGACGACGAGGCCACCAACGCGCTCATGGCCTACCTCGCCTCGCCCGAGGCCGCTTCGGTGTGGGTGCCCCTGGGCGGCCTGACCTCGCCGAACAACGGTGTCGACACCTCGCTGTACCCGGACGACACCTCCCGCCAGATCGCCGAAGCCCTCGTGGGTGCGGAGGCGTTCCGCTTCGACATGTCCGACCTGACGCCCAGCGCGTTCGGCGGCACGCAGGGCCAGGGCTTCTGGCAGGAAATGATCACCTTCTACGAGAACCCGTCTGATGTCGACGGCACCATGCAGCGCCTCGAGGCTGCTGCCGCGTCGGCATACGGCGGCTGACAAGGCTTCCGGTGACTGCTGTAGTCACCGCGCCACAGCGTCCGAGGACCGGGGTTCACAAGCCCCGGTCCTCGGGTCGCTTGAAGCGCGGGTTGATCATCGCTTCCTTCCTGGCGCCGGCCCTCGTGGTGCTCGGCGCCCTCGTCGCCTACCCCATCGTGTTCACCCTGGTGCGCTCGCTCTACGACAGGAGCGGGGACAACTTCACCGGCTGGCAGAACTACGTGACGATGTTCACCAACGAGACCACGTTCACCGCCATCCGCAACAACATCATGTGGGTGCTCGTGGCCCCGGTGATCTGCACCGTCCTCGGCCTGATCTTCGCGGTGCTGTTGCAGCGGTTGAAGTGGAAGACGGCCTTCCGGCTGATCATCTTCATGCCGATGGCCATCTCCATGCTCGCCGCCGGCGTCATCTTCCGCGGCCTCTTCCAGGAGAACCCGCAGCTCGGTGCCGTGAATGCCGCCATCGTCGGCGTGCAGAACACCTTCACGGACACCGCCAACTATCCCGGGGCCAACCCGCGCAAGGACGTCGGCCTCACCGCTGAGGGCGGCATCATCAGCACGGAGTCGACGGTGGGCACAGGCACTGTCGTGGACCTGCCGCTGATCGGCATCCGGCAGAACAACCTCCCGGAGACGGCGGAGGGGGCCGTCGCGGCTCCCGAGGCCGGCGACGACCAGATCTCCGGCACCGTGTTCCTGGACGTCATCCCCGGCGGTGGTGGCACGCAGGGCGCCCTCGAGGAGGGCAAGTCAGGCCTGCCCGGCATCCGGGTCGACGCGGTGGCTGAGGACGGCTCCATCGCCGGCAACGCCACCACGGAACCCAACGGCACCTATGTGATCGAAGGGCTGGATCCCGGAGGCAACTACCGGGTGGCGCTCCCGGCGTCGAACTTCGGCGAGGGCGCCCAAGGAGTCTCCTGGTTGAGTTCCACGTTCATCAACGCCGTGGTGATCCTGTCCTACGTGTGGATCTGGGCCGGCTTCGCGATGGTGATGATCTCGTCGGGCCTGTCGGCCATGGACCCGTCGCTGCAGGAGGCGGCCCGGATCGACGGCGCCAACGAGTGGCGGGTGTTCACCCGCATCACGGCGCCGCTGCTCGCCCCCGTGCTGGTGGTGGTGTTCGTGACGCTGATCATCAACGTGTTGAAGATCTTCGACCTGGTCTACGTCATCCCGCCGGGTGCCTCGAAACCCACGGCGAACGTGATCGCGGTGGAGATGTGGACCGTGTCGTTCGGTGGCGGTAACGACTACGGCCTCGGCTCCGCACTGGCCATCCTGCTGTTGGTGCTGGTGCTGCCGTCGATGATCCTGAACATCCGCCGCTTCCGAGAGGAGCGCGGGCGATGACCGTCGAACTCAGCATCGTGAAACCGAAGCTCACACCGGCACAGAAGGTGTTGCGCGTCTTCAACAACTCGATCGTGAACGTGGTGTTGGCGGTGGTGGCGATCTTCTGGCTCGTGCCCACCGTCGGGCTGCTGCTGACGTCGCTGCGCAGCTCCGGCGACAACTCGGCGTCGGGCTGGTGGAACGTATTCACCGCGCCGGCGCAGCTCACGCTGGACAACTACGCCAACCTGCTGTCGAACCCCACCATCACGGGGTCCTTCTGGAACACCGTCGTGATCGCGGTGCCGACGACGGCGCTGGTCGTGATGATCGGGGCCCTGGCCGGCTACGCGTTCGCGTGGCTCCAGTTTCCCGGACGCGACTGGCTGCTGATCGCCGTCATCGTGCTGCTCGCGGTGCCCATCCAGGTGGCGCTGATCCCGCTGGCCCGCCTCTTCGGGCAGTTGGGGATCTTCGGCAGTGTGCTGGGCGTGATCCTCTTCCACGTGGCGTTCGGCCTGCCGTTCGCCATCTTCCTGCTGCGCAACTTCTTCACGCAGTTCCCCTCGGAACTGCTGGAGGCGGCGAGGGTCGACGGTGCGTCGGAGTGGCAGATCTTCTTCCGTATGATCCTGCCGCTGGGCCTGCCGGCCATCGCGTCGTTGGCGATCTTCCAGTTCCTCTGGACCTGGAACGACATGCTGGTGGCGTTGATCTTCACCAACGCGCAGTCCATGCCGTTGACGGTGGCGATCCAGTCCCAGCTGAGGCAGTACGGCTCGAACATCGACGTGCTCTCGGCAGGTGCCTTCCTGTCGATGATCGTGCCGCTGATCGTGTTCTTCGCCTTCCAGCGCTACTTCGTGCAGGCCCTGTTGGCCGGTTCGCAGAAGTAGTCACACAGCACACGTCCCCTGCGCCTGATCCGGGCGCAGGGGACGCGTGCTGTTGGGTCAGTTGCGGATGATCATCGCCTGGCCGCCGTAGGCGGGTAGTTCGACGGTGAACCCGCCGAGGTCGTCCACGGTGCCCACCTTGCGTCGGGTGGACAGGTCGAACACGCGGCCGCTGGGCAGCTTGTCGGACTGCACCCGGGCGCTCAGCTTCTCGCCGCCGAAGTTCAGGGCGGTGATCTGGGTGGTGCCCGTCTCCAACTCGTTGACCAGCACCAGCAGCGCCTTGTCGCCCACTTCCGGCACATCCACCAGGGCGCCGGTGGGCAGACCGTTGCGCTTGCGCACCTTGAGGACGGCGGCGAGCCGGCTCGCGAACGACGTCTCGCGCTTCAACTGGTCCGGCACGGAGCCGTACAGCGCGCGGGCCCGCGGCATGCCGCTCGCCGACTTCTTCGCGTCCGGGGCCACGCCCAGCAGGTCGTAGGCGCCGCGCTCGATCCACCGGGTGTCGCCCATCGCCGTGAGGGCCTTGACCTCTTCGCGGTCCAGCGGCAGCGCGCCGACGAGGTCCCACCCGGAGAGGGCGAACACGCCCGGCTGCCAGGCGTTGAACATGCACAGCAGCAGATGGGCGTTGGAGATGCGCCGCGCCTCGCTGTCGGAGATCGCGTCGAGGTCCGTGAACCCGAGCGAGGCCGCGACGATCGACGCGGTGGTGCTGGCGATCCCGTTGGTGGTGAACAGCGAGTTGTACGGGGCCGCCGGCCCCGTCAGCTTCTCGCGCATCGTCTCGCGGACGTGCTCGGCCAGCTCGCCGCCGGTGTAGGTCTGGCCGCCGAGGGTGTACTCGTCGTCGCGGTGCGTGGTGGTGAAGTGGACCAGCTCGTAGGTGAGCTCGTCGTGGTTCTGCATGGCGTGCACCAGCGACGCCTGGTCGATGCCCAGGCGCATGGCTTCGCGCAGCACGAGCCGCAGGAACTCGGTGTCGCCCGTCGCCAGCGAGAACTGGGCGGCCGGGCGCGTGATGAAGTCGTAGGAGAGGTCAGGGCCGACGGTGCCGGTGCGGGCGATGTCGTCGATGGAGAGGTTCAGCTCCTGGAAGGTGAACCCGCCCACCTTGCGCACGAGTGATCCGATCAGCTGGTTGGCGGCCAGCGACAGCGGGTGGCCCTCGGACCAGGCGGGGGAGCCGAACGTCTTCTCGACGCCCAGGAAGCCGTTGGCGTCCAGCCGGAGGCCGCGGGAGCCGAGGTCCAGCTGCGAGTGCAGCGCGTCGCCCATCACCAGCCGCATGCCGGCGCACGTGGGGTCGAGCCAGTTGATGGTGGGCTGGCCCTCCTTGAAGTAGTGGAGGTAGACCCAGCGCCGCTCGACGCCCTTGTAGTCGACGATCGGGGGCGTGCAGGACCAGTTGGTCTCCTTGACTCCGGGCTCGTAGAAGATCACCCGCTGGAGAGCGCCGATGATCAGCCCCTCGTCGGAGAGTGCCTGCTCGGCCTCGGGGGAGAGGTTGACCGAATCGCGACCCTCGGGCACGTCGGGCAGCAGCGACCAGTGCTCCGGCGGGATGTCGACCATGTGGAACACCCCCGGGTAGTCACGGTAGTTCAGCTCCGCCAGCCGGAAGTCGGCGCCCTTGCCCGTGTGGCCGGGGACGATGTCGTCGATGATGGTGCCGTGGTACTTGGTGGCGGTCTCGCACATCTCGCGGAACTCGGCCTCGTTGCCGAACAGCGGGTCGATGGCCATCGAGATCCGGTCGAAGTGGCCGTCCACTGACGGGGTGGGCTCCCAGCCGTGCAGGCCGCCGGCCAGCTTCACCGGGCCGGTGTGGACGGCCTCGATCCCGATGCTGGAGAAGGCCTCCCACAGTTCCTGGCTGCCGAGGGAGCCGAGGAAGGACTGCGCCCGGTCCGTCATGTGCGACAGCGGGTAGGCGGTGAACCACACCGAGGCCCGCTGCACCGCCGCGCGTGGGTCCGGGTGGGCGTAGGGGTGGGCCCACATCAGGTGCTTGCCGGCCACCTGGCGCGAGATCTGGTTGGCGTCGTGGAGCATGGATTGCTCCTCGAGCCACTCGACGTAGGCCCGGTTGGCGCCCGAGGCGGTGAACGGCGGGGCGATGGGCCCCTGGTCGTCGGAGCGACGGCGGGCGCGGGGCCGCAGCCGGGCCGGGCGGGCCGCGAACCGCTGCTGGTCGAAGCTTGCCTCGAGCAGTTCGTCGTCGTCGATCTGCTCGGGCACCGGGTTCTCAGGTGTCGTGGTCACCTGCCTTACGCTACCGGTCACTTCGCGCGCGCAGCGCACGTACGGTCTGCCGCGCCCTCGTCCGGGGGCGGGGATGAGGGGATGTCGGTGGAATACAATGGGCCTGAACAAGGTTGAGTGATGTAGACTCAACTTTGTATCCAGAGCGCGGGACTGCGCTTGAGAACAGAACCAGGAGATCCAGCTACATGAACACGGAACGGCTCACGACGAAGTCGCGGGACGCCGTCACGGCGGCGGTCCGGCAGGCTCTCACCAACGGCAACCCCAACACCGAGCCCGTGCACCTGCTGCACGGACTCCTCCTGACTCCTGACAACACCGTCGGCGCCCTGCTCGAGGCCGTCGGCGCCCGCGCTGACCAGGTGGATGGGGCCGCTGTCGCCGCCATCAAGAAGTTGCCCTCCACGTCGGGCAGCTCGGTCAGCCAGCCCGCCCTGAGCGGGCCGTTCGCGCGCGTGCTCGCTGCGGCGGAGACGCTGGCGGATTCCCTCGGCGACGACTTCGTCGCCACCGAACACCTCCTCATCGGGCTGGCCACCATCGCCTCCGATGCAAAGACCATCCTGGACAACGCCGGCGTGACGGCAGACGCGCTGAAGGCTTCGTTCGAGGCCTCCCGTGGGGGTAAGCGCGTCACCTCCGCTGAATCCGAGGGCGGCGAATCCGTCCTCGAGAAGTACTCGATCGACCTCACGGAGCGGGCGCGTTCCGGAAAACTCGACCCGGTCATCGGCCGCGACCAGGAGATCCGCCGCGTGGTCCAGGTGCTGGCCAGGCGCACCAAGAACAACCCGGTGCTGATCGGTGAGCCCGGCGTCGGCAAGACCGCCGTCGTCGAGGGCCTTGCGCAGCGACTGGTCGCAGGCGACGTGCCGGATTCGTTGAAGGGCAGGCGGCTGGTGTCGCTCGACCTCGCGTCGATGGTGGCCGGCGCCAAGTACCGCGGTGAGTTCGAGGAGCGGCTCAAGGCCGTGCTGAACGAGATCAAGGAGGCCGAGGGCCAGATCGTCACGTTCATCGACGAACTCCACACCGTCGTCGGCGCCGGCGCGTCCGGTGAGGGCGCCATGGACGCGGGCAACATGCTCAAGCCCATGCTCGCCCGCGGTGAGCTGCGGATGATCGGCGCCACCACGCTCGATGAGTACCGCGAGCGCATCGAGAAGGACCCCGCGCTGGAGAGGCGCTTCCAGCAGGTCTACGTGGGGGAGCCCTCCGTTGACGACACCGTGGCCATCCTGCGCGGCCTCCGCGAGCGGTACGAGGCGCACCACAAGGTACGCATCACGGATTCCGCGTTGGTCGCGGCCGCCGAGCTGTCGAACCGCTACATCACCAGCCGACAGCTGCCGGACAAGGCCATCGACCTCGTCGACGAGGCCGCGTCGCGCCTGCGGATGGAGATCGACTCCTCGCCGGAGGAGATCGACATGCTCCGCCGCGACGTGGACCGCATGACCATGCAGAAGTTCCACCTGGAGAAGGAGGACGACGAGGCCTCGCGTGAGCGCCTCGCCGCCCTGAACGCCGAGCTCGCCGACGCGCAGGAGAAGCTGCGCGGACTCGAGACCCGGTGGGAATCGGAGAAGTCCGGCCTCAACCGGGTGGGCGACCTGAAGGAGCGCATCGACCAGCTGCGCATGGAGGCAGATCGCGCCCAGCGCGAGGGCGACCTCACCAAGGCCTCCACCATCCTCTACGGCGAGATCCCGGCCGCGGAGAAGGAGTTGGCGGAGGCGGAGGCCTCCGACGCCACACCGTCGATGGTCTCCGAAGAGGTCAGCGCCGGCGACATCGCCGAGGTCGTCGCCGCGTGGACGGGCGTGCCCGTCGGGCGCCTGCTGCAGGGCGAATCCGAGAAGCTGCTCCAGATGGAGGAGCGCATCGGTGAGCGCCTCATCGGCCAGCGGTCCGCCGTCGTGGCCGTGTCCGACGCCGTGCGCCGCTCGCGCGCCGGCATCTCGGACCCGAACCGGCCCACCGGTTCGTTCCTGTTCCTCGGCCCCACCGGTGTCGGTAAGACCGAGCTGGCCAAGGCCCTGGCGGATTTCCTGTTCGACGACGAGACCGCGCTGGTGCGCATCGACATGAGCGAGTACTCCGAGAAGCACTCGGTGGCCCGTCTCGTCGGTGCTCCTCCGGGCTACGTCGGCTACGAGGAGGGCGGCCAGCTCACCGAAGCGGTGCGTCGCCGGCCCTACTCGGTGATCCTGCTCGACGAGGTGGAGAAGGCGCACCCGGATCTGTTCAACATCCTGCTGCAGGTGCTCGACGACGGCAGGCTGACGGATGGCCAGGGCCGCACCGTCGACTTCCGCAACACGCTGCTGATCATGACCTCGAACCTTGGTTCGCAGTTCATGGCGGATCCGCTCCTCGACCGCGAGGAGAAGGAGAAGTCGGTCATGTCCGTGGTGCGGCAGGCGTTCCGGCCGGAGTTCCTCAACCGCCTCGACGAGGTGGTGCTGTTCGATGCCCTGAGCCGGGAGCAGCTCAGCCAGATCGTCGACATCCAGCTGCGGCGCCTCAACGCGCGGCTGGCCAGCCGTCGGATCGCCGTCGAGGTGTCCGACGCGGCGAAGCTGTGGCTGGGCGAGGCGGGCTTCGACCCCGTCTACGGTGCGCGGCCGCTGCGTCGCCTGGTGCAGTCCACCATCGAAGACGACCTGGCCCGCGGCCTGCTGTCCGGCGCGATCAACGACGGCCAGACCGTGCGCTTCGACAGGGTGGACGACGGCATCGCCATCGTCGCCTGAGTTCGTCGGCGCCGGTCAGGCCCCGTCGTCGATCATTCGCACCAGCCGTACCCGCCGTACCACTTCTCCCCGGCGGTGATCAGGTCGACCACAGCAGGGTCGCCGCTCTCGTCGAAGGTGTTGGCGCTGAAGGAGAGCCACGAGTCGCCCTCGCGGAGGTAGAACAGGCTGTTCTCCTCGGTGAGGGCGGCTCCGTAGGCGGCCTTCAACTGGTCCACCGTCTGGCCCAGGCGGAAGGTTGAGACGCCGCCCGCTCCGTCGGTGATCTTGACCTGCGGCGATCGCACGATGAGTTGGTCCATCACCGGGCTCGACCAGACGCCGTAGCGGTTCACGAACGAGTCCGGCGTCTCGACGGTGGAGCAGGTGCTCCCGTCCTCCCGCACGTAGCTCTTGTCCACCTTGAACCCCAGCGTCTTGGCGTCGAAGTCCGAGATGTCGGCTTGGAGGGGGCCGAAGCCGGTGGGGGTCAGGACCGCCCGGTCCAACACGATGGGCGGTACGGCGGTGACGGGTGGCACGGTGGGCGTGGCGAACAGGACCTGGTTGTTGAACACCCAGCCCTGACGCAGCCAGGGGCTGCCCCCCTCCGTGGAGACGTACCGGGTCCAGATGTAGCTGCGGCACGCCCCATGCCCGGTGGCGGCGGTGTCGCATTCGGTCCGCCATGGGCGGCCGGCGCTGACGAACTGCCCGGTGGTGGCCAGCGGGTTGCCCGCCCAGGCCGCGCGGTGGGAGGGCAGGTACGTGAGGTTGTTGAAGTGCCAACCGGTCTCGTTGATGTACTGGGTGCCCTGGTGGACCACGATGGTGGACCACAGGTTCGTGGTGCAGCGCACGACGGTGGAACTGTACTTGGCGCACGCGGTGCTCCAGAGCCGTCCGTTGACCCTCTGGTTGCCCGGGGTGTTGTAGACCGTCACGACCGGTCCGTTGGTGTCGTAGACGGGCGCGGCATGCGCCGGTGAGGCGGTGAATCCGGTCATAGCTGTGGCCGCCGCGACTGCTGTGAGGGCGACGCGTCTGATGAATCCCATTGCTCCCCCAAGGAGTTGATTCGGTGCTTTCAGCCTAGTCCTGCCACCGACATTTATGGGGCGAGTGGGAAGGTACGCTGGTGCTCATGGCTGGGGACTTCATGCGCATCGGGGATGCTGAACGCGACGACGCTGTCGGGATGCTCCGCGAGCACCACGCCACCGGCCGGTTGAGCTCGGAGGAATTCGACGACCGGATGTCGCGCGCGCTGAGCGCCCGCACGGAGAGCGACCTGACGTCACTTTTTCTGGACCTCCCCAACCCCAAGCCGGGCAGCCCGTACCCCGCCTCGGCGCCGTCGCCGCAGCCCGTGGTGCCGCCGGTCTACGGCTACGACCTCAACACGCAGGGCTACGGCTACGAGCAGCAGCCCATGCCGTACGCCGAGCCCAATGCGCCTGTCCAGCTGGGCAAGCCTCCGCGCCCCTGGTACGCGCAGTGGTGGATGATCTTTGTGGGCATCGCGCTGGCCGGGGCACTGGACTGGGGCTTCCTCGTGGTGCTCATGGCGCTGTGGATCTGGCTGATCTACCCCATGGTGTTCGAGAACCGACGCGGCCTCAGCGCGGCGCCGAGCATGGAGCCGCCTCGCCCCCTGACCTACTCGGAGCGCGAGTACGTCATGGACGAGGTGCGCGCTGGCCGCAAGATCAACGCCGTCAAGCGTTACCGCGAACTCACCGGGGCGGATCTCCGCACGGCGAAGAACACCGTCGACTCCTGGGGACGGCAGATCGGCCGCTAGCTGGTTCCGCCGCCGGGCAGGAACAGTCGTTCATCGCCCGAGTTGGCGTTGTAGAACCCCACGCCGTGCTTGGCCGCCAGCGAACGACCGGTCCTGGCCGCCTTCTCTGCCCCGCCGTCGGGGCAGCTCGCCATCGTGACGGTGCGGCCGAAGCGATACGTGGTGGTGCCGTCGTCGTCGGCGTAGGGGCCGTTGAGGGCGGGGAAGTGGCCCGAGAAATCAGAGAACCAGTTGCGGAGGGCGACGGTGCCCGCGTCGGGGTCGTCGTCCGGGGCGCTCTGCCGCTGGAACCAGGCGACGAAGGCGTCGTCGTCGGTGGGGGCGCCCACGGGATCGAACACGGCGATGTCGTAGCTCATGTGCCGACGTTAGTCCCCCCTGTCTCGGCCCGTGGGGGGAATGGTTGGATGGGTCCATGGCCAACCTCCACGATGTGCGGCGCGACTACACCGGCGCGCCCCTGCCCGACGATGTCGCCTCGGTTGAACCCTGGCGGCTGCTCGACGACTGGGTCAACGACGCGCTCGCCGGCGGGGAACCGGAGCCGACGGCAGTGACGCTGGCCACCGTCGACGCCGACGGTCGCCCGCAGGCGCGGATCGTGCTGCTGAAGGAGATCTCGCCGGACGGGCTGGTGGTCTTCACCAGCTATGAGTCGGCCAAGGGCCGGGAGTTGGCTGAGCACCCCGTCGCCTCCGTGTCGTTCTGGTGGCCGCTGCAGATGCGGCAGGTCCGGGCGGTCGGCTCGGTGACCAGGCTGGCGCGGGAGCGGTCCGAGGAGTACTTCGCCAAGCGCCCCCGCGAGAGCCAGTTGGAGGCGTGGGCCTCGCACCAGTCGTCGCCGATCCGCTCCCGCGACGACCTGGTCGCCGCGCTGGAGGAGGCCAGGCGGCGTTTCGAGGGCCGGGACGTGCCGTGCCCACCGCACTGGGGTGGCTACGTGCTCAGCGTCGACACCTTCGAGTTCTGGCAGGGGCTGCCGGGCCGCCTGCACGACCGGGTCGTCTGCCGCCGCACCGCCGACGGGTGGGCGAACGAGCGCCTGCAGCCTTGAGCGCTTGGATCAGTCTGCTGCTGCGAGACCTGCGATGACCCGCAGTTCTGAGACCTCGGGCAGCGAGCAGTCCACGTCGGCGTCGTCCTCGGGGTACGGCTCCATCATGTGCGACAGGTACGAGAGCTGCCCGTCCTCGATGTCGAGCATGAGCACGTGGGTGGCGCCGTCGCGCGTGAACGTGGCGCTCGCCGGGAACGTGTAGCTGTCCAGCAGCGTGAGGGGAGCCTCCGGGTCCGGCACCAGGAGGTAGTGGCCGTCCTCGTCGCGGCACACGGCGTCCTCGAGCTGGACGCGCAGTTCCTCGCTGCCGTAATCGTCGACCGCGTCGAGCAGCGCGGTGATGACCGCCCGCGCCTCGGCCGGGAGCGGCTCCAGCGTCTCCGGGAGCGGCTGGCCGAACTCGTCGAACCCGTCAGCATCCTCCGCCGCGGGCTCGGAACCCTGCGCCAGGGAGACCGCCATCATCGAGGCGAAGACACCGGCAGCGGCCCAGAGCCGGGGGCGCCTGATGCCCAGTCGCTGCAGCTGCTTGATGGACCAGGCGTCGCTGCGGGCCAGGAGGTCCTGCGCGCCGTAGGTCACGCCGGCCGTGCCCAGCGCCAGACCGGTGCTCAGGCCGGCGGGGCGGTAGGTGCCGTCGTCGGGCAGCGCCACCTCGGCGGCGGTGCCCCCGGCCATGGCCAGCCAGTAGGCGTGCTTCTTCCACCCGCTGAGGCGGTTGGGGTCGATCAGGGTGATGCCCGCCCACGCGGCGGACTTCAGAACTGCGGTGGCGAGGGTGGAGCGACTGATGCGTCGGGTCATGCCCGCCACACTAGTCCCCGACCCGCGGGCTCGTTCTTCCCCAGGGCACTCGGGACACGGGAGCCCTCGCCGGCAGCAACCGCCAGGGCATCAGGCCGGGCGCAACTCCAGCAGGAGCGCGCTCTCGCCGTCCTGCAGCAGCCAGATCGCGCCGTCGGGACCCTCCTCGACGGCCCGGATGCGGGCGCCCATCGGCCAGGTCTCCTGTTCGGCGGCGGCCTCGCCGTCCAGCTTCACCCGCACCAGTGCCTCGCCGGAGAGCGCGCCCAGGAAGGCGTCCCCCGTCCAGCCGGGGAACAGGCTGCCCTGGTAGATCATCAGCGAGCCGGGCGAGATCGACGGGGTCCAGAACACCTTCGGCGGCTCGAACCCGTCGCCCGAAGCGTGGTCCGGGATGGGCCCGCCCCCGTAGTGCGAACCGTTGGAGGCGGCCGGCCAGCCGTAGTTGAGGCCCGGCTTGATCAGGTTGAGTTCGTCGCCGCCCTCGGGCCCCATCTCCGACGCCCACAGGCGGCCGTCGGCGTCGAACGCCAGGCCCAGGGGGTTGCGGTGCCCCATGGACCAGAACTGCTGCGCCGCCGGCGCATCCTCTTGGAAGGGGTTGTCAGGGGCCGGTTGCCCGTCCAAGGTGAGGCGCAGGATCTTGCCGAGCGTGTTGTCCATCTCCTGCGCCGGGTCCATCTTCTGGCGGTCGCCGGAGCTGACGAAGAGGTGGTCGCCCTGGATGGCCAAGCGGTGGGAGAAGTGACCGTTGCCGTCCACCTTCGGCGTCTGGGCCCAGATCTTGGTCACGTTGCTCAGCGTGGCGGCGTCGACGTCCAGCGTGGCCGTGCCGACCACCGCGCCCGACCCGCCGTCGCCGCGTTCAACCCAGGAGAGGTAGACGGTGCCGTCTGTCTCGAACGTCGGCCCGGCGACGATGTCGCCGAAGCCGCCCTGGCCCGCGACGGCGACCTCCGGGACGCCGCTCACCTCGCGCACGGTGCCGTCCGGTGAGCGCAGCTTCAGCACCCCGGTGCGCTCCGTGATGGCCAGGAGGTCCGTGCCCGGCAGGAACTCCAACGCCCACGGGTTGCTGTAGGCCTCATGCTCCGTGACGGCGAACTCGTGGGTCTCGGGCGCCGGCTCCGTCGACTCCGCGGTGGCCGATTCCGCGACGGTGGGCTCCGCCGCCGTGGACGACGCCTCGGGGGCGGCCGGTGACGGCGCGGACGGTGCGGAGGTGGTGAAGCTGGGGGAGGTGGCGGGAGTGGGCGCCGGGTCTCCCGGCCTGGGCTGCTCGCCCGGGCCGGTGCAGGCGGCCAGTGTCACTGCGGCGGTCAGGACTAGGGGTGCAAGTCGTCGCATGTCACGACGCTACCAGCCGGCTCAGTCGGTAGAAATCAGGCGCCGAGCCGCATCCAGTGGTCGCCGCGGGCGCGCAGGCCCAGCGTGAGCGCCCGCAGCCCCATGAACCCGACGGCGAACGCCAGCCACAACCAGGTGAGCCCCGGCTGTCCGGCCTCGATGGTGAGCGCACCGAACGACAGGGGAGCGTAGCCCAGCAGCGTGATGACCCCGGCGATGGCCAGGTAGCGGCCGTCCCCGGCGCCGATCAACACGCCGTCGAGGAGGAACACGTAGCCGGCCAGCGGGAGCGTGACGGCGATCAGGACCAGCAGCCAGGCGACGAGCGTGCGGACCGCGTCGTCGGGTGCGAAGAACGCCGCCACCGGTTCCCGGACGAGCACCACGAGCACGCCGATCACCGCGCCGCCGCCCACGGACCACCAGGTCATGAGGCGGGTGGAGTCGCGGGCCTCCTTCGCGTTGGCCGCCCCCAGCGCCGTGCCGATGATGGTCTGCCCGGCGATGGCGAGCGCGTCGAGGGCGTAGGAGAGCAGACCCCACACCTGCATCACCACGTGGTGGGCGGCCAATCCGGCGGTGCCCTGCCGGGCGGCGATGTAGGTGGTGATGAGGAGCGCGATGCGCAGGGTGACGGTGCGCAGCAACAGCGGGACGCCGACTGCCAGGCTGCTCATCATCTCCGTCCACGACGGGCGGAGCCCCGCACCGGCGGCGCGGGCCTTGCGCGCGACGAGCAGTGCGGCCGTCGCGCCCAGCGCGGTCTCGGCCAGCGCGGTGCCGAGGCCTGCGCCGCCGATGCCCATCTGGAGGCCGAAGACGAGAACGACGTTGAGCACCAGGTTGAGCGCCGCGCTGCCGATGGACAGCACCAGCGGCGTGCGGGCGTCGGCGAGCCCGCGGAAGGTGCCGGTGGCGGCGAGCATCACGAGCATGCCCGGCAACCCGGGGAGGGACCAGCGCAGGTACTCCACCGCCTGGGTGTGCACGTCGCCCGTCGCCCCCAGCGCGGTGGCCAGCAACGGCGAGGCGATCCAGACGAGTGCGCCCACCGTCGCCCCGATGAGACCGGCCAGCCACATGGCCTGGACGCCCAGCTGGATGCCCCGGCCGCGGTGACCGGCGCCGATCTGGCGCGCCACCACGGACGTCGAGCCGTAGGCGAGGAAGATCATCAGGCCGGTGGCCGTGGTGAGCAGGCCGGAACCGATGCCGAGGCCGGCGAGCGGAACGGTGCCGAGGTGGCCCACGATCCAGGTGTCCGCCAGCATCATCAACGGCTGGGCGACCAGCGCGGCGAAGGCGGGCACCGCTAGGGCGAGGACACGTCGGCTCAAACTCATGGCGGGGGCGAGTCTATGCCCCTGTCACGGCGCCCCATCTCCGGCGCCTGCCCGGTGGGACCGGCGGTTCAGTACCCGCGTTTGGTGTTCCAGTCCCAGATGTACCAGGCGTAGATGATGTTGCCGATGCCGCCGGTGAGGAAGAACAGGAGCAGGTGCACCCAGAACGAGTTGTACTTGCGGTACATCCCGACGGGCCCGCTCTGGTTGACGAACACCTGCTGGACCGGGGCCATGGGGTGGTGCGCGTACATGGGCGGCGGCAGCTGCGGCGGGCCGGAGGGCGAGGGTGGCAGGTGGGGCGCGGCGTAGGGCGGCGGAGGGGGAGCCTGCAGCGGGGCCGGCGACGGGACCGCAGGCAGGCTGGACGCGGGGCCGGGCTTGGGTGCAGGCAGATCCGAGAAGAGCGAGGCCAGTTCCCCGAGCGTGCGGGCCGTCAGCGCGTTGCCGATCCGTTCGTTGAACTCATCGGAGCTGAGCCTGCCCTGCTCCGCATGCGTCTGGAGGAACCCGACGGCCTCGTTGCGTTCCAGGTCTCCGATGCGGAGCTGCAGGTTGTCCATGACCTCAGGCTAGCTGCGCAGGGCGACAAAATCCCGGCGCCCCACGGACCGCTCACCATCCCCGGCCCCGGGGGCCGGGCGAGTCCTCCATGGTGTCGTCGGTGAAGGGCAGCGCCCCGCCGGGCCAGCGCTGCGCCGCGTGCCCTGTGACCCAGCGGTAGCCGAAGAGTCGGCGCCCGGATTCACGCTCGATCGGCCCGGTGTCGGGCTTGGTGTCGGACGCCAACATCAGCAGGTTCCCGAAGCGTCGGCCCTTGTAGACGTCGTTCTCCATCCCGATCATCGAATGCTTCCACCGTTGGTTGAGCCCGCCGGCGAGCTTCCGGGCCCACTCGAAGGGCGCCTTGTCGGTGATGTTGAAGATGACGACGGCGTCGCCCCTGCCGATGCGCCGCAGGTCGTCCAGCGCCTCCTGGGTCGCCAGGTCTCCCGGCACCACGAGTTCCTTGAAGGCATCGACGATGATGACGTCGGCCCACTGCGAGGGCATCGCGGCCAACCCGGTGCGGCCGTCGACGTCGCGCACCTTGATCCCGGAACGGGTGGGCAGCGGGATCTTGCGCCGCACCTCCTCGGTGAGCTCGACATCGGGCTCGCACACCACCTGGGCAGTCTCCGGCCGACGGTGGGCCACCCAGCGCGGGATGGTCATGCCGGCGCCGCCGATGTGAACGACGCGGAGCCGCTGGTCCGCCGGGGCCCGGAAGGCCGAGTGCTCCAACAGCAGGGAGATGTGCGCCACGTACTCGAACAGAAGCAGATCCGGCTGGTACGGATCCACGTAGGACTGCGACGTGGGGCCGAACCGGACGTAATACGCCCCCATCGTTTCGGGGTCGGGAAAGAGTCGGTCAGCCACCTGGAGAGCCTAGCCAAACCTCAGCGGCGGCGCTCGGGGAGCGCCTCGGGCGGGGCCTGGGGAGCCGGTTCCTGTCCACGGGAATGCCGTTTTCCCTGCCCGTTACCTACGGTGCCGTAGGCTTGTATACATGACCACAACGGGGGTCATCGCCCCTCAGCCCCAGGCCACGTCGGTCGCGAAGCGCGTTCTCGGCGGTGTCCGGAAGGGCGCCCGCAGGGTTGCGGAGGCCATCGCCACCCCGCTTCTCCCCGAAGACTTCCTCGACCTCATCAGCCCGCTGGGCTCCGGTGCCGAACTCCGCGGCCGGGTGCTGGGCGTGCGCGCCGAAGGCCCCAACGCCACCACCCTCACCATCCGTCCCGGCAGGGGTTGGCGCCCCCACACGCCCGGCCAGTACGTCCGCATCGGCTTCGACGTGGACGGCGTGCGCCTGTGGCGCGCGTACTCCCTGACCAGCCCGGTGAATGCCGACACCTTCACCATCACGGCACGCGCCATCCCGGACGGCAAGGTCAGCAACTTCGTCCGCAGCCTCGCCCCGGGGACGCTGCTCCACCTGGACCAGGCCGAAGGCCTCTTCACGCTGCCCACGCCCACCCCGCCCGCCGCACTGTTCCTGACGGCGGGCTCCGGCATCACGCCCATCATGGGCATGCTGCGCAACGACCCCCTGCCGGCGGATGTGGTCATCGTCCACTCCGCCCCCAGCGAGGCCGAGGCGCTGTTCCTCCCTGAGCTGCGTCGCCTCGAGGCGGCCGGTCGCCTGCGGCTGGTCACCCGCTTCACCGCCGTCGACGGCATCCTCACGCCCGACCAACTCGATTCGGTGGTCCCCGACTGGCGCAGCCGCGACACCTGGGCCTGCGGCCCTGCCGCCATGCTCGACGACGCGGAGGCCCACTGGGCTGCCGAAGGCCTGGGGGAGCGGTTGCACACCGAACGCTTCCGCGCGGCCATCATCGCCGTCGGCGACGGTGGCGCGGTGACCTTCGACACTTCCGGCGTGACGGTGGACGCCGACGCCGCCACCACCCTGCTCGACGCCGGCGAAGACGCAGGCGTCCTGATGCCCTCCGGATGCCGGATGGGCATCTGCTTCAACTGTGTGTTGCCGCTCACCGGCGGCAGCATCCGCGACCTACGCACCGGGGAAGTCACCACGGCTGATCCGCAAGACCCTGTACTCGTCCAGACCTGCGTATCGGCTGCGGCCGGGCCCTGTCACCTCACCGTTTAGGACATGCCATGACCGCCACCACGGAAGTTCGTTCCAACCGCATCACCGCCAGCACACCGCAACAGCGCGCCGAAACCTCGTCGACGGGGCGGCGCAACCCCATTGCCCACCTCAGCCCGGCAGACATCGAGGCCATCGGCCGCGAGCTCGACGAGCTCCGCGACGAGGTGCTGGGCAGCCGCGGCGCCAACGACGCCGACTACATCCGCGGGGTCATCCGCCTCCAGCGCATGCTCGAGGCCGGGAGCCGCGTGATGCTGCTGTTCTCGAAGTTCCCGCCGGCGTTCATCGCGGGCACCGCGGGGCTGACGTTCGCCAAGATCATCGAGAACACCGAGATCGGCCACAACATCCTCCACGGCCAGTGGGACTGGATGCGCGACAAGAAGATCCACTCCAGCACGTGGGAATGGGATTTCGCGTCGCCGGCGGACCAGTGGAAGCGCTCGCACAACGTGGAGCACCACACCTACACCAACGTCGTCGGCATGGACAACGACCTGGGCTACAACATCATGCGCGTGGACTCCGGCCAGGAATGGGAGCTCAAGCACCTGTTCCAGTCCGTGACGAACTTCTTCACCATGCTGTTCTTCGAGTACGGCATCGCCGCCTACGACATGCAGATCAAGGAGTGGAAGGACGGCAAGCGGTCCACGGCCGAGTTCAAGGCCGACCTGACCGCCACGCTGAAGAAGATCGGCAAGCAGTTCAGCAAGGACTACGTCGTGCACCCGTTGCTGTCGGGCCCGTCAGCGTTGCCCACGCTGGCTGCCAACGTGATCGCCAACACCTTGCGCAACATCTGGACCCACTCGGTGATCCTGTGCGGGCACCTGCCTGAGGGCGTCGAGACGTTCGAGACGGAATCCATCGAGGGCGAGACCCGGGGCGAGTGGTACCTGCGGCAGATGCTCGGCTCCGCCAACATCACCGGCTCGAGGGTGATGCACCTGATGACCGGGCACCTCTCGCACCAGATCGAGCACCACCTGTTCCCGGACATGCCCAGCAACCGGTACCCGCAGATCGCGCCGCGGGTCCAGGAACTGATGGAGCGCCACAACCTGCGCTACGTCTCCGGCCCCCTGTACAAGCAGGTGTTCTCTGCCTGGCGCACGGTGCTGCGCCATTCGCTGCCGGACAAGCGAGAGGGGTCGAGCCGACTGCGCGAGGTGGCCGGCGCGGCCCGCGACGCCGTGGGCGAGGTCGTGCGCAACACGCGCGGCATGTGGCTGCCCCGGCGGGCCGCCGTCGCGTCGTAGCCGACTATCCTGTGCTCCGACCGCCGTTGAGGGCATAGGAGGTGCGCGTCGTGCGGGAAGACCGGCCGAGTAGCCACCAGCAGTTGGGGCGAACCTTCATCACGCAGCAACGCGTGATCGCCCTGCTGAGCTTCTTCCTGCCGGTGTCGCTGATCGGTTGGAGCCTGATCAGCGGGGAAGGCCTTCGCGGCAGCATCTCGGAGTACTACTACACGCCGATGCGCGACGTGTTCGTCGGCACGCTGTGCGCGCTGGCCCTGTTCCTCTGGTCCTACCGCGGCTACCACCCCACCAACCCGGAGCTGCGGGCCGATCGGATCGTGGCCAAGGTGGCCTCGATCGCCGCGGCCCTCGTCGCGCTGGCCCCGCTCCAGCCGCGGCAGGCGGAGTGGGACTGCACGGTGCTGCAATGCGTGTTCGGGGTGAGCACCACCTACTGGCTGCACAATGTCGCCGCTTCGGTGTTCCTCCTGGCGCTGGCGACGTTCTGCCTGATCCTGTTCCCCATGAGCGCCATCCCGGAGCATGACCTGGGTCCCCGCCTGGTGGCCTACGGCATCAGCGGCGCCACCATCGTGATCGCGGTGCTCCTGATGGTGCTGTGGACGTTCCTGCCGGTGGAGATCTACTTCATGCTGGGCCGCTACAAGCCCATCCTGATGCTTGAGACGATCGCGCTGGTGGCCTTCGCGTGGAGCTGGTTCCTGCGGAGCCGCGCCGTCGAGCACGCCGCGCTCGCCCGGTTCCGGCCGCCCGAAGAGGTGGCGGCCTGACCCCGCCGTCGCGGCGCGGACGGGGCGGCGTCAGTTGCCCTCGGCGTCCTGCCTCGGCACGAAGCTGAGCACGCCGCAGTCGTGGCACTGGACGGCGTCGCCGTCGAGCAGCGCCTGTACGCCCACCTGCTTCTTCCACTCCAGGTACCGCGCGCGGTCGAGGTGCGCCACCCGGGCGGGGTCGATGACCTCCACCTGGTAGCTGTCGCACTCCGGGCACTGGGGCGTGACGTCGAGCCACTGCACCTCGAAGTCGTCTCCCATGAGGCTGAAGTTGCCGCACTCCGGGCAGTCCCAGCACATGAGGATGGCTTCCGGGTCGATGCCGTAGCGGTCAACGAGCTCATCGAAGGACTGGGGGTCCGCCGCCCGCAGGTCCGTCGGGTCCAGCCAGGTGACCGGTGCCTCGCAGTAGTCGCAGACCTTCTCCGACATCAGCTGCAGGATCTTCTGCGCCTCTTCGTCGTCCTCCATGGAGCGCAGGAACTCCTCGTCGACGACGACTTCCTCGTCGGCGACCGGGGGATCTGTGGGTTCAATCGTGGCCATGGTCAGTCCTCTCAGTGCTGGTCGCGCTGACGGGCCTGTTCCTTCAGCACCTTCTGGTGCGTCTCGCGCTCGTCGACGAGCCAGCCCGGCGGGTTGGCCAGCAGCTCGCCGATCTCATCGCTGGTCAGCGCCTCCTTCACGCCGGAGCGGGCGAGGCCCGACTTCGAGACCCCCAGCTTCTGCGCGACGACGTCGCGGGGGAACGGGCCGTTGCGGCGCAGCTCCACCAACCACTCCGGCGGGTCGTCGCGCAGCGCGTCGACCTCTTCGCGGGTGATGGGGGTGGTGCGGAAGTCCTCGGGCGCGGCGGGCAGGTAGATGCCCAGTTTGGCCGCTGCGGTGATCGGCTTCATCGTCTGGCTCATGCCCGAAGCGTAGCCCTGCAGTAGCCTCAACGCATGACAGCAGCAGACGACGGCGGCCTGCGCATCGGCTTCGTGCCGGGCGTCACCCTCACCAAATGGCGCCGCATCTGGGGCGAGCGGTTCCGCGAACCGCTGGAGGTGACGGAGGTCACCGAGGCGGAGCAGCGGCGCGCCGTGGTCGCCGGTGACGTCGACTTGTGTTTCGTGCGGCTGCCCATCGACAAGAACGGGCTGCACGTCATCCCGCTCTACGAAGAACAGCCCGTGCTGTGGTTGAGCAAGGACCACCTCCTGGCGGCGCTGGACGAGGTCACCGCCGAGGATCTGGCCGAGGACGGCACGCGGGTGATCCACGACGCGGAGCCGGAGAGCGTCGACCTCGCCGCCTACTCCGCCGCCGTCCTCCGGGTGCCGATGTCGATCGCGCGCTCCGGCAGCCGCAAGGACATGGTCTACCTCCCCGTCGTCGATGCGGATCCCACCACGGTGGGCCTGGCGTGGCGGGTGGACAACGAGCACCCACGGATCGAGGACTTCATCGGCGTGGTGCGCGGCCGCACGGTCAACAGCACCCGGACCGCCCAGGCCAAGGGGGAGAAGCCCCCGAAGGAGCAGCCGCGCGCTGCGAAGCCCCCGCAGGCGAAGGGTCGACGGAGCCCACGCCGCCGTTGACTGCGGAGGGCGCATCAGATCTCCGCCAGCCGGGGTCTGCCCGCTCCGGCGCGCGCAGGCAGCCCCAGACTGGAGGAGTTTCCATGCACTACCCCAGGCGAGCCGCCCAGGGACGACCGCGGCGACGGCTCAGCAACCGCGAGTCGGCGGCATCCTGCAAGAATGGGGCCGTGGCGACTCGGGTGATCAGAGAGAAGCGGGGCATCTCCCCGTTCCTGCTGCTCCTCGCGACGCTGCTCGTCGTGGTCCTCGCCGTGGGCGCTTTCCTCGGTTGGCAGGTCTGGGGCACCACGGCGTTCGCCCGTGACCGCGCCGTCGACGAGATCACCCGGCTCCGCACGGAATGGGACGCGCCGCTCCCTCCCGAATTGCAGCAGGAGGACCCCGCCGCCCCGCCGCTCATCGCCGAGCCCGGCATGCATGAAGCCAACTGGCTGCTGCGCATTCCGGCCTTCAGCGCGGAGTGGCCGATCATCGCCGGGGTCGAGCCCACGGATCTCAACCGGGGTGTCGGTTGGTACCCCGGCAGCGCGCTGCCCGGCCAACTCGGCAACTTCGCCCTGGCGGGCAACTGCGTGACGGAGGGGGAGCCCTTCCGTCGCCTCCTCGAGTTGCGGCAGGGCGACGAGATCATCGTCGAGACCCGCACCGCCACCTTCACCTACGAGATCGTCTCGGCCCCCGCCGAGCTCACCGTCGGGGCTGACGACAACTGGGTCCTCGAACCGGTCCCCGGCCACCCGGATGTCGTGCCCCACCAGGCCCTCATCACCCTCACCACCTGCGAGGATCTGTTCCCCACCCCGGACCGGGCCGTCGGCTTCGGCACCCTCAGCGACACGGAGAAGAAGACATCATGACCGACCGCACCGAACTCATCGAGCACGTCAAGAACCTCGCCGTCGTGCACGGCAAGGTCACCCTGGCCTCCGGGAAGGAGGCCGACTACTACGTCGACATGCGACGCGTGACCCTCGACGGCGCGGCCGCCCCCGTCGTCGGCCGCGTGATGAACGACCTGGTCGCTGATCTCGATTTCGACGCCGTGGGCGGCCTCACGCTGGGCGCCGACCCGGTCGCCACCGCCATGCTGCATTCCACGGCTGCGGCGGGGGGTCGCCTGGACGTGTTCGTGGTGCGTAAGGAGAGCAAGTCGCACGGCATGCAGCGCCGGATCGAGGGCACCGAGGTGTCGGGCCGCCGGGTGCTGGTCGTCGAGGACACCTCCACGACGGGTGGCTCGGCCCTCACCGCCGTCGAGGCTGTGCGGGAGGCGGGCGCCGAGGTGGTGGCCGTCGCGGTGGTCGTCGACCGCGGCACCGGCGCGGCCGAGGCCGTCGCCGAGGCCGGACTCGAGTACCGCTACGCCCTCAACCTCGCCGACCTCGGCCTCTGAGGCCCTCTCTTCGGCACCCCGCGGCCCCGTGCCGTGAGCAATTGGATGGGGTCACGGCGCGACACGCCGACAAGAACGCCCTTCCGGGGCGATGACCCCATCCAATTGCTCACGGTGAGACCCTGCCCGTGGCTTCGCGCCTGCGGTAGCGTGATTCCCGAAGATAGGAGAACTTCGTGGACACACTGCTGATCATCCTGGCCGTGCTGGTCGTCCTCGCCCTCGGCGTGGTCCTCTGGGGCGTTGCTGCCTACAACGGTTTCGTCAAGAGCCGCAACCTCATCCAGGAATCCTGGCGCCAGATCGACGTCGAACTCAACCGGCGCTACGAGCTGATCCCCAACCTGGTGGAGACGGTCCGCGGCTACGCGGCGCACGAGCGCAACACGCTCGAGCAGATCACCGCGCTGCGCAACCAGGCCCGTGCGCTCGCCGGCCAGAGCGGCGGCCAGCCCAGCCAAGAACGCGCCGCCGTCGAATCCGAACTGACCCAGGCCGTGCACAACCTGCTGGTGTCCGTGGAGGCCTACCCGGATCTGAAGTCCAACCAGAACTTCATGCAGCTCCAGCGCGAGCTGACCGACACCGAGGACCGCATCGCCGCCTCGCGTCGCTTCTACAACGCCAACGTGCGCGACTACAACACGCGCATCGAGTCGGTACCCAGCAACATCATCGCCGGGTTCGCGAAGTTCGAGAAGGCCACCTACTTCGAGGTCAACGACCCGATGGTCCGCCAGGCCCCCGACGTGAACTTCGGCGAGATCTCCCAGCGTCCCGCCGCCGCCCCCGAGCAGCAGCAGCAGCAGATCGCGCCGCAGCAGCAGTACCAGCAGCCGGTCCAGCCGCCTCAGCAGCAGATCCAGCAGCCGCAGCAGCAGCCCGCGGAGCGGCCCCCGTTCGAGAACTGAGCGGCCCCTAGCAGGCAGACGCCCCTTCGTCGTAGCGACGCAGGGGCGTCTTCCGCTTTCGGCTCGCCCCACCGTCGGCCCGGCCCACGTCGCGCCCGGCCGTCGGCTCCGAATCCAGATTCGGCGTCGTCCGCGACCTCAGATCTAGATTCGGCCCTCACGCCACCCCACCCCAAATCCAGATTCAGCGTCATCAACCACCCCAAATCTGGATTCAGCGTCATCAACCACCGCAAATCTAGATTCAACGTCATCAACCACCCCAGATCTTGATGTGGAGCCATCGCCCCAACCAGACGTCCCTCCTCATCGAGGCGACACGCGGATGCCACTAGGCCTTTTGTTGAAAACCGCTCGACATAGTTGAAACCTCAACCAAAGACTGTTAGAGTTTCAACTACCACCCCGGAAAGGAAACAACATGTCCCTCAACGAACTCCACGGCACCTTCGTCCTCGATCCCGCCCACACCACCCTCTCCTTCGTGACCCGCCACGCGATGGTCACCAAGGTCCGCGGCTCCTTCGAGAAGTTCGAGGGCCAGGCCGTCATCAACGCCGACGATGTGAAGGCCAGCACCCTCGAGGTCACCATCGACGCCGCGTCGATCAACACCCGCAACGCGGACCGCGACGGCCACATCCGCTCCGCCGACTTCTTCGATGTCGAGAACTACCCCACCTGGACCTTCAAGGGCACCGACTTCTCCATCGAAGGCGACACCGTCAACGTGACCGGCGACCTCACCATCAAGGACGTCACCAAGTCCATCACCATCCCGCTGGAGTACCAGGGCTCGGCCCTCGACCCCTTCGGCAACACCCGCGTGGGCTTTGAAGGCTCCAAGCAGATCCAGCGCTCCGACTTCGGCCTGACCTGGAACGCCGCCCTCGAGACCGGCGGCTTCCTCGTCTCCGACAAGGTCGTCCTCGAGTTCGAGATCTCGGCCATCAAGCAGGCCTGATCTCCCCAGATCCCCACAGGAACGCCCCGGTGACCACACCGGGGCGTTCTCCTGTCCCCAAGCAGGGCAGCGGGTCAGGAGCCGTAGCCGAGCGACTCGTATTCAGGGTGCTTGGCCATCCAGCTCTTGACGAACGGGCAGATGGGCAGCACCTGGCGGTCGCCGGCCCCGCGCACGTCGTCGAGGGCACCGCGGACGAGAGTGGAACCCAGACCCTTGCCCTCGAAGGCGGGGTCGATCTCCGTGTGGGTGAACGTGATGAGTTCGTTGCTCAAAATGTAGTCGGCGAAACCGGCGAGGTCGTCGCCCAGCCGGATCTCGTAGCGGTTCTGCTCGGGATTGTTGGTGACGGTGGCTTTTTCGGTCATGTGTCGACGATACGTCCGCCTGACATACTGGAGCGCATGCCATGCTGTGACACTTCGGAGGGGTCCCAACGTCTGCCTCTGAGAGGTAAGCCCCGATGACCCCTGTTGTATCCCTGCTCGTAGGCGTCCTGGTCGTGCTCCTGATCACAGTCGCCACCGGCTACTTCGTGGCGCAGGAGTTCGCCTACGTCGCCGTTGACCGGTCCAAGTTGGGCAGCCGCGCCAAGGCCGGCGACGACCGCGCGGCCCGCACCCTCGAGATCACCCGTCGCACCTCGTTCATGCTCTCCGGCGCCCAGCTGGGCATCACCGTCACGGGCCTGCTCGTCGGCTACGTGGCGGAGCCACTGATCGGCCAGGCCATCGGCTCCCTGCTCGACGGCGGGGCGCTCACCGCGGTCAGCGTGGCCATCGGCGGATTCGTCGCCATCGGGTTTTCCACGTTCGTGCAGATGCTGATCGGCGAGCTGTTCCCCAAGAACTACGCCATCGCCCGCTCGACGGTGGTGGCGGACGCGCTGACGCCGTCGACGCGCATCTACCTGGCCATGTTCGGTCCCATCATCTGGGTCTTCGACAAGGCGGCCGAACTGCTGCTCCGTGCGCTGCGGATCGAGCCCGTGCACGACGTCGAGTCGGCCGCGTCGGCCACAGATCTCGAGCGCGTCGTCGCTGCCTCGCGCGAATCCGGCACGCTGTCGCCCGAGCTGGCGCACATCCTGGACCGGATCCTCGACTTCCCGCGCCGCGACCTCGACCACGCCATGAACCCCCGCGTGCACGTCGACGTGGTGCGCGCCGACGCCACCATCGGCGAGGTGCGCAACCTCATGGCCACCGGCCACACCCGCTACCCGGTGGTGGACGAACATGACTCGGTGATCGGGGTGGTCCAATTGGCAGATGTGCTGCGCACCGGCCGCGCCCTCGACGAGCCCGTGCTGCGCATCGCCCGCGAGCCCTTCCGGCTGCCGGATCTCACCAAGCTGCCGGACGCCGAGAACCAGCTGCGCGCCGCCGGCGAACAGATGGCCTGCATCATCGACGAGTTCGGCGTCTTCGTGGGCGTCGTGACCCTCGAGGACCTGGCCGAGGAGGTCATCGGCGAGCTGACCGACGAGCACGACCCCGACAACCCCGATTACCTCCCGCAGTCCGACGACGGCGTCTGGGTCATGCCCGGCGACGTCCACGTGGACGAGGTGGAGCGCGCCATCGGCCTCAAGCTCCCCGGCGGCGACTTCGAGACCATCTCCGGCCTCATCATCCACTCCCTGGGGGATCTGCCCGAGGAGGGCGCCGTCGTGAACCTCGTGTTGGAGCCGACGGCGGCGCAGCGCGCCATCGACTCCCACTCCCCGGCGCACCTCGTGCGCATCGAGGTGCTGGCCGTGGAGCGCCACGTGGCCTCCCGCGTGCGGATCTCGCTGCCTGAACTGGGGGAGCAGAAATGATGTTGCTCGAGACAGGCATGAGTGGCTGGACCGTCACCCTCTGGACCGTGCTGATCATCGTGTTGAGCGCGTTCTTCGTCGCCGTCGAATTTGCGCTGATGGCCGCCAAGCCGCACCGGTTGGAGGAGCGGGCGGGCACGTTCGCCGGCCGCGCCGCCATCAAGAGTTCGCATGAACTCACCCTGGTGCTGGCCGGCTCCCAGCTGGGCATCACGGTGTGCACGCTGGCGCTCGGCGCCATCACCAAGCCCGCCGTGCACCACGCGCTGACCCCGCTGCTGGAGGTCACGGGGCTGCCGGCCGCCGTTGCCGACGTCGCGTCGTTCGTACTGGCGCTGATCATCGTCACGTTCCTCCACCTGGTGGTGGGGGAGATGGCGCCCAAGTCCTGGGCCATCGCGCACCCCGAGGAATCCTCGGTGCTGCTGGCGGTGCCGATGCGGGCCTTCATGTTCGTGGTCCGTCCCATCCTCAGGGCGATGAACGCCATGGCCAACTGGCTGGTCCGCAAGGCCGGCGCGGAGCCCGTCGACGGGCTGTCGGCCACGCAGGACGTCGCCGGTCTGCGCCACCTGGTGGAGCATTCCGCCAACGTCGGCGCGCTGGAGGCCGGCTACCAGTCGTCGATCACCTCCGTGCTGACCCTGCGCGAGCGTCAGGTGCGCGAACTGGTGCCCGAGGAGCAGGAACTGGCCGCCATCCCGGTGACCGGGACCTTGGCCGACGTGCAGATGGTCACCCGGAACCACGGCCACATGCGGGTGCTCGTCCGCGACGGTGGGACCACCGTCGGCATCGTGCACGTCCGCGACACCCTGGACGAGCCGGACCTGTCGCGGCCCGCGATGGACGTGGCGCGCCCGCCCGTGCGGTTGTCGGCGGACAGCGGTGTGGCCACCGCGCTGAACCAGCTGCGCTTGGCGCGCACGCAGATCGCCGTGGTGACTGACGGCGACCTCGAGATCGGCATCGTGACGCTCAGCGACGTGCTGCCCGGGCTGATGCCCACGGGCATTGTCCAATCCGTCGATGCGGGCTGAGCCGCTATCCTGCCGGGCATGACCGACGAGCCCCACGACCCCACTGCGCCGACCGTGGGAGTGGGGCCGCACCCGGAGCCGTGGCCGGACGATGAGCGCCTCGACGCGGAACTGCTGCGCGACGGCGACCGCCGCAACGTGATCGACCGGTACCGGTACTGGAAGCTCGAGGCCATCGTCGCCGATCTTGACCGCACCCGCTCCCGGCTGCACGTGGCCATCCAGAACTGGGAGCACGACTTCAACATCGGCTCCATCGTGCGCACCGCCAACGCGTTCAACGTGGCGGCCGTCCACATCGTCGGGAAGCGACGGTGGAACCGGCGCGGCGCGATGGTCACGGACCGCTACCTCCACGTCCACCACCACGGGGACGAGGCGTCGCTGCTGGCCTTCCTCGCCGAGCGTGGCGTCACGGCGGTGGGCGTCGACAACCTGCCCGGCTCCGTGCCCCTGGAGACGGCGGAACTCCCGGCCGACTGCTGCCTCATCTTCGGCTCCGAGGGCCCCGGCCTGACGGAGGCGATGGTGGCGGGCTGCGCGCAGCTGGTGGCCATCACGCAGCACGGCTCCACCCGCTCGATGAACGCCGGTGCCGCCGCGGCGATCGCGATGTACCACTGGCAGTTGCAGCACGGGCCGGCCTCAACCGGGGTGGCGCTAGCATGACCTCCATGCAGCAGCAGGGACAGCGATTCGCGGCCGGGCTGACGCCACTGCCCACGGCGGCACGCGTCACCAGAGCGCGGAGCACCCTGCGGTGGCGCGTGATCTCGACGGTGGTCTCGCTCGTTCTGCTGGTGGTGTTCTGGTTCTTCTTCGGCCGCAGCTGGTCGCTGGGCTGGACCATCGGCATCGCCGCCCTGTGGCTTGTGTCGACGGTGTTCTGGCTCGTGTTGTCGGCCGTCGGGCTGAGCAACGCCAAGAAGGACCTGGCCGCCATCACCGACGGCGTGGCGTTCTATCTGGACCCCAAGGGCGTCGAATTCGTCCACCCCACCGCAGTGACGGTGCCGTGGGCCGAGGTGACGGCGCTGAAGCTCGCAGGCCACAACTTCGGCGCCGGGCCCACCCTCGTCGTCGAGGCCAACGGCCAACTGGCGGCCAAGGTGCCCGTGGCGTTCCTCGACGCCGCCCCGGCGGTCATCGACTCCGCCGCCCAGGCGTACTCGCTGGGCCGGGTGCGCCTCGACACCACGGCGCTCGACAACCTGCTCTGACCCTCTGACACGTTCCCTGGCGCCCCGGGAACGCCCGGGCTGCAACCCGGACCCAGACGGTGTGGAATCCAGCCGACGCGATAGGCTGGGCGGGAACCAGTTTTCATCGAGAAAAAAGGGGCTCCCATGCCAGTTGCAACTCCTGAGGTCTACACGGAGATGCTCGACCGGGCCAAGGCGGGCAAGTTCGCCTACCCGGCCATCAACGTCTCCTCCTCGCAGACCCTCAACGCCGCTCTCCAGGGCTTCGCCGAAGCAGGCTCGGACGGCATTCTGCAGGTCTCCACCGGCGGCGCCGAGTACTTCTCCGGCCCCACCATCAAGGACAAGATCGCCGGCGCAGCCGCTTTCGCGGCCTACGCCCAGGAAGTCGCCAAGAACTACCCGGTCAACGTGGCGCTCCACACGGACCACTGCCCGAAGGACAAGCTGGACAGCTTCGTGCGTCCGCTGCTCTCCATCTCGGAGGAGCGCGTCGCCCGTGGCGAACTGCCGCTGTTCCAGTCGCACATGTGGGACGGTTCCGCCGTTCCCATGGAGGAGAACCTGCAGATCGCTGCTGAGCTCCTCGAGCGTTGCGCCAAGGCCAACATCGTCCTCGAGATCGAGGTCGGCGTCGTCGGCGGCGAAGAGGACGGCGTCGAAGCCGCCATCAACGAGAAGCTCTACACCACCGTCGAAGACGGCCTGCGCACCATCGAGGTCCTCGGCCTCGGCGAGAAGGGCCGCTACATGACGGCCCTCACCTTCGGCAACGTGCACGGCGTGTACAAGCCGGGTGCCGTCAAGCTGCGCCCGGAGCTCCTCAAGGAGATCCAGGACGCCGTCGGCGCCAAGTACGGCAAGGAGAAGCCGTTCGACCTCGTGTTCCACGGCGGTTCCGGCTCCACCGCGCAGGAGATCTCCGACGCGGTCGACCACGGTGTCATCAAGATGAACATCGACACCGACACCCAGTACGCCTTCACCCGCCCGGTCGTCACGCACATGTTCAAGAACTACGACGGTGTGCTGAAGATCGACGGTGAGGTCGGCAACAAGAAGCTGTACGACCCCCGCGCCTGGGGCAAGGCAGCCGAGGCCGGCATGGCCGCCCGCGTCGTGGAGGCCTGCCAGCAGCTCCGCTCCGCCGGCCAGTCGTCCAAGTGACGCCTCGCTGACGCACTGAACAATGCTGCGGCCGGTCCCCTCGGGGGCCGGCCGCAGTTGTTTTCGTCAGGTCAGCGGAACCGGACGATGTTGTTGAGGACCTCCTTCGTCACCCAGGTGTACTGGGTGCCGCCGCCCGCCGTGGGCAGCGCCGCGATGACGCTGGCGCCCAGGTAGGTGCGGCAGCCGCCGCGGCCCGTGGCGGCGGTGTCGCACTCGGTGCGCCACGTGCGGCCGTCGGCCGATGTCCAGGCGCCGCCCCGGGCCAACGGGTTGGTGCCCCACTGGGCGCGCGTCATCCGCGGCAGGTAGGTGAGGTTGTTGAACACCCACCCCGTCGTCTGGGTGAACGCCCCGGCCGTCTCGGTGACGGTGGTGGCCATGATCATCGTGCGGCAGCGCACCGTCTGCGAGTACGGCTCGCAGGCCGTGAACCACTGCCGGCCGTTGACCATGTGTAGGCCCGGCGTGTTGTAGACGTCCCTGACCTCGGGCCTCGGGGCGGCTGTGGTCGGCCTTCGCGTCGGCTCCGGGCTGGGCTCCTCCGGTTCGATGGCCTCCAGCCAGGTGAACGACGGCGACGTCCAGGTCTCGGTCAGCGCCGGGGTGTCGGAGTTGGTCACGGTGATCCGCAGGGCGTAGGTGCCGTGCGGGGCGGGCATCGGTTCGCCGTCGGCGCCGGCCAGCATGCCGTCCCAGGCGGCGAAGTTGGCCTCCGGTGAGCGCCACGGAGCGGGCTCGGTGTAGACCTCCTGCTCGGACCTCTCGACCGGCGTTCCCTGGGTGTCGGTGGCCAGCACCGACAGCGTGACGGCCGAGGCGGGAGTGCCCAGCGTGAACCCGACGGCGGGCAGCTGCCACTCGTCGTAGGGCGTGTCGTCCTCCCGGACGCCGAAGGCCGGCATGGAATCGGTGCACTGGCGGCCCTCCACCTCGGCGCAGCCCCACAGCACGCCGAGGAACGGCGCGCTGGCGCTGGCCTGCGGGAACAGCAGGGGCGCGTCGCCGTAGTCGCCCTTCATGCCGGCGAAGGGGACCCGGAGGGAGTCACCGTCCGTCGTGAACTGCAGGAAACCGCTGTAGATGGCGGTGTCCGGGGCGGTCTCCGGCGCGTCGATCGTGACGTCGACGGTGGCGCTGCCGCCGGCGGGAACCGTGACCGTGGGTGCCGAAAAGGCGACCTCGGCGGCTTCCTGCGTGAAGTCCGGCCGGTTCTGCGTCCTGGATTCGCCCCAGGCGACCGAGCTCGTCACCGCGTCGTCGTGCGAGGCCCGCCAGGTGACGGGGGCGTCCGTCGCGTTGGTCAGCGTGAGCGTCTGGCGGAACGGGCCGTCCGCGGACTGCCCGGTGGCCAGCTTCGACGGGGTGACGAGGTGCTGCTGCGTGATGGCCCGGTCCACGTGGATCAGGCCGGCGCCCTGGCGGTGGGCCGCGTCGAGGACGCCCGATTGGGGCATGAACGAGTAGACGGCGGGGGTGGCGGTGTTCTGCAGCCGGGTGCGGATCTCGACGGGGGTGTAGCCGGGGTTGCGCTGCAGGAGGAGCGCGGCGGCGCCGGCGACGTGCGGCGCGGCCATCGAGGTGCCCGACGACAGCCCGTGGCCGCCCATCGACAGCGGCAGCGTCGAATAGACGTCGCCGCCCGGGGCCGCCAGGTCGGGCTTCAGGCCCAGTTCCGCGTCGAGTCCCCAGGAGGTGAACGACGAGGCCAGGCCGGGGGTGTACGGGTTGGGGTCGTCGATGAACGTACCCGGGACGGTCACGGTCACCGGGCCGTTCGCCAGCGCCTGGACCACCTGACGCCCGGCGTCGGCGAGGATGCCGATCATGGGGATGTCGTTGACCTCGGCCCACTCCCAGGAGAAGTAGTCGCCGTGGAGCACCACGCCGATGGCGCCGGAGTCCAGCGCGAGCTGCGTGCGCCGCTCGACGTCGCAGCCGCCGGTGCCGGGGAGCAACGCGATCCTGCCCTCCAGCGCGGGGTCCAGCTTGCACTGGAGCGGGTCGCTGAACCTGGCCAGTTCGCCGGTGAAACCCGTCGGCACGGGAGCGGCGGACATGACGGTGTAGCCGGAGCGGATGGGATCGCCGGAGGCCGGAGTGAACACCACCTCGGGGGTGGCGATGCTCGTCGAGTCGAACGAGGCAACCGCGATGGCCTTCTCCGCCACCGAGGGGGCCCGCAGCGTCTGCGTGCCCATCTCGCCCTCGTTGCCCGCGGCCACCACCAGGACGACGCCCGCGTCGACCATGCGGTCACCGGCCTGCGACAGCGGGTGGTTCGGCGAGCTCTGGAACGGCCAGCCGAGGCTCATGTTGACCACGTCCATGCCGTCGGCGGTGGCGCGCTCCATGGCGTCGAGGACGACGGCCATGGTGGTGTCGCCGCTGCAGGTGAGCACCTTGTAGGCGCCCAGCGTCGCCTCGGGGGCCACGCCGACGACCGCGCCCGCGCCGCCGACGGTGCCGGCCACGTGTGTGCCGTGGCCGAGGCAGTCCATGGGATCCCTGTCCGGGGCGATCTCGCCGGCGCCGGCCTCCTCGTCGGGGGAGGGGCTCCAGTGGTCGCCGATGAAGTCCCGGCCGTAGGCCACGCGGGCGGTGGGGAACGTCGTCCCGGAGCCGGTGCCGCCCAGATCCGGGTGGGTGTAGTCGACGCCGGAGTCGATGATGCCGACCTTCACGCCCCGGCCCGTCACGCCGAGCGCGCTCTGCGCCCTGTCGGCGCCGATCATGGCCAGCGCCGGCCTGGTGGGCGAGCCGTCGGCCGACGGCGGGGCCGTGGGAACGCGCAGGCCCAGCACCGGCTGGACCGACCTGACCGAGCGCAGCCCGGCCAGTTTCCTGGCCTGCGCGTCGTCGGCGCGGACGGTGACGCCGTTGAACAGCCGCGTGTAGACGCGGTTCACCTCGGCAGGCAGGCTCGCGGCACGCGCCTCTGCGGTGAAGGCCGAGCGGTCACGCTGGAGCTGCGTCTGCCTGCCGCCGGAGACCGTCGGCTGGGAACGGAATTCGACGAACCACTCCCCGGTGGGCCAGGTCTTCCCGAGTTCTGCCGAGGGGGTGGTCACGTGGTCGGCGAGGTTGCCCAGGTCCACCGTGGCGGCGGTCTGGTCGTCGGCCCGCGAGACCGCGGGGGAGAGGGTGAGAGCGGCGACGACGAGCGAAGTCATCGCCGTGCGCCACCAACGTTGCTGGAACATGGCGTCCTTCCGTTGCCAAGGGCTGAGCACAACCTACTGGTCCGCGACGGCTTCGCGCCTCCGCCCCAGGTCTGGGGGTCCCGGCACCTCCGGGGCAGGTGCAGAGGGGGCCCGGCGACCGTGCCGCCGGGCCCCCTCGGGGTGCTTCAGGTGCCGCTGGTCAGTTCTTGAAGCGGACCATGTTGTTGAGGATCTCCTTCGTGACCCAGCGGTAGGCGTAGCCACCGTCAGCCGCCGGGTAGGCCTCGATCACGCTGGCGGTGATGTAGGAGCGGCAGCCGCCGCGCCCCGTCGTCGCCGTGTCGCATTCGGTGCGCCACGTGCGGCCGTCGGTGCCCTTCCAGGTGCCGTTGACGGCCAGCGGGTTGGTGCCCCACTGCGCCCGCGTCATGTGCGGGAGGTAGGTGAGGTTGTTGAACGCCCACCCGCTGCGCGGCACGAACGAGCCGTCGTCGGCCTGGATCACGGTGGTGGCCCAGATCATCGTGCGGCAGCGCACCGTCTGCGAGTAGTCCTCACATGCGGTGAACCACTTGCGGCCGTTGACCTCGTGCATGCCCGGCGTGTTGTACACGTCGGCCGGCAGCTCGGACGCAGGCGACTTCGTGACGGTCACCGTCGGCTTCGCCCCCGGCACCGAGGGTTTCGGGCTGGGCGACGCGACCGGGGTGTTCATCCACCCGAAGGCCGCCGACGTCCAGCTCTGGCTGCCGCCGTCGCCGTCCGCCGCGACGCCCGTGACCTGGATCACGTAGTTGCCGGGCGTGGCCGGGACGAGCAGGCCGGCGTCGTTGGGCAGCTGGCCGTTCCACGTGTACAGCGACTCGAATTCGGAGCGTCCCAGGTGGTCGAAGCTGAGCACCGTGGCGCGGCTGGCGTCGATGGGGTTGCCCTTGGCGTCTGCGCGCAGCACGTCGATGGTCAGCTTCTGCACCGGCACGGCCTGGTGCAAGGCCACCGTCGGCAGGTCCTCGCCGCCGGTGAAGATGCGTCCGGCGTCGACGATCTCGTAGTCGACGTCCGGGTCCACGCACTGGCCCTCGTCCCAGAAGGAGCAGGCGGTGATCTCGACCACTGCCGGGAGGTCCCAGATCTCCGGGAAGATCTCGAGGTTGCCGTAGTCGCCCGCCATGCCGGCGAACGGCACGGACACGGCGGTGGCTCCCTCGTCGGAGGTCAGGTGGACGAAGCCCGAGTACTGGGCGCCCTCCGGGGCCTCCGGGTCCGCGTTGATCGTGACGTCGACGGTGGCCGCGCCGCCGGCGGGCACGGTGACGCTCGGCGCGGAGAAGGACACCTGCGAGGCGAACAGGTTGTAGCCGACGGTGTTCTGCGTGCCGTCGCCCCAGTCCGGATCGGTCTCCAGGTAGGTGCTGAGCGCGTCCTCGTAGGACAGCGCCCAGGTGACGGGGGCGTCGGTGACGTTGGTGATGGTCAGCGTCTCGGTGTGGGCGCCGTCGGCGGATTCGCCGGCGGAGATCTTGCCCGGCGAGACGACGAAGCCGTCCTGCAGCGCCCGGTCGACGCGGATCAGGCCGGCGCCCTGACGGTGGGCCGCGTCGAGGATGCCCTCGTCGGGAAGTTCGGCGATGGCGGCGGGCACGGCGCTGTTCTGCAGCCGGCTGCGGATCTCCGCCGGGGTCATCGACGGCGCGTTCTCCAGCATGAGCGCCACGGCGCCGGCCACGTGCGGTGCGGCCATGGAGGTGCCGGACAGGGTGGCGTAACCGTCGGCCTTCTCCAGCGGGTAGGTGGAGCGGATGGATCCGCCCGGCGCGCCGAGATCCGGCTGCAGGGTCAGGTCTGCGGCCAGACCCCAGGAGGAGAAGTCCGAGATCAGCCCGCCGGTGGGGTTGGGCTGCTGACTCTCCCCGCCGGTGAACTGGATGGTGGCGGGGAGCGCGCCCACCACGGAGGTGCCCACGGCCTGGGTGACGGTGACCACCGGGATGGTGATGCTCACCTCGCCCTCGACGGTGGCGTTGATGAAGCCGGGTTCGTTGTTGTAGATGACCAGCGCCTCGGCGCCGGCGGCCTGGGCGTTGGCGGCCTTCTGGTGGAAGGTGCAGGTGCCGCGCTGGGCGATGGCCACCTTGCCGGTGAGATCAGCGGTCTCCGCCTCGCAGTTCAGCGGGTCCGTGGTGCGCGCGAGCGGCAGGTTGTTCAGTGCCGACGTCGCGCCCGGCGAGCCCTCAGCACTGAGGAATCCGGCGGAGACTGGGCCGTTGGCCGTGGTGAACAGCACTTCGTCCATGGTCACGTGCGAGTTGTCGAAGGACGCCACGTTGATGGCCAGGCTGGCCGTGCCGGGTGAGCCCACCGTCATGGTGTAGCGGTCGCCGGCGTTGCCTGCGGCGTTGACCACGACGACGCCGTTGCGCACCAGGCGGTCCGAGGCCTTGGAGGTGGGGGCTTCGGGAGAGGAGTCGAAGTCGGCACCGAGGCTCATGTTGACCACGTCCATGCCGTCGGCCTCCGCGCGCTCCAGCGCATCGAGGATCACCTGGTCGTCGACGGAGCCTTCACAGCCGAAGACGCGGTAGGCGCCGAGGGTGACACCGGGGGCGACACCGGTGACCTCACCGGAGGCGCCGACGATGCCGGCCACGTGGGTGCCGTGGCCCTGGCAGTCGTCCGGGCGGCCGTCGGGCTTCGGGACGGGCTGGTAGGAGGTCGACGTGGGGTCGGCGTTGTAGTCGTCACCGACGAAGTCGTGACCGTAGGCCACCCGCGCGCTGGGGAAGGCGGTGGAGCCGTTGGTGCCGCTGCCGCCGAAATCCGGATGGTCGATGTCGATGCCCGTGTCGATGATGCCCACCTTGACGCCCTCACCGGTGAGGCCGAGCTCGGTCTGGGCGATGTCCGCGCCGGTCTGCGCGATGGCGGTGATCAGCCGTGGGGTGACGTCCTGCGGTTCCGGCACGGAGAAGATGCGCACCGGGTGGACGGCCTTGACTCCGGGGAGCTCTGCGTACTGCTCGGCGGTGGCGGTGTCAGCGGTGACGGCCACGCCGTTGAAGAGGCGCTCGTAGTTCCTGATGACGTTCGCGGGGCGGCCCGCGCGGCGCGCCTCCTCGGCGAACGAGCGGTGTTGACGCTGGATCGTTGTGCGGCTGCCGCCGCTGGCGGTGGGCTCGCTCTCGAACTCGACGAACCACTTGGTGGCGTTCAGCCAGCGGGCGGTGCGCTCTTCGGCGGCGGCGCTGTCGCGCGGCACACGCAGGTCCGGGTCTCCGGGGTCTGCTGAGGCGGTCAGGGGTGCGAGCCCGACGATGGCCGCAATGGCAACCGTCGCTGCGCGCCTCCAGGCGGAGGGCAGGGGCATGGGTTTCTCCTCGCAATGGTGGTCTGGCTGGCAACCTAGCGGTTCGTCGGGCCAGCCACGCGGCTTCCGGGGAGGTGGTGTCATCGAAGGCATGGCCCGGGGGACGGCTGAATCGGCGGCGGTGTCGTATCCGAAGAGCGATGAGTCACGGTTTGATAACAAACCCTGCATCAATCGTGGAGGAGTGCTAGCGTTAACATCGTCGTTCAGAGAGCCGCATAGTTGCGGGATTTCCGGCGAAAGTACGAAGGAGTACACGTGAGCAAACTTCTTGAGCTGAAGAACGTCAGCAAGACGTTTCCAGGCGTCAAAGCGTTGCAGAACGTCCATTTGGACCTCAACGCCGGCGAGGTGCTGGGTCTGTGCGGCGAGAACGGTGCCGGCAAGTCCACGCTGATGAAGATCCTGACGGGCATCTACACGCCGGATCCGGGCGCGGAGATCTGGCTGCAGGGCCAGAAGGTCACCGTCCGCGACGTGAACCACGCCCGTGATCTGGGCCTGAGCATCATCCACCAGGAACTCAACATGGTGCCGGACCTCACCGTCGCCCAGAACCTGTACCTCGGGCGCCCCGGCAGCAGCAAGGGCGGCTTCGTCGACGACAAGGCACTCAACCGCGAGGCGAGCGAGCTCTTCGAACGCCTCGGGATGAGCATCCGCCCCACTTCCCGCGTCGGCGACCTCTCGGTGGCCCGGCAGCAGATGGTGGAGATCGCGCGCGCCCTGTCGTTCGAGTCCACCAAGATCCTGATCATGGACGAGCCCACCGCGGCGCTGACCATCTCGGAGACCGACGCCCTGTTCGGCATGATCCGCGACTTCGTCACCCCGGAGACCGGCCTGATCTACATCTCGCACCGCATGCCGGAGATCGAGGAGATCACAGACCGGGTGTCCGTGCTGCGCGACGGCCAGTACATCGGCACCGTCACCACCGACGAGGTGGAGATCCGCGAGATCATCTCGATGATGGTGGGCCGCGAGGTCTCGGGCGACGCGCGACCCCGCACCACCGTCGACAGCGACGAGGTGCTGCTCAAGGTGGAGAACCTCAACACCAGGAAGCTCCTCCACGACATCAACTTCGACGTGCGCAAGGGCGAGGTGCTCGGCTTCGCCGGCCTCGTCGGCGCCGGCCGCACCGAGGTGGCCCGCGCAGTCTTCGGCGCAGACCCCCGCACCTCCGGCGACATCCACGTGCACGGCAAGAAGATCAACATCCGCTCCGCCGCAGACGCGGTGCGCGCAGGCATCGGCTACCTCTCCGAGGACCGCAAGACCTACGGCCTGCTGCTCGAGCAGGACATCAAGTACAACGCCGTGCTCGCCGCCATGAACGACTTCAGCATCGGCGGGTTCGTCCTCGACGGCAAGATCCGCACCGTCGGCAAGGAGTTCTCCGACAAGCTCAAGGTCAAGACGCCGTCGGTCAACCAGCTCCTCGGCAAGCTCTCCGGTGGCAACCAGCAGAAGGTCGTCATCGCGAAGTGGCTCGTGCGTAACTCCGACATCCTCATCTTCGACGAGCCCACCCGAGGCATCGACGTGGGTGCCAAGGAGGAGATCTACGACCTCATCGAACAGTTGAGCGCCGCGGGCAAGGCCATCATCGTCATCTCCTCCGAACTGCCGGAGGTGCTGCGCGTCTCGCACCGCATCGTCGTGATGGCGCACGGACACATCACCGGCATCCTCGACAACGAGGACGCCACCCAGGAAAGCATCATGGAGCTCGCCACCCTCGGCAAGGCTCAGTTGAAAGGAACCGCAGCGTGAGCACTCAAGCCACCACCAAGCAGACGACGAGCCCGGTCCAGGGCTACCTGAAGTCGTCGCTTCAGCAGATTTTCGTCTTCCTCGCGCTGGTCCTGATCTACATCGTCTTCATGCTCGTGGCGCCCAACTTCGCCACGCTCGGCGTCGCGCTGGACATCGTCTCCCAGTCGGCCTACGTCGGTGTGATGGCGTTGGGCGCGACCTTCGTGATCGCGACGGCCGGCATCGACCTCTCGGTCGGCACGGGCATGAGCCTGGTCGCCGTCGCGGCGGGCGCGTTCCTCGCGGCCGACCCGTGGCTGAACCTGCCGCTGGGCGCGGGCCTCGCGCTGACCATCCTCGTCGGCGCGTTCATCGGCCTGATCAACGGCTTCAACATCGCCTTCCTCGGCCTACCACCGTTCATCGCCACGCTGGCGATGATGATGGCGGCCCGCGGCCTGGCGCTCGTCGTGTCGGACAAGCAGACCATCAGCATCAAGAACCCGCAGTACACCTGGCTGTTCAACGGCGAGCTCATCCCCGGCCTCAAGAACGCCATCCTGTGGTTCATCCTCTTCGCGATCATCGCCGGCGTCATGCTCAACAAGACGCTGCTCGGCCGCTACGCCATCGCCATCGGCTCCAACGAGGAGGCCACCCGCCTCTCCGGCGTCAATGTGCGGTTCTGGAAGACGATGGTCTACGTCACCGCCGGCGTCTTCATGGCCTTCGGCGCCATCCTCTACTCGTCGCGGTTCGGCTTCGTCCAACCCGCTGAGGGCGTGGGCTTCGAACTCAACGTCATCGCCGCCGTCGTCATCGGTGGCACCTCACTCGCCGGTGGCCGTGCCAACATCATCGGCACCGTCGTCGGCGCACTCATCATGGAGACCCTCCGCAAGGGCCTCCAGATGATGGGCATCGCACAGGAATGGCAGCTCGTCGCCACTGGCGTCGTCGTCCTGCTGGCCGTGTTCATCGACAACGTCCGCCGCGCCAGAGCTGCTGCGGTCTGACCCGCCCCCCGTCCACCACTCACGCACAACAACACCCTGTACCGGGAGGGCGGTCCTCCCAACAACCGAAAGGAACCGCTATGCGCATGTTGCGCTCCGCACTGGCTCTCGGAGCCGTGCTCAGCCTGGGCCTCACCGCCTGCGGCACGTCCACCTCCACCGAGACCGAAGCTCCCGCCCCGGCAGAGGAGACCAGCGCTTCGGCACCCGCGGAAGAGACCTCGGCCCCGGCTGAGGAAGAGTCCCCCTCCGAATCCGCTTCTGAAGAAGCCCCTGCGGACGGCGATGTCCCCAAGGGCGACGGCACGCAGACCATCTACCTCGTCTCCAAGGGCTTCCAGCACCGCTTCTGGCAGGCCGTGAAGGAAGGCGCTGAGCAGGCCGGCGAAGAGCTGGGCTACAAGGTTCAGTTCGTCGGCCCGCAGGACGAGACCCAGGTCACCGAGCAGCTCAACCAGCTGAAGACGGCCCTGGACTCCAAGCCCGCCGCCATCGGCTTCGCCGCCCTCGACTCGGGCGCCGCTTCGGATCTCCTCAACGAGATCGAGGCTGCGAACATCCCGATCATCGCCTTCGACTCCGGTGTGGACTCCGACATCCCGCTGACCACCGTCTCGACCGACAACACCGCAGCCGCTGAGAACGCCGCTGAGCACATGGTCGAACTCATCGGTGGCTCCGGCCAGGTTGGCCTGATCTGCCACGACCAGACCTCCGCCACCGGCAAGCAGCGTTGCGACGGCTTCCAGAACTGGATCAAGGACAACGCTCCTGACGTCACCGTTCTCGAGCCCCAGGTTGCCGGCGCGGTCGACCTCGCCGCCAACACCGCCAAGTCCATGATCCAGGCCAACACCGAGCTCAAGGGCATCTACGGCACCAACGAGGCCGCCGCCACCGGCGCCATCCAGGGCGCCAAGGAATCCGGCGCTGAGGTCGTCGTCGTGGGCTTCGACTCCGGCAAGACCCAGATCGAGGCCATCAAGTCCGGCGACCAGGCCGGCGCCGTGACCCAGGCCCCCGTCAAGATGGGCTACGAGACCGTCGTCGCCGCCATCAAGGCCATCAACGGACAGGAGCTGCCGAAGGTCATCGACTCCGGCTTCGCCTGGTACGACGCCTCGAACATCGAGGATCCCGAGATCGCCGCCAACCTCTACGAGTGATGCGTGAGGGTGGGCCCGCCCGGGCCCACCCCACCTCATGAACAATCCCTAGGGGCGCCTGTCCGCGTTTGCCTGCCTCGCGTGGGACACGCAGACAGGGGCCCCTTTTCATCCGACGCAGCCACCCGGCCGCCTGCGCGGAGCACACCGTGCCGGAAACCTGAACCACTAGTAACGAACAAAGAAGGTGTGATTCGTGACCAACTACCCGAAGATCGGTATCCGTCCCATCATCGACGGCCGGCGTAACGGCGTGCGCGAGGCGCTCGAGGACCAGACGATGGGTATGGCGCTGCGCGTCAAGGAACTCTACGAGTCTGAGCTGAAGTACCCCGACGGGACCCCCGTCCAGGTGGTCATCGCCGACTCGACGATCGGTCGCGTGCCGGAGGCCCAGGCCGCCGCCGCGAAGTTCAAGGCCGAGAACGTCGGCCTCACCCTCTCGGTCACGCCGTGCTGGTGCTACGGCTCCGAGACCATCGACATGGACCGCACCATGCCGCACGCGATCTGGGGCTTCAACGGCTCCGAGCGTCCGGGTGCCGTCTACCTGGCCGCCGCGCTGGCCGGCCACGCACAGCTGGGCATCCCCGCCTTCGGTATCTACGGCGAAGAGGTGCAGGACGCCGACGACGAGTCCATCCCGGCCGACGTGCGTCAGCGCCTGCTGGACTACGCACAGGCCGGCCTCGCCGTCGCCTTGATGCGCGGCCAGTCGTTCCTCTCCATCGGTGGCGTGTCCATGGGCATCGCCGGCTGCGTGGTGAAGGAGGAGTTCTGGAACTACTGGCTGGGCATGCGCAACGAGTACATCGACATGGTCGAGATCGAGCGTCGCATCAACCTGGGCATCTACGACAAGGACGAATACGAGATTGCGTACACGTGGGTGCGCGAGAACCTCAAGCAGGGTGAGGACTTCAACCCCGAGGAGTGGCAGCGCTCCGCCGAGGACCACGAGAAGTGGTGGGAGTGGAGCACCAAGATGGTGCTCATCGGCCGTGACCTGATGATCGGCAACCCGAAGCTCGCCGAGATGGGCTTCGAGGAGGAGGCCGTCGGTCACGGCGCGCTCGTCTCCGGCTTCCAGGGCCAGCGTCAGTGGACCGACTACCTGCCCAACGGCGACCTGATGGAGACGCTGCTCAACACGCAGTTCGACTGGAACGGCAAGAGGCAGCCCCTCATCCAGGCCACGGAGAACGACAACCTCAACGGCGCGTCGATGATGTTCAACTACCTGTTGACCAACACGGCGCAGATCTTCTCCGACGTGCGCACCTACTGGAGCGCCGACGCCATCGAGCGCGTCACGGGCCACCGTCCCGAGGGTCGCGCAGCGGCGGGTGTCATCGACCTGCGCAACTCCGGCGCCACCACCCTCGACGGCACGTTCGCCGCCAAGGACGCCGACGGCAACCCCTGCATCAAGCCCTGGTGGGAACTCAGCGACGACGACATCCAGGCGATGATCGACGAGACGACGTTCCATCCTGCCAACACCGGCTACTTCCGCGGCGGTGGCTTCTCGACGCACTTCCGCTCCGCCGGTGAGGTGCCCGTCACGATGACGCGCATCAACTGGGTCGATGGCCTCGGCCCGGTCATGCAGATCGCCGAGGGCTACACCGTCGAACTGCCCGACGAGGTGGCCAAGACCATCGAACTGCGCACGGATCCCGGGTGGCCCACCACCTGGTTCGTGCCGAACCTGACGGGCGAGGGTGCCTTCACCAGCGTCTACGAGGTCATGAACGCCTGGGGCGCCAACCACGGCGCCATCTCGTACGGTCACATCGGCCACCAGCTGATCACGCTGGCGTCGATGCTCCGCATCCCGGTGAACATGCACAACGTGGAGCGCGAGCGGATCTTCCGCCCGAAGAACTGGCTGGGCTTCGGCACGGCTGACCTCGAGGGAGCAGACTTCCGCGCCTGCGCCCAGTTCGGCCCGATGTACAACTAGTAGCGCTGTTGGTTCCCTGGGCCGGCCGTGCGCGGCTGGCCCAGGGAACGCGCACCACCATCCAGGAGGAGAGAAGTGTCCACCGTCACCGCCCTTGCGGTTGATCTCGGGTCGTCGACCGGGCGAGTGATCGCCGGCACGTTCCGCGACGGCCGCATCGAGGAAGTCGAAGTCCGCCGCTTTCCGCACGAGGCCCGGATGCGCGACGGGTACCTCTCCTGGGATCTCGATGTCATCTGGGGCGAGGTGGTCGAGGGGCTCCGCGACGCCGTCGCCCGCTTCCCCGACGCGGTGAGCGTCTCCGTCGACACCTGGGGAGTCGACTACGTGGCACTCGGCGACGACGGCATGGAGCTGACTCCCGGCCGCGCGTACCGGGACGAGCGCACGATCCGCACCCATGAGGCCTTCCGCGAGCGCCTATCCGACGAGGCCCTGTGGGCCGCCACCGGTATCGCGCCGGCCACCATCAACACCGCGAACCAGCTGTTCGCGTTCCTTCAGGAGGAGCCGGAGGTGGCGGCCAGGACGTCGCAGATCCTCCTGCTGCCTGACTACTTCACCTATCTGCTGTCCGGCGCCCGCGGCTGGTCGCGTTCCCACGCGTCGTCGTCGGCGCTGATCCGCCCAGGCGCCCACGAATTCTCCGACGAGGTGTTCGAGGCGCTGGGCATCCCGCGCTCGTGGGTGGGCGACGTGACGAACGAGCTCAACGTGGTGGGCCGGTGCATCGTCGAGGGGCTCGAGCAGCTCACCGTGGTGCGCGCCGGTGCCCACGACACCGCCTGCGCCGTGCACGCGCTGCAGCGCGACGTGAGCCAGGACTCGTACTTCCTGAGCTGCGGCTCATGGTCCGTGCTGGGCGTGCTGCGCGACGAACCGCTGCTCTCCGACGAGGCCCGCGCGCTGGGCCTCACCAACGAGGCGCGCGCCGACGACGGCCTGCGCCCCCTGTTCAACATCACCGGCCTGTGGATCCTGCAGGAACTCCAGCGAGACTGGGAGCAACAGGGCCGCATCCACGACATCGTGGAGCTCATCCGGCGGGCCGAGGCCTCGCCGTCGCTGGGTGCCACCATCAACCCCGACGAGCCGCAGTTCGTGCTGAAGGGCGAGATGGAGAGGCGGGTGCTGGAGGCGCTCGCTGCCCAGGGTGTCGCCGTTGACGACCTCGACGAAGGGGCGGTCACGCGGGTGGTGCTGGAGTCGTTCGCGGCCCGCTACGCCCGCGGCATCGCCGACCTCGCAGCCCTCACCGGAACTCCCGCCACGCAGTTGAACCTGGTGGGGGGCGGGTCGCGCAACAAGTTGTTGTGCCAACTGACCGCCGATGCGCTGGGGGTGCCGGTGATCGCGGGGCCCGTGGAGGCCTCCGTGCTCGGCTCGCTGCTGGCGCAGTTGGAGATCATGGGCCACCTGGACCCGGCCAACCGCAACGACGTCATCGCCAGCACCGCCCGTACCGAGACCTTCGAGCCGCGGTCATGAGGGCCGGGCAGCAACGCGCCAACCTGCGAGACATCGCCGAGGCCTCCGGGGTCTCCATCCAGACCGTCTCCCGCGTGGTGCGGGGCGTCGACGTGGTGGCCGAGGCCACCCGCGCGCGGGTGCTGGAGGCCATCGAGCGGCTCAACTACCAGCCCAACCTCGCCGCCCGCTCCCTGTCTGCGGCGCGCACCGGCTCCGTGCACATCATCGACGCCGTGCCGCTGTTCCACGGACACGCCACGTCGTTCGTCGCCATCTGCCAGGCGCTGTCCAACCTCGAGTTGCACACGTCCACCTCCGTGTTCGGGTCGCCGGACATCGACCATCGGGAGCTGCATCACCTGGTGCCGGTGAGCGCCGACGGCGTGATCGTGCTCGGCGGGCGGGCGGAGTCTCGGCCGTGGATCGACACCATCGCCAGCCGCCTCCCGACGGTGTGCGTGGGCGAGACGAAGGACCTCCCGTCGCCGGCCGTCGGCGTGGCTGTGGACCACCGGGCGGGGGCGGTGGCCGCTGTGGACCACCTCATCAGCCGCGGTGCGCAGCGCATCCTGCACGTGGCCGGTCCGCAGGACTGGATCGACGCGCAGGAGCGCCTGGAGGGCTACAAGTTGGCCATGGGCAAGGCGGGCCTGGAGCCCACCGTGCTGTTCGCCAACTCCTGGGACGCCTCCGCCGCGGCTGCCCTGGTGCCGGACCTGCCGCCGGACGTCGACGCGATCTTCGCTGCCAACGACCAGTTGGCGCTGGGCGCCATGTCGGCGCTGCAGCTGGCCGGCCGCCGGGTGCCCGGCGACGTGCGGGTCGTCGGCTACGACGACGTGCCGGGTTCCGAGTGGTTCCTGCCCGGCCTCACCACCGTCCGGCAGGACTTCTTCACGATGGGGGAGCAGGCCGTGAAGGCGTTGAACCTGTTGTTGAACGGCGAGCCCGCGGAGTCGTCGTTGATCACGCCCACGCTGATCGTCCGCGACAGCACGTAACCACCCGAAAGGAAACCCCCATGCTCAACGGCCCCATGATCCACCCCGAGCTGCTGAACGCGCTTGGCCGCGCCGGTCACGGCAGCAAGATCCTCATCACCGACGGCAACTACCCCCACGAGACGGGCGCCAACCCGCGCGCCCGCCGCATCTACCTCAACCTCGCGCCCGGGCTGCTCAACGTCTCGCAGATCCTTGACGTGCTGAAGCAGGCCGTCCCCATTGAGCAGGCCGGCATCATGGTGCCCGCCGCCGACGCCCCGCCGGAGCTGCGCCCCGAGAAGATCGACGCCCACGACGAGTACAAGGCGGCCCTGCCCGGCGTCGAGTTCGTGGAGATCCCCCGTTGGGACTTCTACGACGAGGCGAAGAAGGACGACGTCGGCATCGTGATCGCCTCGGGCGAGCAGCGCATCTACGCGAACCTGCTGCTGACGATCGGTGTTCGCCAGTAGTCGCTGGTTGACGCGGAGAGCGGGGTCAGACCAGGTTGCCGGAAACCTCCGGGAACAACGGAGGCGTCCGCGCATCCACCCACGCCACCAGCGCGTGGAAGGCCTCGGTGTCCTCCGCGTCGATGCCGTCGCCCCGGACCACCTCGTGGGAGCGCCTTCCGACCGCGATCCAGAGTCGCGCCGTGATGCCGTCCGCCACCGGTGAGTCAGGCAGGGAGTTGGGGATGGTGAAGAAGTCCGCCTCCGTGATGAGGCGGCGGAGCTCATCATCTTCAGCCTTGGTCAGCTGGTAGCTGTCGGTCTCGTAGGAGGTGGACCGGCCGGCGATACCGCCGGAGACGGAGTAGCGCAGCCTGATCTCGGTGTCGGGACGCGGGTTGTCCCCCCGGGCCCGGCGCACATTGCCCTGCTGATCGGCGTGGTAGGTGAAGCCGTCGCCCAGCCGGATGAGGTAGCCCGGCGTGATGACGTCCGCGCACGCGTCGTCGTCCTCGGCGAGACCCAGGCAGGAATCGGGCCAGTCCCGCGCCTCCATGCCCTCCAGCGCGACGCCCTCCCTGGGGATCCGCAGGAGGTTGGCGGCATTCTCGATGGCGGCAGACAGTGCGACGACGGCGGGGTGATCAGCGGCGGTCATGGTGCGCTCCTAGCTGGGCGGGGTTGACGCTTCCAGGCGGTCAGGTGAGCCTAGCCACCTGCCCCCGGCAAAGGAAGAGGGTTCGCATCTGCCTTATGTGCGCATGCTCCCGGTTAGGGTGGGAACACCCTCGCCAAGGGAGAAGGAGGACCCACCATGCCCATCCCTACTCCGGACACCGAACCCCTCGATTTCACCACCCTGGCCCAGGCCGACGACGGCCCCCGCGACCCCGTTTCGACGGTGCTGCGTGACCACGCTGCCTTCGTTGAGTTCTTCGATGGTGAGCCGCCCATGGAGGACCCGGTCGACTGGGACACGGAGGTGGTGACGGTTGTCGCGCTGGGCCCACGCGGTCACGGAGCCGGTGTCGCCATTGAGGAGATTCAGCTGCACACCCTGGGGATCCGCGGCGGCACGGTGGATGTGTACTTCCGCGAGGTGGCCGGCGAGGGTGACGACGCCACGGTCACCTATCCCTTCCACGCCGTCCGGTCTACTGCCTTCGGTCACGCGTTCTTCCACCCCGTCGGGCCCGCCGACGTCCCAGCGGGCCTGTTCCGCGACTGGCGTGGCCCCATCCGCACCGACGACGACGGAGTCGGCGTCTATGTCCCTCGGGAGGAGGCTCCGCTGTCACGCTCGGTGGCGGGATTCGCGGTGGACGGCAGCGGCTCCTTCGTTGCCGTGCACGACGCCCCCGGTGATGGCCCCGTCGAAGTCCCAGGACACTGGCGGCCCGCCCAGGATGGGTTGAGCGTCGAACTCGAAGACGGCCGCGCCTTCACCCTCCATGTGGTGTCGGTGGACGAGCATGAGCTGCGCGCCCGAATCCAGGGCGTCAGTCGGCCAGCACGATGACGAGTTCCGTGCGCATCGACTCCGGGTCGGCCTCGGGGGTGGGCTCGGTCAGGTAGATCTCCCAGAAGGGAAGCCCCGCCTTCCTGTGGGCAGACTCGACCTTCTCGAGGAAGACGCCCCAGGCCTCGCCCAGCCGGTCGTAGGAGCCGACGTGCGAGACGGTCGCGATGGGGCCGCCCGGAAGGACCGAGCCGTGGAGCGAGGCCCCGGATGGGGTTGTGACAGGTGTGGTCAGGGGGCGGTCGACCGGCACCCCCACCTCGAAGGTCGCATTCACTCCGGGCATCTGATAGTAGAGGGTGAACACCGGGCCGACCGGATGGAGCCCCTGAGCCTCCAGCGCGGGGAACAGAGCGGACACGGCGCCGTCCATCGCCTGGGACATCGCGGAGAGCGGATAGTCGGTGAACTTCTGCACCACGGTGGGGATCTCCGCCACCTCTAGGAACTCCACATCGGTGCGGGCAGGGCCTGTGTAGTACGGGGCCGGGTGGGCGTCAGTCATGATCTTCCCCTCATTGGGATTCGGGCCGACGAGACGGCGTCGGCCCGCGTGGCCAGCAACTTTACCCGCGCGGGTCGCGCGTGAACAGGCCTCTATCCCCGCTCACTGCTCCACCCTCACCTCGATGGTGTGGTGCCCCGATGCACCGTCGGGCGCGACCGGTGTGCGCACGTCGGTCTGCGTGTCCCCCAAACCGTCGCTGGCCCGCACCGCGATGGTGTGGGACCCGGGCGTCGCGTCCCATTCGTAGACCCACTGGCGCCACGTGTCGACGCTGAGGCTCGCGGCGAGGCGCGCCTCCTTCCACGGGCCGCCGTCGATGCTGACCTCCACCATCTCGATGCCGCGGGTGGGTGCCCATGCCACGCCGGCGATCGGCTGGCGCCCCGCCGTCACGCTGGACCCCGCGCGGGGGACGTCGACGCGGGACTGCGTCTTGATGGGACCCTCGCGCGCCCATCCGCGGGGGATCCAGTACCCGGCCTCGGCTTCGAAGGTGGTCAGTTCGATGACGGACAGCCACTTGGTGGCCGAGACGTACCCGTAGAGACCGGGCACCACGAGGCGGGCCGGGAAGCCGTGTAGGGCCGGGAGCGGCTCGCCGTTCATCCCCAGGGCCACCAGCGCGCCACCCTCCATTGCGGTCTCCGTGGGGAAGCCTGCGGTGAACCCGTCCACCGATCTGCTCAGCAGTTGGGTGGCGCCGTCCTGCACCCCGGCGCGTTCCAGCAGGGCCCGGAGGGGCACGCCCTGCCACCGGGCGTTTCCGACCAGGCCTCCGCCCACCTCGTTGGAGACGCAGGTCAGCGTGATGTCGGTTTCGACGTGCGGCATCGCCAACAGATCGTCGTAGGTCAGGGTGAACGGGCGATCCACCAGGCCGCGGACCTCCAGCGACCATTGCTCCGGATCGACCTGGGGAATGGAGAGGGCGGTGTCGATCCTGTAGAAGTCGTCGTTGGCGATGTACAGCGGAGTCAGCCCGGCGAGCGCCAGGTCCGCATCAGGCGGGGCCGGGGGAGCGGGCGTTGCCGGTGCGGGTAGCCGCAGCAGCGCGCGGATCTCCTCTACGCGGCGCGACGACGTGAGCCACCGGCCGGCCGCGGCGGTGGCGCCGGCGACGGCCACCGCGATGGCGACCGCCTGCAGGAACGCTCGGCGTCCCGGCCGTGCCTCGCCGCGGCCGACGGCTCCCGGCGGGGCGGCAGACCGCGCTGACGCGGCGCGGGTGAGGATCATCAGGGCGATGATCCCGCTGGCCGCGCCGGCCAGGCCCGCCGCCATGACGGCCCAGGCGGTGGAGCGCTCGTCCCCGATGGCAGCGACGACTCCCACCAGGGCGAAGATTGTCAGCCCGACAGAGGCCAACGGCAGGCTTCGACGGGCCACCCATCCCAGCCCTGCACCCACGAGGAGGGATACGGCCAGAATCCCGACGATGAGAACAGGCTTGTCCGCCGAGCCGAGGATCGCGATGGCCGATCGCTCGAGCCAGCCCGGGACGAGATCGATCACTGTGTCGCCCACGGCCTCCACCAGCGACCGGCCGCCGGGCAGGAGCGCGCCCACGAGTTCGGAGACGCCGAGCGCGACGGCGGTGGCCGCGGCGCCCGCGATTCCCGAGTCCCGAAGGGTCGGTGTGGGCACCCCGCCGGGGGTGCCTGTTCGGAGGCCGTTCACATCACGAGTTTACGAGGCGGCGCGTAATCGGGGTTGTCTTGATCGGCGTCTTAGCCGCTTTCGGGGTCCCGTGGTTTGGTGGTCGAGCGGAGACGTCGTCGACATTCGCCGTCGATGGACCACTACTTTGTTCCTCATGGTTGAGGATGCGGCCCGGGTGGACGTCAAGCGGATGCGGCTGCGCTATGCCGGCACCTGCTCAAGCTGCGGCTCGGCATTGAGTGCGGGCACGACCGCGGACTACGACCGGTCGAGCAAGACGGTGGCCTGCGTGACGTGCCCTCCCCAGGTTCCGCTGCGCCCAGCAGATCCCACTGCTCCGGGTGTGGTTGTCGACGAGACCATCGCGGCCGTCGCAGCTGATGCGGTTCGTCCAGGGCCTGACGTGGAGAAGGTGCCCTCGTTGGGGGTGGTTGATGGGCAGGGCGGCGCATCTGCGGCTGCCGAGTACCAGCGGCGCCATGCGGCCCGGGCCGAGCGGGTATTGGGCAACCACCCGCGTATGGGGCGGTTCCTGCTGGCGGTCTTCGACGACCCTCAGTCGACGCGGGCCTGGTCGGTGGGCGCTGAGGGCGAGCGGATGCTCGGTGGCATGCTGGCGTCCATGGCTGCGGACTCGCTGCGTGTGCTGCACGATCGCCGCATTCCCCGGACCAGGGCGAACATCGATCATCTGGTCGTGTGCCCCAGCGGGGTGTTCGTGGTGGACGCCAAGCGCTACCGCAACGCCCGGCCAGCGCTACGAGTCGAGGGAGGCTTGCTGAGGCCACGAACCGAGTCGTTGACCGTCGGGGGGCGAGACCGGACAGCGCTGGTGACGGGGATGCAGAAGCAGGTAGACCTGGTCCGCGCCGCCCTGGCCGAGCGGCCAGAAGTACCAGTGCGGGGTGTGCTGTGTTTCGTTGACGCGGACTGGCCGCTGCTCGGCGGCGCGTTCACCGTCAACGAAGTGGCAGTGATGTGGCCCAAGAAGCTCAAGTCGCTACTGACCGAACGCGGACCGCTGGACGAAGCGCAGATCGCGGACCTCCAGTGGCAACTCCACGAAGCCTTCCCGCGCCAGAAGCAGGCACCACCAGGTGAGTGAGCACTCGCCGACGGCGGCGGTGCGGGCGGTCGTGCCGGGGTGCCAGGCAAGCCGCAGAGGTCTCCCTCGCGCACCGCTGCAGATCCGTGCCTACTCGCGGTGACGCAGGATGTTCACGACATGACCGTCTTGTGTTCGTACCAAGAAGCGGCGGACGCCCCACGGCTCGGTTGTGAGCGGGTGAACGATCTCGTACCCGCGACGAACGGCTTCGGCGTAGGCCTCATCGACATCGTCAACGGCGATCGAGATGGCTGGGGCATCGGACGCAGCGCCGTCTCGAGTGAGCAACTGTAGGTTGGCGCCCGAGGGAGCAACGTAGCGGGTCACCCAATCCAGGCCCAGGTCTTCGCGACGCAGACCCAGGTAGTCGCCGTAGAAGTCGTCGGCTGCGGTGATGTCCTTGACCAGCACGTCCGGAATGATGCGCACTACCCTCATGTTTGCGAGTGTGCCACTACTGGGAGACTGTTACGAGAGCCGGGCCAGGGGGTGCTCATCGGCAGCAACCGGCGGCGACGCTGACGAAGCAATCTTCCGGTACAGCACCTCGAGTTGATCTGCCGCCTCCGGCGCGAACCGGACCGTGTAGGTCACTGGCCGCGCAGGGACACGAGCCGCGCACGGACCTCGCCTACAGACAGCGCACCATCCGGGTCTGCCCGCAGCCTGTCATAGGCTGGAGCAACCTGCTCCAGAAGCCAAGCGTCGACCGCGCGAGTTGGTTACCGGCGTTCGTAGATGTCGCGGCGGTGGCCGATGGCAACGACGAGGACGAGCAGCACGTTGTCATGGATCTCGTAGACGATCCGATAGTCACCGGTCCGGACACGCCACTCACCGTCACCGCCAACCAGCTTCTTGGCACCGCTAGGGCGCGGTCCGCTGGCAAGCAGTTCGATCGCCGCCTGGACCCGCCGCTGGGCGCCCCTGTCCAACTTGCGTAGCTGTCGAACCGCAGCGGGCGCGACCTCGATCCGGTAGCTCATGCCAGGCCGAGGTCTGCCTTGACCTGCTCCCAGGGGATCGCCGACTCGCCATCGACCATCTCGGTACGTGCCGCACGGGCGGCCTCGAGGTCGGCCAGGTCTTCCGCGGCCGCGATGAGCCGATCCAGGTCGTCGGCGTCGATGACCGCGGCCACCCGCTGCCCGCGACGGGTCAGATAGACCGGGTCGTGCCCGACCCGGGCCGCGTCCACGACATCGGCGAGGCGGGCCCGGGCGTCGCTCACAGTCATCTCAGTCATGACACCCAGGATAGCCGCTGGAACAGCCGAATCGTACAACTCAGCGGCTCCAGTCCCCAGAACGAACGAGACTCTCGGCAGTTGTGGACGTTCTCGACTTGGCATGGGCATGAACAAGCCGGGCCTGCGGTGGTACGACGCGCGAAGGGCGGAGTCCACGCGATACGCCGCTTTCGAAGGTCATGAACCCTGTGAGTTCCCCTGCGACGCCCCGATGAAAGGCCAGACCCTCAGAGCGTCAAGGCTCCAGCTATGTAGGCGTGCGGGCCTCCTCAAATATGGATGCCCGTGCATCTACATAGTTGGAGGTTTTCCATCGCCGGCCCCAGCGACTAAACCCCATACTTGGGCCAACGCGTCGTAACAGGTATGGAGGTACTCGTGTTCGAAGCCCAGCCCACCGTCGACGAGACGGCAGTGGGTTTCGACTCGTTCGTCCGCGCCCGCCGCGCTGATCTCTGGCGGGCCGCGTGGCTGCTCACTGGCGACCGCGACAAGGCCGACGACCTGGTCCAGACCGCCCTCGGGCGCACCTACGGCCGCTACACCGTGCTGGCCAACGACGCCAAGTTCGAGGCCTACGTCCGCACCACCATCTACCGCACCTATGTGTCGTGGTGGCGGCGGAAGTGGAACGCCGAGCTGGCGTCGGACGACCTGCCCGACAGCCCGACCGCCAGCGCAGACCAGGCGGTCAGCATGGACGTCGTCCGGGCCTTGGCCGCGCTGCCGAAGATGCAGCGCGCGGTGATGGTGCTGCGGTTCCTGGAGGACCGCACGGTCACCGAGGTCGCGGAGCTGCTCGACATCGCCGAGGGCACCGTCAAGGCACACACCTCCCAGGGGCGCGCGGCTCTGCGCGCTTCGCTTCACCTGTCCGAGGAGGAACGGTCATGAGCGACGACCAGCTGTCCGAGATGTTCAAGCGCGACCTGCCCCGCCCGGGCGACGGTGCCTGGTCCGAGGATGCCCGCCGTCGCGCGGGTCGCCGTCGGGTGACCGTCGGCACGCTGGCCATGGTGGCCGCGCTCGCCGTCGTGAGCCCGTTCGCGTTGCAGTTGGTGAACAAGTCCAACGACACCGCGGTGCCTGCGCCCGTCGGCACCGAGCCGGTGGCGACTGCAGCCGAGGACCGCGAGGCCGCGTGTTCCGGGGCGGACCAGTCCACAGCCAACGAGTTTCCGGAGGAGGCCGTCCGGCTGTGGCTGTGCGACGAGCCGGGTGAGATCGGCTTCTCCCGCACCGGGCCGCAGGACCCGCTGACGCAGGGGGTCGATGAGGCCCTGGCCGCATTCCGGGAGCTCCCGAAGGCCGACCCGAACCAGGCCTGCACGATGGAGTACACGCTCACCTACGTCGTGGTCGCCGAGGCGGCCGACGGCACCATGACGCCCGTGCGTGGCGAGCTGCACGGCTGCCGCAGCGTCGGCAACCGCTCCGGCGGTGACGCGTTCCTCGACACGCTCGCGGGCCTGTGGCAGGCGCAGCGCGCCGAGGGCTCCGCGCCCACGTCCAGCCTCTCGTCGGAGCAGGTCTGCTCGTCCATCGGTGCCATCCTGCCGGCCACGGTCGACGGCGCCACGCAGGGCGCCCTGTGCCGGCCCGACGACGGCACCGGCACCAAGAGCGAGGGCGTCGAGCTGCCGACGGACGTGCTCCAGCGCGTCAAGGACGACGTGGCCGCCAACGCCGTCGACGGCGCCCTGGGCGAATGGGAGCCCACCGCACGGCTGGTGCTCGCCAACGCGTGGGGCGAGTCCGTCACGCTGACCCGCTTCGCCAGCGGAAGCTACGTGGTGGGCCCCAACCAGGTCTGGCGCCCGAAGGGCGACCTCGCGGCAGAGCTCGACGCCCTCGTCGGCCAGCTCGGGAACCCCGTCACCCAGCAGCCGTACGTGCCGGAACGGCCGGACTGCACCGCGGCGCGCAACACCGCCGCCGAAACCCCTGCGGTCATCGAGGGCGACATCACCGGCGTCTACTTCTGCTTCGAGAGCCCCGAGGGTGGGCCCCGGCTGATCGCGCCCGGAGGCCTGTACGAGCCGGCGTTCGTGGAGCGCGCGGTGGAGGCGTTCAACGGCCTCCCGGTGCTCGAGGGGGTCTGCGCCCTCCCGTCCGACGGCACCCGGCCCGAGGTGTACGTGGTGTACGCCGGGATGGAGGGCGACGTGGCGGCGGTGCGGGCGGACGGCTGCGGCCCGGCGACGGGCGCGGTCCAGAAGGACGGCGACCTTGTCGGCGTGCTGGTGGACCTGTTCCACGAACAGACCGGGGATGAGGGCGCCGGGATGTATTACGGCGCGCAGGAGCTGTGCCCGCGGGCCGATTCGCTGGTCCCTTTCAGCCCCGAGGCGGAGGGCGCCACCCAGATCGTGGCCTGCCTCGGCCCCGACGGCGCGCTGCCGGTGGACCTGCCGCAGGAGCTGGTCAAGGCCATCTCCGCCACGTTCGAGAGTGCCCCGCAGCCCGACGACTGGGCCGCAGGCGAGGGCACCTTGGTGTGGGTCAACAAGTACGGCGAGCCCATGACGCTGCTCCGCGGCGAGGACGGCTCGTTCGGTTGGATCGCCGATGGCCCGCGCGTGTGGACCCCGTCGCCGGACGTGCAGGCCCAGCTGGACCGCGTTTTCGGCCTCTAGCCCGGCCCGCCCGGGCGGCCAGGGAACCGCTGGATAGGCTTTCGGCGTCCGACGGCAAGGAGGCCAAGAGGTGGGTTCGACGACGGTGTTCAGGGTGGCCGCGGCGCTGCTCTTCACGACGATCGTGCTGGGCTCCGTGGTGTGCGCCACGGACTCCAGCTCGACCTGCCCCGCGTGGCCCGTCTGCTACGCCGACCAGGTCGCGCCCGCCCCGCAGTTCGAGTGGCTGAACAACCCCGCCATCGAGTTCGTGCACCGGTTCATCGCCTTCCTTTCCCTGGTGTTCACGGGCTGGGCGGGGTGGCTCGGGCGCCGCTCCGCCGACGTGCGGGTCCGCGTGTTCCCCTGGGTGGCGCTGGGCCTGGCCGTAGGCTCCGCGGTGTTCGGGATGATGATCATCCTGTTCACCCTGCCGCTCGGCCTGGCCCTCATCGACGTCGGCGGCGCGATGATCGCCATGACGCTGATGACCGTCGCGTCGGCCGCGGTGACTTCCCGGGGCGACGACGCCGGCCCGCCGTCGGTGCGACGCCTGGGCCTCGGCGCCCTCGTCGTGCTGATCTCCATGCACCTGCTGGGGATCGTCGTGGCGGGCGTGACGTCGGCGGGCACGGGCTCGTTCACCCGCTGCATCAGCTGGCCCCTGTGGCTGGTGCTCGACATCGACAAGTACCCGGCGCTGCAGGTGGCGCGCATCGTGATGGCTGCCGCGGCGCTCGTGCTGATCGCGGCGACGGTGGCGAAGGCCGCGCGCAGCCTAGAGCTGCGCACGCCCGCCGTCGTGCTGGCCGCGCTGACCGTCCTCGAGTTGGCGCTGGGGCTGCTGATCCGAACCCAGGGGTTGGCGCTCACCCAGACCAACGGCATCAACGCCACGCTCGCGGTGCTGTACACCGCGCTGGCGTCGGGGATCGTGTGGGCGCTGGGCTACGTCACCGGGCGGGCGGGATCCGTCGCCCGACGTTCGCCTGAGCCCACGGTCCCGGAGGCCGTCACGGGATCCGCTTGGTCCACTCCTCGGAGCTGAACTTCGTCTCCACGAGGTGCTTCGCCTTCGCCAGCTCATCCTCGGAGTACTCGCGGCGCTGCGTGGAGTAGAGCGACTCGAAGTGCTTCAGGAACGACGCCAGGATCTCGTCGCGGGGCAGCTGGGTCTGCGAGCGCAGGGGGTCGACGCGCTTGTTGGCCGACTTCGTGCCCTTGTCAGACATCTTTTCGCGCCCGATGCGCAGCACTTCGAGCATCTTGTCGGCGTCGATGTCGTAGGCCATGGTCACGTGGTGCACGACGACGCCGCCGGTGACCCGTCGCTGGGCGGCGCCGGCGATCTTGCCCTTGTCCGAGGCGATGTCGTTGAGCGGCACGTAGCGCGCGTTGACGCCCAGCTCCTTCAGCGCGCCCATCACCCACTGGTCCAGGAACTCGTAGGAGCGCTCGAAGCTGAGGCCCTCCACCAGCGACACCGGCACCACCAGCGAGTACGTGACGCAGTTGCCGGGCTCCATGAACATGGCGCCGCCGCCCGTGATGCGCCGCACCACGTCGATGCCGTGCCGCTCGCGACCCTCGTCGTCGATCTCGTTCTTGTAGCTCTGGAAGGAGCCGATCACCACCAGCGGCCGGTCCCAGTCCCAGATGCGGAGGCTGGGGCGGATCTCGCCCTTCGCGAGCTCCGCGGCGAGCACCTCGTCGAGCGCCACGTGCATCCGCGGGTCCATGGAGACGGGGCCGATGACGTCGAAGGTGTGGTCGGTCCAGTCCGTGGCGTGGCCGAGGGCGCGGCGCACCGCGATGCCCACGGCCTCGGGCGTGAAGCCGATCATCTGCGTCTCGGAGTGCAGGCGCGAGGTGATGGCCTCTGCCATCTCCGTCACCGACGACGTGGTGGGCATGCCGAGGAGCGCACCGTTGATGTCGTCGAGGGCCTCGTCGGGTTCGAGGAAGAAGTCGCCGGAGATGGCCACGCGGCTGAGCCTGTCGCCCTCCTGCTCGACGTCGACCGCCACGAGTTTGCCGCCAGGAACCTTGTATTCGCCACGCATGTCGATGAGCTTACCCACCCGGGGTTGGGGCCCGTGGTGGCGGAGGGCTGAGTGAAGTTGTGCACCAACTCCGCTGCACAACTCGACAACGCTTGGTGGGGTGGGCGGGGGCCACGACGGTGGGCTGAGTGAAGTTGTGCACCAAGTCCGCTGCACAACTCGACAACGCTTGGTGGGGGCAGCGGCCACGACGGTGGGCTGAGTGAAGTTGTGCACCAAGTCCGCTGCACAACTTCACTCTGCCGGGCCGGTTCGACGCGGGGGCAGCCGCGGCGCCCCGACTCACCGCCCCAACTCAGGCATTTCGCCGACCCTGTGCACCGAACCGCCCCCTCGACGCGTGCTGGGGGTGACACTTCGCCAACCCAGGAGACGCCGTGCCTGCCGTAACACTCGCCATCCCGGCTCCGGCCGCGGTTAGGGTGAGCCGTGTGAACGACGACGTCAGCGAGGCGACCCTCGGCTTCGAGGGGTTCGTGACGCAGCGCGGCCGGGGCCTCTGGCGCGCCGCGTGGTTGCTGACGGGCGACTCCCACCACGCCGAAGACCTCGTCCAGACCGCCCTCTCCAAGACGTTCACGCGCTACGGCGACTTCGACAACGACAACCAGTTCGAGGCCTACGTCCGCACCACCATCTACCGCACGTTCGTGTCGTGGTGGCGCAAGCTCAGTTGGCGCAACGAGAAGGCGGCCCAGTTCGTGGCGGATTCGGCCGCGCCCGAGACCCCGCACGGCGTCAACCTTGACCTGATCCGCGCCCTCGACGAGCTGCCCCGCATGCAGCGCGCCGTGCTGGTGCTGCAGTACTTCGAGGATCTCCCCACCGACGACATCGCCCAACGCCTGGGCATCTCACCCGGCACCGTCAAGACGCATGCGCACCGCGGCCGCGCCGCCCTGCGCGCGTCCAAGCACCTCGCAGGAAGGGGTGAGTGACATGAACGACAACCTCCACGATCTCTTCAAGCAGTCCGTACCCCAGGCGCCCGCCCCCAACGGCTGGGCCGCCGCCGCCCGCCGCAAGCGCCGCAGCCGACAGATGGTCGCGGGCAGCCTCACCGCCGGGGTGCTGATCGCGCTGGCTGTTCCGCTGGCGCTCAACCTGTCGTCGGAGGGGACGCCGAACCTCGTCGCGTCCCCGGAGCCGACGGTGAGGTCAGCGGCGCCCATCACCTCGCCGGAGGAGACGGCTCAGCCCGCGCCCAGCGTGACCGCGCAGTCGCCGGAGGTGTCGCTCTCGACGCGGGCTGACGCTCAGCCCGGCGCCGAGGCTTGCTACAACGAGGTCGACGAGCCGATGGGCAGCTCGATCAACATCGGCACCATCGACACCGGTGCGGCCCGCGCCTGGCTCTGCACATCCGATTACGGCACGGTCGGCCCGCTGGAGCCGCTCGTCGTGGACGTCGACGGGCTGGTCGAGGCCCTCTACTCACAGCCGCGGCTGATCGAGGCCGACGCCCCCGAGACCGCTCAGTCCTACACCGTGATCTTCGAGTACGACGACGGCCGCAAGGCCGCGTTCACCGGCGACATCCAAGACTCCACCGAACTGACCGACGGCGAGAACCAGCTGCAGGGGAGCGAGGCGTTCTTCCGCGACCAGGTTGAGGCGCGGTGGCTCGCCCAGCGGGCGCTGCTCGGCCGCCCGACGGGGGAGTACACCCCGGCGCAGGCGTGCCCAGTGACGTTCAACCAGGCGCTGTTCCCGGTCGAGCTGGACGAGGTGGTGGGCGGCTACGCCTGCGCCTTGGAGGCCGGCGAGCCGACGAGGAACGTGGAGTTGCGTGAATCCGTGGCTGCTCAGATCGGGGCGGAGGCCCTGGCCAACTCCGTCCCCACCGAGGCCGCAGGCAGCGACGACGCGGGGCAGCGCACCCTGGTGCTGCGCAACGTGTGGGGCGACGAGCTGCGGCTCGAGCAGCGCGGCGACAGCTACGAATTCCGCGGCGAGACCAGCCTCATGCGCTGGACCCCCTCGGCGGAGTTCGCGGCCGAGCTCGACGCGCTCTTCGCCGGGTGAGCCGCCGGGGCGCCGTCGACGCCCGGCCCGCCGTCGAGGGTGGGGGCTGAGTGAAGTTGTGCAGCGGACTTGCTGCACAACTTCACTCTGCCCGGCCCGGGAGCGCCGCCCCCAGCCGGGCGTTGTTGAGTTGTGCAGCGGACTTGCTGCACAACTTCACTCTGCCCGGCCCGATGCCGATGCCCCTACCCGCGCCACCCTGTCCGCCACGCCCCGCCCCACCCAGCCCAACCGACCGCTTCTCCATGACAACCTCCCGCGACCCCCACCGCGTCGTTAGGGTGAGGAGGTGGCCATGCAGGGCATCGAAGCGTTCATCGCCCACCGTGGTGGCGACCTCCTCCGCGCCGCGTGGGTGCTCACCGGCGACTCCCATCACGCGGAAGACCTCCTCCAAACCGCGTTGGCGAAGTCGTTGGGTGCCTACGACAACCTGGCCAACGACCACAAGTTCGAGGCCTATCTCCGCACCACCATGTACCGCACCTACATCTCCTGGTGGCGACGGCTCAGCTGGCGATCCGAGATCCCCAGCGAGGTCCCCGACGACGACCAACCCGCCGCGGACGCCACCGCCGAGCTCCGGCTCGACGTGCTGCGCGCCCTGGCCACCCTTCCCCGCATGCAGCGGGCGGTGGTGACCATGCGCTACGTCGAGGACCGGCCCATCGCGGAGGTGGCCGAGGCACTGGGCATCAGCCAGGGCGCGGTGAAGAAGTACGCCCATCGAGCGTGCGCCGCCCTCCGGGAGTCGACGCACCTCACGCCCCAGGAGGCTTGAGATGAACGACGACGACATCAAGGACGCACTCAACCGCGCCGCCCCCCATCCCACCGTCCCCGCAGGCCTGCTCCGGGGGGCGCTCCGCCGCCGTCGGCGCACCCGTGGGCTGGTCGCCGCCGGTGCCCTCGCGCTGGCCGGGGCGCTGATCGTGCCGCTGGCGCTGAACCTGGGCAACGGCGCCGGCCCTGTGGCCGAGCCCGCCTCCGCGCCGGTGTCCGACGCGGTGGCCGAGATCGCTGAATCCACCCAGCCCCCCGCCGAAGAGTCCGCGACCCACACCGAGGCGACACCCGAGGCCGCCTCCGGCGAGGAGTCCGTCACGGTCTCCCCGGAATTCGCCGCCACACGCTCCCTGGAACTGGGCTGGGACGTCATCCAGGCAGCCGAAGGCCCCAACCGCGTCGTGTCGCCCTCATCCCTGGTCATGTCCCTGGTGCAGGCGGCCGAGGGCGCCGAGGGCGCATCGCTGGCCAGCATCGACGACACCCTCGGCCTCACCGGCGACTCCCGTGCCGCCTCGTTCGCCGCCCTCCGGGAGCAGCTGCTGCCCTATGACTCCCTCCCCGCAAGCGTCGACGCCGACGACCCGCCCGAGACCCCCGTCGTGCATCAGGCCAGCCGGGTGCTGGCCATCGACTCGGAGCTGAAGCAGCCGTTCCTCGAGCGCATCGCCCTCTTCTACGGCGCCCAGGCCGAGTCCACCACCTTCGACGACGCCAAGGCCAACCTCGACGCCTGGGCCACCAAGCACACCGCCGGCCTCATCGAGCAGTCCGCCATCGAGCCGAAACCCGATTTCGTGGCCGTCCTGCAGGACGCCCTGCTGTTCGCCGCCGCCTGGCGCGACGAGTTCCGCTACGAGCAGCCCATCAGCTTCACCACCCCTGCCGGCCCCAAGACGGTGGAGGGGGTGTCCGACATCCTGCCGGTCGCCTACGCCGAGGGGGAGCGCTGGACGGCCGTGCGGCTCCCGTACGACGACAACCTCGCCGCCGACGTCATCCTCCCGACGGCGGGGGTGGCCCCCGAAAGCCTCACCGTCGAGGAGCTCGAGGCCGCCCGCGCGGCCCTGGATGCCGCCGAGCCCGCGCCCATCAACGTGACCATGCCCACCTTCGACCTGACCGCCAAGACCGACCTCCTGAACGCGCTGCCCCAGCTGGACCTGTCCAACCTCAACGGCATCTTCGACGGCGGCTTCGCGGGGCAATGGGTGCAGCAGACCAAGCTGATCGTCACGGCCCAGGGCACGGTCGGCGCGGCGCTGACCGAGATGGCCGTCTTCACGAGCAGCGGGGGCTCCGCGGAGCGCGAGTTCATCGTCGACCGCCCGTACGTCTTCCGCGTCTCCGACACCCGCACCGGCTGGCCGCTGTTCGTGGCCGCAGTCTCAGACCCGACCGAGGAATCATGAACATCCGCTGGCTGAGCCTCATCACGGCCCTCGCCCTCACCGCCTGCTCGCCACCCGCTCCGGCGATCGACGCAGGCGAGGCGAAGGGCGTCGTCGCAGTCCTCGACCTCCCGTACGAGTCGACGCCCTCCGTCGACGAGGCGGCAGACGCCTCCGAGGCGCTCGGCTGGCTCGCCGTCCAGAACGGCGAACGCCTCAACCGGGTGGTCTCGCCGTCGTCCCTGTCCATGTCCCTCGTTCAAGCCGCCGAAGGCGCCAGGGGCCGGTCGCTCGAGAGCATCGACGACGTCCTCGGCCTCACCGGCGACCACCGGGCCCGCGCCTTCGGCGCCCTCCGTCAGTCGATCCTCGAGTACGACGACCTCCCCAGCAAGGTGGATGCCGACGACCCGCCCGAGACCCCGGTCGTGCACCAGGCCAGCCGTGTCGTGGCCGTGGACTCGGTGCTGGAGCAGCCCTTCCTGGACCGCCTCTCCGAGTTCTACGACGCCCCTGCCCAACGGGTGACCCTCGCCGACGCCAAACCCAACCTGGACGCCTGGGTCAAGAAGCACACCGCCGGCCTCATCCCGCAGTCCGCCGTGACGCCCGACGGCAACACCGTGGCGGTCCTCCAGGACGCGCTCCTGTTCGCCGCCGCCTGGGCGCAGCAGTTCAAGTTTGAGGCAACCATCCCCTTCGACACCGCCGGCGGTACGAAGCAGGTGGACGGGCTCTCGGACACCTTCTCCGTCCGCTTCGCCGGGGGCGAGCGCTGGACGGCCGTGCGGCTCCCCTACGACGACGCCCTGGCGGCCGACGTGATTCTGCCCCTCCCCGGCGTCGACCCCTTGGAGCTGACCGAGCGTGAGCTCGCCGAGGCGCGGTTCGTGCTGGCGCAGGCTGAACCGGAGCCGGTGGACGTCACCATGCCGGCGTTCGACCTCACCGCCAAGACCAACCTGCTCACCGCCCTCCCGAACATCGACCTATCCGACCTCGGTGGCATCTTCCCGGGCGGCTACGCGGATCAGTGGGGTCAGCAGGCGAAGCTGATCGTCTCCGCGAAGGGCACCGTCGGCGCCGCGGTGACCGAGGTGGTCGTCGCTGCGAGCGGCACCTCGCAAGAACCACGAGCCTTCAAGGTCGACCGCCCGTACGTTTTCCGCGTGCTGGACACCCGCACCGGCTGGCCCCTGTTCCTGGCGGCCATCTCCAACCCGAGCGAGGAATCATGAACATCCGCTGGCTGAGCCGGGCAGCGCTCCTCATCACGGCCCTCGCCCTCACCGCCTGCTCCCAACCCACCGCCGAACCCATCGCGACGGAGGTCAAAGGCGCCGCAGCCGTCCTCGACCTTCCCCTCGACACCACCCCCAACGTCGACGAGGCGGCCCGCGTCTCCCAGGAGGTCGCCTGGCGCGTCATCCAGAACACCGAAGGCGACAACCGCCTCACCTCCCCGAGCTCCCTCAGCATGTCCATGGCCCAGGCCGCCGAGGGCGCGCAGACCGTCTCGCTGCAGAGCTTCGACGACATCCTCGGCCTCACCGGCGACGACCGCGCCAAGGCGTTCGGCGCCCTCCGGCAGGCGCTCGCCCCGTACGACTCCCTCCCCGACGAGGTGGACGTCAACGACCCGCCGGAAACCCCCGTCGTCCATCAGGCCAGCCGCGTCCTCGCAGTCGACGCGACGGTGGAGCAGCCCTTCCTCGACCGCCTGGCCGAGTTCTACGACGCGGCCGCGGCGCAGTCCCCGCGCGCGGAGGCGCAGGCCAGCCTCGACGAGTGGGTCAACCTCCATACGGCGGGCCTCATCGAGAAGTCGGGCGTCAAGGTCAAGCCCAACACGGTCGCCGTGCTGCAGGACGCCGTCCTGTTCGCCGCCGCGTGGCGCACGCCGTTCGAGCAGGAGCGCAAGGTCCCGTTCACCGGCCCGGCCGGGGCGGGTGAGGTGGACGGCGTGAGCGGCATCGTCACGGCCCGCCTCGCCGAGGGCGACGGCTGGACGGCCGTGCGGCTGCCCTACGACGACAATCTGGCCGCCGATGTCGTGCTCCCTGACGAGGGGACGGGCCCGGAGGAATTGGCCGCGGAGGACCTCGAGGCAGCGACCGCCGCCCTCAACGACGCCTCGGAGCAGCAGGTGATGGTGGTCATGCCGTCGTTCGACCTCAAATCCAAAACGGACCTCATGGAGGCCCTCCCTGAGATCGACCTCAGCGACCTCAGCGGCATTTTCCCCGGCGGCTACGGCGAACAGTGGGTGCAGCAGGTGATCCTCCAGGTCAGCGCGAAGGGCACCGTGGGCGCGGCCGTCACCGAGTTGGCGGTGGCGGAGAGCGCCCCCATGCTCGACGACGAGTTCGTGGTGGACCGCCCCTACGTCTTCCGCGTGCTCGACACCCGCACCGGCTGGCCGTTGTTCCTGGCGAGCATCGCCGATCCCGCCGCCGCAGGCTGAGCCGCCGGCGGCTGGTCGAAGGGCGCGGAGCGGTGGACGACACCACCCCCACCCCTCCTGGAACACGCCCCATAGGCTGGTTCCATGACCTACCCCCACACCCGCCGCGACGACACCGTCGACAACCTCCATGGCACCGCCGTCCCTGATCCGTACCGCTGGCTCGAGGACGCCGACAACCCGGAGGTGCAGGAGTGGGTGGCGGCGCAACGCGACTTCACCGAGGCCCAACTCCAGCACCTCCCCGCCCGCGGCTGGTTCACGGAGCTGATGGGCCGCATCGTCGCGCGACCCCGGGCGGGCGTGCCGTTGAAGCGCGGCGGCCGCTGGCTCGTCAGCCGCAACGACGGCACCAGCGCGCAGGACCTCTGGTACACCGCGCCCACGCTCGAGGAGCTGGTCGACGGAGGAGAGGTCGTCCTGGACCCCAACACCTGGAGCGACGACGGCACGTCCTCGCTGTCCACCTTCACCGTCGCCCGCGACGGCTCGCTGATGGCCTACGCCCGCAGCGACGGCGGCTCGGACTGGCAGCACATCCGCACCCGCGACCTGCGCACCGGCGAGGACCTCGACGGCGAGGTCACCGCGAAGTTCTCCAGCCCCGCGTGGCTGCCGGACAACAGCTCGTTCCTGTACACCACGTTCGACGAGGCCGACGACGCCCGCGGCACCGCGACGGCCGGCCTCGGGGTGGCCCGCCTCATGATCCACCGCCCCGGCGGCGACGACGAGCTGCTGCTGACCTTCCCCGACGAGCCCCACACCATGGCCAGCGGCGAGGTCAGCCACGACGACAACTGGCTGGTCGTGAGCATCTTCCGCGGCACGGAGAACGTCAACCGCCTGTGGGTCTACCCGATCACCACGGCGGACGGCCGCTCCACCCTCGGCGAGCCCGTCAAGCTCCTCGACACCGCCGACGCCGAGTACACCTTCATCCGCACCGACGGCGGCCACCTCTACCTCCACACGGACCTCGACGCCCCGCTGGGCCGGGTCATTCGCCTGAACGTGGCCGGCGGTGAACTGACCGAGGTCGTCCCGGAATCCGACGCCACGCTCGCCGCCGTCGAAGCCGCGGGGGAGGGCCTACTCCTGGCCTACCTCGACGATGCCCAGCACCGCGTCGAGTACCGCAACCTCGACGGCTCAGATCCGCGTCCCGTCGACCTCCCGGCCGGCGCCCTGGTGGCCCTCGACTCCTCCCCGCTGCGCGACGAGGCCTTCGTGGGCCTCAGCACCATCGCCACCCCCACCGCCTCCTTCCACGTCCCGCTGCCGGTCGCCGAGGCTGCCCCTGCGACGGAGGAACCGGACAGGTTGAAGGGCCCCCACACCCTCCCCGCCCGGCCCATCGCCCTCTCTGCGACTTCCGAGCGGTTCGCGCCGTCCTTCACGATGGAGCGACACCGCGCGCCCAGCGCTGACGGCACCCCCGTCCCGTACTTCCTCATCACCCCCGACGACGACCGCTCGGGCCCCCGCCCCACGCTCCTCTACGGCTACGGCGGCTTCAAGATCCCCGTCCTCGCCGACTACCGCCCCGGCTGGTCCGCGTGGCTGGCGGCCGGGGGAGCGCTCGCGATCGCCAACCTCCGCGGCGGCGGCGAGTTCGGCACCCGCTGGTACGACGACGGCCGCCTGGCCAACAAGCAGCGCGTGTTCGACGACTTCATCGGGGTGGCCGAACACCTCATCTCCACGGGCGTCACGTCCTCGAAGCAGCTGGCGATCTACGGCCGCTCCAACGGCGGCCTCCTCGTCGGCGCCGCGCTCACGCAGCGCCCCGACCTGTTCGCGGCAGCGATGCCCACCGTCGGCGTGCTGGACGTGCTGCGGTTCCACAAGTTCACGATTGGCTCGGCGTGGATCAGCGACTTCGGCGACCCCGACACCCCCGAGGGCTTCGACGCGGCCTTCGCCTACTCGCCGCTGCACCGCATCGAGGAGGGCACCCAGTACCCGCCGACGATGATCCTCACCGCTGACCACGACGACCGGGTGGTGCCGCTGCACAGCTTCAAGTTCGCGGCGGCCCTGCAGGCCGTGTCGCCCGCCGAGGCGTGGCTCCGGGTGGAGAGCTCAGCCGGCCACGGTGCGGGGAAGTCGCTGCAGATGGTCGCCAGTGAGTGGGCCGATCTGCTGGCCTTCGCGGCACACCACACTGGCCTCGTTCCCTGAGCCAGTCGCTCTGCGACTGGTCGAAAGCGCTAGGCGTGCCCGCTGGCCTAACTCAGCGCCTCCACGACGGCCGCAGCAATCGCGTCCTGCGCCTCAGCCGACAACGACGTGCCGTCGCCCAACCCAGGCTGGCCGGCACTCACGAAAACCCCGTCGACGGCATCCAGCGCCGCGCTGATGCTGCGACCGTGCAGCGTCAGCCAGTACTCAGCCACATCCTCCGTGGTGACAGGCGCGATGCCGACGATCTCGGCGTCCGGCAGCGCCTTCCTCAAGGCGGCGTAGTACGCGTCGGCCCCCGGCGTGATGCTGTAGTCCCCGTCGGCGACCCCACCGAACGTCACCACCAGATCAGGCTGCGCGTCCACCACCAGGTCCACGGACTTCGCGAAGTTCGCGCACGGCGTGAAGTCGCACTCCCGGGGCGCCGTGATGTAGCCGCGACCGGGGGAGGAGAGGTTGACAACCTCACCCCAGCCCAGCGCCTCTGCGGCTCTGGTCACCCAGGTGTCGTCCCCGATGGAGTGGGAGTCGCCGATGACCACGACGGTCGACCCGCCGACGGCCGGCGACTCAGACGCACTCGGCTCCGGCGACGTCTCAACGACGGCTGGCGGCACACTCTCGCTCACGTCTGCGGTGGGCGACGGGGGCGCCGACTCCGAGATGACCACCGACGGCGATGACGATTCAGCCACGGGATCCGACGACGGGGTCACGGCAGGGGTGGAGGCCCCGCTCGGGGCAGGCGCAGCCTCGATGGGCCGGTTCATCAGCAGCGCGGCGGCGGCGAGGGCGACGGCGACCACGCCGAGCACGATCAAGCCGATGATGCTCAGCCTGCCGAAATCACGGGGAGTGCGCATGACCCTGTCTTCCTGTCATCGAAATTCACGGAACGCCTCAGAGGCTAGTGCACCGTTGCCACTGACGGCGTGCACCCGGCCCCCGAGTCGGCTACCCGGGGCACTTCGGGTTAGGGTAGACAAAGCGGTGACCCGTCGCCGCCCTAACATCCCCTGTGAACAACGGATAAGGCTCCGGATCGGTCTGGAGCGCCCTGGCTGGACAAGGATTCATTGATGGAGTTGCAGCAGTACCTGCAGATCGCTCGCCGATACTGGAGGAGCACGCTGGCAACCGTATTCCTGTGTATCGCCCTGGCAGCCGGCTTCACCTTGCTGCAGAGCCCCACGTACACCGCCACCTCCTCGGTGTTCATCACTGTGGAAAGCGGCGGCACAGCCGGCGAACTGTCCCAAGGCGCGACGTACGCCGAACGCCAGGTGGGCTCATTCATCTCCGTCGCCACCTCGGCCCTGGTGCTACAGCCGGTCATCGACGAGCTGGGCCTCGATCTGTCGGTCAGGCAACTGGCCGAGAAGTTGGCGATCTCCTCCCCGGCTGCAACCTCGATCATCAAGGTTGCCGCCGAGGACGGGTCGCCTCAAGGGGCGGCAGAGTTGTCGAATGCGGTGGCGGCTAGCCTCCAAAGCTCGACCGAGGCACTCGCACCGGCCGGCCCCGACGGGACCCGCCTGGTGAGCGCCACGGTGATCGACGCGGCGGTCGCGCCCGCTTCCCCGTCCGCTCCCCGCCCGGCGATGAACCTCGCGCTCGGCGCGCTCTTGGGCCTCCTGCTCGGCTTCGGGCAGGCAGTACTGCGCAGCGTCCTGGACACCCGGGTCCGCAGCGCCGAGGATCTGGCACAGATCACGGACGCCTCCGTCCTCGCGGAAATCGGCCACCACGAGAAGCCGGCTGCAGGCCGGGCGGCCGGGAACGACGGCGTCCAGTGGGCCAGCGCTGAGTCTTACCGCAAGCTCCGCACCAGCATCGGCTTCGTCGGCTTGGGCGGCGAGCGCCGCTCCTCCATGGTCATCACGTCTTCAGTGGAGGGGGAGGGCAAGACGGAAACGGCCACCAACCTTGCTCGTGTCCTGGCTCTGGCGGGCGAGCGAGTGTTGCTGATTGACGCTGATCTGCGACGGCCCCAAGTGGGCGAGAGGCTGCGGATCGACAGCCAACTTGGGCTCTCTGACGTTCTAACGGGGCGCGGTTCGCTGCAGGACCTCATCATCGATGTTGCCCCCGGTTACCTGTCCGTGCTGCCTTCGGGGACGGTGCCTCCCAATCCATCAGAACTCTTGGGTTCGGAAGCGATGGGGCACCTTCTTGCGACCGTGGAGCGGCAGTACGACTACGTGCTCCTCGATGCACCGCCCCTGCTTCCGGTCACCGACGCTGTTGTCTTGGCGGCCGAGGCAGGCGGGGCTGTAGTGGTGTCACGCTCGGGGACGGTCAGACGCCAGCAACTCGCCGCAGCGCTCGATGTCTTGGAGTCTGCTGATGCCACACTGCTGGGCGTGGTCCTGAACGACGTACCGGCATCTCGGGCGGACTCCTATGGCTACTACTCCACAGCTAAGACAGCAACCAATGGGTAAACGGAAAAGGGGTGCCCTGGGGAACTCGAGCTCCGGTGGCAGAGTGGTCTTGACCTATCACCTGGCCGGGTTCCGATGTGGGGGGGTGGCCTTATGAGAGTAATGCTGATCACGAACTTCTGGCACTTTCCGGAAGAGAAGGCAAGCGCCCGGTACACCACCTTGGCGACGCTATTGGCCGAGGCAGGGCATGAGGTAGAGGTCGTTACATCGTCCTTCCATCATGCTTCGAAGCGTCAGCGTGATCCGGACATTGTGCACTCTGTGGGCGGTTACAAAGTCACTTTGATCCACGAGCCTTCCTATCCGCGCAATGTTTCGCTTCGTCGCCTCCGTAGCCATGAATCGTTCTCTCGATCCGTCGTGCGGTACCTAGGCCGCACCCCTCTTCCTGACGTGATCTATGTGGTTGTACCATCTCTGTCGCTCGGTGATCATGTAACCTCCTTCGCGAAGAAGAATCGCGTGAAAGTGGTTATGGATGTTCAAGACCTCTGGCCCGAAGCGTTTGCGATGGCGATTCCATCGCGGTTTCTATTTCGGGCCTTAAGTCTTCCAATGATGCTCCAAGCTAATCGAGTGTACGCGCGCGCTGACGCTCTGGTCGCAGTCTCTGAGACTTATCGGGCACGGGTTGTTGGCAAGCCCGCCGATCGACCGAGTTTGGCTGTATATCTTGGACTCGAGCTAGACCGGTTTGACCGTCCCACTGCGGAGCCTGTGCTGGTGAAACCGGATGGAGCGATTTGGCTGGCGTACGCGGGAACACTTGGCCGCAGTTATGATTTGCCAACCCTGATTGCGGCCTGCGCGCTACTCAAGGCCAGAGGTGGGGACCACATCGAACTGATCGTGCTAGGCGACGGCCCTCGTCGTGCGGAGTTTGAGGCCCTCGCTGCGCAGGCCAGAGTTCCTGCGCGATTTCTGGGCTTCGTGGCGTATGACGTTATGGCCAGCACTCTACGCGAGTCTGATATAGCCGTGAACCCAATCGACGGACGGTCCGAAGCATCGATCATCAACAAGCATGCGGACTACCTCGCTGCAGGCATCCCCATGATCAACAGCCAGGCATCTAGTGAGCTGATTGACCTGTTGGATCGATGGAACGCAGGGCTAACATGTCAACCTGGGTCCCCTGAATTGATGGCCGAAGCCCTGGCTGCGCTTATCGGTGATCCCGAACTCCGCCATCTCATGGGAGGCAATGCGCGACGTTTGGCCGAGGCCCGCTTCGATCGAGCCTCAACCTATCCCAGTATTGTGGAATTAGTCGAACGTGTGTAGAACATTGAGGAGTTGGCGCTCTAACGAGTTTCTCCTTAACGCTATTTCTTTCGGCCTGTACATCGCTTCGCAGCAATTCCTGATGCTGCCAGCGATTGCTCGCTTTTTGCCAGAGCGGACGTTTGCGCTCACGATCCTATTCGTGTCCGTCTATGCCGTAGCAACGAACGTTCTCGGGGAAGAACTGGGAAACGCCTTCTTGGTACGGAAGGGCCGCTACACTGCCTCAGGATTGAGATCCGGAGGTGACTTTCTTCTTCTGCTTATTTGCGGAGCCGTTACACTGTTCGTAGCTGTGGCCGCCGCTCTGCTCGTTGCGGGGGGCCCATTGATCACTCTCGGGCTGGTGTTGACGAGTGGCGTGATTGGGGTCTCGCGTTGTTACCTGCTTGCGATTCTGCGAGCGGAGCGGGATTTTAGCGCGATTCTCTTGGTAAATGCATCCTATCTGGTGGGTGGCGCCATTGGGCTAGTCCCGGCAGTGAACTGGAACAGCCCTCTGTTAGCGTTCCTGACCGCAGATATCGTTGCCCTGGGTGCAGCTCTTCTCGCTAGATCGCGGAAGATGAGCCTAAGCTTCGACAGGACTCCGGAGTTTCGCTCCAGCGCGGGTCTGTACATCCAGTTCGCCGCGGTGTCGCTGATCATGAATGCGGTCGTCTACTTGGACAGGCTTCTCATCCTTCCCATGCTTGGGGCCGGGGCGATGGCGATCTACTTCGCTGCGTCAAGTCTGGCAAAGATGGTTTCGCTTGCCACAACCCCCGTCGCGGGAGTGATCCTGGCTCGCCTCGGGGCGATGCATGAGTCCTCCCGCGGCGTGGTGGTCCGCTCGGCGCTGTTGCGTTTGCCACTCTTAGTAACCGGAGCGTTTCTCTTGGCGTTGCTGCTCAGTTTCACGGGTGTTCGTCTTCTCTACCCCCAGTTCCAAGGCGACGCTAGAGCGATCTTCGTACCGGCTTCGGTCGCGGCTGCGTTGGGGGCAGCGACCTTGATGCTCCGTCCGTTCCTGATGAAGTTCTATTCGGCCAATTGGCTCTTGGCCGCGAATCTGGTGTACGGAGTGGGGTTCGTCGTGATTGCTCTCAGCAGTGTCGCATGGGGCGTTGTGGGGTTCGCTTGGGCTGTAGCCCTGTCGCGCGTTTTGCAGCTTGCGGGGTACCTGGTTGCGCTTGGAAGTCGCCGTGCGCCTTCGTAAGCAGCCATGCGAACGTCGTTGGGACGCCCCACCTTTCGCTCTATGCATCCTGTTGATGGTTTTGCCGGTGGGCCTAGTGTTCGGAGTGGGCTTGGGCGTTGCTCTGCCAGTGCTCATGATCCCTGCCTACGTTGTCCAGGTCGCGCTACTGACCTTCTTTTACGCGTCCCGCCAGATTCGGCTGCCCCTCGGGTTCGCCGTCTACGCCCTCGCCCTTGGCCTCACGCAATCTGCCGCAGTCATCGCTGGGTTGATTGTTACAGGGGACATAAATCCACTGGACATCGCGGTCGCAATGAGCAAGGTAATGAGCGCGACTCTCCTGTTTGGGTTGGCCGCAGGATTACGGGCAAATGAGCGCGATGTGCACCGGATCATGCAGGCTGTGATCGGTCTTGCTGTGGCCGCGATTCTATGGGGCTTGCTTGATCTCGGCAACCCATTAGCCACGCTCACCCAGATCGGCTCTAGTTACGAGGTGAACTTCCGAGGCTTCTTGGGGAATAGAAACCAGCTTGGCAGCCTTGTGTTTCTCTCGATTGTGGCTCATTTCGTGATTCGCGCCACGAAGCGGTGGTCGTTCCGTGCTGCCTCGATACTCGCGGTTCAGGGCGTTGGCCTCCTCTTGACCATGTCGCGCGGGGCAGTCTTCGCTACTGTCATTTTCCTCTTGGCGTATTTCTTGCTCAAACGTTCGCTACTCTGGGGAATGGTAGGTGCTCTCGCGGCCGGGTTGACACTGTTCGGCCTTCTCGATCTGGTCCCAGATTCGATGGATGTATTGCAGCGATTGTTCATCCGCGAGGACGCAGGTCTATCTGGGCGTGACCTCCTCTGGGCTCACGGTTTGGAAATCTTCTCGCTGAGTCCACTAGTGGGCGTGGGGGCTTTCCAAGCACTTGATGTCGCGACGGGACGCGGGATGACAATTCCGCAGTTCCATAGCTTCTATATCGAGACATTAGCCGGGGGAGGAATTCTGGAACTGGCTCTTGTGCTAGGCGCGCTCTTCTACACCGGACTTTTGGCTTTCCGATCAGCTCGTCGCGACCCAGTCGCCCGTGTGTACGTCGCCGCATTCGTTGGACTTGCATTTCTCGCAACATTTGAGTCAGTGGGCTTTCTCTCTATCGGCTATGTCGACACGCTGTTCGGGGTTCTATTCTTGACAGTGCCGATATCCATGTTCCCACGCAAAAAGGATTCTCTTGGGATCTCGAGGTCAAGCCTCCCTGTCGTGAAAGAGTTACGCGCGCCGCGTTTGGGCACTAATCCTCCGGTGCCAAGCGAGACGCCACCAGTAGGAAGGTCATAAATGAGCTCGCAATCAGTGGTCAGGACGGGCGATGTTCCCAAGGGTGGCGGAGGGCTGCTAGGCAGCCTCCGACGTAGGTACCTGGAGTTCCCTCCACAGCACACGTTTTACGTTACGTTCTTGCGCGCTGTTGCGGCCCTTGCGATCACCAATGCTCATTTCGATACGATCTACCCATTGGGCGGTCTCGCGGCAGGCGGGCTGTTAGGGGATGTCATCTTCTTCGCAGTGGCCGGATACTCGCTGAACCCCCGACCTGGGTTCGTAACGTGGTACGTCCGGCGCGTCATTCGGATCTATCCCTCTGTACTTGTCATTACTGGCCTGTATGGCATCGCGGGTGCCTACTACATAACGAAATCCAACTGGTTTCAATGGTTCGTGTTCCCTACGGACTACCACTTTGTCGCGTCAATCCTGATTCTCTATCCTGTGATGTATGCCATTCAGCGATTCGTGTCATCGGTTCGCGGGACTGTTACGGCACTTATAGTCACCGTTATGATGCATGTCATTCTCTACGTCACGATCTACGATCGCTCGTACTATCACATTGACACCGTGCGTGAGCCACTCATTCGTTTCCTCTTCCTTGAAGCGATGCTGGTCGGTGCGCTATTCCGTCGCGCCAAGGGGCGACTGCTTAATCGGCCGGGGGTCGCGCACTTCGTCGCGCTTTTGATCGCGACTCCGGTGTATCTGTTCACTAAGCTCGGATTCTCCAGCGGCGCTTTGCCTGCTGAGTGGCAACTTATCAATCAAGTGGCCTTGTTGGTTCTGCTGCTTCTAGTCTTCAGAGTCGCCGCGGGGTCGGAGGCGGCCCTCAGGTCTCTCCCGAGTTGGGTGCGCGCCGGGGCTGTTGCCCTGGCCACCATCACCCTCGAGGTCTATTTGGTTCAATACGTCCTAATCGACGTTGCTAGTCGTCTTCCTTTCCCGCTGAGTTGGGCTGCGGCGGTGTTGATGATTCTAGGCGCGGCATTCGTGCTCAACTATGTGGCTCATAGGATCTCGGGCGGCCTTGAGGCGGCTCTCTCGCGGGTAACCCGGACGGAAGTCCATAGGAAATGAGCCGCAGCGCTGGCACAGGGGCGAGCAGGGGGGCGCGAGAGCTATCGGCGCTAGCCACACTGGTCATGCCACGGGCCAGGTCCGGGGCGGTCTTGGCCAAAGAAGTGTCCCGGGTCAGGTGGTTCGCGGAGCCCCACTCCGGAGGCTATTATGTGGCTCATCGTGATTCAGGGGTAGTCTGCGTCTGAATCCGCCGGTCTCCAGCAGACGGTCTTCAGGTTGTCCAGAACGATCCTCGGCGGCCTGCCGGCGAACCAGTGGAGCATCGCCTTTTGCGGCTCTTCACAGAAGTGAGTGGAATCAGGGGTCCGAACCCGCCGGCGTCGAGTAGGCACCGAGCGATGTAGTTGACGATGCTGCGGAATCCACGCGACGTCCCGCGGAGGTGTTCCAGAAGGCCATTCACGGCCTCAGTAGGGCCGTTCGACGTGCCGGGGTGATCGAAGAACGCCAGGATGTCATCGCGGCGCCGTTTCATCGTCTGCCCCAGAGACCGCAGTTCGTCGAGGCCAGTCGGGACGCCGCTCTGGAGGCTGGTGATGAGCCGGGTCATGATCTACTTCCATTCGGTGGGCTGGTCGGCTTGGTAGGCGTGTCGATGCCGCGTGAATACTGACCCCTAACCTCGACGGGCCGGTCCGAGTCCTTGTCGGGGTCAGGTCGATGACGACGGTGACGTACTTGTCGCCGTGTCGGGTGTGCCTCCAGACGTGCTCATCGACCCCGACCGTGGTGACACCCTCAGGCCGGTCAGCGCTGTCGATCAGCAGCTCGGTGCCGGCGGCCAGGATCGCATCCGAGGCGGTGTTCCACGCGACGCCGAGGTTGGCCGCGACCCGGGCGATCGACATCCGGTCGACCACGATCGACTTGACCGCCAACATCACCGCGTCGCGCGACAGCTTCCCCTTCGACGGCGCCGCGGCCGTGATGCTGTGACGCCAGATCAGTCGACACGGCCAGCACCGGTAGCGCGGAACCACCACCTCCAGGATCGTCGGCTTCCACCCGAACGGCACATGCGCCAACCGGCGCACCGCCGCATCGTGCCGTATCCCCGGCCGAGCGCAGCCTGGACACGGTGACGGCGCTGTCGTGGGGCGGCAGCGCAGCACGCTGTGATCAGGTTCGACGCGCTGGGCGGTCACGGACAGTCCGAGACGATCGAGTCGGCAGAACGTATCGAGGCAGGGCCGGGTAGCGTTTCGCACAAGGGCCCTTGGGTTTGAGATGTGGCTTAGACACCTTCATCCTGCCAACCCGAGGGCCCCCTTCACGTCACCAGGGCCGTCCGAACTCCAGCCCCATCACCCACCGCCATCTGTGAAGAGCCTCGAAAGTGTGCCCGGCGTGCAGCTATCGCGAGGAGGAGGCGACGTAGTGGCGCAAATTGGCCATGAGCATGCAGGACAATCTCTCGTGGTTTCTGTCGGACTCGAAGGCGTCATGAGGGGTCACTATTACGTTCTGCAATTCCCAAAAAGGGCTAGAGTCGGGAAGCGGTTCATGTTCGAAAACATCCAGAGCCGCTCCACTGAGCGAACCCGAGCGCAGGGCATCCACCAGGGCTGCTTCATCTACCACGCCACCACGGGAAACGTTGAGGAACAGCGAGCTTTCCTTGAGACTGCGGAAGATCTGTGCGCCGAAGAAATCGCGCGTCGAGGATTCAAGCGGAAGACAGGAGATCAGCACATCCGTCTCCGGCAGAACGCGAAAGATGTCCTCTTGATTAAGCACCTTGTCAAAGCCAGGCATCACGAACGGGCCACGTCGGCTCACGCCGAATAGCCGCATTCCCAACGCGGAAAGGCGTGGGGCCAGGGTTGCGGCCAATTGCCCCAGCCCCACAACAGTCGCGGTCTTACCGTAGATCTCCGGTTGGGCGCGCAGCTTTTCCCATTTGCCGCGCTTCTGATTTTCGTAATGGACCCGGGAACTCTTGAAGTACTCGAAGATGCGTGTGATCACCCATTCTGCAAGCGGAATGTTATAGACGCCCCGAGCGTTGAAGGACTGCACACCACGGCGGTCAGCCTCGGCTCGTGGGAAGCGGTCCCATCCAGTACTGAGCAGCTGCACAAACTCCAGCCGAGAATGATCGGCGAGTCGATGGTGCGCGAAGTAGCTGTTGCAAACGACGGCATGGAAGGTCCGTGGATCGTGGTCGGGGCGTTGCCGCTCATCCTGAAGAGTGACTACGTCGAAGCCGAGCTCGGACATTTCGTGTATCTGTTCCGTTGCCGGTCGAAATGGCCCGGCCAGTAGCAGCGATCGGCGCATGGCTTGCTTCACGCGCTACGCCGGCTGAGGTCCAGCGCTACCTGGCGAGGCTAGTCGTGCGACTATTCCAGCCACGGTTGTAGCGACGCGACCCCGGTTGGATTCGAAGAACTGCTCGTCCCGGTACCGAAGCAGGGTCTCATATTCTCGGATAGCACGGACTTCCGCTTCTAGCTCCCCGCGAGCTTCCTCAGGGAAGGCCTTGGCATGGTCACTCAGGAAAGAGCGGGAGAGTATGGCCATAGTGGAGCCCAAGCGGTAATGTTCAGCAACGATCCGCTCCGCAGGCAGTTCTCCCGAGCCGAGGCGCGCTATGCCTCCAAACCCGTACTTAATTCCGCGGCTGCGCACTCGCATGCAAATGTCGTCCACGGTGCCGTCGGCAAGCAATTCGAACATAAACGTTCTTCGAAGGCCGAGGTGTAGGTCGTTCAAACCGACATGGATTGCGTCGATGCCGGGGATATCTAGGATGCTATCAAGGAGGGCAAGCGCACCCGGTGTTTCGAGAAGCAGGCATGTTTCGGCGCGGCCATTTACAATGCCAGTGAATTCCTGAACTTCCTCGACCGTGGAAAAAAAGGGCAGCATAACCACGTCTGCGCCCCCTCTCAAAGCAGCTTCAATCTCCTCCTCAGAGCCATCATGGACGGGATTCACACGAACCAGAAGCTTCGATGATTTGAGGACGCCCTTTACGAGTGCGACGTCCTGAACCGAGTGCCGAGAAATGACAGTGTCGAGGTGGCCTTGCCTCTCGAGTTTGCCTTTAATTTCGAGATCGACGAAGATCCAGTCGACACCCGCTGCCTCGGCGTGGAACGCCAGCCTAGGGTCGTTCGTTATCATCATCAATGTCAATGTCATGAAGCCACCATCAGTCCTTTACTTAGCTCCGTGCGCCTGAGCCTCGGTGTTTAGATTCCCGGTCGCCGAAAGCACGCTCCTCACAGTCCTGAGAGCGATCGTGACGTCGGTTGTTAGTGACAGCGTTTCCACGTATTGAACGTCTAAAGCGATCCGCTCCGGCCATGGTAACTCTTTCCGCCCCGTGATCTGAGCGAGACCAGTGATCCCGGGTCGTGTCTGAAAGCGACGCAGCTGATCTTCTGAATATTCGTCGAGATTCCACGGGTGATAAGTCAGGGTCGGGCGTGGTCCGATAAATGACATTTCGCCTCGGAGGATGTTGAGAAACTGAGGAAGCTCATCGAGGGAAGTGCGTCGAAGAATCCGGCCGACCCTGGTGACACGCGGATCTTTGGCGAGCTCGTAAACCCCTGCACGCTCCGCGTCTATGGTCATGGTGCGCAGTTTGAACATCGTGAACTCTTTACCGTTGAGGCCTAGCCGGGTTTGGCGGAAGAGTGCAGGGCCGGGCGAATCGAGCTTGACCGCTGCGGCGCAGGCCAAGATGAGTGGCAGGCACAACACAAGCCCTAGGGAGGCTCCCGCCGCATCCAGGGAGCGCTTCACGTGGACGTAACGGTCGCGGGTCAAGAATGCCTCCAAGCTTTGCATGGACCGAGCAGGTGAAAGTCGCTTTCCCGCCGCGGCCGGATCTGACAGTAAACGGAAGGGGCAGGGCTAAACAGTGATGACACTGTGAACCTGTGTGGGTTCTGTCTCCAAGATTCTCATCACGTCTTCCTCCGCCTTTGGGCTGTCCGGGATCATATCGGGGTGCAATGCCGGCACCTGCACCTCGCTGATCAGCGGGTGCTCGCTCGAGTCGCCGGCTTCTGCGTTACTGAAGAGCACTTCGTGCATCTTCTCGCCCTCGCGCAGCCCTGTGAAGTGGATTTCGATGTCCTTCTTGGACTCCGCGATCATCCGCTTCGCCACGTCGAGGATCTTAACCGGCTCGCCCATGTCCAGCACCAGGACGTCGCCAGGGAGGCCGATGGCGCCGGCCTGCATCACCAGCTCGCACGCCTCGGGGATGGTCATGAAGTAGCGGGTGACGTCCGGGTGGGTGACCGTCACGGGGCCACCCTTCTCGATCTGGCTCTGGAAGGAGATCAGCACTGAGCCGCGGGAGCCGAGAACGTTGCCGAACCGCACGGACAGGTACGGCACCTGGTACTCGTTGGCGTACCAGGCGGTGAGCCGCTCCGCGAGGCGCTTGGTGCGGCCCAACACGCTGGTGGCCGCCGCCGCCTTGTCGGTGGAGATGTTCACGAACCGTGTCACGCCCACAGAATAGGCGGCACGCAGCACGTTGCGGGTTCCCAGGACGTTGGTCTTCCACCCCTCAAGGGGGAAGCGCTCCAACATCGGGAGGTGCTTGAGCGCCGCCGCGTGGAACACCACGTCCGGGCGGTGCTTGCTGAAGACGCGCTCAAGGGCGTCCTCGTCGCGGATGTCGCACAGCACCATGTCTTCGGTGTCGAGGAGGCCGTTGCCGTAGAGGTCGAGCTGGACGCCGTGCAGGGCGGACTCGTCGCGGTCCAGCAGGATGAGCTTGGCCGGGCCCAGGCGGTGCACCTGGGCGGCGAGCTCGGAGCCGATGGAGCCGCCGGCGCCGGTGACGAGCACCACCTTGCCGGTGACGTAGTCGGCGATGGCGCTGAGGTCGGTCTTGATGGGGCGACGCCCGAGGAGGTCGGCCACGTTGAGCTTGCGCAGCGAGCCCATGGTGACCTGGCCGCCCACCATCTCCCGCAGCGACGGGATGATCAGCAGGTCCAGGCCATGCTCCTCGCAGGCGGTGCTGAGCCGCTGGATGAGGTCGGGGCTGGCCGCGGAGATGGCGAAGATGACGGCCTGGGCATTCTGCTGCTTGGCCACCTGGATGATGTCCTTGCCGAGGCCGAGCACCCTGTGGTTCCGGACGCGCAGGTTGCGCTTGTCGCGGTTGTCGTCGACGAAACCGACAATGCGGTAGGGCGCATCCTCGGCGAGGTCCATGAGCGTGGCCACCTGGTGGCCGGCGTTGCCGGCGCCGTAGACCAGCGTGGGGATGGCGTTCGCCGCCGCGCTGCGGGGCCGACTCTCCACGATGGAGCGGAAGACCAGGCGCGCCGTGGCCATGAAGATCAGCGCCAGGGACGGCAACGCTACCGCGGCCCGCATGGGGAAAGAATCGGCTGCCAGGAGGAAGGTGGTGCCGTTGAGGATCGCGATACCGGCGACGGTGAAGCCCATGCCCGCGGCATCAGCGAAGCTGCCGATGCGGTTGCGCCCGAGGTACAGCTGCGAACCCAGGCCGCCGATGACCTGGAGCAGCACGGCGGCAGCGGTGTAGAAGAGCACCCACCGGGCCTGAACGGGCTCGAGGGCTGCGTTGCGCATCGACAGGAAGACGATCACCGCGAGCACCCAGGCGAGCGCATCCCACATGATCAGGATCAGGCGCCGGACAGCTGCGGGCATGCGGTACAAGAGCGCGCTCAGAGCGTTAGACCCTCTTGGCTTGTTGGTTTCATCATTGGATGCATCCCATTCCCCCACGGGCCTACCATATACTCCGTCCGCTGAGAAGTGCCAAATTGTCATGAGTGTTTGGCCGGGAAAAGCCCCTAGCTGGACGGCATTTGCTGCTATGTGGCCCCCGGCCTTGTGCCCATCCGTTTGTGTGATATGTCAGGTGGTCACGGGAACCGGCGACGCCTATTCAAACGGTAGTTCGGTGGTGCCGTGGATCTCTTCCCAGTCGTCGACGAAGCGGTCCACCGCGGTGATGATGTCGGGTGCGGACAGCGCCTGCTGCAGCAGCTGCGGCGACAGCGTCACCGCGTCGGCGCCGCTCTGGAGTGCGTGCGACACCTGGGCGATGTTCTTGAAGCTAGCGGCCATGATCTTGCTGGGGGCGTCGAACCGCTTGATGAAGCCCGCCAGTGCCTCGATGGTCTCGCGGGTGTTGATGTCGATCGACTGCATCCGGTTGTAGTACGGCGCCAGGTAGTCGACACCCGAGGCGATGGCCAGGAAGCCCTGCGTCTTGGAGTAGATCGCGGTGGCGGTCACCTTCACGCCCTCGCTCTTCAGGATGCGCATGGCGTGGAGGCCGGCCTCGGTGAGGGGGATCTTGGGGTAGACGTTGGCGTCGATCTTGTCCAGCAGGCGGTGGGCCTCGTCCACCATCCCTTGGGTCTCCTTGGACAGCACCTGGACGTGGAGGGTGCGGTTGGGGCCGATGATCGAGCGGATCTGGCGGAAGTGCGCGTAGAAATCGATCTTGCCCTCGGCCTTGAGAATCGACGGGTTGGTGGTCACGCCGGTGACAGGGTAGATCGGCGTGAGCCGCTCGATGTCGTCCAAGTTGGCCGTGTCGAACAGGATGTCCATGACTGTGCCTTTCGGGTGAGGGGTGCCCCTGGTGATATCCAACCATGCGACCGGCTGTTTCGCGGGTGAGCGGCCGGTGAGCAGATGCCCAATCTGGCGCGTGGCCGAGGCCCGTGGCTGATAGCTTGCCGCTACGCGTTGATGGGGCTCGGGGGCAGTGATGACGGATCAGGAAGACCACACGGGCGAGCCCATGGCGGAGCGGCGAAAGCAGGGGAGTTGGTCGCGGTGGGTCGTCGTGAGCCTCGTCGTGGCGCTGGCGATCGCAGGGACGGGCATCTTTGCCTTCCGCGATTACCTGTGGGGAGCGAGGGCTGACGCCAGAGCCGCAGTCAGCGCCCTCAAGGACGGCGACCTGACGGCGCTGGGGGAACAACTGGCCGAGAACCGCGGCGAGCCGAACTTCGCGTACTTCTTCGCGTCCGGGGTGACACCGCGTGACCTGGGCGACGGTTTGGCCACCGTGGCCGGCCCAAGCAAAGCGCACCCGTTCGCGGTCAGCACCAGCGCGTATGCCTACGAACTCATGCTCACAGACCTGGCGGGAACCCTCGCGCTGGCCACCCACGGCACGGGGGACCTCGCCCTCAGTGAGGGGTGGACCACCGACTTCATCGTCGCCACCACGAATCCCGTGGCGCTGTACGGTGAGCATGACGGCTTCTTCGACTCCGAAGGGAAGCTGCGCGAAAAGCAGGACGCGGCGAACCGGTCGAACCTGATGCTGCTGCTGTCGCGGGGATTCTGGTCCCTGGAGTTCCTCCAATCCGTGACGAAGGCGTACTACAACTTCGACCGCCTCGAACGCGACAGGGCCTGGCCGGGCCCTGCTCCTAGCAAGGACGTGGTGTACGCGCCGTCACCCGATGGCGTCTACCTCTGGGACGGTGTCCTCGCCCTCACTGCTGCCCTCACCGCCAACCCTGAGGCGAGCGAGTGGGCCTTCACCCGCTTTGTGCCTGGCACGACCGAGGTGGAGGGGGCCGACCTCAGCATCGGGAACTTCACGCACTTCCTGATGTTCGAACACCGATTCCCCGAATCCGAGGGTCAGGCCGTCGGAACCAGCGCCACGGTCACCGCATTGTCAGCGGCGATCGACTCGCTCAACTCGGCCGTGGAGATGGGTGGCTCGTCGTCACCCAATGACGTCATCTCTTCTGACGTCGGCCCCATGCACGACGCCGCCGCGCTTCAAGCCCTGGCTAGGGAACTGACCCAGCGCAGCGAATGTTCCTGGTCGCCTCTCGACTACGGGCACTGCGTGATCGATGCCGCTGAGGCTGTGTGGCGGTTTGTACAACGCTGGGGTCGCGTGGTTCTGATGGTGCTGGCCACGGCAGCGCGTGCCAAGTCCCCATGGCTCCAGGTTGTCGGAGTGGCGGCGGGGGTCTCCCTCGCGGTCTGGGACGCGATCGACGGGGACTTCGCCAAGGCCGGTCTCTCACTGGCCAGCGCAGTGCCGAATGGCGCCCTCACCAAGATGGCCAAAGGCGCGAAGCCCAGTCCCGCAGTCATGCGAGGAGTATCCAGATCGCTGGAGGTGGCCGAGATCATCTTGGAGATACGGGACGCAACTGAGAAGAACCGAGGCGGCTAAGAGCCCAGCGCCGCCTGGCCCTATCCTTTGCCGATGCACCGACTCTCCGCGCAGGACCTGCGCCGTAGCCGCACCTATCTGTGGGCCTGGTGGGCGGGCTGGTTCGTGCTCGCCATCCTCTGCGGCCTCGCGCTGGGCGCCATGCAGCTGGGCGACGACGTGGTGCGCCAACCGCTCGGCTCCACCGGTTACGTGCTGATGGGGCTGTTCCCGGCCTGGCTCGGCACGGTGGTCACGCTCCACTGGGCGCCGCGGCTGACGTTCGCCTTCGGCGCCCTGCTCGGCGTCCTGTTCGAGGCCGCACCTGTGCACGACGACGTGCGCGGCCTCGGCTGGGCGGCCGCAGTGTTCGCCGTCGCGGGGCTCGTTTGGTTCCTCTGGCGCGACTCCCGCAGCACGCCCCACGGCCCCCACGTGGTGCCGGCCAACGGGACGCAATGGGAGGGCTCGTGGGCGGCCGACGACGCCCGGATCGACGCGAAGGTCGGCGCCCTCGTCGCCGGCGCGTTCGCGCTGCTCACCCTGATCGGGTTGGGCGTGCACCACTTCATGCTCAGCGACGTCGCCGCCTTCGAGGCCCGGGCCGAGCTGGCGGCGGGCACCGTCGTGGAGCTGATCGAGGACCCGTACGAGATGGTGGTGGAGGTTGGCGGGCGGGAGTTCACGTTCGAGCGGTTCTACACCGACGAGGAGCAGGACGAGCCCCAGCCGGGCGAGGCCATCGAGGTGCTGATCGACGGCGACCGGGCGACGCCGCTGGGCCAGGGGCAGGGGAACCCGGCGTTCGTGCTGGGGATCACCGCCGTCGCGCCGCTGCTGGGCGCGGCCATCGCCCTGCGGCTGGGCACGCGTCGGTCGCGGCGTCGCGCCCTGCTCGAGCGGGGCGGGCCTTCTGCGACGGTGCGGCTGTTGTGGCTCGAGGAGTTCGACGCGCTCGCTTTGCCGGTGGATGACACCGTGCCCACGCTGCGGCTGATCAACCTCACCGGGTTGCGGGAGCTGGACCCGGGGGAGGAGGACGTGGAAGAGGAGGACCGTCCTTCGACACACCCCGCGGATGATGGGCCCGCGTCCGACGACGACGATGGCCCAGAACTACCGGTCGGGGCGTTCGAGATCGCGCAGTTCATCCGGGAGCAGGAGGCCGAGGAGTTCGACGACGAGTTCACGCCCGAGGAGCGGGCCAACCTTGAGGCCTTCCTCGGGCCGCAGAGCGCCGCCAACGGCGAGCCGTTCATCCTCGTGGGCAGGTGGGCGCAGGGCTCCACCGTCGCCCTGCTGCGCGAGAGCGGCGAGGTCTGGTTCGCGGAGGTCGCGGCCGGGCGGCCCATCACGGATCGCCGCGCCGTCGTCGAGGCGGGAGTGCCGTCGGTAAAGCATCGGGCCGTCGACCGCACCATGAGGGCGCTGCCCGTCTGGGCGCACCGCAACGCCGGGTGGCTGCGCTGGGCGTTGGCGTGCGGTGCGGGGCTGGTGGCCGTCCTGGCGTTGGCGCTGTTCATCTGGGACGAGCCCGTGGAGTGGCCGGTGGTGTTCCTGGTGCTGATGGCCGCGTCGGCGCCCTGGTCGGCCATCACATGGTCCGACGGCCGGATCTCGGCCGCCCCCGCGGGCCTGCGGACGCACGGGGTGTTCCTGGACGAGGTCTACGGGCGGGACCGGACCACCGTCGTGGTGCCCGTGGACCACTCCGTGGCGGCGCGGTTCGAGCGGCCCGACGAACTCATCAACCTGGGGGTCGACGTGGTGGCGCCGGGGGAGGACCTCACCGCGGAACAGGCGGCGGAACGGGTGACGCTGATGATCTTCCAGTCGCCGGGCTCCGGGCGGAGCTACCGGGCGCCGTCGCCGGGTTTGGCTGCCGGGGTGGGGGTGCTGGTGGCGTCTCTGGTGTTGATCTGGCCGCTCGTCGGCTGAATGAAGAAGACCCCGGAGCGACGCTCCGGGGTCCTCCATCAGGGGGTGAAGGGTTACTTGAACATGACGATGTTGTTGAACACCCACTCGTTGCTCTGCGAGAAGCTGTAGCCACCCGCAGGCTTCGCGGTTGCGGTGTACACCGTCGTCATCGTGTAGGAGCGGCACGCGCCACGGCCGGTGGCGGCAGTGTCACATTCCGTCTTCCACTGACGGCCTCCCGAGGTGAACTCGCCGGCCTGGCCGAGCGGGTTGCCCGTCCACGCGGCACGCTCCATGTACGGGAGGTAGGTGAGGTTGTTGAACGCCCACCCCGTCTTGCGCACGAACTGGCCGTTCTCGACCTTGACCACGGTGGCCCAGATCTCGGTGCGGCAGCGCTCCGTCTGCGAGTAGTCCTCACAGGTGGTAACCCACCGGCGGTCGTTGAGCAGGTACGCGCCCGGCTTCGTGTACGGGGCGCTCGGCACGAACGTGTCGGCGGGCTTCGTCGGGGTCACGGTCGGCTTCACCGACGGCGACACCGAAGGCTTGGGCGACACCGAAGGCTTCGGCGACACCGACGGGCTCGGCGACACCGAGGGCGACGGCGACACAGACGGGCTCGGCGACACCGAGGGCGACGGCGACACAGACGGGCTCGGCGACGGCGAGGGATCCACGACCGGCGCGGTCACCGTGAGGGTGAACTCGACGGTGGCCTTGTTGCCGGCCTCGTCCTCCACGGTGACGGTCACCTCGTGGGTGCCGGCAGCGGCAACCGAGCCCGAGATCGCGCCGGTGGCGGCGTCGATCGAGACACCCGCGGGCAGCCCCACGGCGCTGAACGTCAGCGCGGTGGAGACGTCATCGGTGGCTTCGATGGCGACCGAGACGGCCGCGTCGGTCTCCACCGACACGTCAGCGACGGCGGTGATCACCGGCGCGGTGGTGTCGACGGAGTCGGGCACGGCGACCTTCACCGCGAGTTCTGCGATGGACACGAACTGCATGGCCTGATCCGAGAACGCCTTGATGACGCGCAGTTGGACGAAGCGGGCCGTCGTGTCGAGGGGGATCCTCTTCACCGACGAGTCGAGCGACATCGTGCCCTCACCGATCTTGACGAGCGCATCCAGCGAGTCGCCGGCGTACAGCTCGTAGTCGGTGATCTTGCCGTTGTTGCCGCCACTCTGGCGCGGCAGCACCTCGAGGTAGGCCAGCTCCAGCGGGGTCTCGCCGACGGAGAGGTTGATGTTCAGCGGCAGCTGGACCGTGGTCTGCCACGGTGTGTGCCACATGGTGGAGGTGTTGCCGTCGAACATCTTCGACGGATCCTCGCCGGGCTGGTAGGGCAGATCGCCCACGACAGTCACCGGCACGCTGACCGCGGGGTTCTGCAGCGGCAGCAACTCGACGGTGAGCCGGGCCATGCCCTGGCTCTCACCGTCTGCGGTGGCCACCGTCACGGGCAGCGTTGCTGCGCCCGCGTCGGCCCAGTCCGGCACCGTCACGTCGAGCGAGATGGTGGTGGAGGCGCCAGCCGCCAAGTCGAAGGCGGCGGACGGTGCGGCCGTCCATCCCACCGCCGGGGTGGGGGTCAGCGTGAGGCCCGTGAGATCCTCGGCGCCGACGTTGGTCAACTCGAACTCGACGGTGTTGACGCCACGGTTGACGGTCTGGGCGGTCGAGACCACCGAGACGGGCAGGCCGCCCAGCCACTCGAGCGAGACCTGCATGTAGCGGATCGTGGAGCTGGTGCCCTCGAAGAGCAGGCCGTACGTGCCGGGCTGCGCGCCGGGGCCGTAGGCCAGGGGGGTCAGCGTGGAGTAGGACATCGAGCCGGGCTCGAACACCTTGGCGACGGACCAGGTCTGGCCGTCGTCGTAGCTGAGCTTGACGGTGCCGTTGGAGCGCGAGCCTGCGGCGGCGTTCGAGAACAGCAGCATCTTCGCCTGGGGCGAGCCCTCAGCGGCGTTCGGGTAGGCGCGGGTGATCGACGCGTTGTTGGCGGGATCGATGAGGGCGCGGTCGATGTACGCCGGCCCGTAGTTCACGCCACCGTCTTCAGAGATGGTGATGCGACGAGCCCCGGTCCCCGGGGCGCGGGAGTTCAGCATGACGCGGCCGTCGGAGAGTTCCACGGTCTTGTTCTCGTCCATGCCGGTCTCGGTGGGGTTACCCGCGTGCCAGGTGACGCCATGGTCGTCCGAGTAGACGGACACTGCACGGAGGCCGTTCTGCCCGGTGATGCCGATGGAGTACTGCTGGATGAGGCGCCCTGCGTAGTCGCCGTAGCGCAGCTGGATGCCCTCGCCGGAGGAGGCGAAGCGGGTGTACCAGTTGGACTCGTTGGTGATGCTGGGCGTGATGACGCGCGGTTCGCTCCAGGTCTCGCCGTTGTCGGCGGACTCGATCACCGCGGCGTGCATGATGTTGCGGGCGGTGGGATCGGTTCCCTCGACGGAGCCCCAGAGGCCGACGTCGTAGGACTTGACGAAGAAGTTGAAGATCTTGCCGGTCTCGCGGTCCACCACATAGGACGGATCGGAGTAGCCCATGCGGGGCGACGTCTGTCCGGCGGCGATCACAACCGGGTCGCCCCAGGTCTGTCCGCCGTCCTTCGAGATGCGCTGGACGATGGAGTTCGGGTTCGGCGAGTCGCCGCAGCCGCCGGGGCGACCGTCCCACGACGCGAGGATCCAGCCGTTGTTGGCCTGGGTCAGCGCCGGAATGCGGTGGCAGGTGAAGCCTGCGTAGCCGGCGGAGGCGAGGGTGACGTACTGGCCCTCTTCGCGCGGCGGCGGCGGGGCGTCGGTGACGGTCACGGGTGCGGCGCTCGCGACGAGGCCGGCCTGGAGGACAGTGAGGCCGTCCCTGTCAGCGGTGGCGTCGAAGGTCACGGTGCCGGTGAACGACCCTGCCGTGAGGTCGGCCTCGGTCACGGTGTGGCTGGCCGTAGCGCAGGTGTTGGTGGCGCCGGCCGCCAGCCCTGCCCAGCGGCAGTTCGGGGGGTTCGGCGGCAGCATGCCGTCCAGGTTCGACGTGCGGGGGAAGGCAGTGATCGACTGAGCGGAGACGTTGGTGTAAGTGACGGCATAGGTCAGGGTGTCGCCCACGCGCACGGGGTCGCCGAGGCTGTCAGTGCGGGCCAGCGAGACCGTGAGGTACTCGATGGGCTCGGGGGTGGCGGTGGTCACCGGGATGGAGCCGTAGATGGTGGTCACTACGGGGGTGCCGCCGGCAGCGGTCTCGGTCCAGGTGAGGTCATAGATCGCCCGGCCCGCGTCAGCGTCGGCCTGGGTGACGGTGTAGGTGAGCTGCGGGTACTGGACCCCGCCCTGGGTGCGGGCGCAGTCGTACTTGCCTCCGGAGCCGGCAGTGAACGTGCCGCCCCAGCTGCAGCTGGCCGCGTTGGTCAGCGTGTTGGAGGTGGCGACGATCGTCCTGGCCGGCGCGGCGGCGTTGGATTCCATACGGAAGCGGACGGTCACGACGTCGCCGACTGAGTACGCCGTCTTGTCGGGGGTCACGGAGCCGATCTTCACCTGGCCGTTGGGGGTCGGCAGCCAGGTGCCTACCGGGGTGACGACAACCTCGGCCTGCGCCGTGGGTGCCGCGATGAGGCCCGTCAGGGCCAGACAGAATGCGAGTGCCATGGCGAACCACGAACTCAATGTGCGATTTCTTTGCACTGGGTTCTCCTCCTTGAGACGACAAACGCTGAGTCTAGGCCAGAGGTCTGATGTCGCATCTCTTTGTTGCTAGGTGTGCAGCCCATGTGAGCGGTGTGAAACCACAAAGCACTGCTGGCAGGGGGTCGGTGGTACGCCCGGCAGAAAACATAAGTGACCCCTGTGCAGACGTAGGGAAGTGAAGGTACTATCGTTGGTGGACGAAAGGTGTCCGTAAGCAAACCGAAAGCTGGTTGAAAGCCACAATGACCGTGGAACGTGCAGATCGGGAGACTGAGATCATGTCTCGGCTGTCCGGCGAAGGCGCCCTCACCGTCGCGTCACTGGCAGCGGATCTCGGAGTGTCAGAGGTCACCATTCGGGGAGATCTGCGCACGTTGGAGCAGCAGGGCATGCTCGTTCGCACCCGCGGCGGCGCGCGTCCCACCACGCTGAAGTCCATCCTCCAGCGCGAACAGCTCAACGTCGAGGCCAAGACCCGCATCGCAGCGACGGCCGCGGCCATGCTCCGCGACGACGACGCCGTGATGATCGAGGCCGGCACCACGTGCGCCATGGTGGTGCGCAGCCTCAGCCCCCGACGCGGCGTCCAGGTGGTCACCAACTCCGCGCTCGTCTTCAACAATGCGCGCAGCATCCCCAACGTCAACGTCATCCTCACCGGGGGCGTCTTCCGCCGCGAGTCAGAGTCGTTCGTCGGCCCGCTCGCCGAGCGTGCGATCGGGGAGTTCAACGCCCGCATCGCGTTCCTCGGCACCGACGGGTTCTCCCCGGAGCGCGGCCTCACCACCCGGTTCGTCGAGGGCGCCCAGGTGGCGTCCACCATGCGGGACCGCGCGGAGGAGACCTGGCTGGTGGCCGATTCCACGAAGTTCGGCCAGGCCGGTTTCGTCAGTTTTCTGCCGCTGAACGGCATCACCGGGATCATCACGGATTCCGGGCTGCCCGAAGGGGCACTGGAAGCGCTGCAAGAGCACACCCAGGTGTGCGTCGTCTAACAAAGAAGGAAAACCGCAATGGCAACCGTTGTAGTCATGCCGCAGCTCGGCAACAGCGTCGAGTCGTGCCTGATCATTTCCTGGCAGGTCAAGGTCGGCGACGAGGTCGCTGTCGACGGCGTGCTGTGTGAGGTCGAGACAGACAAGGCCTCCATGGAGGTGCCGTCCACCGAGGCGGGCACCGTCCTGGCAATCCTCTGGGACGAGGGCGACGACGTCCCCGTCAAGGAGCCGCTGGTGGTCGTCGGCGCAGCGGGCGAGGATCCCCAGACCGCGCTCGACGCCGCCGGCTGGAAGGGCAAGGACGGCGAAGCTGAGGAAGCCGGGTCGGCTGCTGCGCCTGTCGAGGCGCCTGTGAGTGAACCTGCCACGTCGGCTCCCGCGTCCTCCGACCAGCCGCAGGCGGCTGGCTCAGGAAACGCCGGGACCAGCCCGCGGGCCCGCAACCTGGCCAACTCCAGCAACATCGACATCAGCGCCGTCTCCCAGGGCTCCGGCCCCGGCGGCCGCGTGATCGAGCGCGACGTCCGGGCAGTTCTCGACGGCGGCGGCACCACGCTCGCCGCAGCCCGCGCAGGCGCGCTCCCCGGCCAGGGCACCGGCCTCGGCGGACGCGTCGCCACGGCGGACCTCGGCAAGGAAGCCCAGGCCGAAGCCCCGCAGGCCGCGCCGTTCCTCTCGTCCGGCGCCCGCGAGTACCCCGGCCCCTCCACCGCCACCCCGGTGAAGGGCATCCGCAAGGTCATCGCCGAGCGCATGATGCACTCGCTGGCCAGCTCCGCGCAGCTCACCTACACGTCGACGGCGAAGGCCGCCGGCCTGCTGGCCCTGCGCAAGAAGCTCAAGGGCTCGCCCGAGGAACTGGGGCTCAACAAGGTCACCATCGGCGACCTCGTCGGCTTCGCCGCCGTCAAGTCCGCGGCCAAGAACACCCAGCACAACGGCCACCTCGAGGACGGCGTCTTCACCACGTTCCAGAACGTGCACCTGGGCATGGCCGTCGACACCCCGCGCGGCCTCCTCGTGCCGACGGTGCGCAACGCGTCGGAGATGAGCCTGCGCGAGTTCTCCGCCACCAGCAAGGACCTCGCCTACCAGGCCATCGACGGCAAGATCAACCCCGACCTGCTGGCCGGGGCGACGTTCACCGTCACCAACCTGGGCGGCTTCGGCATCGAGAGCTTCACCCCGCTGCTGAACGTGCCGCAGGTGGCCATCCTGGGCGTCGACGCCATCTTCCCCCGGGCCGTTATCAACGACGACGGCACCGTCGGGGCAGAACAGCGCATCGGGTTCTCGCTCACCGCGGACCACCGCGTGATCGACGGCGCCGACGCGGCCCGCTTCCTGCAGGACCTCGTGCGCTACATCGAAAACATCGACATCACGGTCCTGGGCTGAGAAGGGGAAACGCAATGAACGAATTCGACGTCATCGTGCTGGGCGGCGGCCCCGGCGGCTACATCGCCGCGGAGCGCCTCGGCCACGCGAAGAAGAAGGTCCTCCTCGTTGAGGCCGACGCGCTGGGCGGCACCTGCCTGAACGTGGGCTGCATCCCCACCAAGGCGCTCCTCAACGCGGCCAAGACCTACGCCCACGCCAAGCACGGCGCGAAGCTGGGCGTCAACGCCGGCGACATCTCGGTGGACTGGCCCACCATGCAGAAGTGGAAGAAGCAGACCGTCGACACCCTCGTGGGTGGCGTCGGTCAGGCCGAGAAGAAGGCCGGCGTCACCGTCGTGAAGGGCCACGGCACGTTCGACGGCCCGGGCAAGGTGACCGTTGACGGCACGCAGTACACCGGCAAGCACGTGATCCTCGCCACCGGCTCGGTCCCCGTCATGCCGCCCATCCCCGGCGCCAAGGACAACCAGAAGGTAGTGGACTCCACCGGCATGCTCGCCATCGAGGAGATCCCGGCCCGCCTGGCCGTCATCGGCGGCGGCGTGATCGGCCTCGAGTTCGCCAGCCTGTTCGCCATGCTGGGCTCTGAGGTCACCGTCGTGGAGATGCTGCCGGAGATCGTGCCGTTCATGGACGACGAGCTCGCCGCGCAGCTGCGCAAGGGCCTCGCCGACGTGAAGTTCAAGCTCGAATGCAAGGTCACCGGCATCGACGGCGGCACCGTTAAATACGAAACGTTGGCCGGCGCGGAGGAATCCGTCGAGGCTGACGTCGTGCTGATGGCCGTGGGCCGGCGCCCCGCCGTCCAGGGTTGGGGCGCGGAGAACTCCGGCCTGGAGGTCTCCGGCAAGGGCATCGTCGTCGACGACCGGATGCGCACCAACCTGCCCAACGTGTGGGCAGTCGGCGACGTCACCGGCCGCTCGCTGCTGGCCCATGCCGCCTACCGCATGGGTGAGATCGCCGTCGCCAACATCCTCGACCCCGAGGCGCACCGCCGCGGCGAGATCATGCGCTGGAACACCATCCCGTGGGCCGTGTATTCGGCCCCGGAGGCGGCAGGCGTCGGCCTCACCGAGAAGCAGGCCGCAGCGGCCGGCTACAAGGTGGCCAAGGTCGTCGTGCCGGCCTACCTGTCCGGCCGCTTCGTCGCCGAAGAGGGCGTCAAGGCGCCCGGCGCCTGCAAGCTCGTCTACGACGCCGAGAGCCTCACCGTGCTCGGCGTCCACGTGCTCGGCACCTACGCCTCCGAGATGGTCTGGGGCGCCTCCGTCGTGCTCGAGACCGAACTCAGCATCACGGACCTGCGCCAGGTCGTCTTCCCCCACCCAACCGTCAGCGAACTGATCCGAGAAGCGGCTTGGGCCGCGAAGATCTGACACCAGGAGATACACACCCATGACCAAGTCACTCATCGTCGACCCGAGCAACGTACGTTCGGCCTCGTACATCGAATCACCGAAGGTTCCCGTCAACCAGTACACGCCGGACTTCGACGCGGAGCTCGCCAAGTACGGCAAGCAGGGCCTCGTCGACATCCTCCACGACATGATCGCCGTGCGTCAGTTCGAGACCATGCTGGACTCCATCAAGAAGACCGGCTCCTGGAACGGTGTCGAGTACAACCACCGCGGCCCCGCGCACCTGTCCATCGGACAGGAATCCGCCGTCGTCGGCCAGGCCTCGCAGCTGAACCCCGACGACTACGTCTTCGGCTCGCACCGCTCGCACGGCGAGATCCTCGCCAAGTGCTACTCCGCGGCCCGCAAGCTGCCCGAAGACCAGCTCGAGAACATCATGAAGCAGTTCCTCGACGGCGAGACCCTCGGGTTCGCCGAGAAGGTGGGCTTCGAGAACCTCGCAGACCTGGCCGAGAACTTCATCCTCTACGGCACCGTCGCTGAGACCTTCGCCCGCTCCGCCGGCTTCAACCGCGGCCTCGGCGGCTCCATGCACGCCTTCTTCGCGCCGTTCGGCTCCATGCCCAACAACGCCATCGTCGGCGGCTCCGCAGACATCGCCACCGGTTCCGCGCTGTTCAAGCGCATCAACCGGCAGAACGGCATCGTGATCGCCAACATCGGCGACGCCTCCATGGGCTGTGGCCCGGTGTGGGAAGCCATGATGATGGCCGCCATGGACCAGTACCGCACCCTGTGGAAGGACGGCGTCGACGGCAACCCGCCCATCTGGTTCAACTTCTTCAACAACTTCTACGGCATGGGCGGCCAGACCGCCGGCGAGACCATGGGCTACGACATCCTCGCCCGCGTGGGCATGGGCGTGAACCCCGAGGCCATGCACGCCGAGCGCGTCGACGGCCTGAACCCGCTCGCCGTCGCCGATGCGGTCGCCCGCAAGCGCGAGATCCTGGAGAACGGCCACGGCCCGGTGCTCACCGACACCATCACCTACCGCTTCTCCGGCCACTCGCCGTCGGACGCCTCGTCCTACCGCACGCCCGAAGAGGTGGAGCTGTGGCAGGCCCACGACGGCCTCACGAACTACGCCAAGTACCTCGTCGACAACAAGGTCCTCACCCAGGACGAGGTGGACGGGATCCAGGCCACGTTCGACGAGCGCCTGACCAAGATCATCGCCATCGCCACGAAGGACGACGGCTCCAGCCCCCGCGTCGACACCGCGTTCATCGAATCGGTCATGTACTCCGACGGCAACGAGCCCTCGCTGGACACCACCCGCGAGCCGGAGCTCCTCCAGCCGCTGGCGGAGAACGCGCGCGCCAAGTCGCTGCTCGCCAAGAGCCGCTTCTACAAGGACGCCACCGGCAAGGCGGTCTCCAAGGCCAAGGCCTACAACTACCGCGACGCGCTGTTCGAGGCCGTCGCGCACGGCTTCGCCACGGACCCGACGCTCGCCGGCTGGGGCGAGGAGAACCGCGACTGGGGCGGCGCGTTCGCCGTCTACCGCGGCCTCACCGAACTGCTGCCGCACCACCGCCTGTTCAACTCGCCCATCTCCGAGGCCGCCATCATCGGCGCCGGTGTCGGCTACGCGCTCTCGGGCGGCCGCGCCATCGTCGAACTGATGTACTGCGACTTCCTCGGCCGCGCAGGCGACGAGATCTTCAACCAGGCGCCCAAATGGCAGTCGATGTCCGGCGGCCTGCTGAAGATGCCGCTGGTCATGCGCGTGTCCGTGGGCTCCAAGTACGGCGCCCAGCACTCCCAGGACTGGTCCGCGCTCGTGGCGCACATGCCCGGCCTGAAGGTCTACTACCCCTCCACCCCGTTCGACGCCAAGGGCATGATGAACCTGGCGCTGCGCGGCACGGATCCGGTGGTGTTCTTCGAGTCGCAGCTGTTGTACGACGTGGCTGAGCAGTTCGTCGAGGACGGCGTGCCCACCGAGTACTACGAGGTGGAAGAGGGCCAGCCCGTCGTCCGCCGCGAAGGCGCGGATGTGACCATCGCGACGCTCGGCCCCACGCTGTACCGGGCCATGGAGGCCGCAGAGATCCTGGAATCGAAGTATGGGGTTTCGGCGGAGGTCATCGACCTGCGCTTCATCGCCCCGCTCGATCTGACGGTGGTGCTGGAGTCGGTGAAGAAGACCGGCCGCCTGCTGCTGTCGTCGGACGCGGTGGATCGTGGCTCGTTCCTCCACGATGTCGCCTCCCGGGTGCAGACCCTGGCGTTCGACAGCCTCGACGCACCGGTCACCGTGGTGGGTTCGCGCAACATCATCACGCCCGCCGCTGAGCTGGAGAAGCTGTTCTTCCCGCAGCCCGAGTGGATCGTCGACGCCATCCACGAGCGGATGCTCCCGCTGAAGGGCCACACGCCCGAGTCCAACCAGACCGACGGCGAAATCGTCCGCCGCGCGAAGCTGGGCCTCTGACGACGGTGGGCCGGGCGCCGCTCCGGTGTCGCCCGGCCCACCCCCTCGCAGACCGCCCGTGACGTCGCAGACCTGGGCGTGACGTCGCAGACGGCCTGCGGGGTCGCAGACAGTCCTCTGTCTGCGACGTCGGCCGAGGTCTGCGACGTCCGACGGAGGTCTGCGACGTTCGGCCGAAGTCTGCGAAGTGCGCAGCGATGCAGTGAAAAGGAGAAGCATGACCACCACGATCAACGACCCGAATGCCACCCCGGTCGAGCGACTCGACGCGCTGCGGGAGCACCTCGCGACCAACCCGGACTTCCCGCCCTTCGTGACGGAATCCAACAACCACGTCCACACCATCTACAGCTTCAGCCCGTACACCCCGGCCATGGCGGCGCTGCGGGCCCGCGAGGCCGGGCTGACCGTCGTCGGCTCGGTCGATCACGATTCGGCCGCCGGCGCCGCGGAGATGACGGCGGCCGCTGAGGCCGTCGGGCTCGGCTCGGTGACCGGCTTCGAGTGCCGCGTCTACGTGCACTCCGCCGACGACGTGGCGGCGGGTCGCGCCCCGTTCCACGACCGGAAGCTCAACAACCCGGACACCGCCGGCATCGTCTACATGACGGTGCAGGGCATCCCCGCGTCGTCGCGCGACGCGGCCGCGGAGTTCCTCAAGCCCATCCGCGAGGCGCGGCTGAAGCGCACCGCCACCATGGTGGAGAACGCCAATGCGATCCTGGACAAGCTCGGCGCCCCGTTGATTGACGTGGAGACCGACATCGTCGGCCGCTCACAGTTCCTCCTCGGCGGCACGGTCACCGAGCGGCACCTTCTGGCCGCGATGGCGGACAAGCTCATCGAGCGGTTCGGCCGCGGTGAGTCGCTCGTCGACGGGCTGGCTCAGATGGGGCTGAACCTGTCCGACAAGGTCAAGGCGCAGCTGGCCGACGTCGACAACCCGCACCTCACCTTCGACCTCCTGGGCGTGATGAAGGCCGAGTTCCTCGACCAGATCTACGTCATCCCCGAGCGGTTCGAGGACGGCGGCGAATGCCCGACGATGGCTGAGGTGATCGCCTTCGCCAAGTCGATCGGGGCCATCCCGTGCTACGCGTACCTGGGCGACGTCACCGCGTCGCCGACGGGGGACAAGAAGGCGGAGAAGTTCGAGGACGACTTCCTCGACGAGCTCGTCGAGTTCCTCGGCGAGATCGGGATGCCGGCCATCACGTACATGCCGCCGCGCAACACATCCGCGCAGATGGCGCGCATCGCTGACCTGGCGGACCGCAACGGGCTGCTCGAGGTGAGCGGCGTGGACATCAACACGCCGCGTCAGGTGTTCAACTGCCCCGAGCTGCAGCGCCCGGAGCTGGACCACCTGAACGACGCGACGTGGGCGATGGTCGCCCATGAGCGGCTCGCCGAGAACGACCGTTCCCTCGGGCTGTTCGCCGAGAACTCGCGCCTTGCCGGGCTGCCGCTGAAGGAGCGCGTTGCGCGTTACTCCGCCGTCGGCCGGGAAATGATCCAGGACGGCCTGCCCGTCGCCGACGCTGCGGCGCGCCTCATTCCCTGAGCCAGCGCCCAGGAACCGTTAAGGAGAACCCATGACCATCACCACCATCGCCCCGATGGTGCGGGGCGCGTACCTCGCCCGCCACGGCGTCCCCGTCGTCCTGACGCTGAGCGACCCGGCCGAGCCCGCCGGGCCCATCAGCCTCCAGGCGGCCTCGGTCGACGACCTGGCCGACGCCCTCCACGGCGCCGAACTTCCCCTCCCGGCTCAGCTCGCCGTCGAAGTCGCGGGGGAGAGCTACTCGTTCGCCGTCGAGACCCTCGGCGACGTCTCCGTCCTGCCCGACGCCAAGTCGGCCGAGGCACGTTCCGCGGCGTTCCGCTCCGAGGTGGTGGCCGGCAAGGTCGCCGTCGTGACCGGCGGCGCGCAGGGCTTCGGTGCCGAGATCGTGCACGGCCTCGTCGACTCCGGCGCGTTCGTCTACATCGCCGACCTCAACATCGACGGCGCCACCGCCCTCTCCCAGGAGCTGGGCACGGATCGCACCGCGGCCATCAAGGTCAACGTCGGCGACGAGGACTCCGTCGCCGCGATGGCTGCGGAGATCGCCCGGCGCACCGGTGGCCTCGACCTGGTCGTCTCCAACGCCGGCGTCGTGCGCGCCGGCCCGGTGTTGGAGCAGGAGTTGAAGGACTTCGCCTTCACCACCGACATCAACTACACGGCGTTCTTCCTGGTCACCAAGCACCTGGGCCGGCTCCTGGCCGCGCAGCACCGGACGGCGCCCGAGTGGACCACCGACATCATCCAGATCAACTCCAAGTCCGGCCTCGTCGGCTCGAACAAGAACGGCGCCTACGCGGGCTCGAAGTTCGGCGGCATCGGGCTGGTGCAGTCGTTCGCGTTGGAGATGGTGGAGCACGGCGTGAAGGTCAACGCGATCTGCCCGGGCAACTTTTACGACGGCCCGCTGTGGTCCGACCCGGACCGTGGCCTGTTCGTGCAGTACCTGCGCTCCGGCAAGGTGCCCGGCGCCACCACCGTCCAGGAGGTCCGCGACTTCTACGAGGCCAAGGTGCCGCTGCGTCGCGGCACGTACGGCGCCGACGTGATGCGCGCGGTGTACTACATCGTCGAGCAGGCCTACGAGACGGGCCAGGCCATCCCGGTCACCGGCGGTCAGGTGATGCTGAGCAGCTAGGGCTGGTTGAGTTCGTCGTCGCGGTCCGTCGGGTCAAGCCCGGCGGACCGCGATTGCGTTCTGTTGGATGAAGCTGAGGTCGTCGCCGCCTGCGCTGGCAAGGCAGCTAGCGCGTGAGCTCGTGGGGGCTGGTCAGGGCAGACGGCTCTCGGATTGCTGCTGGGTTTGGTGCCGTCTTTGGGCATGAATCCAGCACTTGAGCTGGGCGCGATGTTTCAGTGCTGGGTCTGGTGCCATGGACGGAGCCAAACTCAGCAGTGAATTGCGACGGCGTCCTGGGGCTCGCCTGCCGGGCTGCGGTCGCGCCGGCCTGCCGCGGTTGCTGCCTTGTCCAGCTGCACCCGATGCCACCGAAGCCTCAGTGCAGCGTCAGGTCCTAGCTATTGTTGTGAGGTAGGACAAAAACACTGGAGGGACATGTACCCCGAGCAATCGCCCCAGCCCGATCCGACGATGGCACACCGCCGCGCCGCCCGCACCCTCACCCTGCGCCGCGCCGACGGCACGCCCCTGGCCGACGCCGAGGTCACCGTCGAGCAGACCCGGCACGAGTTCGGGTTCGGCTGCATCGGCTTCGACTTCCTTCCGCTCCACAACAACGAACTGGCGCCCGACGGGGACGAGGCCAGGCGCCTCACCGCGCTCGCCGACCTATGGCTCGACGTCTTCAATTGGGCCACCCTGCCCTTCTACTGGGGCCGCTTCGAGCCCGAACGCGGGAAGCCCCACACCGAGGAACTCCGTCGCACGGCTGAATGGTTCGCGCGGCACGGCGTCACGCTCAAAGGGCACCCCCTGGTGTGGCACAGCGTCGACGCGAAGTGGCTGCTGGACCTCAGCACCGACGAGATCGAAGGCGTCCAGCGCGAGCGCATCCGTCGCGATGTCGGCGACTTCGCCGGCCTTATCGACATGTGGGACGCCATCAACGAGGTGGTCATCATGCCGGTCTTCACCGCGGAGCAGAACGGCATCACCCGGCTCGCGCGCAAACTGGGCCGCGTCGGCACCATCCGCTTGGCGTTCGAGGAGGCCCGCGCCACCAACCCGTCGGCCACGCTCCTCCTCAACGACTTCGACATGTCCAGCGCCTACGACACCCTCGTCGAGGCCGTCCTCGAGGCCGGCATCCAAGTGGACGCCATCGGGCTGCAGAGCCACATGCACCAGGGCTGGTGGGGCCAGGAGAAGACAGAACGCGTCCTGGAGAAGTTCTCCCGCTACGGGCTCCCGCTGCACTTCACCGAGATGACGCTGGTCTCCGGCGAACTCATGCCCAAGCAGATCGTCGACCTCAACGACCACGTCGTCGATTCGTGGCCCACCACCCCCGACGGCGAGGCCCGGCAGGCAGAGGAACTCGAGGCGCACCTGCGGCTGCTGTGGCAGCACCCCAGCGTCGTGTCGGCCACGTACTGGGGGATCTCCGACGTCGACGCCTGGCTGGGCGCGCCTGCGGGGCTGGTGCGGCTCGACGGCACCCCGAAGCCGGCCTACCACGCGCTGCGTCGCCTGGTGAAGGAGGAGTGGTGGACGCCGCCGGCCACGCTGCGGACGGACGCCGAGGGTCGGGTCGCCGTCGAGGGGTGGAAGGGGCGCTACCGGGCTGTCGCTGATGGGGTCGCCGTGGACTTCGACCTCGTCGACGCTCAGCCTCAGGACCTGACGCTCCGCTGAGGCTTCGGGAGTGCCGGGTGAGGCTGGACAAGGCAGCAAACGCGGAGGCCGGCGCACCCCACACTCGGCAGGCGACCCCAGCACTCCGTCGCACTTCACTGCTGAGTTTGACCCCGTCTATGGAGCGAAACTCATCACTCAAACCAAGGGCCCAGCGCCAGTGCTGAATTCATGCCCAAGGACGGCATCAAACTCGGCAGCCGGCCGAGAGCCGCCCGCCGGGCTCAGGCTCTGCGGTCTCACGCGCTGGCTGCCCTGCCCAGCGCAGCCGGAGGCAACCTCGGCTTCCAGAGCTCAACCCGCAGGAGGGCCCAGAACTGACACCCGTCAGCCGCCGGGCCCTCGTCCCGGGCCGGTGTGTGTAGGTCAGCGGTGCAGCTGGGCCATCCACTGCCAGATGTGCTGACCGTTGTGCTGCGGGTCGTTACGGGCGACGTAGATCCAGGACCAGTGCCCCATGAACTGGTGGCCCTGCCATGTCACCGTGTCGTACAGAGTGACGATGTCGTCGTCGATCAGCGCCGCCGCCCGCCCGGTGTTGGGCTCCCACGGTAGGACGGTGTCGTCCTTCGAGTGCACCAGCCACGTCGGGGTTGAGCTCACGCTCTGCAACTCGGCGTCAGTGAAGAAGTTGGGCGTCGCACCGGGACAGATGGGGACGACGGAGGCGAACGTCTCCGGGTACTCGACCGCCATCTTGAGCGACATGTAGCCGCCGTTGCTGCAGCCCAGGACGTGCACCCGCTGGGGGTCGATCGTGGGATTCGACGCGAGCAACTCGTCGACGAGCGCGGCGATCTGCGGCGCGAAACCGTCACCGTCGGTCATCCACGCGCTGGGTGACTGGGGGGCGACGACGTACGCGCCGCCGAAGATCTGCTGCGCCTCCGGCGTGACGAAACCGACTGCGCCACGATTGCCGCGCAGTTGTGCCTCGTTCGTCTGGCGCGCGCCCATGCCGCCTTCGCCGCCTCCGTGCAGCCAGACGATCAGCGGGTGCTTGCCGCCCTGGCCGTGGCCGTTGTGCCGGGGGGTGAACAGACGGTAGTTCAGCCCTGAGACGGAGGTGCCGTAGCTGAAGGCGTCCACCTCGGGGTTCATCAGTTCACCTTGGACGAATCGGGCGATCGTCACCTGGCGCCGGTTGCGCAGCCGGAGCGGGGCGTTCTGCGTGATCGTGTAGGTCAGGTTGAATTCGACGTTGCGCCCGGCCGGGACCGTGTAGCCCAGGGTGGCGCCCCCTGGAACGCCCTCGGCGGTTGCCAGTTCGAGGGTGATGTTGCCCCGGTTGTCGATGCGGGCCCCGGTCACGTCGCGTTCGACGTCGTAGGTGCCGAGGGTGAGCTGGTTCGAGGAGGCCGGGAGCGGGCTCCCCGCCCGTGCACGCACCGAGAAGGTCTCGAGGGTCAGGCTCGTGGGGTCGAACTGTCCGAGCGCGCCGGCCCGGATGGTCAGCGACGTCACCTGCTCGCCGCCGTCGAGCACGGTCGCGTTCAGGTCGAAACCCACCGAGGTGGACGCCGAGGCCACCTGCGGGAGGGCGGCCACTGCTGGGATTGCTGCGGCCGAACCGAGCACCGCACGTCGTGTGAGGGGTTGCATCATTCCGAGACTCCTTCGTCTGGGCTGGGGGTTGTCCAACGCATCCGCCGGGGCCCTCGTCGTGGAGGTCGTGGCGGACATGATCATTACCCGGCCTCGTGGGGTGCAGGACGGAAAGCCGCAGCATGATCGGACGCCTCGGCGGCACAATCGGTCTCGGCAGGGCAGGGGGCTTGGCATCAAATCCAGCACTGGAGAGCTCAGGATGCCCGGCAGCACAGTGCGCGACGGAGCTGATCGGGCCAGCCGCCCCGCCGCAGGACGGTCGCCATCTGGCGGGCGGCGGCGCATGCTTCCTGGTTCGCGCCGGTCCAGCCGTAGCGCAGGGTCCGGCTGTCGTCCTGCACGACGTTGAGGTTGTCTCGGTCCATGTCGCGCGTGGCGTCCTGGTGGTCGGCCAGCCCGTCGAGTTCGAGGATGAGCTTGTAGTCGCGGTAGATCCCGTCCACACGTCCGGCCTCGCGGCGCACCTGGCGCTCCGGGATGGGGAGGCCATGAGGGATCAGGACGTTGGTGTGGAACCGCCACTCCAACGCGCTCTCGATGCCCTTGGCTGCTTCGGTGCAGAGTTGGGTCAGGAGAGCGCGGTGCCCGACGCGCGACCGGGCGTCGACAGCCTCGCTGATCCGCTGGGTCGTCGTCTTGTCCTTCGCCAGTGCCCTGGCCACGGCGCTGACGGTTTCGTTCTCGTCCCCAGTGTCGGCGATGTCGAGGAGGACCTCCTCAACCGACGTCCGCGGCAGCGTGTACAGCCGCCTGCGCTCGCCTCTGCGGAAGGTGATGCGCCACTCGTCAAGGGAGAAATCCTTATGGTCGGTTGGGACCCAGATGGTCACGTCGGTGGGAGCGTCGCGCACGATGTCGTACACGTGACCGGCCGCGCGTCCGCCGATCGCCGCCTGCTTGCCTCCGCGGAGGATTCCCGCCCAGGCCGCCGCTGTGAACGACGGCGCCCCGAGGAGGTACAGCCCTTGAGCCACCGGCCGCCAGCCCTGCGCCATGCGTGAGATGACCTTGCGGCTCAGCCCGCCGTCGAGGAGTTGCCGCGTGCTGAGCACCCCGGCCTGGTCCGCGGCCAGTTTCTCGAGGGATGAAGAGAGATGTTGTCGATGTCGCACGGCGCCAGTCTGTGCTCGTGGGGGTGCGGCCGGGAGGGGAGTGCGGCAACGGACAACACCGAAGGGGCAACTGACAACACGAAGGCCCTCTGGGACAACACTTGGCGCGGGTTGGACAACACCCTGTGTGGCCTGAGGCTGGCAGACGACCTCAGGTCGTCGTCGGAGTTCGCCGCTGAGTTTGAGTCTGTCTATGGCGCTAAACCCAGCACTGAGGCCGAGCGGTCGACGCCAGTGCTGGGTTTGTGTCCAAGGACGGGGCCAAAGCCAGCAGTGACCTGCAGTCGCCTGCCGGACTCAGGCCGAGTGGGATCGCCCGGTCGCTGACGGGCGGCCAGTCTCGCGTCAGGAGGCGACCACAGCGGTGGTGCCCCGCAGGATGAGTTGCGTCGGGAGCTGACGGTGCGGGTCTGTCATCTCGCGCCCGGCCAGCAGGTCGAGCAGCATGCTCAACGCCATCGCGCCGATCGCCTGCAACGGCTGGGCGACGGTGGTCAGACCCTGCCTCGCGGCTTCGGGCACGTCGTCGAAGCCCACCACGGACAGGTCCTCGGGGACCCTCAGGCCGCGAGCGTGGGCCGCTGCGATCACCTGCAGCGCCGACACGTCGTTGGCCGCGACGATCGCCGTCGGGCGGTCAGGGTCGTCGAGCAGCTGTGCGGCGGGTCCGGCAGCGCCGACGGCGGTGTAGTCGCCGGCCAGCACGTGCCGCTCGTCGAGGGGCAACTGGGCGGCCGCCATGGCGTTGCGCAGTCCGGCCTCGCGTGAGACGGCGGAGGCCAGGTCGTCGCGACCACCGAGGTAGCCGATCCGGCGGTGCCCCAGTTCCAGCAGGTGGTTGACGGCGGACCGCGTGCCGCCCTCGTCGTTGACCGAGACGGCGGGCCGGGTGAGGTCCAGCCGCTGCGGGTCCACGGCGACCACCGGGAAGGTCCCGGAGGTCGCCTCGACGCTGGGCGTCACGATGATGGCGCCGTCGATCAGGCTGCCGGCCAGGCGGCCGAGCAGCTTCTGTTCCCAGCCGGTGGGGGCGTGCGGGTTGTGGGAGGCGCCGGCCCAGGCCATGATCTCGAGATCAGTGCCCTCGGCCGCGGCGCCCACACCCTTGAGGATCTCGGCGGAGTAGGGCTCGAACTGGCTCACCAGCACCCCGACGACCCCCGTGCGGCGGGCGCGCAGCGACTGGGCACCGATGTTGCCGACGTAGCCGAGCTCATCGATGACCTGCTGCACGCGCTGCTGGGTTTCTGCGGCGATGCCGTCGCGCCCGTTCATGACCTTCGAGATCGTCGATACCGACACGCCCGCAGCGCGGGCGACATCAGTGATCGTCACTCGACGCATGAACCCTCCCTCCGCCGACCGTCTACGTGCATGTCAGCCTCATCAGCCCTTGACGGCGCCGCTGAGACCACCGACGATCCGGCGCTCGAAGATGCTGAAGAACAGCAGTGCGGGGAGCATGGACAGCGACGTGAAGGCCAGCACCGCCGCAGTGTTGACGGAGTACTGCGAGGCGAAGGCCTGCACTCCCAGGGGAAGCGTGTACTTCTCCGGGGAACTCAGGATGAACAGCGGCAGCATGTACTGGTTCCACGCCCCGATGAACGCCAGGATGCCCGTGGTGATGACCCCCGGCAGTGACAGCGGCAGCACCATGCGGAAGAAGAAGCCCACGCGGCCGGAGCCGTCGATCATCGCTGCCTCTTCGATCTCCTTGGGGATGGCACGCAGGAACGGCACCAGGATGATGACGGTGACGGGCAGCGCGAACGCGATCTGCGGCAGGATGATGCCTGCCAGGCTGTCGGTGAGACCCAGGGTCCGGATCAGGATGTACAGGGGCGTGATGGCGACCGTCAGCGGGAACATCAGGCCGGCGGCGAACAGCGAGAACAGGGCGTTGCGGCCCCGGAACTGGTAGCGCGCGATGACGTAGCTCGCGGCCAGGGCGAGAGCGACGCAGCCCACCGTCGTCAGGGTGGCGGAGATCGTCGAGTTGCCGAACTGGATCCAGAAGGTGCTGGAGGTCAGCACGTCGGTGTAGTTCTGCAGGATCCACGGATTCGGCAGGCCGGACGGATTCGTCGTGATCTGCGCGTTGCTGCGGAAACCGCCGAGGATGATGTACAGCACCGGCCCGATGCACAGCGCGATCAACACCGTGGCGAGCATGTAGAGGCTGGGGCTACCCCAGGGGACGCTGGACTTGCTCTGCTTCTTGCCACCATAGGGGCGGCGAGCGGCCCGGCTACGTTGGGTGAGGGCGGCCTGGGACATCAGTTCTTGTCCTTTCCGGGCTTCTCCGTGAGGGCGCCCTCGGTGTCGCGGCGCAGCACGAAGCGCTGATAGGTCAGAGCGATGACCAGCGAGATCAGGAAGATGACGACGGCGACGGCGTTGCCGTAGCCGTAGTTACCGGCGAGGCGGCCCTCGCGGACCATGTAGGTGGCCATCGTCGAGGTGCCCGCGGTGTCTGCCACGTACTGACCCCAGATGATGTAGACGAGGTCGAACAGCTGCAGCGAGCCGATGATCGACAGGAACGCCCAGATGCGGATGGTGGGGCCGAGCAGCGGCAGCGTGATGGCGCGCTGGATCTGCCAGTAGGACGCCCCGTCGACGGCGGCGGCCTCGTACAGCTCATCGGGGATGCCCTGCATACCCGCGAGCATGAGGATCACCGCGAAGCCGATGTACTTCCAGGAGATGATGACCATCAGGGTCCAGATCGCGATCTTCGGGTTCGCGATCCAGTCCTGCTGGAGAGCGTCCAGGCCGATCTTGCCGAGGAAGTCGTTGATGGCGCCGGTGCTCTGCAGCATCAGGGACCACCCGGTGCCGACGATGACTTCGGCGATGACGTAGGGGACGAAGATCAGCACCCGGATGAGGGAGCGGCCCCGTACCTGTTGGTTGAGTAGGAGGGCGAATCCGATCGCGATTGGCCCCTGCATGACGAGGGACGCGAGCACGATGAACCCGTTGTGCTGCACCGCGGAGAGGAAGAGACCGTCGGTGAAGATGGTGACGTAATTCTGCAGCCCGATGAACTCGGTGGGCGGGCCGAAGCCGCGCCAGCGGAAGAAGCCGTAGTAGGCCGCCATGACCACGGGGAAGATGACGAAGCCTACGAACATCACGATCGCAGGGCCCGCGAGGAGCATGATCTCCGCGCGCTTGAGCCAGTCAGCCCGTGCTCGGCGCGGCCGGCCGGCCCGGGCCGGCGCCGTGGAGGCGCCGACCCGAGCAGTAGTGGTGGTGGTGTCAGTCACGACCGGCCTCCGTGTCAGCCCTTGGCGGCGGCGGACTCGACTGCGGACACGATGTCCTCAGGCGTGCCCTGGCCGGCGAGCATGTTGACGACGCCGGCGTTGAGCGCGTTGCCGACGTTCTGGCCCAGCAGGGTGTCAAGCCAGACCGTCATGTAGGCCGCGTTGGAGTAGGCGCCGAGGATGTCCTTCAGCGCGGGGTCCTCCACCGCGTCTGCCGCCTCGCCGTTGGCAGGAAGGGTGTTGAACGCCTTGGCGTAGGCCTCCTGGTTCGCCTTGCTGGCGTAGAAGTCCAGGAAGTCGGCGCACTCGGCCGGGGAGTCGATGTGGCAGGCGTAGCCGTCGGCGCCGCCCATCATCGCCGTCGGGTCACCTTCGCCGCCCTCGACGGCCGGGAAGGGGAACCAGCCGAGGTCAGGCAGCGGCTTCTCATCGGGGGTGAGGGAGGCGATGACGCCGGGGTTCCAGGCGCCCATCAGTTCCATACCGGCCAGGTGGTTGGCGACGAGGCCGGCGGAGCTACCCGCGCCCTGCTGGGCGGAGGTGGTGAGGAAGCCCTGGTTGAACGGCTCGGTGTCGGCGAACTTCTGCAGTTCCTTGCCCGCGTCGAGCCAGCACTGGTCGGAGAAGTCGAGTTCTGCGGCCTTGTTGATGGTGTCCTCGCTGCACTGGCGCAGCACGAAGAAGTAGTACCAGTGAGCTGCCGGCCAGGCGTCCTTGCCGCCCAGCGCGATGGGCTCGACGCCCGATTCCTTGAGCTTGGCGACGGCGTCGTTCAGCTCGTCCATGTTCTCGGGCGTGCCCTCGATGCCGGCCGCCTCGAAGAGGTCCTTCGAGTAGTAGATGCCGCCGGGCAGGAGCGAGGTGGGAAGGCCGTAGATCTTGCCGTCCACGTTGAAGGTGTTGACGATCGCGTCGCCGTAAGCCTCCTTGGTCTCGTCGGAGATGGCGTCGGTGATGTCCATGATCTGCTGGGCCTCGACCATGTCGGCCAGCTTGCCGCCGCCACGCGCCATGAAGATGTCGGGCGCGTCGCCGGAGTTGAGCGCCGTCTGCAGGCGTCCGTCCATGTCTTCGTTCTGGATCACCTGGATCTCGAAGGTGACGTTGGGGTTCTCCGCGGTGAATGCCGCAGTGGTGTCCTCCCAGTAGGCCTTACCGGGGCCTGTGGTGGAGTTGTGCCAGAAGCTCAGGGTGACGGGTTCGCCGCCCGCAGCTGAGCTTGCCGCATCGCTGGGCGCTGTGGTCTCGCCGGGCTCAGTTGCCCCGCCGCCGCACGCGCTCAGCAGGAGAGCCGCGATCGCGGTTCCGATGAGGGCCTTCTTCATGTGTGGTTCCTCCCAGTCAGCATTGACTTTGATGGCATTTAGTTGTGCCGTGAGACTAATCCTGGCAAGCTAAGTGCACGATGTCAAACGTTTTCGGTAACGTTTTCGTAACCGACTCACTCACTCGATGACGATGGAGCAGCACATGAACCCCTGGGCAAACACCGAACACCCCCTTGACGAGCGGGTGGACGCCCTGCTCGACGAGATGACGCTCGCCGAGATGGCCGGCCAGCTCGGCGCCTTCTGGCCCCGGCCCAAGGAGCGCGCGGAAAGCGGCGGCGAGGTGGCCCCCATGGAGTCTGTGATGTCGAGCGGCGAGTTCGAGGAGGTCAGCCGCGACGGCCTGGGCCACCTCACCCGCGTGTTCGGCAGCGCGCCCGTCACTGCGGAGGAGGGGGTCGGCAACCTGGCCAGCTTCCAGAGGCGGGTCGTCGAGCACTCCCGCTTCAACATCCCCGCCATCGCCCACGAGGAGTGCCTGACCGGGCTCACCGCGTGGCGGGCCACCGTCTACCCCGCGGCCATCGCGTGGGGCGCGACGTTCGACCCGGCGCTCATCGAGGAGATGGCCTCGGCCATCGGGCAGGACATGGCCGCGCTCGGCGTCCATCAGGGCCTGTCGCCGCTGCTCGACGTGGTGCGCGACTACCGCTGGGGCCGCGTCGAGGAGACCATCGGCGAAGACCCGATGCTGGTCGGCACCGTCGGCACCGCCTATGTGAAGGGCTTGCAGGGCGCGGGCGTCCTCGCCACGCTCAAGCACTTCGTGGGCTACTCCGCCTCCCGGGCCGGCCGCAACCACGCGCCGGTCAGCATCGGCACGCGCGAGATCGAGGACATCCTGCTGCCCCCGTTCGAGATGGCGGTCCGCGAGGGCAAGGTGGCCAGCGTGATGAACTCCTACTCGGACCTCGACGGGGTGCCCGCCGCCGCCAGCCGCCACCTGCTGACGCACGTGCTGCGCGAACGCTGGGGCTTCGAGGGCACCGTCGTGTCCGACTACTGGTCCGTGAGCTTCCTCCAGGCGATGCACCGCGTCGTCGACGACCTGACCGAGGCCGGCGCGCTCAGCCTGCACGCGGGCATGGACGTGGAACTACCCGAGACCGGCGCGTTCGGGCACCTCGAGGAAGCCGTCGAGCGCGGCATCCTCACCGAATCGGAGATCCGCCAGGCCGCCCGCCGCGTGTTGCGCCAGAAGATCCAGCTGGGTCTGCTCGACGAGGGCTGGGACCCGGCCACGGCCGGCGCTGCCGTCGACCTTGACAGCCGGCGCAACCGCGACATCGCCCGCCGCGTGGCGGAAGAATCCATCGTGCTGCTCGCCAACGACCAGAACCTGCTGCCGCTCCAGGCGAAGAGCATCGCGTTGGTCGGCCCCACCGCCGACGACGCGCTGACCTTCCTCGGCTGCTACTCCTTCCCGAACCACGTCATGCAGCGCCATCCCGACATGGAGATGGGACTGGACATGCTGTCGTTGGCCGACGCCGTGCGCGCGGAGTTCGCGGGGGCTGAGGTCGCCGTCGAGCGGGGCGTGCCCATCCTCGAGCCCGACACCTCCGGGATCGCCGCCGCGGTGGAGGCCGCCAGGAACGCCGAGGTCGCCGTCGTGGCCGTCGGCGACAAGGCCGGCATGTTCGGCCACGGCACCTCCGGCGAGGGCTGCGACGCCGTCGACCTCCGCCTGCCCGGCGCCCAGGCCGACCTCGTCGAGGCCGTCCTCGCCACCGGCACCCCGACGGTGCTGCTCGTGGTCTCGGGTCGTCCCTACTCGCTCGGCGCGTTCGCGGACCGGGCGGCCGCCATCGTCCAGGCCTTCATGCCCGGCGCCGAGGGCGGCATGGCGATGGCAGGGGTGCTGTCCGGCCGCGTGAATCCCACCGGCAAGCTGCCCGTCGGCATCCCGAACCATCCGGGCGGCCAGCCCGGCACCTACATCGCGCCCCCGCTGGGCTGGTTCTCCGACGGCGTGTCCAACCTGGACCCGCGGCCGCTGTTCCCGTTCGGCCACGGCAGCTCCTACACGTCCTTCGAGATCTCCGATCTCCAGCTCTCCGCCAGCGAGGTGCCCGTCGACGGCGAGCTCACCGTCACCGCCACCGTCGCCAACACCGGCGACAGGGCGGGCGCCGAGGTCGTCCAGGTGTACCTCTCGGACCTCACCGGCCAGGTGGTGCGCCCGCTGAAGCAGTTGGTCGCCTATGCGAAGGTCCCGCTGGAGGCGGGGGAGTCGCGGACGGTCACGTTCGGCCTGCACGCGGATCTGATGAGCTTCACGGGGCTGGCCAAGACCCGCATCGTCGAGCCCGGCGCCATGGAGGTCAAGGTGGGCGCGAGCAGCGAGGACACGCCGCTCGTCGGCGCCTTCACCCTCACAGGCGCGGTGCGCGAAGTGGGCGAGGGTCGTGTCCTGGTCCCGTCGATCTCCGTAGGCTGATCCCATGGCATTCTTCGACCTCACTCCCGCCGAGCTGGCCACCTACGCGCCGGAACTCGACGAGCCCGCCGATTTCGACCAGTTCTGGGCCCGCACGTTCGAGGAGCACGGCTCCGGCCCGCTCGACTTCACCTGCGAACCCGTCGAGACGCACCTCGCTGTACTGGACGCGTTCGAGGTGAGCTGGCTCGGCTTCGACGGCCACCGCGTCTACGGGTGGCTAGCGCTGCCCCGGGGCATCGAGGGGCCGCTGCCCGCCGTCGTGCAGTACACCGGGTACTCCATGGGCCGCGGCATGCCGTTCGAGAACATCCACTTCGCCGTCGGAGGGTACGCGCAGTTCGTGATCGACGCGCGCGGTCAGGGATGGCGCAACGGCAGCCCGAAGCCGGGCAGCGAAGACCCGGGGCTGCGCACATCGGGCAGCGTGCCCGGCTTCATGACCGCCGGCGTCCTGGACCCGGAGGGCTACTACTACCGGCGCCTGTTCGTCGACGCCGTGCGGTTGGCCGAGGCCGCCGCCGGCCACGAGCGGGTGGATGCCGACCGGTTGTTCATCACCGGCGGCAGCCAGGGCGGCGCCATGGCGCTGGCGGTGGCCGGGTTGGCTCGGCACCGGGGCGTGCGGATCGCCGGGTGCGCGGCCGACGTGCCGTTCATGTCGCACTTCCGCCGGGCCATCGGGCTGACCGACGCCTACCCGTACAAGGAGGTCGCCGACTACCTGGCGGCCTACCCGCAGCGGGCCGAGCAGGTGATGCGCACGCTGTCGTACTTCGACATGATGTCGATGGCCGCGCGGGCGGAGTCGCCTGGGCTGTTCTCGGTGGCGCTGATGGACCAGATCACCCCGCCGTCGACGGTGTACGCCGCCTACCACCACTACGCGGGCGAGAAGTCCATCGAGGTGTACCCGTTCAACGGCCACGAGGGCGGCGGCGGGTACCAGGTGGAGCGCATCCACCGGTGGCTGGCTGGGCTGAGTCGCTGACCCCTCCCTGAACGCAGAGCGGCCCCATCCGGTGGACACCGGATGGGGCCGCACTCGAGACAGCCAAGGTCACTCCTCGGAGATCGCCCCCACGGTCTCACCCACGGTGGACACGTCCATCTGAACGGCGACATCGGCCTGCGCGACGATGCCCACCACCTCGTCGCCGTCGAGGACGGGGACGCGGCGGATCTGGTTGTCTGCCAACACCTTGGCCACGACGGAGGCGTCGTCGTCCACGTCGACGCACACCACGTCCCTGGTGGCGACGTCGCGGACGCTGCACGACGCCGGGTCGACGCCCTTGGCGATGCCGTTGACCACGATGTCGCGGTCTGTCAGCACGCCGACCAGGCGGCCGTTCTCCAACACCGGCATGGAGCCGACATCGTGCTGGGCCAGCTGCTTGGCGGCGTCAACGAGGGTGTCGTCCGGCGCCAGGCACTGGGCGGGTGAGGTCATGAGTTCTCGTGCGGTAGTCATCGCTTACCTCCCGATGGGTTGAGCCGGCCGTCGGCCAGCCGTCTTTCCACCCTGTCACAGCAGCGCCCGGGTGGGAAGGACACCAATGGGTGAGAAGGGACCCAGCGTGTGGGCTCAGTGAACGATGGGCGCCCAGTTCGGATCGCGCCCGATCAGCGCCACGAGACGCTCCTCAGGAGTGTGCGACTCGTCCAGCACGACGGGGGTGCCGAACTCGCCCGAAGCGCCCAGCGCCTCGGCGATGGGCGCCATGCCCTCGACCATCCCGGCCACCACCTCGGGCTCCCATTCGGCGTCCTGGCCGGAGGCCTTCGCCAGGTCCCAGCGGTGCATGAACAGGTCTGCGAGGTAGAACTGCTCGAGCACCTGGCCGAGCGTCTGGTCGCCCTGGCCGACGTCGATGACGCGGGCCACCTGCTCGTCGTCCTCCACGAGGGCCTGCACGTTGGCGGTGTGCTTCCACCATGCGGCGAGCACGTCGTCCCCGACCTCCACAGTGGGGAGTTCCACTCCGGCTCCGTTGAGCATGCCGGGGAGCCAGCCCATGAGGTGGGCCAGCACGTCGCGGGCGCGCCATTCCTGCACGGGGGTGGGTGCGTCCCAGTCGGTGACGTTGGCCGCGATGGCGGCGAGCTTGCCGGCGAGAGCGGAGTGCTGTTCGGCGATCTGATTGGTCATGCGATGAGCCTAGAGGTTGAAACGGCGAAAGCTGGGCGTCGGCCCGTGGACAGTCTGGACAGGGCGCCCCAGGTGACCCCGGACCCAGACAGAATGCCCTCGGATCCGCTAACGAGAGGGAAGATCCATGGTGAAGAAGTTTCTCGGCGCCGCAGCAGCTGCGGTGCTGGCCCTGGGGGGCGCAGCCGTCTACGCGCCGCAGGCTCAGGCCGACGGCTCGACCCAGCCGGTGGCGGTGGCCTCGGCGCTCGACGGCGCCAGGACCACATCGTACGCGCTCGCGCTCCCACTCAGCCCGATGAGCGAGGTGCTCTGCTACGCGACGCGCTGCGGCATCTCCACCCCGATCGCCTACGGGGCCGGCGCCTATCGTGAAGGCGCACCCATGCGCATCAACGTGCTCGGCCAGAAAAACCGCGCCGTGCAGGTGCGGGCCTATGCCGCCAAGCGGACGGCGGACGGCAAGCTCGCCGCGGTCGCCATCTCCAACAGTGTCTCCGCCACACCCACCGGCCCGTCGGGCGACGGCTACGGCCAGGTGCGCGTCGAGGTCACGATCGGCCAGATCCCCACCGGCTACAACGGTGGCGAGGTCATCGTCCAGACCGCGGACTGGACCCCCACCCTGGGCCTCGTGCCCGCAGACAGCGGCGCCACCGACGCCACGAAGGTGAGCATCACGCAGGTGCTCTCGGCCCGCGGCCGCGACATCGGCTTCCACGAGGAGACCTTCACCGACATCTTCCACCGTCGGGTCGACGCCGCCATCCCCGGCCAGCGCTACTCGGTCCAGATGCTGCGCAGTGGCAAGTGGGTCACCATCGACAACCGTGGCCCAGCCACCGTCGGCGACCTCGGCACCGCGTCCATCCAGGCCAAGGTGCCGGCGGATCTCCCCACCGGCAAGTACCGCACCCGGATCGTCAACATCACCAGGAACCTCACGGACCTCACGCCCGACGCAGAGTTCGCCTACTTCACGTGGACCCTGAACGCCACCCCTCCGAAGCCCACCGATCCCGGCTTCAACGTCTACACCACCCCCGGCGTGTGGGACTACAACGGCCGCAAGTGGAAGACCTCCTGCGAGGCGTACTCGGCCACGGAGCGGTGTCGCACGGAGATCTGGGCCACCCAGATCCTCTACCAGGCGGGCCAGTTCAACCGGCTCGACGGGTGGGCGTTCAACAACCTGACGTACAAGCCGTCGCCGCGTGCGCTGTGGAAGGGCAACCTGGTGGGCGGTAACGGCACGGTGGGGTACACGGGTCAGTGGACGGCGGCGGACGGCCGCAAGTGGCGCGTCGAGTGCGACACGGCCACCTCGGGTCGCAACGGTTGCCGCGCGTACGCGATGGCGAAGGTCGCGGAGCCGGTGTCGGCCGGGGCAACCACCTACCGCGTCGTGGACAAGTGGCTGTTCAACAACATCGTCCAGTTCAACTGATGAGCGCCGGAACGACGCCCATGAAGTCCACGAAAGCCTGGTTTGCCGGGGCCGTTGCCGCGGCACTGGCCGTCACGGGCCTGGCTGTCGCCTCGCCGGCGGCGCAGGCGACGGCGGGGGAGGAGACCATCAAGCTGTGCGGGCGCGTCCCCACCGACGGCTCCACCTGCTCGATCGCGATCGATTCCCAGTTCCTGACGACGAGCCCCGAAGAGGGGGTGACGCTGCACGTTTCGGTGCGCGGCGTCCCCAACGTGACCGTCTCGCTGAGCGCGATCGTCTACGAGGTGCGCGACGCCGACAACCGGGTGATGTTCGCCCCCCTCTCGGACCCCGTCATGGTCACCCCCAAGAAGGTCAAGGCGTCCGACACCGTCGGCGTCGCGCGGGCCAGCATCAAGACGCGCGCGCTGCCCGGCGAGTACACCTCGCAGGCGACGGTGGCGGTGCAGCCCAGCGACTGGCGGCCCGTGCGAGGCATGGTGCTCAACTCGGCGGACCGGTATGCCGGGATGGACCGCGTCTCCCTGGTGAGCAAGCGACCCCGGGACCGCGGCTTCGAGGCGGTGCCCACGAAGGACGGCGCGTTCACGCGCCTGCTCTACAACGCGTCGAGCTCCGGTCGCTACAGCGTGCAGCTCAAGCAGGGCACGAAGTGGGTCCCGCTCGACGTCAACGGGCCCGTCCAGGGCGCCGGGGCCGGCATCACGAAGCTCCGCGGGCAACTGCCCGTGGGGCTCATCTCGGGTCGCTACGAGATGCGGGTGGTCAACGTGACGCATGGCCAGACGGGTCTCACTCCGGTCGGCACGCCGCAACAGTTCATGGACTGGCAGCTCGCCATGGACAGCAAGCTGTTCAACGTCTACACCACCCCCGGCACGTGGGACCTCAACGGCCGCAAGTGGCGCACGACGTGCGAGGCGTACTCGGCCACGGAGCGGTGCCGCACGGAGATCTGGGCCACCCAGATCCTCTACCAGGCGGGCCAGTTCAATCGGCTCGACGGGTGGGCGTTCAACAACCTGACGTACAAGCCGTCGCCGCGTGCGCTGTGGAAGGGCAACCCGGTGGGCGGCAACGGCACCGTCGGTTACCGGGGCGAGTGGACCGCCACGGACGGCCGCAAGTGGCGCGTCGAGTGCGACACCGCCACCTCGGGCCGTAACGGTTGCCGCGCGTACGCGATGGCGAAGGTGGCCGAGCCGGTGTCGGCCGGGGCAACCACCTACCGCGTCGTGGACAAGTGGCTCTTCAACAACATCGTGCAGTTCACCTGATCCACCTCGGATCGACGACACCCGGAGCGGCAGCCTGATGGCTGCCGCTCCGGCTCTTTTGGGACCCCCTCCCGGCCGATTGTGCGCACAGACCGACAGGTTGTGCTCAGGCGGCGAGCGCCTATCCGGACGGCTGATTGAGTTTCTCGCGGTAACACGCGGCCGTCCGGCCGCGTCCCACTCGACGAGGAGAAATAGATGAAGGTACTTCAGCGTGAGGGTGCAGGGGGGCATCCGATGAAGCGCTCCGCCGTGCGTGTCCTGGCTTTCGCCGGCGTCGCGGCCATGGCTCTTTCGGGTTGCACCGCAGCCCCGGCGCAGCAGGGGACCCAGTCCCCGACACCTTCGGCTGCGCAATCGGTCAGCGAGACCACCACCGGCGATTACACAGAGCGTGAGGTCACCGACGGCACCACCACCTTCAAGGTCGTCGACAACCCTGGTGACGGCCCCACCCTGTCGTACGGCGCCGAGAGCGGCGTCACCCTGCTCGAGGAAGAGATCGAGGGTGCGACGTACGCGTTCAAGGACATGAACGCCAACGGTGAGCTGGACACGTGGGAGGACTGGCGGGTCGACGCCACCGAACGCGCCGCCGACCTCGCCGGCCAGATGACGATCGAGCAGATCGCCGGCCTCATGCTGTTCAGCTCGCACGAGCGCACCCCCGCGGACGGCCTCACCGACGCACAGAAGACCTACCTGTCCGAGTCCAACTTGCGCGCCGTCCTCAACGCGGCCGGCAGCGACGCCAAGGTCACCGTGCCGTGGGTCAACGAGATGCAGGCGTTCGTCGAGACCTTGTCCGCGGAGGGCACCCCCTACGTGCCGGTCAACTTCGCTTCCGACCCGCGGTCTACCGCGGGCTCCGGCGGCTACAACGCCGATGGCGCCGACATCTCCCGCTGGCCCTCCAACTTGGGCCTGGCGGCAACGTTCAACGCGGAGCACACCCAGAACTTCGGTGAGATGGCCTCTGCTGAATACCGCGCGCTGGGCATCTCCACCGCGCTGAGCCCCCAGATCGACCTCGCCACCGAACCCCGTTGGCTGCGCGTCGGCGGCACCTTCGGTGAGGACGCCGCCCAGGCGGCCGAACTGGCCGCCGCCTACGTCGACGGCTTCCAGGGCACCGGGGGCGAAGACGCTTGGGGGACGGAGTCCGTCAACGCCATGATCAAGCACTTCGCCGGCGACGGGCCGGGCGAGGGGGGCCGCGAGGCCCACACCGACGCCGGCAAGTACGGCGTCTACCCGGGCGACAACCTGGCCGAGCACGTCTCGGTCTTCCAGGGCGCGCTCGACTCCGCCGCAGTCATGACGGCCTACTCGATCGCGCTGGACGCCGACGGCGAGCCGCTGTTCGAGGACCGCATGGGCACGGCGTACGACGCCAGCCGCATGGCGATCCTCCGGGAGGACAACTCCTACCAGGGCGTCATCGTCACCGACTGGGGCGTCATGACGGGGGCCAAGGACGAGGGCGCCTTCATCGGCACCGCGTGGGGCGCGGAGGAGCTCACCCCGGCGGAGCGCTACGTCGAGGTGCTGGGCACCGGCCACGACATGTTCGGCGGCGTGAACGACGCCACCTTCCTGCTCGAGGCCGCTGACCTGTGGCAGCAGAAGTTCGAGGCCGGCGAGCTCGAGATGGACGCGGAGACCCGCTTCCAGGAGTCCGGCTCCCGCATCCTCACCATGTTCTTCAACCCCGGCCTCTACGAGAGCGCCTTCCTCGACCCCGAGCAGTCGACCGAGACCCTGGCGAGCGAGGACAAGGTGGAGGCCGGCTACGCCGCCCAGCTCGATTCGGTGGTCATGCTGAAGAACGACGACGGCACCATCGCCGCGGCCGAGGCCGCACAGTGGTCCGACAAGACCGTGTACATCCCCCAGTCCTACGACGTCGGTACGGCGAGCATCTTCGGCGAGCCGGCCTACACCGAGGGCCCGACCATGGACCTCGACGTCGCTGCCAAGTACTTCGCCAAGGTCGTCACCGACGAGGTGGAGAAGGATGCCGACGGAAAGGTCGTCGGCTACACCGCGCCAGACCTGAGCGATGTCGACCTCGTGCTCGTCGGCATGGACAGCCCCGTGGCCGGCGCCGTGTTCGGCAACTCGGGCTTCGACGCCGCGACCGGCGAGTGGTACCCGCTGTCCTTGCAGTACCGTCCCTACACCGCCGACGGCGAGAACGTCCGCAAGGTGTCGATCTCGGGCGACCTGCTCGAGGACGGCACCAAGCAGAACCGCTCGTACTTCGGCAACACCTCGCGCATCTCCAACGAGGCTGACCTGGATTCGTTGGAGCGGGCCGTCGCGGCCGTCGAAGCCAGCGGCAAGGACATCCCCGTCGTGACCGTGCTCAAGGCGGCCAACCCGGTCATCCCAGCCGAGTTCGAGGCGAAATCCGATGCCATCGTCGTCGGCTTCGGCACCAGTGACCAGGCGCTCATCGAGGTCGTGCTCGGCCTCTACGAGCCCCAGGGTCGCCTGCCGATCCAGTTCCCGGCGGACATGGACACCGTCGAGAAGCAGTTCGAGGACGTCGCCAAGGACATGACGCCCTACACCGACGCCAACGGCAACGTCTACGACTACGGCTTCGGCCTGAACTACGCCGGCCCCATCGCCGGCTGATCCACCCCACCGCCCGGGTGGCGGGCCGATCCCCTTCGGCCCGCCACCCGTTCCCGGCACCGGGACCCGCCCGGAGCCACAGACGACAAGGAACAAGAAGTGAAGACCAACAAGATTCTGACCACCGGACTCGGCCTGCTGATCGCGCTGACCGGCGCCCTGGGCGTCACCGCCTGCTCCGCCGGGGACGACGCCGCCGCCCCCGCCGCCAGCGCTCCCGCCGCCAGCGAGGTGGACGTGGCCGAAGACCTGGAGAACGCCCGTCAGGCCGTGCTCGAGGCGCTGGAGGACGACGACTGGAACCAGGTCATGCTGGCCAGCGACGTCGACGCCCCCACCGTGAAGTACGGCCTGCTCGTGATGCCCTACAGCTACTCGGAGAAGACCTCCCGCGTGCAGGGAACCATCGAGATCAAGGACGGCAAGTTCACCATCGAAGCCGATTCCGCCGCTGACGACAAGACCTGGCAGATCGACCAGGACGGCGAAATCTCCGAAGTTTCCGAGTAACCGCCCCCACACCTCATCATTGAACCTGTGCTCGAAGGAGACAAGTAGTGAACGCCAGACCGAAGAAGGTCTCTGATCGCCGGAAGGCGCCAATGCCGAACAAGAGGTTCCTGTGGATCTGGGTCCCCGTCCTCGTGACGGTGACCGCCCTGATCATCGCCGCCAACGTGGCGCTCGTGGTCGGCGGCGGCTGGGTCGCCTCCCAGCTCGGTTCTGGTACCTACACCTTCACCAACTCGGAGGAATCCGAGGGGTGGGACACCGAGTACTACACGGCCGATTTCGCCACCATCGATGACGTCGACGCGGCGGCCAAGGAACTCGTCGAGGAGATCGCCGCAGGCGGCATCGTGCTCGCCAAGAACGATGGCGCGGCCCTGCCGCTCGCCTCGGCCCGGCGGGTCACCATGTTGGGCCGCGCGGCCGCGGACCCCGTCTTCGGCGGCGCCGGCTCCGGCTCCGTCGACACCCGCTCCGCGGTGACCGCCCGCGGCGGGCTCGAGGGCGCCGGGTTCGAGATCAACGAAGAGGTCTACACGGCCATCGAGGCGTTCGCCGCCGAGAACCGTCGGGGCCACATCGAGATGGACAACCCCGAGGCCTCCAGCTACACCATCGGTGAGCTCCCCGTCGCACAGTACGAGGCCCTCCAGGGCTCGTTCCAGGACTTCGCGGATGCGGGCATCGTCTTCATCGGCCGCCCCGGCGGCGAGGGCGGCGACCTCACCCGTGACATGGCCGGCTGGGACGAGAACGCCGTCGATGGTCAGCACCAGCTGGAACTGAACCAGGACGAGCGCGACCTCATCGAGCTCGCGAAGTCGTCGTTCGACACCGTGGTGGTCGTCGTCAACGCATCCACCACCATGGAACTGGGCGACCTCCAGGACGACGCCGGGGTCGACGCCATCCTGCTGGCCGGCTCGCCTGGCGCCAGCGGATTCTCCGCGCTCGGTGGCATCCTCGCCGGCGACGTGAACCCCTCGGGCCGCACCGCCGACGTCTGGGCAGCCGACTTCACGAAGGACCCCACCTACGTGAACTTCGGCAACTTCATCTACAACAACATCGAAGCCTCCTTCCCCGTCTCGGCGGTGGAGCGCGCCACCTCCAACGCGACGCTGACCTCAGACGCCCCGTTCGTGAACTACGCGGAGGGCATCTACATCGGCTACCGCTACTACGAAACGGCGGCCGCTGAGGGTTTCATCGACTACGACGACGCGGTGGTCTACCCGTTCGGCCACGGCCTCAGCTACACCGACTTCGCCTGGCGCGTCGTGTCCTCCGAGGTGGGTGCCGTGGACGGCGCCATCTCGGTGGAGGTGGAGGTCACCAACACCGGTGCCGTCGCCGGCCGCGACGTCGTCGAGCTGTACTACTCGGCGCCCTACACGCCGGGCGGCATCGAGAAGGCAGAGGTCGTCCTCGGCGCCTTCGCCAAGACGGACATGATCGAGCCGGGCGCCTCGGAGACCCTCACGCTCGAGCTCGCCGTCGAGGACATGGCGTCCTACGACCATCTGGAGAACCGCGCCTACGTCCTGGAGGCCGGCGACTACGAGATCAGCCTGCGCACCGACTCGCACAGCGTCGCCGACGGCGTGGAGCCCATCGCCTACACCGTGGACGAGACCGTGGTGTACTCCGGCGACAACCACCGCTCCACGGACCTCACCGAGGTCAGCAACCAGTTCGACGGCGTCTCGGAGCAGTTCGCCGCCGAGCCGCAGGACGGCAAGGTCGTGTCCCTGTCTCGCGCGGACTTCGCGGGCACCTTCCCGACCGCCCCGTCGGAGGACCAGTACGCGGCCGGCGACGCCATCGTTGCGGGCTTCGCACCGTGGGACCACGAGGCTGCGGCCGACGAGTTCGACGGCGACAAGCCTGCCACCGGCAAGGGATCGGACCTGACCCTCATCGACATGCGCGGCCTGGCCAAGGACGATCCCCAGTGGGCCGAACTGCTGGATTCGCTGACGGTCTCCGAGATGTCCGACCTGCTGCTCAACGGCGCCTACCAGACCGCAGGCATCGGCTCGATCGCCAAGCCGCAGACCCTGGAGCCGGACGGCCCCGCGGGCTTCTCGTCGTTCATCAACTCGTCCATCAACGGCGTTGCCTACCCGTCCCAGTTCCTCATCGCGCAGACGTGGGACGTCGACCTGGGCACCGAGATGGGCCGCATGCTCGGCAACGAGGCGCTCCACAAGGGAATCAACGGCTGGTACGCCCCGGCGGCCAACCTGCACCGCTCGCCGTTCGGCGGCCGCAACTTCGAGTACTACTCGGAAGACCCACTGCTGTCGGGTGCGCTGCTGACGTCCGTCGCCAACGGTGTCGCCGAGAAGGGCGTCTACACGATGCTCAAGCACTTCGCGCTCAACGAGCAGGAGACCAACCGCGTCAACAACGGCATCGCCACCTGGGCGACCGAGCAGACGATCCGCGAGCTGTACCTCAAGCCCTTCGAGATGGCCGTCAAGAACATCTCGATGGACGTGTCCTACATTTCGGGTGCCGATGGCACCCGCACCGACACCACCATCGGCGCGGCGGGCATCATGAGCTCCTTCAACCGCATCGGCTCCACGTGGGCCGGCGGCTCCGAGGCGCTGATGACCAACGTGCTGCGGAACGAATGGGGCTTCCAGGGCTTCGCGATCTCGGACTTCAACCTGTACCCGTACATGAACCCCAACCAGAGCATCAGCGCGGGCACGGACCTGACGCTGACGTTCCAGCCGTCGAAGTCCTTCGTGGACACGACGTCGGCGAAGGCCGTCACGGACATCCGCAACGCCACCCACAACATCCTGTTCACGGTGGCCAACTCCAACGCGATGAACGGGCTGGCCCCGGGCGCGACGGTGGACTACACGCCCCCCACCTGGGTCTACATCCAGTACGCGGTCACCGCCGTGCTGGGCGCCCTGGTCCTGCTGGGCGCGTTCCTGGTGTGGCGCCGGGTGCGCAGGCACTCCGGTGAGGTCAGCGCAGCCTGACCCACACCGACGGTTGACGACAACTGCGGGGCCCGCTTCCGAGCGGGCCCCGCAGCTGTGTGTCCGGCGTCAGAACCAGGCGCGCACGACGCTGTCGAAGCGGCTGAGCGCCGAGCCGATGGCCATGTGCATGTCGAGGTACTGGTAGGTGCCCAGCCGCCCGCCGAACAACACCCGTGGTTCCTCGGAGGCCGCCTGCCGGTACTGCTCCAGGACGGCCCGGTCCTCGGAGGTGTTGACGGGGTAGAACGGCTCGTCGGCGGCCTGCGCGAAGCGGGAGAACTCCCGCACGACGACGGTGCCGCCACGGTGGGTGCGCTCGGGGTGGAAGTGCTTGAACTCCAGCGTGCGCGTGTAGGGGACGTCCTCGTCGCACTCGTTGATGACTGCGGTGCCCTGATGGTCGTCGACGTCGAGCACGCGACGGTCGAAATCCAGCGTGCGCCAGCCGAGGGCCCCGTAGCGGTGCTCGAAGTAGCGGTCCAGCGGGCCGGTGTAGACCACCGGCACCTGGCCGACGGCGGAGCCGCGGCTGAATTCATGCCCGGGCTCGAGGAAATCCACGCCCACCAGGATGTCGATCCGGGGGTGGTCCGCCATGCGCTGCAGCCAGGCGGCGTAGCCGTCGCGGGGCATGCCCTGGTAGGTGTCGTTGAAGTAGCGGTTGTCGTAGGTGAAGCGCACCGGAAGCCGGGTGATGATGCCCGACGCGAGTTCGCGCGGGTCTGTCTGCCACTGCTTGGCCGTGTAGCCGCGGATGAACGCCTCGTACAGGGGCCGGCCGATCAGTGAGATCGCCTTCTCCTCGAGGTTGCCCGGTTCGTGCCCGCCCAGCTCAGCTGCCTGCTCCGCGATGAGAACGCGAGCCTCGTCGGGGCTCATACCGCGACGGAAGAACTGGTTGATGGTGCCGAGGTTGATGGGCAGCGGGAACACCTCGCCGCGGTGACGGGCGTAGACCCGATGCTCGTAGGGAGTGAACCGGGTGAACCGGTTGACGTAGCCCCACACGTTGTCATTGGAGGTGTGGAAGATATGGGCGCCGTAGCGGTGCTCCTCGATGCCCGTGGCCTCGTCGACCGTGCTCCAGGCGTTGCCCCCGATGTGGCTGCGGGACTCCACGACGGTCACCTGCAGGCCCAGTTCGGTGGCGGCCCGCTCCGCGATGGTCAGCCCGAAGAGACCGGACCCCACGACCAACAGATCCATGATTCCTCCCGGCTTCCGCTCCGGGTAAGGCTACCAGCGTGGGCAGGGGCCAGATTGGTAATGTAAGGGCAAGCGAGGAGGGGATTGATGATCACGATCGGCGTCGTCGACGACCAGCCGGAGAGCCGCCACCTCCTCCAGAGCTACCTGGCGCGCTACGAGTTCGAGAGCGGCGTCCAGTTCAAGGTGGAGGAGTTCGCCGACGGCTCGGAACTGACCGCCTCCTACCGCCCCCGGTTCGACATCATCTTCCTCGACGTCCAGATGGACAACCTGGACGGCTTCGCCACCGCCCGCCTGATCCGCGAGGTGGACCCGGGCGTGATCCTGATCTTCGTCACGAACATGGCGCAGTTCGCCATCAAGGGCTACGAGGTGGACGCCCTGAGCTACCTGTTGAAGCCCGTGCCGTACTTCGCGTTCTCGCAGGAGTTGAAGAGGTCGCTGGAGCGTCTCGACAAGGCCCGCGACGAGCACATCATGCTCAGCGTCGGCGGCGAGATGCTGCGCGTGAACCTGGCTGACGTCATCTACATCGAGAGCATCAAGCACCGGCTCGTCTTCCACATGGTGGACGAGAAGCTGTCGATGATCGGCACCCTCAAGGAGATGGCCGCCCAACTCGAGCCGCGCGGCTTCTACCGCTCCAACAGCTTCCTACTGGTGAACCTGCGGCACGTGGAGGGGTTCAGCGGCAGCGAATCCAAGCACACCGGCGGCATCTCGCTACCCGTCAGCCGCGCGCGCAAGAAGCCGTTCCTCGAGGCGCTGTCCGCCTACTTCGGCGGGAACCCCGCGTGACCGAGATCCTGCCCAACATCCCGCGGGAGTTCACGGGGCTGGCGGAGTGGCTGGCCTGCGTCGTCTACATCCTCGTCCTGCCCCGACGGTGGGGCGTGGCCGGCACGGTGGCCGCCCTGGCCGGGGGCCTGGGGCTCCTGGTCGGTGTACAGCTGTTCGCCGGCACGCTGCCGCAGTACCTGTGGACGCTCGGGATGGGGCTGGCGGCGGCGTGCATGCTCGCCTTCGTCGGTATCGCCACCACGGTCAACGCCCGCGACGCCGGTTACGTGACCGCCCGCGCGTTCGTCCTGGCGGAGTTGGTCGCGTCGCTGGAGTGGCAGATCCACGCCTTCTACTTCCATCCGGAGCCAGGGGTCACCGCATTGTTCCCGACGCTGGTGCTGCTGGCGCTGTATGCCGCCGCCTTCGGGGTGGCGCACGTGCTGGAGCGGCGGCATTTCGACGGGGCGGCGCCCGCCGTCGGGTCGCGGCTGCTGGCGATCGCCATCGCCATGGCGGTGGGCACCTTCGGCCTGAGCAACCTCAGTTTCGTGACCCCCAACACTCCCTTCAGCGGCGAAATCTCCCTCGAGGTCTTCTACATCCGCACGCTGGTGGACCTGGCCGGCTACATCGCGCTGTACGCCCAGCATGAGCAGCTGCGCAAGCAGCGTGCGGACCTGGAGGTGGCTGCCATGGACGCCATCCTGCGCACCCAACACGACCAGTACCTGGCGGCCAAGCGCGACATCGAGCTGGTCAGCCGCGCTTCGCACGACCTCAAGCACCACCTGGCCGTGATCCGGTCCGAGCGGGACCCGGAGCAGCGGGGCAAGCACCTCGACGCGCTGGAGGAGTCGCTCAACGAGTTCGGTGCCGCGTTCGACACCGGTAACCCGGTGCTGGACACGGTGCTGACCTCCAAGGCCCGCTACTGCCGATCCAGGGGCATCAACTTCACGGCCGTGGCTGACGGCGGCGCCCTGGGTTTCGTCGACGTGATGGACCTGGCCAGCATCTGCGGCAACGCGCTGGACAACGCCATCGAGTCGGTGTTGCGCCTGCCGGACCCGGAGCAGCGACTGATCCGGGTGGCCGTGTTCAACCAGGCCCGCTTCGTCGTGCTGAAGTTCGAGAACTACTTCGACGGCGAGCTGCGCTACGAGGAGGGCGAACTCGCCACCCGGAAGGTCGGCGGCACGCACGGGCTGGGCCTGAAGAGCATCAGGCAGGCGGCGGAGAAGTACGGTGGCGAGGCGACCTTCGTCGGCCGCGACAACTGGTTCACCCTGACGGTGCTACTCCCGCTCAGTTGAACCCGACGACCGACTGGGCCACTCGGTAGGCAAGCACCGAGACGCTGCGTCCGGTGCGGCCGGGCAGGTTGACCAACTGGCCCATGCTGCTGCGTCGTAGCTGTCGGTGCGCCGGCGCGTGGGCGGCCCGAAGGTCGCGCCACAGCTCGCGCTTCTGCTGCAACTGCTCCGGCCCGCCGGCCCGGATCAGCATGATCGAGGAGACGGCGCACACCAGCCCCAGGTAGTGCACCTGGTAGCGGTGCAGGGCCTTCGGCGTCGAACCGGGCGACGGTAGCGCGCCGATCATCAGGCGGTTGACGCGCAGCTGCTGGTCCAGGCGCTTCAGCATGACGGCCTCGTTGACCGACTGGTCGGCGCGGCCGATGTGGTAGCGGTACAGGTCCACGTCCAGGTAGAACAGCCGCTGCACGTAGGGCAGGGGGAGGAAGGCGTAGAGATTGTCCACATAGAAGGTGTGCTCCGGCAGGCGCATGCCGGAGTTGCGCAGCACCGCCGTGCGGTAGGTCAGCGCGTGCATCAGCATCCCCTGGTCGGCGCGGAAGCGGCCCACCTCGTCCCAACCGAACTCGCGCCCGGTGGGGAGTGTGGAGCGGTAGCGCATGGCGTGCCGGTGTGTGCGGCCCTCCTTCTCATACACGAAGTTCGTCACGACGAGGTCCAGCCGGTCCTGGCCGCGCAGCACGCCGAGCAGCGCCGTGAGCGCCTCGCGGTCGAGCCAGTCGTCGCTGTCCACCACCCGGAAGTAGCGCCCCGTGGCGGCGTCCAAGCCGGCGTTGACCGCCGACCCGTGGCCGCCATTGGCCTTGTCCACCACGCGCACCTGCCCGGGGTGCGCCTCCGCGTAGCGGTGGGCGATGGCCGAGGTGTCGTCGCTGGAGCCGTCGTTGACGACGATGACTTCGAGGTCGTCGTCGAGCGGCATCAGGGAGTCGATGCAGCGGTGGAGGTAGGCGGCCGAGTTGTAGCTCGGCACGGCCAGGGTCAGGGTCTTCACGGCCGGGGCCTCAGACCGTCTGCTCGGCGCGGACGTCTTCTGCGGCCACCGGCTCCTGACGGAAGATGACCTTGAAGATGGGATAGAACACCCAGAACGAGATGGCCGCGTTGATGATCATAGTGAGCACATCAGCCGCGGTCTCGCCGGTCTGGCCCCACCCGAGGGTGTCGATGAGGAAGGTGTAGATCGGCGCCTTGTAGAAGCCCTGCGCTGCTGCGGCCACCAGCGTGATGACGACGTAGGCCACCAGGTACCAGAACGCCGCGCGCCACACGCTGGTGTTCGACTTGAACGTGATGTTGCGCTGCGCGAAGAAGTTGATGATCTGCGCGATGCCGATGGCGAGTTGGACGGCGAGGAAGTAGGCCAGGCCGCCCCCTCCGTCGGGCAGGGCGCCGGCGGCGTAGTCGAAGATGAAGTACTGGGAGCCGTCGACGTTGGCGCCCACCGGCCACACCTGGAAGTTGGTGTCGATCAGTGAGGTGCGCGCGAAGATGGCGCGGAACAACGGCATGACGATGATCTGCAGCACGGTGACCCCGTTGCTGAGGAGGAAGAACATCAGGAACTTCGACAGTTCCGGGTGGCGCTCGCTGTAACGGCCCCACGCGGTGCGGATCTTGGTGAACATGGGCGGGTCTGCTCCTTGGTGATTTCAGTGTGCGTTGAGCTGGCGGGACAGGTCCCTGCCCAGGCGCCGGTTGCGGAGGAAGCCGCCGACGATGGTGCGCAGCCCGCGGAAGTGGTGGCCGTTCACGAGCGCGACGATGCCGTCGACCATCTCGTCGCTGACCATGCCGTTGGACATCTTGGCGATGGCCCGGAACGGCATGTTGTACAGGAACTGGATGTTGAGGTCCGGCTCGCCCTTGGCCTCGCTTCGACGGCGCAGGGTGACGAGGATCCAGTGCGCCAACCGGCCCAGGGGGCTGCGGGCGCGGCTGAGGTCGCCGAGCGGGTCGTTGCGGTCCAGCGCGCCGGAGGTGGCGTCCCTGGGCACGATGATGCCGAACAGGTCGCTGAACTCGTCGTCGGCCAGGCCGCGCAGCATTGCCCGGCGCACTGTCTCAGGCGCGACGGTCGGGTCGACGGCGACCCCCGGGACCTGCAGTTCGCCGCTCAGCCGCAGGTCGGCGGAGCTGGCGCCCACGAGGATGCGGCGCAATCCGCCCTCGATCTCCCAGACGCCGGAGGTGGCGTCGAAGTGGCGCCAGGTGTAGCGGTCGAAGGGGATCGTCACGCTGGCGGAGTCGCCCGCGGCGAGGTGCACCTTCGCGAAGCCCTTGAGTTCCTTGACCGGCCGGACGACGGCGCTGGCGGGCGTCGAGACGTAGAGCTGGGCGATCTCCGCGCCAGCCACCGGGCCGGTGTTGGTGATCGTGAATTCGGCGCCGGCCTCGGTGAGGTGGAGATCCGAGTAGGTGAAGTTGGTGTAGCTCAGGCCGTGGCCGAACGGGTAGCGGACGGCGCGCCCGGCGGCGTCGGCGTGGCGGTACCCGACGAACAGGCCCTCGCGGTAGACGCTGGCACGACCTTCGGCGGGGAAGCGCCCGAACGTGGGCGTCTCCACCAGCGACACCGGGTAGGTTTCCGCGAGCTTGCCCGACGGCGATACCTCGCCGGTCAGCACCCGCAGCGCCGCCTCGGCGCCGGCCTGCCCGGACAGGTAGCCGTGCAGCACGGCCCGGGTCTGTTCCGCCCACGCCAGGTCCACGACGGAGCCCGCGCTGAGCACGACCACAACGTTCCGGTTGACGGCGGCGACGGCGCGCAGCAGGGAGAGCTGGGCGTCGGGGAGGTCGATGTGGCGGCGATCGACGCCCTCGGATTCGTTGATCTCGTCGAGGCCCAGGTAGACCAGCGCCACGTCGGCGGCGCGCGCGGCGGATACCGCCTCCGACTCGAGGTCGCCGTCGATGCCGGAGTGGCGACGGTAGCCCTGCGCGAACGCGGTGAGCTCAAGGCCGCTGTCGGCGATGGCCTCGCGGGCGGAGCTCAGCCGGGTGGGGTTGACCTGGGACGAGCCGGCCCCCTGGTAGCGCGGCGTGTCTGCCATGTCGCCGATGAGCGCCACGCGGGTGCCGGCGGAGAGGGGGAGGATGGCGTCCTCGTTGCGCACCAGCACCATCGACTCCTCGGCGGCGCGGCGGGCGAGTGCATGGTGGGCGTCGTGGTCGACGGTGGGGCGCTCGGCGTCAGCACCGGCGAGGGCGAGCCTGACGACTTCGGCGGCCCGGGCTGTGAGGTCGGCCTCGGACAGGCGCCCGTCGCGGACGGCCGCGACCAGTTGGCGCACCGAATCCAGCCCTGGGGCCGGCATCTCCAGGTTGGCGCCGGCGGCGATGGCGGCGACGGGGTCGTTGCTGCCGCCCCAGTCGCTGATCACCACGCCGTCGAAGCCCCATTCGCCGCGGAGGATGTCGGTGAGCAGGTGGCGGTTCTCATGTGCATAGGTGCCGTTGACGAGGTTGTAGGAGCTCATCAGTGCACGGGGCGCGGCCTCGCGGACCACGATCTCGAAGGCGGTGAGGTACAACTCACGCAGGGTGCGCTCGTCGACGACGGAATCTGACGCCATCCGGCGCAGTTCCTGGCTGTTGACGGCGAAGTGCTTGGGGGTGGCCGCGACGCCTTCGGCCTGGATGCCCCGCACGTAGCCGGCGGCCAGCTTGCCGCTCAGGTACGGATCCTCGGAGAAGTACTCGAAGTTGCGCCCGCCCAGGGGGCTGCGCTTCAGGTTGAGGCCGGGGCCCAGCAGCACATCGACGCCCAGCGCGGCGGCTTCGCGCCCGAGCGCGTGCCCCACCTCCTCGGCCAGCTCGACGTCCCAGCTGCAGGCCACCGTGGCCGAGGTGGGGAAGCAGGTGGCCGGTTCGGAGGCGTTGAGGCCGAGGTGGTCGCCGGAGCCCACCTGCTTGCGGACGCCGTGTGGGCCGTCCGCCATGAAGAACGACGGGACGCCGTGCCTGGGCAGGTCGCGTGACTGCCAGACGTTCTTGCCGCTCAGCAGGGCGGCCTTCTCAAGCGTCGTGAGTTCCTGGGTCATGGGTATCTCCATTGATTCGCGTCCCCCGGAGCCGGTGCGGGCGGCCCGGGAAGGGGTCGTCCCACAGTCGACCACGGGCGCGGGGCGGGGCGTCGGGCCGATGCACAGTCGGCACGATCCGCAGCACGATCCGTCGTCGGGTGCCTGGTGGCCCCGCGCTGTTGGCCGGTGGGCGACGGGCGGTGCGACTCTGCGAGGATGACGGCCATGACCATCCGACGCCGGGCCGCCCTCGCCCTGGGTGCGCTCGTCGTCGCCGGCTGCGCCCCTGACACGGACACCGCGCGACCCACTCTCACCGCGCCCGCGCCGCAGCCCTCGCCCAGCATCAGCAGCGTCCGGCCGGCGCCGGTCGAGCCATCGGCCACGTCCGCGTCTACAACTCCGGCGCCCTCGTCGTCGGCGACCTCCGGCCACCTCAGCCGCGACGACATCGTGGCCCGCTTCCAAGGGCAGAGCCCTACCCAGTGGGGCCCGGAGGTCGACGGCGTGGTGCTCCGCCACGAACAGGCACCGGTCGTCCTCACGTTCGACGCCTGCGGCGGCCGGCACGGCTCCGGCGTCGACGACGACCTCCTGGCCGCGCTCTCCGACACCGGTACCCCGGCCACCCTCTTCGTCAACGCCCGCTGGGTGGAGTCCAACCCCGGCACGGTCCGCGACCTCATCGCGGACCCATTGTTCGAACTGGCCAACCACGGCACCCGCCACCTGCCGTTGTCGGTCACGGGGGAGAAGGCCTACGGCATCCCCGGCACCGCCTCGGTCGCCGAGGTGTACGACGAGGTGGCCGGCGCCCAGGAACTGTTGACCGGCCTGCTGGGCGAGGCCCCTCGCTTCTTCCGCTCAGGCACGGCGCACTACGACGACGTGGCGGTGACCATCGCCCAGACCCTCGGGCTGCAGTGCATCAACTTCGACGTCAACACGGACGCCGGCGCCACGTTCTCTGCATCGCAGGTGAGAACCGCGACCCTGCAGGCCCGGGCCGGTTCCATCTGCCTCGGTCACTTCAACAGACCCGGTTCCGGCACCGCACAAGGGATCCGTCGGGCGATCCCGGCGTTGCTCGAGGAGGGACTCACCTTCGCCCGCCTGGGCGACGTCCTTCCCTGAGGCGGAGCGGCCCAGATCCCACCTGTCGGGCGGGGATTTCACGAAACCCTTGGTTGACCCCGGCCGTGCGGGTACATTGGGAAGTCCTATCCACCGACCGCTAGGAGGCAGCCTATGGGACTCGGAGACAAGATGAAGGAAACCGTCGGTAAGGCCAAAGAAGGCATCGGCGACGCAACCGACAACGAAGAACTCCGTCGCAGCGGCCAGCGTGATCGCATCGAGGCAAATGTCTCGGAAGTGGGTCACGAGGTCGATGAGAAGGTTGGCGATGCCTCTGGCTCAGTCGCCGACAAGGTTGAGGACTTCAAGGATTCCGTCACCGACGACCGTCGTCACTGACAACGGTCCGGCCACACGGCCCTGAACCAAACGGGACCATCCCTCGCGGGTGGTCCCGTTTGCTGTCTCCGCGTACCCGGAGCGTCCGCGCACGGACGGCACAACAGAATACTTTCCTCCGGCACCCGGCTTTCACGGGGGTGCCCCATGGAGCGCGCAATGGACATGATTGGATAGTTGCCATGACAGCGCGAAAGATCGGCGTGACGGAGCTCGTGCTCCGCGACGCACATCAGAGTTTGATGGCGACTCGCATGGCCATGGAAGACATGGTGGATGCGTGCGAAGACATCGATCAGGCAGGCTACTGGTCGGTTGAATGCTGGGGCGGCGCGACGTTCGACGCGTGCATCCGCTTCCTGAACGAAGACCCCTGGAAGCGGCTGCGGACCTTCCGCGAGCTGATGCCCAACTCGCAGCTGCAGATGCTGCTGCGCGGCCAGAACCTCCTGGGGTACCGCCACTACGAGGACATGGTCGTCGACAAGTTCGTGGAGAAGTCCGCCGAGAACGGCATGGACGTGTTCCGCGTGTTCGACGCCCTCAACGACCCCCGCAACATGGCCAAGGCGATGCAGGCCGTCAAGAACGTCGGCAAGCACGCGCAGGGCACCATCTGCTACACCGTCTCTCCCGTCCACACGGTTGAGGGCTACATCCGCCTGGCCGGCCAGCTCCTGGACATGGGCGCCGAGTCCATCGCCCTGAAGGACATGGCCGCGCTCCTGCAGCCGCAGCAGGCCTACGACATCGTCAAGGGCATCAAGGACACCTACGGCGACGTCCAGATCAACGTGCACTGCCACTCCACCACCGGCGTGACGCTCGTGTCGCTGATGAAGGCCATCGAGGCCGGCGCCGACGTCGTGGACACCGCGATCTCGTCGATGTCGCTGGGCCCCGGACACAACCCCACGGAGTCGCTCGTCGCGATGCTCGAGGGCACCGGCTACGAAACCGGCCTCGACATGGAGCGCCTCCTGCGCATCCGTGACCACTTCGCCACGGTGCGCCCCAAGTACAAGGAATTCGAGTCGGCCACGCTGGTCGACACCGACATCTTCTCCTCCCAGATCCCCGGCGGCATGCTCTCCAACATGGAGTCGCAGCTCAAGGCGCAGGGCGCGGGCGACCGCATCCGCGAGGTCATGGAGGAAGTGCCCCGGGTCAAGGCCGACGCGGGCCAGCCGCCGCTGGTCACCCCGTCGTCGCAGATCGTGGGCACGCAGGCCGTGTTCAACGTGCTGATGGGCCGCTACAAGGTGCTCACCGGTGAATTCGCGGACCTGATGCTCGGCTACTACGGCGAATGCCTCGGCGAGCGCAACCCTGAGGTCGTCGCACTGGCGCAGGCGCAGGCCAAGAAGGAGGTCATCACGGACCGCCCGGCAGACCACTTGAAGCCCGAATGGGACGAACTGGTCAAGGCCGCCTCGAACCTCGACGGCTACGACGGCTCCGAGGAGGACGTCCTCACCAACGCGATGTTCCCGGGTGTGGCGCCGAAGTTCCTCAAGTCGCGCGACGAAGGCCCCAAGAGCGTCGGCAAGACCCACGCCCAGCTCAAGTCCGAAGCGGCCGCCCAGAAGGCCGGCGCTGAGCGCCCCGGCATCACCGGCCCCGTCAAGTACAACGTCACCATTGCCGGCCGCTCGCACAGCGTTGCCGTCGAGCCGGCCTAAGGAGAACATTCATGGCAAAGCAGCACACGATGGAGGAGCGCCTCGCGCAGCTCGCCGAACGCCGCGCGCACGTGCAGACGGGCGGCGGCGAGGACAAGCTCCAGAAGCAGCGCGACAAGGGCAAGCTGACCGCCCGTGAGCGCGTCGCCGCCATGCTCGACGAGGGCTCCTTCCAGGAGACGGGCGCGTTCCGCAAGAACCGCACCACCACCTTCGGCATGGACAAGGCCGACATGCCCGCCGAGGGCGTCGTCACCGGTTCCGGCTACGTCATGGGCCGCCCGGTCCACATCGCCTCGCAGGACTTCACCGTCATGGGCGGCTCCGCGGGCGAGGCCCACTCGATCAAGGTGACCGAGGCCCTCAACGCCTCGCTGCGCACCGGCACCCCGTTCGTCTTCATCAACGACTCGGGTGGCGCGCGCGTGCAGGAGGGCATCGATTCGCTGTCCGGCTACGGCAAGGTCTTCTACGCCAACGTGCTCCTCTCGGGCGCGGTGCCGCAGATCTCGATCATCGCCGGCCCCTGCGCCGGTGGCGCCGCCTACTCCCCGGCGTTGACGGACTTCATCATCCAGACCCGCAAGGCCCACATGTTCATCACGGGCCCGGGCGTGATCAAGCAGGTCACTGGCGAAGAGGTCACGCAGGACGACCTGGGCGGCGCTGACGCCCACATGGGTCGCTCCGGCGTCGTGCACTTCGTCGCGGACGACGACGAGCAGGCCATCCTGATCGCCCAGAAGCTGCTGAGCTTCCTGCCGCAGAACAACACGGAGGACGCCCCCGTCGTCAATCCCGACGACGTGGTGGAGCCCAACGAGAAGCTGCGGGGCATCATCCCGGTCGAGTCCAACAAGGGCTACGACGTGCGCGAGATCATCCACGAGATCGTCGACCACGCCGACTTCCTCGAGGTGCAGGCCGGTTGGGCGCGGAACATCGTGGTGGGCTTCGGCCGCATCGTGGGCCGCACCATCGGCATCATCGCCAACCAGCCCAGCGTCATGTCCGGTGTCCTCGACATCGACTCCTCGGACAAGGCCAGCAAGTTCGTCCGCTTCTGCAACGCCTTCAACATCCCCGTGGTGAACCTGGTCGACGTGCCGGGCTTCCTGCCCGGTGTCGCCCAGGAGCACAACGGCATCATCCGCCACGGCGCCAAGATGCTCTACGCCTACTCGGCCGCCACCGTCCCGAAGATCACCGTGGTGCTGCGCAAGGCCTACGGCGGCGCGTACCTGGCCATGTGCTCGAAGGACCTGGGCGCCGACAGGGTGTTCGCCTGGCCCACCGCCGAGATCGCGGTGATGGGGGCCGAAGGTGCGGCCAACGTCGTGTTCCGTCGTGAGATCGCCGCTGCCGACGACCAGGAAGCCCGCCGCGCCGAGCTGGTCGAGGAGTACCGCGAGACGTTCTCGACGCCGTACATGGCGGCCAGCCGTGGCCTCGTCGACGACATCATCGATCCCGCCGACACCCGCCGCGAGATCGCCATGGCGCTCGAGCTGCTCATCGGCAAGCGCGAGATCCGCCCGGCCAAGAAGCACGGCCTCGGCCCTGCGTGATCGGAGTCGACATGGAAGACACCCAGATGCAGGAGTTGCGCGACCTCGTCGCGCAACTCACGGACAGAATCGCGGGGTTGGAGGCGCAGGTCTCCGAGCTGCAGTCCGCCAAGGAGATCCCCGAGGCGGACCTCATCGCCATCGGTGCCGCCGTGGCGGCGTACTTCGGGCACCGCGCCCGGGTGCGCGCCATCCGGTACGGCTCGCAGACCCGTTGGGCCGCCGCCACCCGAACCCGCGTCCATGACCGCTCCGTCCCGCACGTCCGTTAAGGAGACACCACAATGAAGCTCAAGGTGACCGTCAACCAGACGGAGTACGAAATCGATGTCGAGGTCGAGGAGGAGGAGCGTCCCGGTCTGGGGCCGATCGTGATCGGCGTCAACGCAGGCTCCAACCCCATCCCGACGAAGGCCTCGGTCAGCGCTGTCAGCTCCAACGCTGTCGTCGCGCCCCTGGCGGGGTCCGTCGCACGGATCCTCGTCGCTGAAGGCGACGAGATCGAATCCGGCCAGGTGCTGCTGGTGCTCGAGGCCATGAAGATGGAGACCGAGATCACGGCCCCCACGGCCGGCAAGGTCGCCAGCATCCTCGTCGCCCCGGGCGACGCGGTGCAGGGCGGCCAGGCCCTCATCGAGTTCTAGCCGACGCAGCGACGGGCGCCCCACCTTCGGGTGGGGCGCCCGTCTTGCATTGTGGGCTTGGATAAGGTTGCCCCAGATCGAGATGAGGAGATCGCGTGAGCGACGACAGAACTGGCGAACCGACAAACCCCAGGCCGGTTGAGGGGTTGCCGTTCGACGAGGAGACCCTCGTCGCGCTGCCATCGCCTGACCCCTCCGCGCCCGTCGACCGGGCCGACGTCATCGGTGAGGGGGGCCGCTGGGTCGCGGGCTGGGCCGGCCGTTTGATCCTCATGGCCGCCGCACTGTTCGTCATCGGCTGGCTGGCCGCCAGGTTCTGGGACGGCATCCTCCCCGTCGTGCTCGCGCTCCTGTTCGCCTCGGTCCTCTGGCCCGTGACCGCCTGGCTGAAGGGCCGCGGGGTGCCGTACGTCGCCGGCGCCGCCATCTCACTGCTCGGCGGCTTCGGCGCCCTCGCCGGGCTCATCTGGTTGATCGCCCCCAGCATCGCGGCGCAGTGGTCCACCCTGTCCGGCCAGGCCATCAAGGGTGTGCGGCAGCTGCAGGATTGGGCGGCCGGTCCGCCCCTCAACATCCGCGACGAGCAGCTCAACAGCTGGATCGACCAGGGCCTCAACTGGGTCCAGGGCAGGAGCGGCGAGTTGGTGGGGCAGGCGCTCAACGTGGGCGGCTCCATCGGCAGCGCCATCGTCACGCTGCTGCTGACGCTCGTGCTGACGTTCTTCTTCCTCAAGGACGGCCACGGGTTCCTGGCCTTCACCCGTCGCGTCGTGGGCCGCAAGGCCGGGTTCCACGCCACTGAGCTGCTCACCAGGCTGTGGACCACCCTGTCCGGCTACGTCCGCACGCAGGCCATCGTCAGCTTCGTCGATGCCGTGTTCATCGGCTTCGGTCTGTTGGTGCTGGGCGTGCCGCTGGCCTTCCCCCTGGCCGTGATCACGTTCATGGCGGGCTTCATCCCGATGGTCGGCGCCATCACGGCCGGCGTGCTCGCAGTACTCGTCGCGCTCGTGTCCGGCGGCATCTACACCGCCCTGTTCACCCTCATCCTGATCCTCGCGGTGCAGCAGTTGGAGGGCAACGTCCTCCAGCCCATGCTCCAGTCCCGGGTCATGCAGCTCCACCCGGTCATCGTGCTCCTCGCAGTGCTGCTGGGCGGCGTCTGGGGCGGCATCATCGGCGCCTTCCTCGCAGTTCCGGTGGCGGCTTCCATCGCCGTGGTGATGCGCTACCTGGGAGACCTGATCGACCTGCGCACCGGAGACCGGGGTGCTGAGGACATCCGCTGGGCCACCGACGACGGGCACACCGTCGCCTTCGAGGGCGAGCAGCACGCCGCGTTCTTCCGCGCGTTGGTGCGCCGCCGCACCGCCCGCCGCGAGGTGGAGGAGGGCACTGATCGTGCCACCGTGGAGCTTCCCGACGGAGAGGTGGCCCGCGTCGACGGCACCGGCTGGCTCGGCAAGCTCATGCGCCGCCGCCCGCTGGAGGACGCTCCGGATCCGAAGGAGCAACTGGGCCCGGAGGAGCCCCAGGACCGGTAGACCGCAGAAAGCCGCAGTGCGGCTGAGCGTTTGGGTAAATCGCCTTGACCGGACCCAGTCGCCGCTTGGAGGCTGGCCACAACCCCCCTTCACAGGCGAAAGGTATCCATGCGGAGCACCAGACATCTGCTTGCTACCGCGTAGCTCCGGGCGTCCGCGCCCCGCTCGGACCGTCCGGCATGAGCTTCGCTCCACTGCTGGGTTTATGCCCGAGGACGGCGCCACATCCAGCACTGAAACCGGGCGGCCGTGTTCAATGCTGGCTTTGAGGCCAAGTACGGCGCCAAACCCAGCACTGGGCGTGAAACTTGAACGAACCTCTCAGACGGTGCGGTGCACCTTGTGCGACGCGGCCTGGGCCCGCGGGCGGATCGCAAGGCGGTCGATGTTCACGTGCGACGGCCTGGTGGCCATGAACACGATCACGTCCGCCACGTCGTCGGCTGTCAGCGGCTCCGCGACGCCGGCGTACACCTTGTCCGCCCGCTCACGGTCGCCGTCGAAGCGGGTGAGCGCGAACTCCTCGGTCTGCACCATGCCGGGGGCGATCTCGGTGACGCGCACCGGCTGGTCGAACAGTTCCAGCCGCAGCGACTCGACGATGGCCCGCTCGCCGGCCTTCGCGGCGCAGTAGCCCGCGCCTCCTTCGTAGCTGGCATCTGCCGCCAGGGAGGTCACGAACACGATCACACCTTCGGCGGCCACCAGCGCAGGCAGCAGGGCCTTGGTGACGCGGGCGGTGCCGATGGTGTTGGTCGCGATCATCGTCGCCCACCTGTCCAGGTCGGCTTCGGCGACGGGTTCCAGTCCCAGGGCGCCGCCCGCGTTGTTGACCAGCACGTCGAGCCGGTCGCCTACGGCCGCAGCGAGGCGGGTCACGTCGTCGTCCGAGGTGATGTCGCACACCACGGCGGCGCCGCCGATCTCCTGGGCCAGCGCGACGATGCGGTCTTCACGGCGTGCGGCGCAGATGACGCGGTAGCCCGCGGCGGCGAGTTGGCGGGCGGTGGCGGCTCCGATGCCCGAGCTGGCACCGGTGACGAGAGCAGTCTTCATGCCTGTCACTGTATTCCCAGTGGCGGGGGAGGTACGACGAGGGGGTCAGCGTTTCGCGGCGCGCCAACCGGCTGCCTCAGCGTCTTCGGGGGTGCAGAACCAGCGCTCGCCGTAGGACTCGTTGATCTTCGTCTCGTCGTAGTGCTGTTGCCCCGGCTGGTGGTAGATGTGTTCGCCTTCGCGGTTGATGTTGCCCTTGATCAGGCAGTCCTGCGAGGAGACGCCCGCGGGCGGCTGCACCGGCGCGACGGGTTCGGCGGGGGGCTCGACGGAGGGTTGCCCGGCGTCGCAGGTTGCTCCCCACACCCCGAGGCCCCGGTCCTGGGCGCTGGCCTGGGCGGCCAGATGGTCCGCGACATAGGCGTAGGGGGCGGCATAGGTGTATTCGCGACCCAGGCCCCGGGCGATGATCTCTTCGGCGACATTGACGCCCTCGGCCGTGAAGACGTGCCGCAGCAGCCGGTCGTAGCGGTCCGTGTCGCCCTGGCTGGGATCGAATTCGATGTGCACGTCGCGCGACTGCACCAGCGCCTGCATGGCGCTCGCCGCCTCCTGGTAGCCGCAGTCGCCGCGCTCGGGGGTGTCGATCCCGATGACGCGGATGCGGGTCCGCTCGCCGTCGATCAGCACGTCGATGGTGTCGCCGTCGATAACGCCCGCCACCGGCAAAAGGTCCCCGACGACGGCGTCCGCCGCAGGCCCCTCCGTCGGGCCGGCGCTGGTCGTGACCGGCTGTGGAACCTCCGGCGTCGTCACGTCCGATGTTTCGAGGGACGTGCCGGGGAGGCACCCGCTCAGCAGAAGCAGACAGAGCAACGCAGGCCCCACGAACACGTGGGGCCTGCGAGTGAGGTGCGGAGTGGTGACTACTTCTTGCCCTGGTTCTTGACGGCCTCGATGGACGCCTTCGCGGCCTCGGGGTCGAGGTAGCGGCCACCGGGGGTGACAGGCTTGAAGTCCTCGTCCAGCTCGTAGTAGAGCGGGACACCGGTGGGGATGTTAAGGCCGGCGATGTCCTCGTCGGAGATGCCGTCGAGATGCTTGACGAGGGCGCGCAGCGAGTTGCCGTGAGCGGTGATCAGCACCGTCTTGCCCTCGGCCAGGTCCGGCACGATGTGCGCTTCCCAGTAGGGCAGCAGGCGGGCCACGACGTCCTTGAGGCACTCGGTGCGGGGACGGTCAGCCTCCGGGATGTCCGAGTAGCGCGGGTCGTGGTGCTGGCTGAACTCGTCGTCGACATCGATCGGCGGCGGGGGCGTGTCGTAGCTACGGCGCCACAGCATGAACTGCTCCTCGCCGTACTGCTCCAGCGTCTGCGCCTTGTCCTTGCCCTGCAGAGCGCCGTAGTGGCGCTCGTTCAGGCGCCAGTTGCGCTTGACCGGGATCCAGTGGCGGTCGCAACCATCCAGCGCCAGGTAGGCGGTGTGGATGGCGCGGCGCAACAGGGAGGTGTGCAGAATATCCGGGAGGAGTCCCTCCTGCTTGAGCAGTTCGGCGGCCTTCTTGCCCTCCGCAATGCCCTTTTCATTGATGTCGACGTCCACCCAGCCGGTGAACAGGTTCTTCGCGTTCCATTCGCTCTCGCCGTGACGGAGCAGGATCAGCTTCGCAGTCATACGCCCAACATTAGCGGCGACACCCCTGCCGTGCTCAGCCGGGTCAGGCGTTGGGCCACTCTTCACCCTCGGGGATCTCCCCGGTGATGATGTAGATCACGCGGCGACCCACGGCGACGGCGTGGTCCGAGAAGCGCTCGAAGTAGCGGCCGAGCAGCGCAACGTCCACGGCGCCCTCGACGCTGATCTCCGAGCCTTCCTTGAAGATCTCGGTGAAGTGGTCGCGACGCAGGTCGTCCATGCGGGAGTCGATGGTGGCCAGCGTCTGGGCGCCCTTGGCGTCGCGCTCCGCCAGCGACAGGCGGGCCACGTCGATGACCTCTTCGGCGATCTTCGCCATCTCGCGGAAGTTCGGCTCGAAGCGCTCCGGGACGGCGTGGGCCGGGTAACGCAGGCGGGCGATCTTGGCGATGTGCGCGGCGAGATCCCCCATGCGGGCGAGTTCGAACACGACGCGGATGGCCGACACGATGGTGCGAAGCTCGCCGGCGACGGGCGCCTGGAGCGCGAGCAGGCTCAGGCACTGGAACTCGAGCTCCTCGTGCATCTTGTCCAGTTGCGCGTCATTGGTGATGACGGCTTCCGCGCGGCCCAGGTCTGCCGTGAGCAGCGCCTCGGAACTCTCGATGATGGCGACCTCGACGAGATCTGCCATATGAACGAGGCTGTCCAGGACGGAATCAAGTTCCTCATGGTAGCTGGTACGCATTCTGCGGTACTCCTTTGTCACGGTTGCCCCGAGTCTAGCTGGACACCTTTCCTGCCCGAGGCTAGGGCAGCTACCTAGCTGGACGTGTCATCTCGGTGAATGAACGATGAACGGCAGGTGAAGGATTGGTTCCGCATCCCGGACCGGTGCGTTCAGGGTTGTCTGATGACCGGGCCAATCGCGCTGCGCCCCATATGATGTGGCACATGCATCCCGCGGTCGCAGGCCTCATTGGGGCCTTCCTGGCCCTGGTGGTGGTGACGTTCGTCCTGCTGATCCGCCGGGGCCTTGCGCGTCGTCGGCTGCTCGAGTCCCAGGGTCGCGTCGAGGCCAGCGAGGAGCTGCGCATCGTGATGGATCTGCTCCGTTCCGGCGCCATGCTGGTGGGGCCCCATGACGAGATCCTGCATGTCAACGAGCCTGGCATCGTGCTCAACCTCGCGCGGGGGAGCCGCGTGGGATTCGCCGCTCTGCTGGAGAAGGTCCGGGAGGTCCGCGCCAGCGGCAACCTGTACCGCGGCCCCATCCGGCGGGAGGTGCACCCCGGCGCCGACGCCCTCGAACTGGAGGCGCGCGTCGCGCCCATGGGCGACGACCTGGTGCTCGTGATCGCCGACGACGAGTCGACGCAGCGCCGCGTCGAGGCCGTGCGCCGCGACTTCGTGGCCAACATCTCGCACGAACTCAAGACACCCATCGGTGCGCTCAGCGTGCTTGCGGAGGCCGTGGAAGCGGCCAGCGACGACCCCGACGCCGTGCAGCGGTTCGCCGGTCGCCTGCAGCATGAGTCGTCGCGGCTGGCGCAGCTGGTCAACCAGATCATCGACCTGTCACGCCTCCAGTCGGAAGACCCCATGCTCAGCCGCGAGATCGTCGACGTGCACGAGGTGGTCACAGAGGCGGTGAGCCGCTCCCGGGCCCGCGCGGAGAAGCGCGGGGTCAGCCTCATCGTCGCGCGCACGGCGCACACCTACGTCGTCGGCGACAGGTGGCAGCTGGCAGACGCAGTTAGCAACCTGGTGCAGAACGCCATCAACTACTCCCACGAGCAGGCCCGGGTGACGCTGAGCATCCTGCAGGTCACCGCGGAGGGGGACCGGTTCGTCGACATCAAGGTCTCCGACAACGGCATCGGCATCAGCGCGGAGGAGCAGGAGCGCATCTTCGAGCGCTTCTACCGCGTGGACTACGGCCGCTCGCGGGACGCTGGCGGCACCGGGCTGGGCCTCAGTATCGTTCGCCACATCGCCCTGGCCCACGGGGGGTCCATCCGTGTCTGGTCCAGGCTCGGGCAGGGATCCACCTTCACCTTGAGACTTCCGGCCTATCTCGGGCCTGATCCACTAGACACCGCCCTGGCGGAGGAGGAATTTGCGCTGTGACCCGCATCCTGATCATCGAGGACGAGGACTCGTACCGCGACGCCACCAGCTTCATGCTGAGGAAGGAAGGCTTCGACGTCGTGACCGCGGCCGATGGCGCGGAGGGACTGGCCGAGTATGACAAGAACGGGGCCGACCTCGTGCTCCTCGACCTCATGATGCCGGGCATCCCGGGCGTCGAGGTCTGCCGCCAACTGCGCTCCCGCGGCAACGTCGCGATCGTGATGGTCACCGCCCGCGACTCCGAGGTGGACAAGGTGGTGGGCCTCGAACTGGGTGCCGACGACTACGTCACCAAGCCGTTCAGCCACCGCGAGCTGGTGGCCCGCATCCGTGCGGTGCTGCGCCGCGGCATGGACCAGGTGCTGCTGCCCGAGGTGGTGGAGGTGGAGGGCGTCCGTATCGACGTCGAGCGCCACCAGGTCACCGTCGACGGCGAGGACGTGCGGTTCGCGCTGCGTGAGTTCGAGCTCCTCGAACTGCTGGTGCGCAACGCGGGCCGGGTGATGACCCGCGGCCAGCTGATCGACCGGATCTGGGGCAGCGACTACGTCGGCGACACCAAGACCCTCGACGTGCACATCAAGCGCCTGCGCTCGAAGATCGAGAAGGACCCGTCCGAACCACGGCGTCTGATCACGGTGCGCGGCCTGGGCTACAAGTACGAGGGCTGACGCGGGTGCTGGGTTTGTAGCCGCCAGTGGACCTGAGTCCAGCACCGCACACCCAGAGGCGCTCGCTCACTGCTGACTTTGATGCCAAGTACGGCATCATATCCAGCAGTGCCGCGGTCCGAGGGGAGGTCAGCCAGCGTTGGAGAACGCCTCGGAGAAGTCCTCGTGCTCGGAGCTCATGACCGGCGTGTGGACCTTCAGGCTGGTGCCGCCGTCGAAGGTGACCGTCACCTCTGCCAGCCGACCGAGTGCCAGGTCCGGGTTGGAGAAGGACGTCTCCGAACCGTCGAGGTAGACGGAGTTGCCACGCGGGATCGACGCGGTGAAACCGAGATCCACGGGCTCCCCGTACTGCTCGAAGCCCTCCTCTGCGGCCACCGTGATGCCGGTCACCTCCGCGGCCTCGTCGCGGGAGTGGATGCCGCCGAGCAGCACCGCCTCACCCGCGTCGTCCGCCACGATGACGATGTTGCGGATCTTGTAGCCGTTGTCCTCGGCCTGCACGCCTGCGGCCGGCGGGGAATCCGGGACCCAGCCAGCGCGGGTGCAGGCGCTCATCGAAAAGGCGAGTGCTGCGGCGACGGTGATGGCCGCGAAACGGCGCACGGGCTTGGTCATGGGTCCTCCGGTCAGGGGCATGCGTGAGCACATAGTAACCAGTCTCCGCACCAGGTGCGACCCTCTCTCCGCGTTTGCGGACCCCGTCCGTTACGGGCAGAGGCCCCGGGTGTATAGGGAGCCTGCTAGAATTGTCTGTGGAAAGGTGGTCTTCAAGATATGACTTTTTCGATCGGTGAGACGGTCGTCTACCCAAACCATGGAACGGCTGTCATCGAGGACATCGAAAACCGGACGATCAAGGGCGAGGACAAACTGTTCCTCGTTCTTCGTGTGCTCGGCCAAAACGATCTCGTGATTCGTGTCCCGTCCGACAACCTCGATCTCGTCGGCGTGCGCGACGTGGTCGATCAGGAAGGCCTTGAACGGGTGTTCGATGTGCTCCGCGCAGAACACACCGAGGAACCGGCCAACTGGTCGCGTCGCTTCAAGGCGAACATGGAGAAGCTGCACTCCGGCAACGTGATCAAGGTGTCTGAGGTCGTCCGCGACCTGTGGCGCCGTGACCGCGACAAGGGGCTCTCCGCAGGCGAGAAGAGGATGCTGGCGAAGGCCCGCTCCATCCTGCTCGCTGAGCTCGCGCTCGCAGAAGATTGTGATGAGGAGAAGGCCGAGACGCTTCTCGACGAAGTGCTCGCTTCCTGATTCAGACAACCTTCGTGTCAAACACTCAAGTACCGGTCGTCGCCGTTGTGGTGGCGGCCGGTAGTGGTTCCCGGCTGGGTGCGCCCGTGCCGAAGGCCCTCGTTGAACTCGAGGGCGTCTCCCTCGCTCGCCGCTCTGTGGATGCGTTGGTCGACGGTGGGGTCACCGCCGTCGTCGTCACCATCCCGGCCGGCTTCGAAGCGGAGTTCGACCAGCAACTCGACGGCGTGCCCGTTCCGGTGCAATGTGTGCAGGGGGGCGCGTCGCGTCAGGAGTCGGTGGCCCACGGCCTCGCCGCCCTGGAAGCGCCTGCTGACGCCGTCGTCCTGGTGCACGATGCGGCCCGGGCGCTGGTGCCGCCCGCTGTGGTGCGGTCCGTGGCAGACGCCGTGGCCCGCGGCGCTGAAGCGGCCATCCCGGTGGTGCCCGTCGTCGATTCGGTGCGTCGCGTGGACGAGGACACCTCTGTCGTCGTGAACCGGGCCAGGCTCCGCGCCGTCCAGACTCCCCAGGGTGCGCGCCTGGGCGCCCTGCGTCACGCGCACGCCGCCGTCGCCGCCGAGGGCGTTGAAGTGACGGACGACGCGACGGTGTGCGAGTTCGCCGGCATGCACGTCTCCCTCGTGGCGGGCCACCGCGACGCGCTCAAGATCACCGAACCCACAGACCTCATCGTGGCTGCGGCCATCCTGCAGAACCGGAAGGACCACTGATGCGCGTCGGCATTGGTACTGATGTGCATCGGCTCGAGGAGGGGGTGCCCCTGTGGGTGGGCGGCCTCCACTTCCCGGATGAGCCGGCCGGGCTGGCCGGGCACTCCGACGGTGACGTGGCCGCGCACGCCGCGTGTGATGCGCTGTTCGGCGCCGCAGGGCTGGGCGACATGGGCTCCAATTACGGCACGTCCGAGCCGGAGTGGGCCGGGGCCAGCGGTGTCGCCTTCCTGGCGGAGACCGCACGCCGGGTGCGCGCCGCAGGGTTCGAGATCGGCAACGTCTCCGTGCAGATCATCGGCAACCGGCCTCGTTTCGCCGCTCGGCGCGCCGAGTCCCAGGCCGCGCTGACGGAGGCGCTGGGTGCCGCCGTGACCGTGACCGCCACCACCACCGACGGGTTGGGGCTGACGGGTCGCGGCGAAGGGGTCGCGGCCGTCGCGGTGGCCCTCCTCGCGTGAGCCCGGCGGTAGGTAATCTTGCCGACGGTCCGACGAAGGAGAAGGCAATGACGTATGCAGGCAGGCGCCTCGCGCTGACGGTGAGCGCGCTGGTGATGCTGGGGCTAGGTGCGGCCTGCACCGGCGCCGGGAGCGTCACCCCCACCGAGACCCCGGCGTCCACGTCGGCTGTCGCCACCTCGGAGCCCGCGGCACAGACCTCTGACACTCCCTCGGCGTCGCCCATTGCGTCGGATTCCGTCGAGGACGTCCCGGACGACCTCTTCGAGGAACTCCCCATCGACAAGGCGCTCCTCCCCGCGGAGATCGGCGAGTTCGTCCTCGACACGGAACTCTCCTTCGACCAGGCCATCTACAGCCGGGGCTCCCTGGCCGAGGACACCTTCGAGAGTGTCACGGTCAACGCCACCGCCCCGCACCAGGGCGCGGCGGATTACGCGTCGATCATGGAGGACGTCACGGAGGTGGAGGCGGGCACGGCCTACTGCGGCGTGCAGTCCGGTATGTCGGCCTGCGTCTTCGACAGCGCCAACCACGGCACCGTCCACGTCACCAGCCTGGACGCCGCGCCGGCAGACCTCCAGCCCATCATGGAGGCGGTCCGCCCCCTCCTCTGAGGAAGGGCACAGTGAACTCCCGAAACGGAAGAGGGGCCGCGATGCTGTTGCATCGCGGCCCCTCTTTCTGTTCAGGTCAGAGACTGAACAATCAGATCTCGAAGCCCGGGTAGAGCGGGTGCAGGTTGAGCAGCCGCTCGGCTTCGGCGAGCGAGTTGTCGCGCGCCGCATCGTCGAGTGCGTACTTCGCCTTGCTGGGGGCACCGGCCGAGGTGGTGGTCGGCTTGGTGGCCTTCAGCACGCCGGTGATCATGTCCGCGACGGCGTCCATGTCCGAGGCGGTGAAGCCGCGCGAGGTGAGGGCCGGGGTGCCGAGGCGCACGCCGGAGGTGTACCAGGCGCCGTTCGGGTCGTTGGGCACCGAGTTGCGGTTGGTGACGATGCCCGCGTCGAGCAGCGCGGCCTCGCCCTGACGGCCGGTGAGGCCGAAGGCGGTGGTGTCGAGCAGCACGATGTGGTTGTCCGTGCCGTCCGTGACCAGCTTGCCGCCGCGCTTCATGAGGCCTTCGGCCAGCGCCTTGGCGTTGTCCGCCACGGCCTGCGCGTAGGTCTGGAACTCAGCGGTGCGGGCCTCGGCGAGCGCCACGGCCTTCGCCGCCATGACGTGCGACAGCGGGCCGCCGAGCACCAGCGGGCAGCCGCGGTCCACCGACGGGGCGTACTCCGCCGTCGCCAGCACCATGCCGCCGCGCGGGCCGCGCAACGACTTGTGCGTGGTGGTGGTCACGACGTCGGCGTAGGGGACCGGGTCCTCCTCGCCGGTGAACACCTTGCCGGCCACCAGGCCGGCGAAGTGGGCCATGTCGACCATGAGGACGGCGCCCACCTCGTCGGCGATGTCGCGCATCTTCGCGAAGTTGATGCGACGCGGGTAGGCGGAGTAGCCGGCCACCAGCACCAGCGGCTTGAACTCCTTGGCCTGCGCGCGCAGGGCCTCGTAGTCGAGCAGGCCGGTCTCGGCGTCGGTCCCGTAGGAACGCTGGTGGAACATCTTGCCGGACACGTTCGGGCGGAAGCCGTGGGTGAGGTGGCCGCCGGCGTCGAGCGACATGCCCAGCAGACGCTGGTCTCCGAAGCGGCGGCGCAGGGTCTCCCAGTCCGCCTCGCTCAACTCCGCGACGCCCTTCACGCCGAACTCCTCCAGCGCGGGGGACTCGATCTTGTGCGCGAGGATGGCCCAGTAGGCGGTGAGGTTGGCGTCGATGCCGGAGTGGGGCTGCACGTAGGCGTACTGCGCCCCGAAGAGCTCACGGGCGTGCTCGGCGGCAACTGATTCGACGCTGTCGACGTTCTGGCAACCGGCGTAGAAGCGGTGACCGACGGTGCCCTCTGCGTACTTGTCGCTCATCCAGGTGCCCATGGTGGCGAGCACGGGGAGGCTGGCGTAGTTCTCGGACGCGATGAGCTTCAGCGACCCACGCTGATCGGTGAGCTCCTGGCGCGTCGCCTGAGCGATGCGGGGCTCCACCTCCTCGATCATGCCCAGCAGGGTCCGGTAGGCCGACGAGATCGATTCGAGATCGCTCACAGTTCTCCTTGGATTCAGGGGTGCGTGCTGCCCACTCTAGTGCCCGAGGTCCTGAACGGCCCATCCGTTACCCTTCACCCTGTGTCGGTGAACAGGCGTGGTGCGCTGGGGCTTTTTGCGCTCATGGGGTTGAGCGGCTGTTCGTTCGAGCCCATCGAGTGGGTGGAGGGCACGCCGGAGGCCGTCGAGTCGGCTGACCCCACCGTCGAACTGCGGCCGGACTTCTTCATCCAGACCAGCGACAACGGAGTGAAGTCCATCGAGGAGGCCAGTAGCGTCGGGCAGCGCATCTCGACGCCCCACTTCGACGCGCGGCTCGAGCAGGTGTTCCTGGGCGCCGAACTCGGCCAGCAGACCGCCATGCAGGTGCGTCGCCGCACCCCGCTGCGCGCGCCCGAGGGCCACCAGATCCTGGCGTTCACGCTGGCGGCAGGCGTCCCGTCCTTCCAGCCCGACCCAGGGGCGGACCTCGCGCACCGGCTGCGCGTGGGAGACGTCGCGTTCGACCTCGGGGCGCCGTTCGTGCGGCACACGATCAACGACGACGGCGAGTACGACATCGACTGGACGCTCATCATGCTGTGCATCCCCGAGGGGTCGCCGGTGTTCCTCGACGTCACGGACCAGGCGCGCACAGTGTCGCTGGACCTGATCACGGGCGCCCCCGTCGAGGACGAGGCGTGGGCCGACACCACGGGTTTCCGGGAGCGGCACCTCATCGCGGTGCAGCCGGAGCGACAGATCTTCGTGCACGACATCATCAGCCTGCCGGACCCGTCGCTGCAGATCGAGCAGGACGAGGCGCAGTTGGCGGTGGCGTTGGCGCCGAACCCGACGGCGAGCCTCTTGACGCCCTGGCTGCCAGGCCTGGGCTGGGCGGCTGCCGGGATGCAGTGGTTCAGGCTGCGGCTCACATTCGAACCCAGCCTCACCGACACCCGCTTCACCTACAGCTTCAGCGGTCCCGAGTCGTTCACGTTCGAGGACAGCGAGGGCGTCAACCACAAGGTGGTGGCGCCGGAGATCGTGGCGGCAGACGACATCGAGATGTCCACGACGGTGGACCTCATCTGGCAGCTGGCCGGGCCCTATACCGTCGGGACGATGCGGTTCCAGCCGAAGGGCACCCTGCAGGCCCTCTACACCGGGGGCGTGACGGTCGCGGCGCAGTTCACCGCGACCCCGTCCCCGCTGCAGTTCGGCGTGCAGTTCACTGCCCGGGAACAGCCTCAGTGATGCCCGCGCGCTGCTGCGAGACCTCGTAGAGCGCGACGGACGCGGCCACGGAGGCGTTGAGCGACTCCACCTCGCTGGCGATCGGGATCGACACCAACTGGTCGCAGTGGTCTCGGACCAGGCGCGCAAGGCCCTCGTCCTCGGAGCCCACCACGATCACCAGCGGCCCGTCGAGGCCTGCCGCGCCGCTGATCGGCACCTCGCCCTCGCCTGCGAGGCCGAGGATGGTGAAGCCGGCCTTCGTCGCCTGCTCGAGCGTGCGGTTGAGGTTGGTGGCCATCGCGATGGGCAGGCGTGCCGCGGCACCCGCGGAGGTCTTCCACGCGGCGGCGGTCATCGACGCGGAGCGCCGCGACGGGATGACCACGCCGACGGCCCCGAACGCCGCCGCCGAACGCACGATCGCGCCCAGGTTGCGGGGGTCCGTGATGCCGTCGAGGGCCACGATGATGCCGTCCACCTCGAACGCGTCGGCGATGAGGTCCTGCGGGTCCGCGTACTCGTAGGCCGGCAGCTGCAGGGCGACGCCCTGGTGCACGAGGCCACCGCCGGTGACCCGGTCCAGCTCTGCGCGGGTGACCTGCAGCATGGGCAGGCCGCGGTCTGCCGCGAACTTCAGGATGTCGCGGAGGCGGTCGTCGCGCTCCGAACCCTCGGCCACGAAGGCCTGCTTCACGGGCATGCCGGCGAGCAGCGCCTCATAAACAGGGTTGCGTCCCACCACCCAGTCGGCGCCCGCCGGCTTCTGGCGCGTGGGCTTCGACGGGGTGCGGCGCTGTGCGGCCTGCTTGGCCTTGTACGCCTTGTGGTACGTGCGTTCCTCGGCCTTCGGCGTGGGGCCGCGGCCTTCGAGGGATCGGCGGATGCGGCCACCGGAGCCGGCGGCCTTGTTCTTGCCTTTGCTGGTCGCGCCGCGGCGCGAGGAGTTGCCTGCCATGAGCTTCTTTCGTCAGTTGTCCAGGTGCCACGTGGGCCCGGACGGGGTGTCTTCAATGGTGAGGCCGACGTTGCTCAGCGTGTCGCGGATGCTGTCGGCGGTTGCCCAGTCCTTCTCGGCCCGGGCCTTGGCCCGCTGTTCAAGGAGAGCGGCGACCAAGCCGTCGACGACCGGGGTGAGGTCTGTGTCGGTGCCTTGGGCGCCCCACTCCGGGGCGTCGGGGTGGATCCCGAAGACGTTGAGCATGCTGTCCACGACGAGGGCGTGGAGCCTGGCGTTCTCCGTGTCGCCGGCGGCGATGGCCTGGTTACCGGCGCGGATGGCCTCGAAGAGCGCGGCTGTGGCGGCGGGGGTGCCCAGGTCGTCGTCCATCGCCTTCGTGAAGGCCTCGTACCCGGCGGCGTTCATCGGCGCGTAGGCGAGGAACTCCTCCTCAGGCAGGAAGGCGCGGGAGCGTTCGACGAAGGAGTCGATGCGTTCGATGGCCTTCTCCGCCTCGGCAAGGGAGCCGCGGGTGTCCTCGTCGGCGGGGGAGAACTCGATGGTGGAGCGGTAGTGCGGCGACAGCAGGAAGTAGCGCACGGCGCGCGGGTCGTAGGCCTTGGTGACCTCGGACACCAGGGCGGTGTTGCCCAGCGACTTACTCATCTTCTCGCCGGCCATGGAGACCCAGGCGTTGTGCAGCCAGAAGCGCGCGAAGCCGCGCCCCGCCGCGGCCGACTGGGCCAGCTCGTTCTCGTGGTGCGGGAAGCGCAGGTCGATGCCGCCGCCGTGAATGTCGAAGGTGTCACCCAGATATTTGCCGGCCATGGCCGAGCACTCGATATGCCAGCCGGGGCGGCCACGGCCCCACGGCGACGGCCAACTCGCGGTGAGGGGCTCGTCGGCCTTGTGGCCCTTCCAGAGGGCGAAGTCTCGCGGGTCGCGCTTGCCGCGGGGGTCCGCGTCGGCGGCGGCCTCCATCTGGTCGACCTTCTGGCCGGAGAGCTCGCCGTAGCGGGGCCAGCTCTTGACGTCGAAGTAGACGTCACCGGAGCTGTCAGCCGCCGGGTAGGCGTGGCCCGTGCTGATGAGTTCGGCGATGAGTTCGACCATCTCCGGGATGTGACCCGTGGCGCGCGGCTCGTACGTGGGGGGCTTGCAGCCGAGCGAGGCGTAAGCCTCGTGCAGTTCGCGTTCGAAGCGGTACGCGTGCGCCCACCACTCGACGCCCTCCTCCGCGGACTTGTGGAGGATCTTGTCGTCGATGTCGGTGACATTGGCCACGACGGTCACCTCGTAGCCGGTGTGCTCCAACCAGCGGCGCAGGACGTCGAAGTTGACCTCCTTGCGGATGTGGCCCAGGTGAGGAGAGGCCTGGACGGTCAGGCCGCAGTGGTAGATCGACACTTTGCCGTCGACAAGGGGCACGAACTCGCGCACGGTTCGTGAGGCGGTGTCATACAGCTTCAGCGTCACAAGAGGGCAGTTTACCGGTCAGGGCCCCGTCGACGCACTGTCGACGGGCACGCGCGGCGACCAGCCCCGCTTCCTGTATGGTTGAAAATGTGAGTATCGACGTTCAGATCTGGTCCGACATCGCCTGCCCGTGGTGCTACATCGGCAAGCGCCGCTTCGAGAAGGCCCTCGCCGACTTCCCCCAGCAGGACGAGGTGAACGTGACCTGGCGCTCCTATCAGCTGGATCCCAGCCTGCCCGAGCACGACCACCGCTCCGAGATCGACTACCTCGTCGAGATGAAGGGCATCGCGCGTCCCCAGGTGGAGCAGATGCTTCAGCACGTCAAGGGCAACGCGGCGGGGGAGGGCCTCGAGTACGACTTCGACGGCCTCGTCGTGGCCAACTCGCGCAAGGCGCACCGCCTGCTGCAGGCCGCGAAGGCTGCAGACCGGGCGGACGGCGACCACCGCACCGACACGCTCAAAGAAGCCCTCCTGGCGGCCCACTTCATCGACGGCGAGGACATCAGCGACGTCGAGGTGCTGACGCGGCTCGGGGCCGAAGCAGGCCTGGACCAGTCGGAGGCCCGCGCCGCCGTCGACTCCGCTGAGCTTGATCGCGCCGTCGAGGACGACATCACGGCGGCGCGTCAGATCGGGGTGCAGGGTGTGCCGTTCTTCGTCTTCGAGAACAAGTACGGGGTCTCCGGTGCGCAGCCGGCAGAGGTGTTCGCCCAGGTGCTGCAGACCGTGGCGTCGGAACAGACCCCCAGCCTCATCACCATCGAAGGCGAGGCGGGCGACGCCTGCGGCCCCGACGGCTGCTGAGGGCCGATACCCCGCCGGGTTCCGCTCCCGTGGAACACTGGGGTCCATGACCACGCCTGAAGACCGCCAACGGCGACTCTGGGACACCACGGCCGCGCGCTACGACCAGATGGTCGCGCCACTGGAGGGCCGTTTCATGGCCGCCAGCCGCCGCTGGGTGGGCGAGCGTGCTGTGGGCGAGACCCTCGAGGTCGCCATCGGCACCGGGCTCAACCTCCCGCACTACCCCGACGCCGTCGCCGTCACAGGCCTCGACATCAGCGCCCCCATGCTCGACGAGGCCCGCGCCCGTGCAGCACGCACCGGCCGCGAAGTCACGCTCGTGGAGGGCGACGCGCAGGACCTCCCGTTCGCCGACGGCACCTTCGACACCGTCGTGTCCACGTTCGCCATGTGCGGGGTGGGAGACGACGACCGTGCCCTCGCGGAGTTGGTCCGGGTGGTCCGCCCGAACGGCCGGATCCTGCTGGCAGACCATGTCGTCTCGACCAACCCGGTTCTGCACGCGCTCCAGTTGGCTCTGGAGGCGGTGACCAAACGCACCAACGGCGAGTACTGGACGCGGCGGCCGCTGCCGAAGCTGGAGCGCATGAGCGGGGTCGAGATCGTCGACAGCGGTCGCAGTCACGTGGGCATGATCGAGCACCTGCACGCCCGCAGGTCCTGACGGGCGGCGCGGGCCTCAGCTCATCGGGTCAGCTCATCGAGGAGACGAGGGTGGTCGTCACCTGGTGCACATCGGCGACCGGAGTGTTGAACCCCATCACCATCGTGTGCCCGTATTTGGCCGACTTGAAGACGCAGACGTATTCGCCAGAGTCCGGGATGGTGCCGCACACGGCTGCGCCCAGCGTCGTCGAGTCCTGGAGCCCGAGGCGCCACATCTCGACGCCCATGTCCAGGTTGCCGAAAGCCACCACTCCCACGCCCGTCTCGGCGGCGAGGTTGCGGGAGTAAATGATGGCGCCGTCCGCTTCGTAGGCCGTCATCGTGCCGATCCTGGCGGGGACGTCGGCCAGGTCGATGGGTGTCGGGGTGAAGTTCTCGAGGTCGGGCGAGACGGGCGTGACGGGCTGGGGGAGCGGCTGAACCGTCCCGAAGCGCACCATCGAGTTGAAGATCCACTGCTTCTGCCATGCAAAGCCCCCGGGGGTCTTCGCGATGACGTCGGCCTCGATGTAGGAGCGGCAACCGCCCCGGCCTGTGGTGGCGGTGTCGCACTCCGTGCGCCAGTTCCGTCCGCCGCTGACGAAGTCGTTCATGTTGTGGCTGGCGAGGGGGTTCCCCGCCCACGTCTCCCTGGGCGATTGCAGGTATGTCAGGTTGTTGAAGGCCCAGCCGGTGTTCTGGACGAACCTCCCAGCCGAGTAGGTGACCACCGTTGCCTTGATCTCGGTGCGACAGCGATGCGTGATCGAGTACGGCTCGCACTGCGTGCGCCATTCGCGGCCGTTGACATAGTGGTAACCCTCCGTCGAGTAGATGTCGACGTCCGCCGAGGCTGTGGGCGCGACGGTCATTGCCCCCGCCGTGCCCAGCAGCGCAGCGAGCGCGACACGGATGACCTTTTTCACGTGTGATCCTTCCTTCTGGCCTCGTCGTTGAGGCTTATGAGGACACTATCGGGCCACGATCAGGCCGGAGACGACGGGGTGGTGATTCCCCGAACGGATGACGGCCCCGAGCGGGAAGCTCGGGGCCGTCATCGATAGAGGAAGGGTCAGGGCAGTTGGGCGTCGACCGCCGCGGCGACCTCGTGGAGTTCGGCCTTCGTGGCGCTCTCGGCGATGAGCAGTACGACGCCGTACTTCGGCGTGGTCAGCACGCAGGCCTCCATGGTGAAGGGCTCACCGCTTTCCTCATCGACATCGGAGATGGTTCCGCACGTGGCGCTGCCGACCTTCTCGAGGTTGGTCATATCGCCGATGAAGTAGGCCTCGCCGCCGTCGACCTCTCCGACAGCCACGGCCATCACCAGCGCGTAGCGCGTGCCCGAGTCCTTGTCATAGAAGATCATGCCGTCGACGGCCGTCTTCTCCCAGCCGGCGATCGCGGGCGCATCGCTCGCCGAGATCGGGATCTCCTGGGGCTCGGTGGGCGCCGGGGCGTTGGTGCTGAAGCGGACCATCGAGTTGAAGACCCACTGCGTCTGCCACTGGAAGCCGCTCGCGGTTTTGGCGATCACGTCGGCTTGGATGTAAGACCGGCAGCCGCCGCGCCCTGTGGTGGGTGTGTCGCACTCGGTGCGCCAGTTGCGGCCGCCGCTGACGAAGCCGTTCATGTTGTGCGAGGCGAGCGGGTTGCCCTTCCACGTTTCGCGGGGGGAGGGAAGGTAGGTCAGGTTGTTGAACACCCAGCCGTTCTTCTGCACGAACCTGGCGCCGTCCCAGGACACGACGGTGGCCATGATCTCGGTGCGGCAGCGCTGGGTGACGGAGTAGGGCTCGCAGCCGGTGCGCCAGTGGCGGCCGTTGACGGTGTGCACACCGGGCGTCGAGTAGACGTCGACGACGGGCTCGGCCGAGGCGTTCGGGGCCAGCACCACGGCGCCGGTCACGGCGACGAGCGCCGCCAGGGCGACACGGACGGTCTTGAACATAGTTGGGTCCTCCCAAGATCGTGACCCCGACGCCGGGGTGTGCGCCGAACGATACCGCCAGGCGGCGTGCCCCGCGCCTCGGGGCTGGGCAATGAACCCAGCGGCAAAGCCCGATCCGATCAATGCCGACGAACCATCGCCAAACGGGAAACAGGAAAGGTACATTGCTGTTTTTCGGTGGGGGACGACATGGGATTCCTGGACAAGCTCGGCGACCTGTGGAGGCGCGAATCACGAACCGTCGTGCACGGATGGATAGCGCAGGATGACAGCACCTACGGACCGGGAGACGAGGGGCGCCATTACCTGTCGGTCAGCTGCGCAGACCTGGGGCTCCGGTTCGACCGGCAGCGACTGGGCGAGCGCCGCCCCGTATTGCAGTCGATGGTGACCTGGCCGAGCCAGGACGAACGCATCCCCGTATCCACCACCCTCGGGCCATCCAGCTTCACCTCCCTCAACAACGGCGACTTCGCGCACCTCATCCATGAGAACGTGGCGCTCACGGGTGACCTCCCCATGAACTCCGACGCGATCAGCATCGTCGTCGGTCTGATGGCAGCCCCGGGGGAAGGACTGCTCGACCTTGCCACCGAGTTTCTCGGCGACCTGGCGTCCCTGACGCAGGTCCCTCAACTCACGGCCGCTGCGCCGATCGCCACCAAGATCGCGAACGGTGTCGACAAGCTTCTCGGTACCGATGAGACGATCGGGCTCATTGCCCTGCAGATGTCGATCCAGGCCGACGCGCTGCGTGAAGGCTACGTGGTGGTGACGGACTGGCCGACCGATGAAGGCTCGCTCGACCGTCTAGCAATCGATGGTTCACGGCTCATGATGCAAGATGGCGATGACTGGGTTCCGGCCCAGGGCTTCAACTATCTGGTGCTCGACGTGCAGGTGACCCCGTCGCGACCCAAGCGCTGGCGCGAGCTGACCGCGATTGCCGGCCTCGCCGAAACGGCCCTCTCCCAGCTGGCGAAGGCGACCTCACCCGAGGACGTTGAGGCTGCCGGCAGTGCAATCCAAGTCGCCATGAGCACCGTCCTCTTCGAACCGAACCTCACCGTCACCGATCGCGACGCCGCCGCAGATCAGATCCAGGACATGTGGGACAAGGCGGTCACCCGTCGTAATGCGGTGCTGTCAAAGGACGCGACGACGCAGCCTGACCGCGGAGCGGCCGAGGAGACGGAGCACGACTCCGTGGAGCGGGTCACGGGGAAGCAGTTCGATCGCGTCCGGCTGTCCGGCATGGTTTCGGCTGGTGACCGCGTCACCTCCAGGCTGAAGATGCTGCGTACCGAGGCGCGATAGGTCGTCGCTGGGAGCGGAAGCCTGAACAGCGGCGCCGCTACGTCTGCTTCTTCTTGGCGGCCTTCGCCCGCAGGGCGTTGATGTCGAACGTGGCGGCCAACTCCAGGTCTGGAGCGTTCGCGCTGTCCTCCCACGGATCGTACGGCTTCTCCTCATTCTCGTCGACGAAGCCGTGGGACGGGTCGTACTTGTTGGCCAGTTCACCGCCCACCATCTGAAGGTCACCGAGCTGCTCGTCGGGCAGGGTGGTGAGGATCTCGTGGATGTAGCCGGAAGCTGCGTCCGCCGTCGGCACCTCGCGGTTCTCCCGCTGCGACTGGTACCAGCGGTAGTCGAGCACCTCGTGGAAGAACTGGGCGGCGTCGCGCTTGCTCCGGAGATCTGCAGGGATCCGGTTGATGGCCGGCTCGAACACCTCGACGAGCCACTTGTGCGCGGCCACGGACTCGGCCATGTTCGGGGCCTTCTTGGCGCGGAAGGTGTCCATGTCGTTGAGGAGCCGGCGCGCCTGGTGCTCCTCGGCGTCGAGGCCGGTGAGGCGCATCAGCCGACGGGTGTGGTGGCCCGCCTCCACCACCTTCGGCCGCATCCGGATGGTGCCGCCGTCCGCGGAGGCGTCGACGTCGATCTCCGCCACATCGAACCCCAGGGCGTTCAGGCGGCGGACGCGCCCCTCGAGGCGGTACAGCTCGGACTCGTCGAACTCCTCGACGCCCGTCAGCTCCGCCCAGAGCTGGTGGTAGCGGTCCTCGATGGTCTTCACGAGCCACTCCGGGTCCAGCGAGGGGTCGAGGATGCCGCCCGCTTCCAGGTCGAGGAACTCGCCGAAGAGGTTGGTGCGCGCGATCTGCAGGTCGTGGGCGCGCTGGCCGTCCGTGAGCTGGTCGTGCAGCTCGCCCGTCTCGGCGTCCACCAGGTAGGCGGCGAACTCGCCCGCGTCGCGCCGGAAGAGGATGTTCGACAGCGACACGTCGCCCCAGTAGAAGCCGGTGAGGTGCAGGCGGGCGAACAGGACCACCATCGCATCGAGCAGCCGGTTGACGGTCTCGTGCTTGACGCCGTGGTAGAAGAGCGAACGGTACGGCAGGGAGAACGGGAGGTGGCGCGTCAGGAGGATGGGGTCCAGAGGGTCGCCGTTGGGGTCCACCCGGCCCAGGACCACGCCCACCGGATCCACCGACGGCACCTTCAGCCGCTTCAGCTCGGTGAGCAGGCGGTACTCCTGCACCGCCACCTCTTCGAGGATCTCCTTCGCGGCGAAGATCTCGTCGCCCACCTGGAGGAACCGCACCACGTGCCGGGAGATACCGCGCGGCAGCGCGACGAGGTGTTGGGCAGGCCAATCGGTCAGCGGCACCTGCCACGGGAGCCGCAACAGGTCGGCGTCGGGCCGGGCAGCGAGGAATCTGGGCACACGCCCAGCCTACTGGGTCGGTCCCTCGATACAGTTCGCCTGATCCTCGCGGGACCTCCGACGTGGAAGGTCTACGCCAGGGTTGCGAGCAACGCGGCCGCGTACGCGTTCTCGGCGTCCGGGTCGCGGTGGGTGCTGCCATCGGCCAACTCGACGACGAACTCACGGCCCTCCCTGCGCAGGCTGACGAACGTGTCGTCCAGCGCCATCCGCAACTGGTTCTCGTCCGGCAGCCACACCGTCGCCGACTGGGGCACCGAATCCAGGGCCCACTCGGTGGTGCCGTTGAACGCGAAAAGAGTGCCGGTCTCCAGGGGGCGGGCCTCGATGACCATGTCCGCCAGGTAGAAGACGTCGTCGATCATCTCCGTGCGCGTCACGGCGAACCGGTCCCCGGGGCTGGGCACCCAGGCCAGCCCCGCGTCGCGGAGGGCCAGCGCCAGCGTGAGGCTGATCATGTCGCCCTGTCGAGCGCGCGGGTGGCGACGGCCACCAGGTCGTCGCGGCCCTCCACGCCCACGCTGATCCGCAGCAGCCCGTCGGAGATGCCGGCTGTTGCCCTCGCCTCGTCGGTCATGCCGGCGTGGGTCATGGATGCGGGGTGGCAGATGAGGGACTCCACGCCGCCGAGCGACTCCGCCAGGTGGAAGATCTCCAGCCCGTCGAGGAACCGTTCGACGGCGGCCCGGCCGCCCGCCAGCTCGACGCTGATGAGCGAACCGAAGCCGGACTGCTGCGCCTTGGCCACCTCGTGGCCAGGGTGCGACGGCAGGCCCGGCCAGTAGAGGGTGCCGACGGCCGGGTGGTCCTGGATCGCGTCGACGAGGGCCGCCGCGTTCTCGCCGTGGATCCGCAGGCGGGCATCAAGGGTGCGGAGGCCGCGGAGGGTGAGGAAGGCGTCGAAGGCGCTCGACGTGAGTCCCAGCGCGTTGGCCCACTGACGCAGCTTCTCGTGGTGCTCCGGGGTGGCCGCGACTACGGCGCCTCCCACGACGTCGGAATGGCCGTTGATGAACTTGGTGGTGGAGTGCAGCACCAGATCCGCGCCGTGCTCGAGCGGGCGCTGCAGGAGGGGGGAGAGGAACGTGTTGTCCACCGCCACCAGCGCCCCGGCGGCGTGCGCGAGGTCTGCGGTGCGGCGGATGTCGGTGATCCGCAGCAGCGGATTCGAGGGCGTCTCGATCCAGACCATGGCCGCGCCACCGTCGAGTGCGGCGGCGAACGCGTCGTCGTCGTTGAAGTCGACGAAAATCACGTCCAACCGGCCCTGCGAGGCGAGGAAGGTGAACAGGCGCCAGGTGCCGCCGTACGCGTCATGCTGGACGACGACCCTGCCACCCGTCGGCACGAACGCCTCGGCGATCAGCGTGACGCCCGCCAGGCCGGTGGCCACCGTCGTGGCACCGGCACCGCCCTCGAGGGTGTTGATGGCGTCGTTGAGCAGGTCCCTGGTGGGGTTGCCGGAGCGGGAGTAGTCGTACTCGCGGGCCCGGCCCAACTCCTCGAACGCGTAGTTCGACGACAGGTAGAGCGGTGGGACGACGGCCCCGTAGGTGGCGTCGACGCCCAGGCCGGTGCGCACCGCCTCGGTCCAGCGGGAGAAGTTGTTCATTCCACTCGGCCTTTCTGCAAACTGTCCCCCAAGATATCCCGACGGGGCTGCTGCGCGGCTCGCGGCCCGCGGCAGTTCGCTGTCAGGTGAGGATCCCGGGGAACGGGAAAGGGCCCCGGCGACGCCGGGGCCCTTCCACGAATGATCGAGCGATCAGGAGATGCGCTCTTCGGTGCGGTCGCTGAACACGTGGAGCTGGTCAGCCGGTGCGGTGAGGCGCACGGTCTGGCCCTTCTCCGGGGCGGTGCGGGCACCGACGCGGGCGACGAACTGCTGGGCGTTGACGATCTCGTCGTCGGAGAGCCCGGCCAGGGTGCCGTACAGGTAGGAATCGGCGCCGAGCTCCTCGACCACCGCGACGTCGAGACCGATGCCCTCCTGAGCGACGCTGAAGGCCTCCGGGCGGATGCCGACCGTGAGGGTTTCTTCGCCCTCAGCGCGGGCCAGGACCTCACGCGGGATGCGCACGATGTAGTCGCCGACCTGGACGCCGTCTTCGACGCGCCTGCCGGAGATCAGGTTCATGGCGGGGGAGCCGATGAAGCCTGCCACGAAGAGGTTCTTCGGGTTGTCGTACAGCGCCAGCGGGGAATCGACCTGCTGCAGGATGCCGTCCTTCATGACCGCAACGCGGTCACCCATCGTCATGGCCTCGATCTGGTCGTGGGTGACGTAGACGGTGGTGACGCCCAGGCGCTGCTGGAGAGCGGCGATCTGGGTGCGGGTCTGCACGCGGAGCTTGGCGTCGAGGTTCGACAGCGGCTCGTCCATGAGGAAGACCTGCGGGTTACGCACGATGGCGCGGCCCATGGCGACGCGCTGACGCTGGCCACCCGAGAGGGCCTTCGGCTTGCGGGAGAGGAAGTCTTCGAGGCCCAGCAGGTGAGCGGCTTCCTGGACGCGCTTCTGGCGCTCTTCCTTGGGGACGTTCTGCATCTTCAGAGCGAAGCCCATGTTGTCCGCCACAGTCATGTGGGGGTACAGGGCGTAGTTCTGGAAGACCATCGCGATGTCGCGATCCTTCGGCGGGAGATCCGTGACGTCACGGTCGCCGATGAAGATGGAGCCCGAGTTGACCTCTTCGAGGCCGGCGAGCATACGCAGTGAGGTCGACTTGCCACAGCCCGAGGGGCCGACGAGGACCATGAATTCGCCGTCCTCGATCTCGAGGTTCAGCTTGTTGACCGCTGCGCGGTCCGATCCGGGGTAAACACGGGAGGCATCCCGGTAACTAACGGTGGCCATGCCACTTGTCCTTTCCACGGGCAGGTACGTGCCCGACGATCCGTTGTGGATTGGAACCCTAAGTATTTAGGTTTTCCTGAGCCGGACTTTACACCTTCCGGACTGATCGCCAACAGCGGGGTTCGCTTGTTGGTCGTAACAAACTGGTCACGATCAGCGGCTGGATCGATCAAACACAGCGGCGTCCACGGCGGGGCACGGTGGGGGCGTTTCACGTAGGCTTCACCCCGTGATCGACGAGCCGAAGTCCTCGGAAGAGCCCCGAACCGAGCAGTGGTGGCAGGACCAGGGCATGCCTTGGCGCAAGGAGCCGGGGCGTGCCGACTACTGGTGCCTGGGCTGGTTCGGCTTCATCGGCCTGTTCTCGCTCGTCCTGCTGCCCACCCGCGCGTGGCTGATCACCGCCGCCCCGGACTGGCTGGCCATGCTGACCGGCGGTCGGACCGCCGTCGCAGTCAGCGGTGCCTTGGGCTCGCAGGGCGACATGCCACACTGGCCCGTCGTGCTCCTGGTCGCCTCGATCTTCAGCCTCAAATTCGACTGGGTCTACTGGTGGGCGGGCAAGCTCTGGGGCCGGGGCATCATCGAGGTGTGGGCCGGTCAGTCCAAGCGCGCCCAGAGGAACTACGCGCGGGCTGAGCGGTGGGCGGAGAAGCTGGGGCCCCTCGGTTTCCTGGTGGCCTATTTCCCGATCCCCCTGCCACTGATGCAGGTGGTGTTCGTCCTGTCCGGCGCCACCAACATGAGCCTGCGGCGGTTCCTCGTCTACGACTACATCGCCTCCACCCTGTGGTTGGTCCTCTACTTCTGGCTCGGTTGGCGCTTCGGCGCTCCCATCGTCGACGTCCTGGAGCTCTACGCCCGGATAGCGATGTGGGTGGCGCTCGGGCTCATCGTCTTTGTGATTTTCACGAGTGTGCTCGCCCAGCGGCGTCGTGCCAAGCCCAATTCGGGTGAAGGCGCTTGAGAACCGGCTAAGGAGTGGAACCCGGGCACTGTGATGCCCCGCTCGGCTGATTGAGATCCCTGGAAGGGGCCGACCCCACGGTCGGCCCCTTTCTCACGCCTTGCCGCAGATGGCGACGATGAACGTGGAGTCCTCCGTGAAGGGGCGGAGGTCCCACGTCGAGAGCGGGATCTGGAGTTCGAGCCCGGCCTGCGCGCAGTCGGCGAGGAAGTCGCGGAAGTCGTAGCCGCGGCCGGCGCCGAAGCCGATGACGGCGCGTCCATCTTCTGCCAGGTGGGTCGCGAAGCGGTGCAGCACGTCAACCCGGGTGGAGGGGGCCAGGAAGCCCATCACGTTGCCGGCCGAGACGATCACGTCGAAGTTGGCTTCGATGCCCTGCGCCGGGAGGTCCATCTCCGCCAGGTCCCCGACGACCCACGTCGGGCCGGGGTGGTCCTGCCCGGCGGCCTCGATCAGTGCCGGGTCGACGTCGATCCCTACGACGGTGTGGTCGAGCTCGTGAAGCCTGCCGCCCACCCGGCCGGGGCCGCAGCCCGCGTCGAGGATGCGGGAGCCTCGCTGCGCCATGGCGTCGACGGTGCGGGCCTCGCCGTCGAGGTCGTTGCCCTGCGCCGCCATGGTCCGGAAGCGCTGGATGTAACGGCGGGAGTGATCGGGATCCGCTTGGATCATGCGGGTCCACTTGCTGGGCTCAGGGGTCATGCGCGCAATTGAATCAGAGCCTCCTGAGGGAGTCGAACCCTCGACCACTCGCTTACAAGGCGAGCGCTCTGGCCGCTGAGCTAAGGAGGCGTGGGCCCTATTGTGCCAAGCCGGGGCGCGGAATTCCGAATCAGGCGCCCGATGCGGCCACGAACATCTGGCCCTCACCGTGCACCGTGACGTCCTCGTCTGCGGCGAGGAAGGCGCTGTCGCCCGATTCCAGGTGCATGTCGCCATCGTCGCCCTGGAGCACGAACCGGCCCGCCGTGACCAGCGCGATGCGACCGCAGTCTGAGCGCGGTACCGGGAGGTGGGAACCGTCGACGGGGGACACCAGCCACAGCTCGAACTCCGGGAACGACGTGGGGTAGACGTAGACGCCGTCCGCGCCCTCGGCGACGAGGACGGTGGGCTGCAGGGGCTCGAAGCGGACCACCTGCAGCAGGCCGTCCACGTCGATGTGCTTCTGGGTGAGGCCGCCGCGCATCACGTTGTCCGAACTGGCCATGATCTCCACGCCCACGCCGCGGAGGTAGGCGTGCATGATGCCGGGCTCCAGCGCCACGGCCTCGCCGGGTTGCAGTGTGAAGCGGTTCATCAGGAGCGCGGCGAGGATGCCGGGGTCACCGGGGAAGTGCTCGTCGAGTTCGACGGCGGTGCGGGCGAACTCGCCCAGCGCGCCCGGGGCCTCGAGGAGGTTCACGGCTGCCGCGAGCACCACATCGACCAGGTGCCGCCGCTCGTCGAGCGAGAGGACGTCCAGGAAGACCTCCTGCAGGGCAGGGGCGGCGGCGCGGTCGCGCAGCGGGCCGATGACGGAGGCCAGTTCGTCGGCGACACCGAGGGCCTCGAACAGGCCGGCCGTCTCCAGCGGGTCGCGGAAGCCGAGGAGGCCCTCGAACGGGGTGAGTGCGACGATCGCCTCGGGCTTGGGCCAGTCGTCCTTGAAGGACCGGGTGGGCTCCGACGGGTGGAGCCCCAACAGCGATTCGCGGGCGTAGCCGACTTCGGCCTGCTGCCGCGAGGGATGCGCCTGCAGGCTCAGCGGGGTGGAGGCGGCAAGGATCTTCATGAGATAGGGGAGCCTGTCGCCGAACTCGGCGCGGGCGGCGGCGCCCACCACCTCCGGGTTCTCCTGGACGTGGGTGGCCAACGCCATCCCGTCGTCGAGGAAGGCGTGGCCCCCCGGATGCGTGCCCAGCCAGTACTCGGCCCATGGCCGGTCGTCGGGCTCGCGGCGGAGGATCCCCGGGATGGCCGTGTGGCTGCCCCAGGCGAAGTGCTGGACATGGCCGGTGAGTCGGCGCATCGGGGATCGGCTCCTAGGGACGTGGTGTGCGGGCAGAGGCGACTCTACCTTCGGACTGGGACCAGTGTTGCCGCAGTTGAATGACACAGGTGTCGTTTGCAGCTAAACTGACCGTCATGTCCGAGGCCCTCATGCACACGCCGGTCGACCTGACCGAACGCGAAGCCGCCATCCTCGACTTCGAGGACAGCTGGTTCACGTCCGCGGTGCCGAAGGAACAGGCGATCATGGAGAGCTTCTCCCTGTCGTCGGCCCGCTACTACCAGCAACTCAACGCCCTGATCGACACCCCGCGCGCGCTGGCCTACCGGCCGCTGCTCGTGAAGCGTCTGCGCCGCATGCGGAGCCAGCGTCAGGCTGCGCGCTCGGCGCGCCGCCTCCACGCCTGATCCGTCACCTACGGAACCTCAGCGCCGCCAGGCCCTCACGCAGCGGGCGTTTTGTGCCCACGCGGTAGCCGCCCTTGAGCAGGTCCGCCTGTACCTCGAAGTGATTGGCCGTGGCCCTGTCCCCGGAGCGGAGCATGGACCAGGCCACCGCAATCACGTAGAGCGGGATGAACGGCAACCCCAGGCAGTAGGCGTACTGCCACGCATGCGCCTCCTCATGGGCGAGCAGGTCAGGGATTCGCCCCTCGACCTCGCCCACCGTCTTGCCGGGAACCAGCACGACGTCGCCCACCGTCATCGCGCTGGCGTTGACCAGCGGCAGCTTCACCTGCTCGAACACGATCAGGTGGCCCTGACGGCGGGGCCGGCCACGGCCGGCAAGGCCCAGGACCAGCCCCAGTGGGGTGGACAGATTGAGCGCGTTGGCGACGTTCCTGAGGGTCCGCGGCGTGTCCATGGGCTCACTCTAGTGAACCGATGCCCCAGAAGCTTTGCACTCCCTTGGGGAGAGTGCTAATAATGGGGTTAGCACTCTCACGTTTGAGTGCTACCGAATTGCGGTGAGGCCCGGAAGGGCCGTCCGTCGCGGGCACCAGCAGTTCAACCTGACATCTGAAGACACCCGGGGCTAGCCGCCCCATCGACGGGAGGACTCCCGAACACCATGGCAAAGCTGATTGAATTCAATGAGGCCGCACGACGCGACCTTGAGCGCGGCATGAACACCCTTGCGGACGCCGTCAAGGTCACCCTCGGCCCCAAGGGCCGCAACGTCGTCCTGGAGAAGAAGTGGGGCGCCCCCACGATCACCAACGATGGTGTGTCCATCGCCAAGGAGATCGAGCTCGAGGATCCCTTCGAGCGGATCGGCGCCGAACTCGTCAAGGAGGTCGCCAAGAAGACCGACGACGTCGCCGGCGACGGCACCACCACCGCCACCGTGCTGGCACAGGCGATGGTCCGTGAGGGCCTGCGCAACGTGTCGGCCGGCGCGAACCCCGTTGGCCTGAAGAAGGGCATCGAGACCGCCGTCGCGGCGATCGTAGAGAAGCTCGGCGAACTCGCCATCGACGTTGAGACCAAGGAGCAGATCGCCGCCACCGCGTCGATCTCCGCTGCTGACCCCACCGTCGGCGAGATCATCGCCGAGGCGATGGACAAGGTCGGCAAGGAAGGCGTCATCACCGTCGAGGAGTCGAACACGTTCGGCCTCGACCTCGAGATGACCGAGGGCATGCGCTTCGACAAGGGCTACATCTCGCCCTACTTCGTCACGGACGCCGAGCGCATGGAAGCCACGCTGGATGACCCGTACATCCTGCTGGCCAACTCCAAGATCTCGTCGCTGAAGGACCTCCTGCCCGTGCTGGAGAAGGTCATGCAGTCCGGCAAGCCGCTGCTCGTCATCGCCGAGGACGTCGAGGGTGAGGCCCTGGCCGGCCTCATCGTCAACAAGATCCGCGGCACGTTCAAGTCGATCGCCGTCAAGGCGCCCGGCTTCGGCGACCGCCGCAAGGCCATGCTGACCGACATCGCCATCCTGACCGGTGCCCAGGTCGTCTCCGAGGAGGTCGGCCTGTCGCTCGACACCGTCTCCCTGGACCTCCTCGGCCAGGCGCGCTCCGTGCTCGTCACCAAGGACGAGTGCACCATCATCGAAGGCGCCGGCGACTCCGAGCAGATCGAAGGCCGGGTGGCCCAGATCCGTCGCGAGATCGAGAACTCGGATTCCGAGTACGACCGTGAGAAGCTCCAGGAGCGTCTGGCCAAGCTGGCCGGCGGCGTCGCCGTCATCAAGGTCGGCGCGGCCACCGAGGTCGAGTTGAAGGAGCGCAAGCACCGCATTGAGGACGCTGTCCGCAACGCGAAGGCTGCGGTCGAAGAGGGCATCGTCCCCGGCGGTGGCGTCGCGCTGCTGCAGGCCTCGAAGCTCGCTTCGGTCGAGGGCCTGACGGGCGACGAGGCCATCGGCGCCCAGATCGTGTTCGCCGCTGCTTCGGCTCCGCTGAAGCAGATCGCCTTCAACGCCGGCCTCGAGGGCGGCGTCGTGGCGGAGAAGGTCGGCTCGCTCCCCGCGGGCGAGGGCCTCAACGCCGCCACCGGCGAGTACCAGAACATGGTCGAGGCCGGCATCATCGACCCGGCCAAGGTCACCCGCTCGGCGCTGCAGAACGCCGCGTCGATCGCCGCGCTGTTCCTCACCACCGAGGCAGTCATCGCGGACAAGCCGGAGAAGGCCCCCGCGGGCGCTCCCGGCATGGACGAGATGGGCGGCATGGGCGGCTTCTGATCGCCTGAGACCCAGAGGGCGGCCCCACTTCGGTGGGGCCGCCCTTCTGCGTTCCCGGGGACTGGTCAGGGGCTGTGGGGGAGGGATTTCCCAACCCTAGGGGTATTGATCTGCCTCGAGACTAATGCCATGATGGGCGGACTTGAACGATCAAACGTGCAATGACGAAGGAGTCACGATGTCGCGTTCAGCGTCTTCCCGATTGCTCTCGGGTTTCGCTCTCACAGCCCTGGTCTGCACATCAGGCGTTGTCACAGCAATTTCGCCGCCCGCCCCTGCGGCCGCCGCCACGACAGCCGTGACACTGGTGGGCGATCTCCAGTCAGAACTCGGGTGCGCGGGCGACTGGGACCCAGGTTGTGCCGTCACCGGCCTCACCGATGCCGACGGCGACGGCCTCTGGACGGGCGATTTCACTGTCCCCGCAGGCAACTACGAATTCAAGATCGCGATCAACAACGCGTGGGATGAGGCCTACGGCCTCGACGGGGGCAACTACCCCCTGCGCCTCGCTGCGGACACGGCGGTCACGGTGAGCTTCGAGGACGGCTCCAACAAGGTCTCCCTCGGCATCGCCGACCTGCCGGACGGCTACCAGGAGTCCGACGCGGCGCTCGTCGCTGCGCCTTTCCGTGACCCGGGCGCCGGCAACAACTTCTACTTCGTCATGACGGACCGTTTCGAGAACGGCGACACCGGCAACGACGCCTGCATCGCCACCGGGCCCGCCGCCGACGGCGTGCTCCCCGTCGACTGCAGCGGCACCGACCGCCTGGTGACCGGCTTCGACCCCACCGACAAGGCGTTCTTCAACGGCGGCGACATCCAGGGCCTCCGCGACAGGCTGGATTACATCGACGGCCTCGGGATGAGCGCCATCTGGCTCACGCCGTCGTTCGTGAACCGTCCGGTGCAGGGCGTCGGCGCTGACGCGTCGGCCGGCTACCACGGGTACTGGATCACCGACTTCACGCAGATCGACCCGCACTTCGGCACCAACGCCGAACTGGACGCCTTCATCGACGAAGCGCACGCCCGGGGCATCAAGGTGTACTTCGACATCATCGCCAACCACACCGCCGACGTGATCCACTACGCCGGCCACGAGGGCACCAACCCGCCCTACGTCACCAAGGCGGCCAGCCCGTACAAGGACATCAACGGGGCGGAGTTCGACCCCGCCGCCTACGCACCGGGCACCGCGGCCATGCCGCTGATGCACCCCGACGAGCGCTCGTTCCCCTACGACCCGGAGATCCCGGCGGGCATGGAGGACGCGAAGTTCCCGGCGTGGCTCAATGACCCGACGCTTTACCACAACCGCGGTTTCGACCCCGCCTGGCCGGCCGGTGAACCTGCCCGCTACATGGACTTCGGCGACCTCGACGACCTCATGACCGAGAACCAGATCGTCGTCGACGGCATGACCGCCATCTACCAGGCCTGGACCGACCTCGGCATCGACGGCTTCCGCATCGACACCGCCAAGCACGTCGACTTCGTCTTCTGGCAGGAGTTCACCAAGTCCATCCAGGACCATGCCAAGGACGACTTCTTCATGTTCGGCGAGGTCTACGACGCCGACGCGCGCCTGCTGTCGCCGTACGTCCGCAACTCCGACATGAACTCCGTGCTGGACTTCGCCTACCAGTCCAGCGCCCTGGGCTACGCCAAGGGATTCACGGCGCAGGGCCTGTCCGGCCTCTTCTCGGCCGACGACTACTACACGACCGCGACCTCGTCGTCGTCCAGCCTCCCCACCTTCCTCGGCAACCACGACATGGGCCGCGTCGGCTTCCTCCTGGGTGACTCCGCGGACCGGCAGCAGAGATCCGAACTGGCGCACGAACTGATGTTCCTGACGCGCGGCCAGCCGGTGGTCTACTACGGCGACGAGCAGGGCTTCGTGGGCGACGGCGGAGACAAGGACGCCCGCGAGTCGATGTTCGCCTCGCAGGTGCCCAGCTACCTCGACAACTCCCTGATCGACGGTTCGTCCGCCGGCAGTGGGGCCCATTTCGGTACCGACGGAGTGCTCTACGACGACATCGCGGGTTTGGCCGCACTGCGCCTCGCGCACCCGGCGCTCTCCACCGGTGCGCAGACGGAGCTCTACGCCGAATCCGGCGCCGGCGTCTACGCCGCCGCCCGCGTCGACCGCACCGAGAAGGTCGAGTACCTTGTGGCCGTCAACAACGCCACGACGCCCCAGACCGTCGACTTCGCCACCCTGACGCCCGGCGCCACCTACGCGCCGCTCTACGGCGCCACCACGGGCGTGACCAACGTCGACGGCTCGGTCACCCTGACCGTTCCAGCGCTGAGCGCCGTCGTCTACAAGGCCGGTGCCCCGGTCGCGCCCGCTGGCGACGCCCAGCGGATCGCCGTCACCTCCGGCGCTCCCACCGACGGCCTGGTGCCGCTCATGGCGGACATCGCCGACGACCGCTGGGCGGAGACCTCCTTCGCCTACCGCGTGGCCGGCTCCAGCAGCTACACCCCGCTCGGCACCGCTGAGACCGACCAGCCGCGCGTCTTCGGCGACTTCGGTGCGCATCTTCCCGGCACCGTCCTCGAGGTGCGGGCGGTGAGCACCGACGCCAGCGGCGCGCGGGTCGCCGCCTCGACCACAGTCGTCGTCGGCACCGACCTGGGCGAGGCCGCCCCCGACGCCGGTGAGATCGACTGGTCCACCGCCGTCACCGTCCCCGGCAACCACAACGCTGCGATGGGCTGCTCCGGAGATTGGAAGCCCGACTGCGCAGAGGCGCTGCTCACGCTGGATCCGGTGAGCGGGCTCTACACGGGCACGTTCTCGCTGCCGGCCGGCAGCTACGAGTACAAGGTCGCGGTGGGCGGCTCCTGGGACGTCAACTACGGCGTGGGCGGCGTGCCGGGCGGGGGTAACTCGCTGTACACGCTGACCGAAGCAACCGAGGTGACGTTCTTCTACGACCCCGTGACGCACCTGTTCTTCAACACCGCCCAGAGCCCCATCGTCACCCTCCCCGGCAGCTTCAACGCCGCAGCGGGGTGTCCGGGGGACTGGCAGCCTGAGTGCCTCGCGACGCTCATGTTCCCGACGGGAGACGGCAACTACACCTGGTCCACCACCTCCCTCCCGGCCGGCAGCTACGAGGTGAAGGTCGCCCACGGTCAGTCGTGGGACGAGAACTACGGGGTCGGCGGCGTTCCCAACGCCGGGAACTACTCCTTCACCACGGCGGCGAACAAGCTTGTGTCGTTCGCCTACAACATCGACAGCCACCTGCTCGAGATCACCGTCGAGGATCCGCCGCTGGCCGGCACCGATCAGCTGCTCGGCCACTGGATCGACCAGCAGACCGTCGCCTGGCCGGCGACCGTCGCCGCTGGTGACCCGGCCACCCGCACCTGGGAACTCTGGACCGACGCGGACGGCGGGCTGGCGCTCGTCGACGGGGTCGTCACCAGCAGCACCGGGACGCCCGCGGTCAAGCTCGGCGACCTCACCTACGACGCTGCCGGCCTCACCGCGGCTCAACTCGAGGTCCGCGGCCACCTGCGCGGCTTCCTCGCGCTGAAGCTCGACGCCGACCGCGCCGCCGTCGAGGAAGCACTGAAGGGCGACCTCGCCGTCATCCAGCGCAACGCCGACGGGCTGCCCGAGGCATTCACCGGGCTGCAGATCCCGGGCGTGCTCGACGACCTGTACGCCTCCGACGCCCGCACCGGCGAACTCGGCGTGACGTTCGCCGCAGGCGTGGCGTCGCTCAGCCTCTGGGCGCCGACGGCCACCGACGTCGACCTGCTCCTCTTCGCCGACTCCACCGGCTCCGGCGAACCCACCCGCGTGCCGATGGCCGAGCAGGCCGACGGCACCTGGACGCTCACCGGGGAAGCAGGCTGGAAGAACCGTGCGTACCAGTTCGACGTGGGCGTCTTCGTCCCGTCACTGGACCGCATCGAGCGCAACGTGGTCACGGATCCGTACTCCATCGGCCTCACCCTCAACTCCACCCACTCGGTGCTCGTCGACCTCGACGACCCGGCCTGGGCGCCGGAGATCTGGACGGGCAACGAGGCGCCGGTGATCGACCAGTTCGTCGACCGCACCATCTACGAGCTGCACATCCGCGACTTCTCCATCACGGACGAAACCGTCCCCGAGGAGCTGCGCGGCACCTACGAGGCGTTCGCGCTGGAGGACAGCGACGGCGTGGCCGCCCTCACCGAACTGGCCGAGGCCGGCATGAACACCGTCCACCTCCTGCCCAGCTTCGACATCGCCACCATCGAGGAGGACCGCACCCAGCAGGTCGAACCGGTCGTCCCCGACGCCGGCCCGGCCTCGACGGAGCAGCAGGCCGCCGTGACCGCCGTGGCAGACCAGGACGCGTTCAACTGGGGCTACGACCCGTTCCACTACTCGACGCCGGAGGGCTCCTACGCCTCCGACGCGAACCAGATCGGCGGGAAGCGGACCTCCGCCTTCCGCGAGATGGTGGGTGGCCTGCACGGCATGGGCCTCCAGGTCGTGCTGGACGAGGTCTACAACCACACTGCGCAATCCGGGCAGGCCGACAAGTCGGTGCTCGACCAGGTCGTGCCGGGGTACTACCACCGGCTCAGCCTGACCGGCAGCGTCGAGAAGTCCACCTGCTGTGAGAACGTGGCAACCGAACACGCCATGGCCGAGCAGCTGATGGTCGACTCCGTGGTCACCTGGGCCCGCGACTACCACGTCGACGGTTTCCGCTTCGACCTCATGGGCCACCACTCCCGCGCCAACATGGAGGCCGTCCGCGCGGCTCTCGATGAACTCACCGTCCAAGCCGACGGTGTCGACGGCAGCAGCATGTACCTCTACGGCGAAGGTTGGGACTTCGGCGAGGTGGCGGGCAACGCCCGCTTCCACCAGGCCACGCAGGGGCAGTTGGACGGCACCGGCATCGGGGCGTTCAACGACCGGCTGCGCGACGCCGTCCACGGTGGTGGGCCCTTCGACGAGAACAAGTCCGAGTTCCAAGGCTTTGGCACCGGCCTCCTCACCGACCCGAACGGTGTGAGCACCCGGAGCGCCGACGAGCAGCGGGCGGACCTGAGGCACCGCCAGGACCTCATCCGCCTCGGCATGGCCGGCAACCTGGCCGACTTCTCGTTCGAGACGTCGGCGGGCACCGTCCAGAAGGGCAGCGAACTGGACTACAACGGCCAGCCGGCCGGCTACGCCACGCAGCCGTCCGAGTCGGTCAACTACGTCGACGCCCACGACAACGAGACGCTGTTCGACCTGGGCGTCTGGAAGCTGCCCACGGATTCGACGATGGACACGCGGGTGCGGATGAACACGCTCTCGTTGGCCACCGTCGCGCTCGGCCAGTCCCCGTCGTTCTGGCACGCGGGCACAGATCTGCTGCGCTCGAAGTCCATGGACCGCGACTCCTACAACTCCGGCGACCACTTCAACGCGCTCGACTGGTCCATGCAGTCGAACAACTTCGGCGTGGGCCTGCCTCCGGAGGAGAAGAACGGTGCGAAGTGGGACGCGATGCGGCCGCTCCTGGAGGACCCGGCCAACACGCCGTCCCCAGGCGACATCGCCACCTCGCGCACCCGTGCGCTCGAGCTGCTGAAGTTGCGCTCCACCTACCCGCTTCTCACGCTGGGCACGGCTGAGGACATCGCGCAGAAGGTCACGTTCCCCAACGCGGGCGCCGACCAGACGCCGGGCCTCATCCTGATGCGCATCGACGACACCGTCGGCACGGACGTGGACGATGCGGTGGACGGGCTCCTCGTGGCGTTCAACGCCACTCCGGAGGCCATCTCGGAACAGGTCGACGGCATGGCCGGCGTGGAAATGGCGCTCTCGCCCGTCCTCACCGACGGACCCGACGCCGACGCCACGCTGGGCACCACCTCCTGGACCTCGTCCACCGGCACGCTGACGATCCCGGCCCGTTCGGTCGTCGTCCTCGTGCAGGACCAGGAGCAGGCACCCAGCACCCCGCCGACGAAGCCCACCCCGCCAGTGCCGGCACCGCCCACCACGAAGCCCCCGACGACGCCTCCCGGCCCGCCGGCCTTCGTGCGCAGCGCTCCTTACACCCTGCCGGGGCTGCACATGGGCCTCAACGGGCGCGACTGGAACACCACCTGCGAGAAGTACTCGCAGACCGAACGGTGCCGCACCGAGATCTGGGCCACCGTCGTGGTGATCCAGGACGGGAAGTTCGTGCGGAAGACCGGATGGGCGTTCAACAACCTCACCTACCTGCCGTACATGACCCGGCAGCAGTGGCGGGGCAACCCTCTCGCGGCCACCAACGAGTGGACGGCGACGGACGGCCGCAGGTGGCGCACCGAGTGTGACACCGCCCAGACGGGCGGGAACGGCTGCCGGTCCTACGCCGAAGTGACCGTCTACACGGCGGTCGAGGCCGAAAAGGGTGGCGGCTGGATCTTCAGCCAGAACAACGAATGGGTGTTCAACAACATCGTGATGTTCCGCTGATCCCCGCATAAGCACTGACGCCGGCCGAGCACTGCTCGGCCGGCGTCACTGCGTTGTGGGGATCAGCGCGACATGCTGCGGAGCATGCGGTGCATCGCGACGCCGCCCCAGCTGGGGCCGGCCACGAACTGCTCGTCCAGGTCGACGAAGCCCCGCCGCGCGTAGAAGCGCCGGGCGCGCTCGTTGCCATTGATCAGCCACAGGTACATCGGGCGGCCGTCGTCCACGTTGCTGAACAGGGCGTCGGCCAGGCCGGTGCCATGGAAGTCAGAGGAGACGTACAACCGGTCGAGCTGGCGGGTGGCAGGGGCGGGCAGGAGGTCGTTCTCCACCTCCCAACTGGCAGGCGCATCCGTGATCGACGCGATGCCGGCGATCTGGCCGCCCACCCTGGCGACGAGCGCCCGGGCGGAACCGGGGTTGGCGAAACGCGCCTCCAGTCCGGGCACCCACTCGTCGCGGTAGGCGCGCTGGCGCTCGGCGAAATCGGTAGGCACGGTTCCGGCGTAGGTCGCGGCCTGCTGCGCGACGAGGAAATCGAACCAGCCCTCAGCATCGTTGGGTGTGGGCGTGGTCAACACGGGTACGGGCACGCGGTCATGTTATCGCTAACAGGCGTGCAAACCTGGCAAGCTGTGAACATGAGCCTGCTGGAGGTCATCGCACTGCACGCCGCCGACGCCGAGCGCGCCGAAGCCGGCGGCGCAGACCGCGTGGAACTTGTCGGCACCATGGACGACGACGGACTCTCCCCGGAGCCCCGCACGGTCGACAAGGTGCGCCGCGCCACCACCATCCATCTCCGCCCGATGGTCCGCCTGAGGCCGGGCTTCGGCACGGACGGAGGCGAAGCGACCCGGCTCAAGGGACTGATCTCCGCCTACCGCGACGCCGGCGCCGACGGGGTGGTGCTCGGCTTCCTGAACGGCGCGAACCGGGTGGACCGCGAGGTGGTCTCGGAGCTCGTCGGCGACGGCTCGCTGCCCTGGACGTTCCACCGCGCCATCGACCACTGCCTCGATGCGGCCAAGGCCTGGCAGGACGTGCGCACCCTGCCGGGCCTCACACACGTGCTGACGGCCGGTTCCGTGCGCGGCGTCGAGCAGGGCCTTGACGACCTCATCCGCCGCGCGAAGGCGGACGAGGAGGTGGCCCGCCTCATCATGGCCGGGGGCGGCCTCAAGCCGGAGCACGTGCCGTGGCTGGTCCGGGCGGGCGTGCGCGCCTTCCACATCGGGTCACCGGCGCGCCCGGGCGGCTCCTTCAAGGCCTATGTCGACACCGAACTGGTGGAGAGCTGGCGCGACCTCATCGACACCGAGGTGGCTCATGTCCGCAGGCCCCACTGAACGCCGCATCAACCGTCGCAGCGGCGCCCGCGTGATCGTGCTGTCAGCACCGGAAGGGGCGCAGCCGCAGGTCCTCCTGCAGGGCGACACGGACCCGGGCATTCCCGGCTCCAGGTTCTGGCAGACGCCCGGTGGCGGCATCGACGACGGCGAGTCGCCCCGCCAGGCGGCCGCGCGCGAGTTGTTCGAGGAGACCGGGCTCACCGTCGACGCCGAGGAGTTGGGCCCGCCTGTTGCCACCCGTACCGTCACGCACGGCTACTCGGACCGCGTCCTCATCCAGCACGAGACCTACTACCGGCTGCACGTGCCACTGTTCGACCCGGTGCATGCGGCCTTGAGCGAGGCGGAGGCGAGGCGGCGCGTCGAGACGCGGTGGTTCCCGCTCAGTGCCCTGCCCGGCGCCGTCTGGCCGGCGGAACTGCCACTGCTCGCGGTGCACGACGGTGAGGCGCTCGACCTCGGCGAGGTAGAGGAATCCACGGTGCCGGCAGGAAACTGAAGGGACTCAGCGTCCCCTGAGCGAATACAGCATGAAGCCGATGCTGCACCCCAGCGCGATGAAGCCCCACAGCGTGGTGAACATGGGCGACGGCTGCCCGGCGAGGTACCACTGCACCAGTAGCCCCGACGCGCCGACGCTGGTGGCGACATAGCCCAGAGCCTTGGTCAGCGGCTTGGTGCGGAGGCCGATCACGCCGGCCGCCAGCAGCATGAACGCCGAGGTGTTGCTGACCAGGAACCCCACGAAGCAGAGCACGGAGGCGACCCTGGCGAGGGCCCGGTGGCTCTCCGTGACAGGCACGGGGGTGCCGACCACGGGCGGGAGCGCCACCGACGGCGGGGGAGCCCAGGGGCCGGTGGGCGCCGAAGGGAGCGTGGGCGGCGGGTAGGCCGTCGCCGGCCCGGGCGGGTCGAGCGGAGGCCCGGTGGGGGGCGGGGGCGCGGTGTCCAGCGCGGACTGAGCAGTCGTCGGGAACGGCGAGAGCGGGTTGCGCGGGCCCGCCGGGGCGCCGCCCGGATCAGCCGTCATGAGTGAGGTGTACACCGTGAACGCATCCCTCGGGTCACGCGCGCCCGAGGGGCGGTCGCCGATGAGGTGGAGCGGCTGCTGGGGCGGTAGCGGGTCGAAGCCGGTGGGGTGGCCGACGGGGCCCGGGGTCTGCGCCCGGTACGGCTCGCCGGACGAGAGGGGGCCGACCACCGGGGTCGCGAACCCGTCCGGTCTCTCCACGGGCGCGTAGGCCGCGCCGTCCTTCCACGTCGCCATGGATCCATCGTAATGGCCCTGCGGCAACAGGGTCGGAAGGTCATGTGGGGCAAACGTACGGACAAACCTGTTCCAGGTACCTTGGTGCGCACATTTCCTGTTCACTTCACGGGGTAAATGAGCAGGATATGCTCAGGTCACGTTGCGCACAATAAGGTGGCGGGATGCAAAGCCGGACATTTCGGCAATCAGATTCGTGAAGATTCGGGAAAAACCATGGAAGTTATCATCGTCGAGAACGCTGACCAGGTGGGTCAGGTGGCCGCGGACAAGGTGATCGAGAACCTGGAGGGCATCGCAACTCCGGTCCTGGGCCTCGCCACGGGCAGCTCCCCGCTGTCGCTGTACGCCGAGCTGTCGCGCCGCTCCACCGAGGGCATCATCGATTTCTCGCACGGACTCGGCTTCGCTCTCGACGAGTACGTGGGCATCGACCCGGCGCACCCGGAGAGCTACCGCAACGTGATCCACCGCACCGTCGTCGAGCCGCTCGGGATGGATCCGGACCGCGTGCGCGTGCCCAACGGTTTCGCTGACGATCTGGAGGCCGCCGCTGACGAATACGACGAGGCCATCGAGGCCGCCGGCGGCGTCGACGTGCAGATCCTTGGCATCGGCTCCAACGGCCACATCGGCTTCAACGAGCCCTTCTCGTCCTTCTCCTCGCGCACCCACGTCGAGATCCTCACCGCACAGACCCGCGAGGACAACGCGCGCTTCTTCAACTCCATCGACGAGGTCCCCACGCACTGCATGACGCAGGGTCTCGGCACCATCATGGACTCCCGCGTCGCCGTCCTGGTGGCCACCGGTGAGCACAAGGCGGACGCCGTCGCAGCCATGGTCGAGGGGCCTGTCGCCAACGTGATGCCTGCCTCCATCCTGCAGTTCCACCCGAACTGCATCGTGATCGTCGACGAGGCCGCCGCCTCGAAGCTCGAATACGCTGCGCAGTTCAAGGCCCAGTACGCGCTGAAGCAGCAGCTCACGGGCAAGGCCTGACCAGCCCGGCCCACGTCACTTGGGCAGCCCGCTGCCCAAACGACTAGACTGTGCCGTCACTGGATTTTCTCTGAGAAGTGGGGGCGACGTGCCAACCGGTAAAGTGCGATTCTTCGACGCTGAGAAGGGCTTTGGGTTCATCACCAAAGACGGCGGTGGCGATGTCTACGTGCGCTCCAACGCGCTCCCCGACGGGGTCACCTCCCTCAAGCCCGGGCAGCGCGTCGAGTTCGGCGTGATCGAGGGCCGCCGGGGCGAGCAGGCGCTCAGCCTCCACGTGCTGGAGACCCCGCCGTCGCTGTCCAAGGCCCAGCGCAAGAACCCCGAACAGTTGACGATCATCGTCGAGGACCTGATCAAGATGCTCGACACCATCGGCAACGACTACCGCCATCAACGCCACCCAGACAGCAAGCATGCCTCCAAGGTCGCTTCGCTGCTGCGCCGCGTCGCCGACGAACTGGAGCTGTAAATGGCAAAACCCTTCAAACTGGATGCCGTCACCGCCGAGGCCGTCGACCTCGCCCGCGAAGCTGCCGTCGAAGAGGGCGGTGACGAGGCCGTCGGCGCCCACCTGGGTGTGGTCGCTGAAGAGGGCGACCGCATCGTCACCCACTCCTTCGAGTGCCTCCTGACGGGCTACGCCGACTGGCGTTGGGCCGTGACGCTGGTGCGCGCCTCGCGTTCCAAGGTGGTCACCGTCAACGAGGTCGTGCTGCTGCCGCAGCCCGCCGCGCTCCTCGCGCCTGACTGGGTGCCGTGGGAGGACCGGATCGGCGCCGGCGACATCGCGCCGGGCATGCTCATGGCCACGCCGGACAACGACCCGCGCCTGGAGCCCGGCTTCGCCGCCACAGACCTGCCTGCCGACGCGGACCCCTCGGAATGGGTCCAGCTGCGCACCACCGTCGCCGAACTGGGCCTCGGTCGCCAGCGGGTGCTGAGCCGCGTCGGTCGCGACGAGGCCGTCGAGCGCTGGTGCCGCGGTGAGGCCGGCCCGCACAACGAGATGTCGCGCGAGGCCCCCGCCAACTGCGCCACGTGCGCCTACTTCGTGCCTCTCCGTGGCTCACTGGGCGTCATCTTCGGCGCCTGCACCAACGAGTATTCGCCGTCCGACGGACACGTCGTGTCCCTGGACCACGGCTGTGGCGGGCACTCCGACGTCGTGGCCGAGCAGCGCCCCAAGGAACTGCCCGCTCCCGCGTTCGACACGGTGAGTGTCGACGAGAGCCTCTTCGACTGAGACTGGAAAGCCCGCGGGTCCGACGCTGATCGGGCCCGCGGGCTTTGTGTTGCCTGCAGGTGGGGCTCAGGCCGGGCAACTGGCCTTGACGACGAAGTTGACCGGGTCCTGGCCGGTGACGGCCGGGTCCATCAGGTCGTAGAACGGGCCGCTGCCCACGACGGTGAACCAGTCGCCGTCCCAGGTGATGGTGGCGCTGCCCAGGTCCCGTGCGGTGTCCATGTCGACGAGCTTGCCGTCATCGAACACGACGCTGGCGCTCACCACCGTCTGCTTGTCGCCGGTGGTGGTGACGGCGACCTTCGCGCCACCCTCGTTACTCCCGCTCATGGACCAGTTGTCGTTGACCTGGGTGCAGCCCACCTTGGTGATGGCTTCCTCGGTGTCGCCGAGACGCACGGCGGCACCGCCCTGGGGCGCTTCGGTGGTGATCTCCGTGGGAAGGGCCTGGCCGGCAGGAACATCGGCGTTGGCTTCTCCGGTGCCCTGCCCGACGGGTGACGGGGCGCCACCGGCGCCTCCGGTGCACCCGGAGAGCAGCAGCGCCAGCACGGCGGGTCCTGCGAGGAGGGATGCCTTCACACGGTTCATAGAACGCCCTTTCTGACTTCGGCCAGCTTAGGCCAGGATGCGAAAGGGACCCAGGCCTGACGCGGGTCGCGCATCGTGGACGCGCACCTGGTGAGCGTTCGCGGTGCGGAGGCAATAGGATGGTCGTCCGTGGTTACGAACTCCCCCAAGGCAGCCAAGCTGCACCCAGAGACCGCGCGCGGCACCGCGTCCGGACTCGACCGTTTCTTCGAGATCACCAAGCGCCGCTCGTCCGTCGGGCAGGAGATCCGCGGTGGCCTCGTCACGTTCTTCGCAATGGCCTACATCATTGCGCTGAACCCCCTCATCATCGGCACAGCTGCAGACAAGAACGGCAACCTGATCTCAGGCGCGCCCATGTACAGCGACGCCGCCCGCACCATCGTGGACGAGGCTGCCGTGGGCGCCTCCATCGGCATGGTGGCAGCGGCCACCGCTCTCATCGCGGGACTGCTGACCCTGGCGATGGGCCTGATCGGGCGCTTCCCGATCGGTCTCGCGGCCGGCCTCGGCCTCAACGCACTGGTGGCCTACGTGCTCGCGCCGCAGATGACGTGGCCCCAGGCCATGGGCCTCGTGGTGTGGGAGGGCATCCTCATCTTCATCCTGGTGCTGACCGGGTTCCGGACGGCAGTGTTCAAGGCCATCCCGAAGACGCTGCGCACCGCCATCTCGGTGGGTATCGGCCTGTTCATCGCGTTCATCGGCCTCGTCAACGCGGGCGTGGTCCGCCGCGGTGCCGGCACCCCCGTCGAGCTCGGTGTCGGCGGCACCCTGCAGGGCTGGCCGATCGGCGTGTTCTTCTTCGGAATGCTGATCCTGATCGCCCTGTACGTGCTGAAGGTCAAGGGCGCCATGTTGATCTCCATCGTCAGCGCCACCGTGCTGGGCATCATCATCGAGGCCGTCACGAAGGTGGGCGCCCAGTCGCCTGACGGCAGCAACGCCTACGGTTGGGCGCTCAACGTCCCGGCGCTGCAGAACTTCACGCTGCCCGATCTGGGCCTCATCGGCCGCATCGACATGTTCGGCGCGTTCTTCCCGGACGGCGAGTTCTCGCTGGCCAACTTCGTCGCGCTCCTGGTGCTGGTGTTCTCGCTGCTCCTGGCCGACTTCTTCGACACCATGGGCACAGTCGTGGCCGTGGGCTCTGAGGGCGGCCTGCTCGACAAGGACGGCATGCCGCCGCGGACCACCGAAATCCTGCTCGTCGACTCCGTCGGAGCCATGGCCGGTGGCTTGGGCTCGGTGTCGTCGAACACCTGCTACGTCGAGTCGACCGCGGGCGTCGGGGAAGGTGCCCGCACGGGCCTCGCGTCGGTCGTGACCGGACTCGCGTTCATCGCCGCGATTTTCCTGGCCCCGCTGATCAACCTGGTGCCCTCGGAGGCCGCCGCCCCCGTGCTGGTGTTCGTCGGGTTCCTGATGATCTCGCAGGTCGTGGATGTCGACTGGACGCGCCCCGAGGTGGGCATCCCCGCCTTCCTGACGATCATCCTGATGCCGTTCGCCTACTCCATCACCGTGGGCATCGGCGCCGGCATGGTGGCTCACGTGTTCATCAAGCTGGTCAAGGGTGAGGCCAGGAAGATCCACCCCCTGATGTACGTGGTGGCGGCGCTGTTCGTCATCTACTTCGTGCAGGGTGCGCTGATCGGCTGGCTCGTCGGCTGATCCTGCTGGACCACTGCGGGCCGGGCGGTATTCCGCCCGGCCCGTCGTCGTCCCCGCCGATGCGGCACTCTGGAGGAAGCGACGAGGAGGGACGATGGCGGAGAACTTCAACCTGGTCAGTACCGGGACGGCGGGGCTGGACCGGATCGTGGATTCGCTGCGTCTCGGCGACAACGTGGTGTGGCAGGTCGATTCCCTCGACGACTACCGCCGCGTCGTGGACCCCTTCGTACGGCAGGCCCTCGCCGACGGACGCCGCATCACCTATGTGCGCTACGGCGCCCACGCGCCCGTGGTCGACGACCCCGCCGTCGAGGTGGTCGAGATCGAGCCCGGAGGCGGTTTCGAGGCGTTCGCCACGGCCGTGCACACCATGGCCGCTGAGCGGGGCAGGCTCGCGTTCTACGTGTTCGACTGCCTCACCGATCTGCTGAGCGGGTGGCACTCGGACCTCGCCGTGGCCAACTTCTTCCAGGTCACCTGCCCCTTCCTCTACGAGTTGGACACCGTGGCCTACTTCCCGCTGGTGCGCGGCGAGCACACCTACGCCACGGTCGCCGCCATCCGCTCCACCACCCAGCTGCTGCTGGATCTCTACGGCGTCGACGACGAGCTGTACGTGCACCCCCTCAAGGTCTTCGGACGGCACTCGCCCACGATGTTCTTCCCCCACGCGCTGCAGGGCGACGAGGCGCGGCCCATCACGTCGTCGGAGGCCTCCGCCCGGCTCTTCGCCCGCATGAGCGACACCTTCGACCCACCGGACCACTGGCAGTCGCTCGTGCAGACGGGCCGCAACGCGTTGCGCTCCGGGGACGAGGGCGAGGTGGCCGGCGCGAAGAGCCTGCTGCTCCGGATGCTCGTCGGCGGCGAGGGCCGGATGGTCGAGTTGGCCGAGGACTACCTCACCCTCGACGACCTGGTGGCCACCGCCTCCCGGGAGATCGGCACCGGCGCCATCGGCGGCAAGGCGCTGGGCATGCTCGTGGCCCGGGCGATCCTGGAGCGGCAACCCCAGTTCCGGGCGCGGATGGAGGCCCACGACTCCTTCTTCCTGGGCGCGGACCTCTGGTACACCTACGTCGTCGCCAACGGGTGGTGGCGGCTGTGGATGCAGCAGAAGACCCCCGAGGGCTACTTCAGCGCGGGCGCGGAACTCCACCAGAAGCTCGCCTCCGGGCGCTTCCCGCCGTCGGTGCGGGACCACTTCATGCGGATGCTGGAGTACTTCGGGCAGTCGCCGATCATCGTGCGCAGTTCCTCGCTGCTGGAGGACAACTTCGGAAACGCCTTCGCCGGCAAGTACGAGTCGGTCTTCTGCGCGGGCCAGGGCTCGCCGGAAGACCGGTACCAGCGCTTCGAGGACGCAGTGCGCGCGGTGTATGCCAGCGTCATGAGCGCCGAAGCGCTCGAGTACCGCCGCGACCGGGGACTCTCGCACCTCGACGAGCAGATGGCCGTCCTGGTGCAGCGTGTCTCCGGTGACCACCACGGCGACCTGTTCTTCCCCCACGCCGGCGGGGTGGGCAACTCCTCGAACCTCTACGTCTGGGAACCGGGGATCGACCTCGAGGCCGGGATGTTGCGCGTCGTGTTCGGCCTGGGCACCCGGGCCGTGGACCGTACCCACGAGGACTACGCACGGATCGTCACGCTCGACGTACCCAGCCGTCGGCCCATCGTCGAGGAAGGGATGGAGCGACGCTATTCCCAGCGCTACGTCGACGTGCTCTCCCTGAGTGCCAACGAACTGGTGACCGAGCCACTGCTCGACGTGCTGAGCGGCGCGGCCGGAGACCCCGACGGGCGGATCGGGGCCGACTGGTCGCTGTTCCTCACCCCGGACCGAGGGGCTCTGCGGCGCCTGCAGGAACTGGGCCGTTCCGCAACCCAACCCCAGATGATCTGTGACCTGCAGGGGCTCCTCACCACCACGGACTTCGGCACCTTGATGCGGGGGGCGCTCGCCACCCTGGCGGAGGCGTACGACTACCCGGTGGACATCGAGTTCACCATCAACTTCCGCCCGGACGGCGACTACCGCTTCAACCTCGTGCAGTGCCGTCCGCTCCAGACCCGCGGCCTGGGCAAGGCGGTGCGGATGCCGGAACTGGCCGACACCGCGGACTGCCTGTTCAGCTCGAACGGCACGTTCATGGGCGGCAACGTGCGGCTCCCGATCGGTGCCGTCGTCTACGTGCGCCCCAAGCGCTACCTCAGCATGGGACATCAGGACCGCTACGCGGTGGCCCGGCTGGTCGGCCAGGCGACTCGGGCGCTGAAGGGGAAGGGCGTGATGGCCATCGGCCCAGGCCGTTGGGGGACCACCACGCCATCGCTGGGGGTGCCGGTCTCTTTCTCGGAGATCGCCGCGGCCGACGCGCTCATCGAGTACACGTACCCGGACGCGGATTTTCATCCCGACCTCAGCTACGGCAGCCATTTCTTCCAGGACATCGTCGAGGGGGAGACGTTCTACGCCGCCATCTTCGACGGGCGGCCCGGCTACGTGTTCAACCACGAGAAGCTGACGACGCAACCCAACGAGGTCCACTCGATCGTGCCCAACGCGGACCCGGCCATCGCGGAGGTGGTGCACGTGGTCTCCACGGAGTCGCTCGTGCTGTACTCCGACGTCGTGAACCAGCGGGTCTTCTGCTGCTGACCCGCGGCGGCGTCGTCAGGATCATCGATCAGGGACGAGCCGGTGGCGGTCGCGGCCATGGAAGGCATTCCGGTGCGGGCGGGCTAGCCGTTAGGCTGACGCCCATGTTCCAAAAGGTATTGGTCGCCAACCGCGGCGAGATCGCAGTGCGCGCATTCCGTGCAGCCTACGAACTCGGCTACCGCACCGTCGCAGTGTTCCCCTACGAGGACCGCAACGCCGATCACCGCGTGAAGGCGTCGGAGTCGTACCTCATCGGGGAGGAGGGCCACCCGGTCCGCGCCTACCTGAGCATCGACGAGATCATCCGTGCGGCCAAGGAATCCGGCTCGGACGCGATCTACCCCGGCTACGGCTTCATGTCGGAGAGCCCTGACTTCGCCAAGGCCTGCGAGGCGAACGGGATCACCTTCATCGGGCCCTCGTCCGACGTGCTCGCCATGGCCGGCAACAAGGTGCGCGCCATCGAGGCCGCCAAGAAGGCCGGCGTGCCGGTCCTCAATTCCTGCCCTCCCTCCACAGACGTCGAGGTGCTCAAGAAGGCGGCCGACGAGATCGGCTTCCCCGTGTTCGTGAAGGCCGTCGCCGGTGGTGGTGGCCGCGGCATGCGCCGCGTCGACGACCCCAACAGGATCGCAGACGAGGTGGCCGCCGCCATGCGCGAGGCCGAGGCCGCGTTCGGTGACCCCACCGTCTACATCGAGCAGGCGGTCGCCGCCCCGCGTCACATCGAGGTGCAGATCCTCGCCGACGGTGAGGGCAACATCGTCCACCTCTTCGAGCGTGACTGCTCCATCCAGCGCCGCCATCAGAAGGTCATCGAGATGGCCCCGGCGCCGTACATCTCGGAAGAACTACGGCAGTCGCTGTGCGCAGATGCGGTCAAGTTCGCCGAGTCGATCAACTACTTCTGCGCCGGCACCGTCGAGTTCCTCGTCGAGACCGAGGGCGCCCGCGCCGGCGAGCACGTGTTCATCGAGATGAACCCGCGCATCCAGGTGGAGCACACCGTCACCGAAGAGATCACCGACGTCGACCTGGTGCAGGCGCAGATGCGCATTGCCAACGGCGAGACGCTCGAGCAGATCGGCATCCGGCAGGACGAACTGCAGATCCGCGGCGCCGCCCTCCAGTGCCGCATCACGACGGAGGACCCGCTCAACTCCTTCCGCCCGGACACCGGCCTCATCACCGCGTACCGCTCGGCCTCGGGCGCGGGTATCCGCCTCGACGGCGGCACCACCGGCACAGGCGTCGAGATCAGCCCCCACTTCGACTCGCTGCTGGTCAAGCTGACCGCCCGCGGCCGCGACCTGAAGATGGCCATCGCCCGCGCCCAGCGCGCGCTGGCCGAGTTCCGAGTCCGCGGCGTGGCCACCAACATCCCGTTCCTGCGGGCAGTGCTGGAGGACGCCGACTTCCTGGCGGGGCCGGTCACCACCAACTTCATCGACGAGCGCCCCTACCTGCTCAACGCCCGCACCCCGGCAGACCGAGGCACCAAGCTGCTGCGCCACATCGCCGAGGTCACGGTCAACAAGCCGCACGGCGACGCGCCCACGACGCTGGACCCGGGCGACAAGCTGCCGAAGGTGGACCTCAACGGGGCAGTCCCCGACGGTTCCCGTCAGCGGTTGCTGGCGCTCGGCGCGGCAGGGTTCGCCAAGGAACTGCGCGACGCGGTGCCCGTGCGGGTCACGGACACCACCTACCGCGACGCGCACCAGTCGCTCCTGGCCACCCGCGTCCGCACGCGTGACCTGCTGCGCATCGCCCCGACGCAGGCCCGCCTGCTGCCGGAGATGTTCTCCGTCGAATGCTGGGGCGGAGCCACCTATGACGTGGCGCTGCGCTTCCTGGGCGAGGACCCGTGGGAGCGGCTCGCCACGCTGCGTGAAGCGATGCCGAACCAGAACCTGCAGATGCTGCTGCGCGGCCGCAACACCGTCGGCTACACGCCGTACCCCACCGAGGTGACGCAGGCCTTCGTCGCCGAGGCAGCCGCCACCGGCATCGACATCTTCCGCATCTTCGACGCGCTCAACGACGTGGAGCAGATGCGCCCCGCGATCGAAGCGGTGCACACCACCAACTCGGTGGCCGAGGTGGCGCTGTGTTACACCTCGAACCTGCTGGACCCCAACGAGAAGATCTACACGCTCGACTACTACCTCCGCCTGGCGGAGAAGATCGTCGACGCAGGTGCGCACATCCTGGCCATCAAGGACATGGCCGGGCTGCTGCGCCCCGAGGCGGCACGGCGCCTGGTCACCGCACTCCGGGAGCGTTTCGACCAGCCCGTGCATCTGCACACCCACGACACCACGGGCGGCCAGATGGCCACCCTCATGGCGGCCATCGACGCGGGGGTCGACGCCGTCGACGTGGCGAACTCGGCGCTCAGCTCCACCACCTCGCAGCCGCCGATGTCGGCTCTTCTGATGGCGCTGGACCAGACCGAACGCCAGACCGAACTCGACGCTCAGGCCGTGCTGGACCTCGAGCCCTACTGGGAGGCCGTGCGTAACCTGTACAAGCCGTTCGAGTCCGGCCTGCCCGCGCCCACCGGCCGCGTCTACTCGCACGAGATCCCGGGCGGCCAACTGTCGAACCTGCGCCAGCAGGCGATCGCGCTCGGACTCGGCGAGAAGTTCGAGCAGATCGAGAACATGTACGAGGCCGCCGACAAGATCCTCGGCCGGCCCACCAAGGTGACCCCCTCGTCGAAGGTGGTGGGCGACCTCGCTCTGCACCTCGTCGCCGTCGGTGCAGACCCGAAGGCGTTCGAAGAGGACCCGCAGAACTTCGACATCCCGGATTCCGTGATCGGCTTCCTCGGCGGCGAACTCGGCGAACCGGCGGGCGGCTGGCCCGAGCCGTTCCGCACCAAGGCGCTGGGGGGACGCAAGGTCCCCGTCCGCGTCACCGAGGTGTCCGACGAGGACCTGGCGTTGTTGGAGAACGAGGGCCGCGAACGTCAGGAGACGCTCAACCGGCTGCTGTTCCCCGGCCCCACGAAGGCGTTCATCCAGGCCCGCGAAGACTTCGGCGACATCTCCGTGCTGCCCACCGTCCCGTACCTCTACGGCATGGAACGCGGCAAGGAGTACGCCATCACGCTGGAGAAGGGCGTCACGCTGTTGGCCGGTCTGGAGGCGATCTCCGAGCCCGACAAGCGCGGCAAGCGCACCGTCATGACGCTGCTCAACGGCCAGATCCGGCCGGTGCGGGTGCGTGACCTCTCGATCAAGTCGGAGGTTGCGGCGGCTGAGAAGGCCGACACGTCGAACAAGGGCCACGTGGCCGCACCCTTCAGCGGCGTCGTCACGCCTTCCGTGGGTGAGGGCGATGTGGTGGAGGCGGGTGCGCCGGTGGCCACGATCGAGGCGATGAAGATGGAGGCCTCCATCAACGCTCCTGTCGGTGGTACCGTCCGTCGCGTCGTGCTGCCGGGCGCCACCCAGCTCGAGGGCGGCGACCTCGTCCTGGTGATCGACCCGAGCTAGTTGCCGCTGGGGACTGGCTGTGGGGGTGGTCACTTGCGGCCGGTTCCGCAGGTGATGGGAGGGGCCCTCCCGCCCATGCCGTAGTCCCGGCGCGCGTGGCTGTTTGTTTGCGGGGGGTGGGCGACGGGACTCCGACAACGCCCACCTAACCCGTCGGGCCCCTCCCGTCACCTGCTGTGGGCTGAGGGCTGCCGCTGGTGGGGCTGCGGCCGGTTCCGCAGGTGAGGGGAGGGGTCCTCCCGCCCATGCCGTAGTCCCGACGCGCTGGCGATGTGTCTGCGGGGGGTGGGCGACGGGACTCCGACAACGCCCACCTAACCCGTCGGGCCCCTCCCGTCACCTGCTGTGAGTTGACGGCTGCCGGTGGTCGGACCGGGTTCGGTCTGGAGACTGAGGGCGACGCTAGGAGTCGGTGCCCACGACGGCGACATCCAGCCCCTCGTCCGAGGCCACAGCCTCGAGCACCTCGACGACGGGCTGCAGCCAGGAGCGCGCCTCGTCGCTGAGTTCCGGGTTGGTCAGCACGCGTCGGTAGTCCTCCAGGGCCTCGACGGCGTGCACCCGCTTCGCGTAGCCCACCACCTGGCCGGGGAGCGGCCGCAGCGGCACGGCCAACTGGCGGTCCGCCAACGAACGCAGCGAGTAGTCGCTGTTCAGGCCGCCGCGGGCGAGGTCCCATTCGACCCTGTCGAAGGTCTCCGCGTCCCACGGGATGTCGCGGCGCGCGGCCGACAACTCGTCGAGCCAGGCGTGGAACAGGTGCCAGCTGGGGGCCATGCGGTCCGGCGGGATGTAGGCGCCGGTGAGCAGCGCGTCGACATCGGTGCGCTGCGGCAGCGACGGGTCGATCTCGTTGGCCGGATCACGCCGCATCAGGGGCCCGAACCAGTGCCGACGCGACGGCTGGGGGGCGGCGAAGCGCTCGGCGGCGACCCCGCGCAGGCGCTCGGCGAGAGGCGCCGGAGCGCGGAAGATGTCGCGCACCTCATCGATCGAGATCGCGTAGACGACGAGCCGGTGCATGCTTCCACGTTATCCCGCGCGTAGTATCAACGCAGTGAATCCGAGAAGTCGTCGCCTGATAGTCACGGGGGTCCTGGTGGCCCTCGTGTTGCTTGCTGTCGTCAGCGCCGTGTGGGGCGGCCAGCTGTGATCACCGGTGACGCCCTATGCTGGGCGGTCTGATGAACATCCTTGCCCGTAGCGCAGCAGCCTCGCTGGCCGGCGGTCTGGCGCTCGCCACGGCCGTGCTGCCGGCATCCGCAGAGGACGTCACCATTCCCGAGAACGCAGCCCCGCTGGTGGGCATGGCCTACGACCCCAGCAACGAGGAGCTCTGGCTCGCCGGCGCAGACGCGGACCAGGGCACGCTGGTCGACGCCACGGGCGAGAAGGAAGTCACGTTCACCGCAGACCTCGTTTCGGTGCAGGCACTGTCCTGGTCCGGCGACCGGCTCTGGGTCGGCGACATCGGAGACCCCGGAAGCACCCGCGACACCATCGTCGTTTACCGCCTCGGCTCCACCGAGGGCGGGCGCACCACGTACCACGCCTACGACTTCCAGTACGAGGACGAACCGCAGGACGCGCAGGCGATGCTGATCTCCGGTCGCGGCAACATCTACATCGTCACGGTCGGCGAAGCCCCGGGCATCTACCGGGTGCGCGGCGACATCAGCCGCGAGAACATGAACACGCTCGTGCGGGTCTACGACGCGCCTGAGGGCGTGACCGACGGCGTCTTCCTCAGCGACGGCTCCACCATGGCGCTGCGCACCACCACCGGCATCGAGTACATCGACGCCCTGCGGTGGGAACCCCTGGTCACGGACACGATCGTCGGGGCTCCGGAGGGCGAATCCATCGCGAGGGGCGCCGACGACGAACTCTTCGTGGGGGGCAACCCCGCCGTGCGCGTCAGTGAGGTGCCCGGCGAGGACGTGACGACGACCGTGGCGCCGCAGGTGGCGGAGTCACCGTCGGCAGAGCCGTCCACGACGGCGCCGACAGCCACCGGGAGCGCGGAACCCGCTGCCCCCGAACCGGCCGCGGAAGAAGGCCCGGCGAGGGCGGGCACCATCACGGCATTGGCGCTGGCCGCGGCCGTGGCGCTGGCCGCCGGCGTCGTCACCTACCTCTGGCGCAACTGACCTACAGCCGCTCAATCACGTAGTCGAGGCACGCGGTGAGCGCCTCCACGTCGTCGGGATCAACTGACGCGTAGCAGCCGACGCGCAGCTGGTTGCGGTTCAGCGCCCGGTACGGATCCACGTCGCGGATGCCGTTGTCACGCAGCGCCGCGATGAGGGTGGCTGCGTTGACGCTCTCGTCCAGGTCGATCGTTGCGACGACGGGGGAGCGGTGTGCCGGGTCCGTCACGAACGGCGACGCGAAGCTGCGCGCTTCGGCCCAGTCGTACAGCGTCTGGCTGGAGCGGCGGCAGCGCGCCGCGACCTCCGCCATCCCGCCGAGGTCCAGCATCCATTGGATCTGGTCCTCGAGCAGGAGCAGCGTGGCCAGCGCGGGGGTGTTGAGCGTCTGGTTCTTCCGCGAGTTGCTGACCGCGGTGCTGAAATCCAGGATTTCGGGGATGTAGCGCCCCCCGGCCTTGATCCGCTCCGCCCGCTCGACGGCAGCGGGCGAGGCGAACGCGAGCCAGAGCCCGCCGTCGGAGGAGAAGTTCTTCTGCGGGGCGAAGTAGTAGACGTCGGTCTCCGAGATGTCGGCATCGATGCCGCCGGCGGCCGAGGTGGCGTCGATCAGCACGATGGAATCCGGGTCGCCACGGCGCACGACGGGGGCCGCCGCGCCGGTTGAAGTCTCGTTCTGCGCCCAGGCGTGGACGTCCGAGTCGCGGCTCTCGGGCAGCGCGACGCCGCCCGCCGGGGCCTCGAAGATCGCCGGGTCGTCGAGGTGCGGGGCGCGCGACGCGGCGCGGGCGAACTTGCGGGTGAACTCGCCGAAGACGCCGTGGGCCGAGCGCTGCTCGATCAAAGAGAAGACGGCCATGTCCCAGAACAGGGTGGAGCCGCCGTTGCCGAGCACCACCTCGTAGCCGTCGGGCAGGCGGTACAGCTCCGCCAGGCCCGCCTGAATGGTGGCGACCAGTTCGCGGACCGGGGCCTGACGATGCGAGGTGCCCATGATGTCGGAGCGCAGGCCCAGGTAGTCGAGGGCCTCGGGGCGAACCTTCGCCGGGCCGGAGCCGAACCGGCCGTCGAGCGGGAGCAGATCGTCGGGGATCATCATGGGGGCAATCTTCTCATCTCACTCGACCTGCACATTTGGGGATCCACCTTCAGGGCCGCGGAACGAGTGGTGTTGGATGGAACCATGGCCGTTACGCAGATCAAGGTTGCCCACGCAGTCACTCCCGGAGGCGTCGTCGACGACGCGGTCCTCACCGTCGAAGGTGACCGCATCCTCTCCGTCGAATCCTGCGGCGGGGGAGAGGGCACCCTCTGGGCAGTCCCGGGATTCGTCGACTCGCACTGCCACGGGGCCGTCGGTGTCGCGTTCGGCAACCCCGACCGCGAGGCCAACCTCCGCGCCGTGGACTACCACCGCAGGCAGGGTTCCACCACGGTGTTCGCCTCGACGGTGACTGAGCCCATCGAGAAGCTCGAGGCGCAGTTGGCCGTCCTGAAGGAACTGGTCGAGGCCGGCGAACTGGGCGGCATCCACCTGGAGGGGCCGTTCCTGGCCGAGGCCAAGAAGGGCGCCCACGACCCCGCGCTGCTGCGCGACCCCGATCCGGAATCCGTCGAGCGCCTCATCGCCGCCGGCGGCGACGCGCTGAAGATGATCACGCTCGCCGTCGAACGCGAACACGGAGAGGAGGCCACGCGCCGCTTCGTGGAGGCCGGGGTGCATGTCGCCTTCGGCCACTCGGATGCCGATGACGTGACCACTGCGGAGTCCATCGAGTGGGGCGCCGACATCGCCACCCACCTGTTCTCAGCCATGCGCTCCATCCACCATCGCGAGCCCGGCCCCGTGCCGGTGCTGCTCTCCGACGAGCGCGTGATGGTGGAGCTGATCTGCGACGGCATCCACCACGCCCCGGTGATCGCCGCCATGTCCATCGACGCCGCCGGACCGGGCCGCGTCGCGCTGGTGACCGACGCCATGAGCGCCACCGGCATCGGCGACGGCAACTATCTCCTCGGCGAGCTCGAGGTGGAGGTCAAGGACGGCACAGCCCGCCTCGTGACCACCGACGGCAGCCAGGGCGCCATCGCCGGGTCCACCCTGACCATGGCCCGCGCCTTCGAGTTCGTCGTGCAGGAGGTCGGCGTCTCGATCCCCGACGCGGCGCTCATGGCGGCGACCACCCCGGCGAAGTGGCACGGCGTGCCGGATGTCGGCGAACTCGCGCCCGGGAAGTTCGCGGATGTGTGCCTCGTGGACGATGACGGCGTGCTGAAGGGCGTGCTGCGTCGCGGCGAGTGGATCGTCGCCCCCCAGGCCGGTTGAGGGCCCAAGCCTCGGCGCCAGGCTTCCCGCAACCACGCCGGGGCTAGGATGGCCGGGGAAAGGGGGTGGCGATGAGTGACCTGATCGACACCACGGAGATGTATCTCCGCACGGTGTATGAGCTGCTCGAAGAGGGGATCCCGCCGCTTCGGGCCCGCATCGCTGAGAGACTCCACCAGTCCGGTCCCACCGTCTCGCAGACCGTGGGGCGGATGGAACGCGACGGACTCCTCGTCGTCGACGAGGACCGCACCATCAAGCTGACGCGCACCGGCGCCAAGCTGGCGCGCGACGTCATGCGCAAGCACCGCCTCGCTGAATGCCTGCTCACGGAGGTCATCGGCCTCGAGTGGGAGAAGGTGCACGACGAGGCCTGCCGTTGGGAGCACGTCATCTCCCTGGACGTGGAGAAGCGCCTGGTCGCGATCCTCGATTCCCCCACCCATTCGCCCTACGGCAACCCCATTCCCGGGCTGCACGAACTCGGCATCGACGTGCACCACCAACCGTTCCGCGAGGGCGCGGACCCGCTCACCGACATGGTGACCGAGGAACCGCAGCGGTTCGTGCTGCAACGCATGAGCGAGAACCTCCAGGCCGACGCGCACTCGCTGGGGCTCCTGGCGCGCACCGGCTTCGGACCTGACACGCCCTTCGAGGCGGTGAGGATCGGCGACATGGTGCACATCACCGTCGGTGAGGCCGCCGTGGACGTGCCCGTGCACACTGCGGAACTGCTGTTCGTGAGCCCCGAGTGAGCGACATCGACGGCGTGCTGAGGTGGTTCGGCACCCGCAAGCCCGGCGCCATGGAGGAGGTGCTGTCCCGCTCCTACGGAGGTGACCGCACCCCCTACGAGTGGCTGGCGCGGGCAGTGTCGTCGTCGGCCGTGACCGTGCTCGACCTGGCCTGCGGCGCCGGGGCGATGATCGAGCGGCTGCAGCGGCCGGGCCGCACCGTCATCGGCCTCGACCGTTCAGAGGCGGAGCTGCGCGAGGCGCAGCGCCGCGGCCGCGGCCCGCTGGTGCAGGCGCACGCCTCCTACCTGCCGTTCGCCGACAACAGCTTCGACGCGGTGGTCAGCTCGATCGGCATCTCCGTCGTGGCGGACCGTCCACGGTTCCTGGCGGAGGCCGCCCGCGTGCTGAGGCCGGGTGGTGTGTTCGCCGCACTCACGCCGTCGCTGCGTCCCGCGAACATCGAGGACCTGAGGATCGTCAGCCGCCTGGGCGGCTACCTGCGCACCACCCCGCACCTCCCGGGCGTCACCGAGTTCAAGGCCAAGCGTGCCCTCGGCGAGGTGGGCCTCACGAAGGCCGAGGACAAGCGGGCCAAGTACTACTACGAACTGGCCAGTGAGGAAGACGCGGAGCACTTCCTCGCCGGGCTGCGCGCCCCCGTCGACGCCAGCCGCACCGCCGCCACGCTCGATTTCCTCCGACAGCGGCTCCGGATCGGCCCCGTCCAGGTGCCGCTCCCGATGCGCCGCATCATCGCGATCAAGTAACTCCCTGCCGCGCAGGGAACCCTTCCGGTCCATAGGAAGTGGCAGCGCTGCGGGGTATGGTCGAAGTGTCGCGCGGAATATCCCGTAACCCCACCGCGTTGCACTACGTGGAAACGACGACGAAAGGTGTCACCTATGGCGACCACTGACCTGACTGCTGTTGACTTCGAGAGCACGGTCAAGGACAACGAGATCGTACTGGTCGACTTCTGGGCCGACTGGTGCGGACCGTGTAAGCGTTTTGCGCCGATCTACGATGACGCCTCCGTGCGGCACGACGACGTCGTGTTCGCGAAGGTCGACACCGAGGACGCCCGCGACCTTGCGGCTGCTCTGGAGATCCAGTCCATCCCCACGCTGATGGGCTTCAAGTCCGGACAGCTGGTGTTCCGCCAGGCCGGCATGCTCAGCGGCAAGCAGCTCGACTCCGTGATCGAGCAGATCCGCGACCTCGACATCGAGGCCGCGCTCGCCGATCAGCAGAAGAAGTAACCCAGCGCACCGACACACGGCGGCCCATCCCCACTCCGGGGGTGGGCCGCCGTCGTCGTGCGCGAGCATGGCTCCACGCGTTTGGGGACACCCCCTCTGGAGGCCCATACCCCCGCCCCCTACTATGACCAGTAGTAGTAACGGAAAGGGACGACGATGACCTCCGACCGCAAGGACATGACGGTCCAACCGGATCTCAGTGCGAGCCAGGGACGGGTGGCGGCGGTACGTTCGCGCCGTCCCATCTACCTGGACATGCTCCCGCCGTGCAACGCGGGCTGCCCGGCGGGCGAGAACATCCAGGAATGGCTGAGGCTCATCAAGGCCGGCGAGGCCGAGGCGGCCTGGCGGCAACTGGTCGTCGACAACCCGTTCCCCGCCGTCCACGGCCGAGTCTGTTACCACCCGTGCGAGACCGCCTGCAACCGTCAGGACCTCGACTCGGCCGTCAGCATCCATTCCGTGGAGCGCTACCTGGGTGACCTCGCGATCGAGAACGGCTGGCAATTCCCCAAGGTCCGCCGCGCCTCCGGCCGCCGCGTGATGGTGGTCGGCGCAGGTCCCTCGGGCCTCTCCGCGGCGTACCACCTCGCCCGGCTCGGCCATGCGGTGGAGATCTTCGACGCCGGCGACCTGCCCGGCGGCATGATGCGCTACGGCATCCCCGAGTACCGCCTCCCGCGCGACGTGCTGGACGCCGAGATCGACCGCCTCCGCGAGATGGGCATCGTCTTCCGGCAGAACACCCCCATCAAGGACCTCCTGGCCATGCAGGAGCAGGGCCGGTTCGACGCGGTGTTCGTCGCCGTCGGCGCCCACATCTCCAAGCGCGTCGACATCCCGTCGGCTGACGCCACGCGGGTGGTCGACGCAGTGAGCTTCCTGCGCGACGTCGCCTCGGGCGAGCGGCCCGTCATCGGCCGCCGGGTCGCCGTCTACGGCGGCGGCAACACGGCCATGGACGCAGCCCGGGTCGCCCGTCGGCTCGGCGCCGAAGAGTCGGTCGTCGTCTACCGGCGCACCGAGGAACAGATGCCCGCGCACGCCGAGGAACTCGAGGGCGCCCAGACAGAGGGCGTCAAGATGAACTGGCTGCGCACCATCAAGGAGATGCACGACGAGGACCTCACCGTCGAGGTCATGGAGATCGACGAGGAGGGCAGGGCCCGCGGCACAGGCAGGTACGAGACGCTCGCCGCCGACACCGTCATCCTCGCGCTCGGCCAACGCGCCGACACCGACTTCCTCCGCGCCATCCCCGGCATGAGCTTCAACGACGACGTGGTCGACGTTGATCCGCATTCGCTGATGACCGCGGTGCCCGGCATCTTCGCCGGAGGCGACGCCGTGCCGTCGGACCGGACCGTCACCATCGGCACCGGCCACGGCAAGAAGGCGGCCAAGCGGATCGACGCCTACCTCAACACCGAGGAATGGGTCACGCCGCTGAAGCATCCCGTCGTCACCCTTGACCAGATGAACGTGTGGTACTTCGGCGACCACGGCCGTCGGCAGCACCAGGAGACGGAGGGGGAGGACCGCATCGGCGACTTCGCCGAGATCGTCTCCGGCCTCACCGACGAGGAGGCGAACTTCGAGGCGCGCCGGTGCCTCAGTTGCGGTAACTGCTTCGAGTGCGACGGCTGCTTCGGCGCCTGCCCGGAGGACGCCGTCATCAAGCTGGGCAAGGGCAACCGGTACCGCTTCGACTACGAGTCATGTACGGGCTGTGCCACCTGCTACGAGCAGTGCCCGGTGCACGCCATCGAGATGATCCCGGAGGGAGGACGATGAACGACCTGCAGGCCATCATCGACGGCAACGAGGCAGCGGCTGACGTCGCCTACCGGGTGAGCGAACTGTGCTCGATCTACCCCATCACGCCCAGCTCCACCATGGCGGAGCTCGCCGATGAATGGATGGCGCACCACCGCCCCAACATCTACGGGCAGGTGCCCACCGTCATCGAGATGCAGTCCGAGGGGGGCGCCGCCGGCGCGATGCACGGCGCCCTGCAGGGTGGCGCGTTGTCGACGACATTCACCGCGTCGCAGGGCCTCCTGTTGATGATCCCCAACATGTACCGCATCGCCGGCGAGCTGACCTCGACGGTGTTCCACGTCGCCGCGCGCTCCCTCGCGACGCAGGGCCTGTCCATCTTCGGCGACCACCAGGACGTCATGGCCGTGCGGCAGACGGGCGTGTGCCTGCTCAGCTCCGCGTCGGTGCAGGAGGCCCACGACATGGCCGCCATCGCGCACCACGCCACGCTGCGCACGCGCCTGCCGTTCGTGCACTTCTTCGACGGGTTCCGCACCTCGCACGAGCTCAACACCATGACGCGCCTCACCGACGACCAGCTGCGCGCCTTCATCCCCCGCGACCTGGTGCTCGAGCACCGCGGCCGCGCCCTCAGCCCCGCCAACCCGTTCATCCGCGGCACCGCGCAGAACCCGGACACCTACTTCCAGTCGCGCGAGACCGCCAACGCGTTCTACGAGTGGGTGCCCGGCGTGCTGACGGATGCCATGCGCCAGTTCGAGGCGCTCACCGGCCGCAGCTACGGCCTCGTCGAGTACCACGGCGCCGAGGACGCGGAGCGGGTGGTCATCATCATGGGCTCCGGCATCGAGGCCGTCACCCCCGTGGTCGACAGGCTCAATGCCGACGGCGGGCGCGTCGGGGTCATCCAGATGCGCCTGTACCGCCCGTTCCCGACGGAGGCCCTGCTCGCCGCGCTGCCCGAGAGCGTGCGGCGCCTGGCCGTGCTGGACCGCACCAAGGAACCCGGTGCGTCCGGCGAGCCCATGTTCCTCGACGTCAGCTCCGTGCTGGGCGAGGCCGTCGCCAACGGTCGGCGGGCGTCGCTGCCCCAGATGATCGGCGGTCGCTACGGCCTGTCGTCGAAGGAGTTCACGCCGGCGATGGTGCAGGCCATCTTCGACGAGCTGGGCTCGGAGCACCCGCGGCCCCGCTTCACCGTCGGCATCAACGACGACGTGACGCACCTGTCGCTCGACTATGACCCGACGCTGGACCTCGAGGACCCCGAGACCCTGCGCGCCGTGTTCTACGGGCTGGGCTCCGACGGCACCGTCGGCGCCAACAAGAACACCATCAAGATCCTCGGCTCTTCCGAGGACCTGTTCGCGCAGGGCTACTTCGTCTACGACTCGAAGAAGTCCGGCTCGCGCACGGTCTCGCACCTCCGGTTCGGGCCCCATCCGATCAAGGCGCCGTACCTGGTCAGCCAGGCCGGTTTCATCGGCTGCCACCACTGGTCCATCCTGGAGCGCGTCGACGTGCTGGAGTTCGCGCGGCCAGGCACCACGCTGCTGCTCAATTCCCCGTACGGCCCGCGCGAGACGTGGCACCACCTGCCGCAGCCCATGCAGGAGAGGATCATCGAGCTGGGCATCAAGGTCTACGTGATCGACGCCGGCAAAGTGGCGCGCTCGGCGGGCCTGGGTAGCCGCACCAACACCATCCTGCAGACCTGTTTCTTCGCCATCTCGGGCGTGCTCGACAGGGAGGTGGCGATAGGCAAGATCAAGGACGCCATCTCCAAGACCTACGCCCGTAAATCCGCCGAGGTCGTCCGGAAGAACCACGAGGCGGTCGATTCGGCGCTGGCAGACCTCTTCCAGCTCGAGATCCCCGTCGACGCCACCTCCGGCCGGGGTTTCATCCCGCCGGTGCCGTCGGATGCGCCCGAGTTCGTGCGCACCGTCACCGCGACGATGCTGCAGGGCCGCGGCGACGACCTGCCCGTCTCGGCGCTGCCCGTCGACGGCACGTACCCCTCCGGCACGACGAAGTTCGAGAAGCGCAACATCTCCGAGATCGTCGCCGAGTGGGACGAGGAGGCCTGCATCCAGTGCGGCAACTGCGCCTTCGTCTGCCCGCACGCCGTGTTGCGCGCCAAGTCCTATCCCACCGAGATGCTCGACGGCGCGCCCGACGGCTTCCTCAGCGCGCCCCTGAACGCCGTCGGCCTCCCGTCGACGAGTTACACGCTGCAGGTCTACGTCGAGGACTGCACCGGCTGCGGCCTCTGTGTGGAGGCGTGCCCCGTCAAGCCCATCGGTCAACTGAACCGCCGTGCCATCAACCTCGTGCCGAAGCTTGACCGCAGCAAGGACATCGAGGCCGTCGGGTTCTTCGAGGAGCTCCCGGTCAACAAGCGCGTCAACGTCGATTTCGGCACCGTGCGCGGCACCCAGTTCCTCGAGCCGCTGTTCGAGTTCTCCGGAGCCTGCTCGGGCTGCGGTGAGACCCCGTATCTCAAACTGCTGAGCCAGCTGTTCGGGGACCGCGCCACCATCGCCAACGCGACGGGGTGTTCGTCCATCTACGGCGGCAACCTCCCCACCACGCCGTGGGCGAAGAACGCCGACGGTCGCGGCCCGGCGTGGTCCAACTCGCTCTTCGAGGACAACGCCGAGTTCGGCCTCGGTATGCGCCTTGCCGCAGACCTCCACGAGGACCTGGCCCGCCGTCGGCTCCTGGAGCTGAAGAGGCAGATCGGGGACGACGACCTGGTGGACGCCATCCTGGGCGCCCGGCAGCGGCAGGGCTCCGAGATCGCGGCGCAGATGGAGCGGGTCAAGCTGCTCCTCCCGAAGCTGACCGACCTCACCGGCACCGCCGCGGAGGACCTCCGCTCCGTGGCAGACCACCTGGTGCGGCGCTCCGTGTGGATCGTGGGCGGCGACGGCTGGGCCTACGACATCGGCTCGGGTGGCCTGGACCACGTGCTGGCCTCTGGCCGCAACGTCAACATCCTCGTGCTGGACACCGAGGTGTACTCCAACACCGGCGGCCAGGCCTCGAAGTCGACGCCGATGGGCGCCGTTGCGAAGTTCGCTTCCGGCGGCAAGACCACCAACAAGAAGGACCTCGCGCTGCAGGCCTCGGCCTACGGGTCTGTGTACGTGGCTCGCGTCGCCATGGGCGCCGACCCCCAGCAGACGCTCAAGGCGTTCCGCGAAGCCGAGGCCTACGACGGACCCAGCCTGATCATCGCCTACAGCCACTGCATCGCCCAGGGCTTCGACATGCGCAAGGGCCTGGACCAGCAGTACAAGGCGGTCAACTCCGGTCACTGGCCGCTGATGCGCTACAACCCCGTCATCCGCGACGCCGGCGGCAACCCGTTCCTGCTCGACTCCCCGCGACCACGGTTGTCGCTGGCGGATTACCAGTCTGCCGAGCTGCGCTACCGCGTGCTGCGGGCCGCGGACCCGGAGGAGGCCGACCGGTTGCTCTCCCTGGCACAGGAACAGATCGAGCGCCGTTGGGGTGAATACGAACAGCTCGCCGCCCGCGGCGCTGATTCCTTCGCTGCAGATCCGAGGAGAGACTCATGACCGACCTGACCACCAACTATCTGGGCCTCTCCCTGCGCAACCCGGTCGTCGCCTCGGCCGGCCCGCTGTCGCAGTCGGTGGCGGGCATCAAGGCGCTGGCCGACGGCGGCGTCGGCGCCGTCGTGATGTACTCGCTGTTCGAGGAACAGTTGCGCCGGGAGGCCGAGGTTGCCGCCGCGTTGGAGGAGATGTACGACAATTCCTTCCCCGAGGCGCTCAGCTACTTCCCGACGGTGCCTGCCTCGCAGAAGGACGCCAGCCACGCATACCTGAAGCTGGTGGAGCAGGGCGCCAGGGCGATCGACGTGCCGCTGATCGCCTCGCTGAACGGCGCGTCGATGGGCGGGTGGACCCAGCAGGCCCGGCGCCTAGCGGACGCCGGCGCCTCGGCGATCGAGCTGAACATCTACTTCGTGCCCGGTGACATCACGATGACCGGCGCTGCGGTGGAGGAGCGACACCTCGAGATCGTCGCGGCGGTGAAGAGCACCGTCGACGTGCCCGTGGCCGTGAAGATCAGCCCGTACTTCTCGTCGGTGGGCAACATGGTGCTGCGCCTGGTGGACGCCGGCGCGGACGGCGTGGTGCTGTTCAACCGCTTCCTGCAGCCGGACATCGACGTGGACCGGGTCACCGTCGAATCCGGTGTTTCGCTGAGTTCCCCGGTGGAGGCCCGCCTCCCCCGCACCTGGATCGCTGTGCTCCGCGGCAAGATCGCGGCGTCGCTGGCCGCCACCACGGGCGTGGACCGGCCGGAGGATGTCATCAAGTACATCCTGGCTGGGGCAGACGTCGTGATGACCACTTCGTCGCTGATCCGACGCGGCCCCGCCTACGCCGAGGTGCTCGTCGACGAACTGGCCGCCTGGTTGGAGGACCGCGACCTGACTCTGCATCAGGCGCGGGGCCTGCTGAGCGTGCCGAAGGAAGCGCCGGCCGACGTCTATGAGCGCTCCGGTTACGTCTCGGCGTTGGAGAAGGCCAAGGCCACCTACGGATCGCTTCGCTGATGGCTGTCCGGAGCGCCGCCGCGCCCGTTGTGCGGGGCGGCTCTCCGGCCGGTATCCTGACCTGGTTGGCCCCGTAGCTCAGGGGATAGAGCACCGCTCTCCTAAAGCGGGTGTCGTTGGTTCGAATCCAACCGGGGTCGCCAACGAGGTCCTGTTTCCTTCGCCCGCGGGATCAGCGCCCCCGAAGCCGAGCGCTCCCGCCGGCTCCCGTCAGGCTCCTGGCCTGCGGCTCCAATGCAGGAAGCGCGATACCGCGATCGCAAGCTCCGTCGGGTGCGTCAGCGCGAGATCGTGACCCGCCCCCGAGATGCTGACCGTCTGCACGTCAGGGAAGAGTTCCCGGACCCAAGCCTTGGTCTGGCGGAACATCGGCCCGCTGTCGGTGCCGCCCACGTACAACACCGGGGCACCCAGGGAAACGGCCTCGTCCGGCCCGTAGCGCCAGGTCAGGAGGGCAGGGATGTCGCGGCCGAAGAACGCCGCCGCGTCGCGCTCGATCCGTTCAACCGACCCCGGCGCCAGTGCCTCCTGGCGGCGTCGCCAATCCGGCCCGACGAGCATGACCATGAACGCTTCCAGCGCGGCGGCGGCACCGTCGTGCTCGTACACGTCCATCAGCCTGCGGCTCGCCGTGACGAAGTCCGTGGCGGATGGTGCATGCCGCGGTGGCGGCTCGATGGCCACGACCGAGCGGACGGCCGCCGGCGCCAGCGAAGCGAGGTGCAGCGCCACCGCCGCGGAGTAGCTCACGCCAATGACGTGGGCGGGCACCGCGTCCAGGGTCTCGAGGACGGCGAGGCAGTCCAGCGCGTCGGATTCGATCGTGGCGGGGGCTGTTCTGGTGGTGGTGCTCGACCCGTAGCCCCGTCGGTCGAAGGTGATCACCCGGAAATGCCCGCGCACCAGTTCGTGGCGCGAGAACGATGCTGTCTCGTCCACGGACAGCGCGGTCTGCACGACGAGGACTGCCTCTCCCGATCCCTCGGCAGTGACGGCGAGCCTTCCCTCGGGCACCGAAACCCACGAAGTGGTCACCAGACCACTGTGTCACCAGGGGGTTGCATCCACTAGTAGCTGCGAAGGCCGGAACTGCGCTCCCCCCAGCGCAGTCCCGGCCGGTTTTCCCCCCAGCGCAGCGGGCTCAGAGCCCGACTGAATCCGCCCCGTGCTCGGCCTGTGCCTGCGAGAATCCCTCGTAGAGCAACTGGTCCACCAGGCCGGAGCGCGAGAATCCGCCCATCTCCAGGTACGACTTCGCCTTCAGCGCCGCCTGCTCCATCCAGTCGACGGTGACGTTGGCCACCCCGTAGAGGGCCTCCTCGGACGAGAAGCCCTCGTACTCGAGCTGGTCCACCAGACCCGACTCCGAGAAGGCGGTGAACTCGAGGTACGACTCGGCCTTCAGCGCCGCCTGCTCCATCCAGTCCGCGCCGATCGCGTCAGCGGCGAACTCCGCGTCCGCAGTGGAGAAGCCCTCGTACTCGAGCTGGCCGATCAACCCGGTGCGCGAGAACGGGGCGAAGCTGATGTAGTTCTCGGCGCTGACGACCGCCTGGCCCTGAGTGACGCTGAGGCCCGGATCCGCCGGTTCCTCCACCACGGGCTCTTCTGCCACGGGCACCGCCGCCGTCGTCTCCGGGGCGGCTTCCGCTGTGGTCTCAGGTGCTGCTGCCTCCGTGGTGGCTGCCACCGGGGTGGTTTCCTGGAGCGGCTCCGCGGTGGTCTCCTCCGCCGGTGCGGCAGACGTGGCCTCCGCCGTGGCGCTGGCGCTGGCCAGGGGCGCGGCCTGCTCGGTGTCGTCGCCGCCCTTGGGCAGGATGGCGATCAGGCCGATGAGGGCGATCACCGGGATGATGATGCGCTTCTTCGTGTACCAGGGCCGCCGCGCTGCGGCCGTGGTCTGGGTGGCCTGCGCGGCCGGGTCTGCCCACTGCGTCCCGTCCCAGTACCGGGACGAGCCGTCCGGCTGGGTGTACCAGCCGGCTGGATGCTGCTGTGTCATGTTGGTTCCCCCAATGACGATTGATGTGTACGTCATTGACGCTATAGAGGGGGTCTGACAAAAACTGGCGCCCGAAGGAAGATCAGTCGGTCAGTTCGCCGCGCACCAGGGAGTCGCCGGAGTGCGTGGGGGCGTCGTCGAACAGCTCGCGGGAGATGTCGACGATCGTGTAGCCCTCGTCCAACAGTTGCTGCGTCACGGGGAAGCGCTGCTCGCCGTCGGGCTCGAGGATGCCCACCGACACCATGCGCTGGAGGTCTTCGTTGATCAGCCAGACCTCGAAGTAGTCGGCTTCCCTCGCGTCGAACACCGGTGCCTCCACGACAAGGACCAGACCGTCGCCCCCGTCGACGAGGCGGGCGGCGGCAGGCGTGGCGTCGTCGGCGAGAGGGGCGAGCTCTGCGGAGGCCACGGTCACTGGCGACGCGTCCCGCGACGGGAGCTCGAGCAGGGTGCCGAGGCCGACGCCCGCCAGGAGGCAGACGGCAGCCGCCAGCACCCAGGGCCATGACCGGGAACGCAGGCCGGACGCGGTGGTGCCGGCGGTGACCGGTGCGTCGGAGGCCTCGAGGACGCGCGCCCGGAGCCGTGCGGGTGGCGTCGCGGCCAGACTGGGCGAACCCTGCGCGTCCCTGACCAGCTGCGCGCCCAGGCGGAGATCCGCCACGGCCGAGTTGCAGCGGGGGCACGACGCAAGGTGGGCCGCGTACTGATCTGTTGTTTCATCCTCGGCTAGCGCCAGGGAGAGCAACTGGTCGTTCTCGAGGTGGGTCGTCACGATTGGCTCTCCTTCCAGGCGTCCTTCACGATCAACAGGCCCCGCCGGATGTGGCTCTTCACGGTGCCTACGGGCATCTGCAACCTGTCGGCGATCTCCGCGTGCGTCAGGCCATCGTAGAAGGCCAACTGCAACACTTTCCGCTTCGGATCGCCCATGGCGTCCAGTACGGCGGTGACGAGGAGGCGGTCGTCGGCGGGCGGCTCTGTGGTGTCCTCCGTGCTGCTGTAGCGGCGGGCCTCGTCCACGCGACGGTTGTGCCGGGCGCGGGATTCCCAATGGTCCGCCACCCGCCGTCGGGCGATCACCAGCAACCAGGCCGGCAATGCCGTCTCACCGGGAACCAGCGATGACCTACTCGACCAGGCGGAGACGAAGACCTGCTGGGTGACGTCTTCCGCATCCGCATCAGGGGGAGCCACCTTCCGCCGGACGAAGCCGTGGATCATAGGCGACCACCGGTCGTACATGGCCGCGAAGGCCTCGCGGGAGCCCGCAGCGACATCCCGGCTGAGCATCGCAACGTCATCGGAGTCCACACAGAGAGCCTAGGTCAAGAAACGGGAACGGCGCGGGCGATCACGTTGTTCTGATATCCGCCGCGGTCACGTAGATAGGGGCCGCCGCACGTGACCAGGTTGAGGTGGTGCGTCCCGGTGCGGGCGAACAGTCGCGCAAGGTCGAGTTCGGCGCGTGGCACGGAGTCAACCGACTCCACGCGGTAGGTGTGCTCAACGCCTGTTGCGTCGAGCACGACGATGACCTCACCGGGGGCCAGCCTGCGAAGGTCCGCCAGAGGTCCGATGCCCAGTTCCTTCGAGTCGACGTGGGCCGCGATCACGGTGGCTCCCTGAGTGTCGCCGGGGGCCGGACCGAAGCGGTACCAGCCAGCCTCTCCGGGATCGGGTGGCAGGGCCATCAGGCCGATGTCGTCGACGCCCTGGGGTGAGACCGGCATGTCGATCTTGAGGGAGGGGATCATCATCCGCGCCGGTGACGGCCGGGCAGTGGTAGCCGCCAGTCCTGCCGAGCTGGTGCCGACCTGATCAGCCGGCGTGGAGGCAGGCGAGGGGGTTGAGGTCGGCGGGGCGGGGGACCGCGGGGGAGACGCGTCGGGCGCTTCCGGTGAAACGGCCGGGGTCGGGGACGGGGACGAGGTCGCCCCTGCAGGCGCGGTGGAGGGCGCGGACTCCTGGGCGACCGGCCCGCCGCAGGCGGTGATCGCCGTGAGGGCGATCACCGCTGCGACTCCGAAGGCGGGACGCCGTCGGTCAGGGCTCATGACGGTCAGTTGACCAGGGCGCGCCTGCGCACCAGCACCACACCGGTGCCGGCCGCCAGGAGTGCTGCCACGGCGAGGAGGCCGGCGGAGTTGGCGGCGTCAGCAGCAGCGGCCTGTCCACCGGTGCCTCCGGGGACGCCGCCGGGGGCGCTGTGGAGACCGTCGATCACCTGGACGGCCAGCCCCAGGTTGGCGTCTGCCGCACTGCCCCAGGCGTAGACGATGGTGTTGGCGCCCTCAGTGATGTTCACATCCGCCGGGCCGATCGCCACGGTGTCGGTGCCGGTGAGCACCACGTCGGCAGACACGGTGCCGGCCGCGAGGTCGGCCTTCGCCTCGTCAGGGTTGGCGAGGTTGCTGAACGCCACGGCGCCGTTGGCGCGCACGTCGACGGCCGGGGCCGCCGCAGTGTGGCGGACGGTGAGGCGACCTTCGCCCGCGGCGGTGGCGGTGACGTCGTTGACGAACGGCGTCAGCACGGGCTTGCCTTCGGCGTCGAGGTGGGCCACGACGGTGATGTTGGCTCCGCCGGGAACGGTGACGTCGTTGGCCTCGATGGCGGCCTCCCCGTCCGCACCGGCTCCGGCGGCCGTGACCTTGAGGTCGTAGGAACCGGCTGGCAACTGCACCGCGTCGGTGAGGGTACCGGGCGCGAAGTTGGTCAGGAGGGAATTGCCGTTGGCGTAGACGTCCACCGTGAGGCCCGGCACGCCGTGGAGGATGTGGACGGTTGCTTCGTGCTCGTCTGCTGCTGCGATGTTCGGGACGACCGCGCAGGCCAGTGCCAGCGGCAGCGCCGCGGCGAAGAGTCGTGCTCGCATGATGGATCCTTTCGGTCCGGGCCCTGGGGCCGGTGCAGCGCGGCTTTCGCGCTACTGCCCCCTTAGTCCGCCTGGGACCCCTCCATGGATGCACCTTGTTCAATGTTTTTTTAAGGTTGCCCGATCGTTGCCCACGTAGGTCGACCCCGGATATTAATCCCAAAGGTTCGTAGTAATATCTCGGGCATGCAAGATATCTCGCTCAGCCCCAAGTCCAGCTGCGGTTGCGGCGGCCACGACGAAGCCCTCCCGGAGCTCGACGCCCGCACCATCCCGCACGCCATCCGCCACGCCGCCATTCACGGCGTCGTGGACTCGCTGCAGTCCGGCACGGCCTTCGTGCTCGTCGCTCCGCACGACCCGATCCCGCTCATCGCCCAGATCCAGCAGCGCCACGGGCAGGACGTCGCCATCAGCTACGTGCAGCAAGGTCCCGACGCCTGGAAGCTCAAGCTCGCTCGCTCCTGATCGTGACAACCTCGGGTACCGCTGACCGGACGTCCCGGGCCACACGGGACATCGGTCAGCGCACGAAGAACTGGCGGGTGGCGATGGTCGCCCTCGCCGGTTTTTCGCTGTTGGCGGGGCTCAACGCCGGGTTGTTGCGGCTCGGCGTCTGGGCGCCCGTTGATTCGGACCGGCTGGCGGACCTCCATGGACCGGTCATGGTGCTCGGTTTCATGGGCACCCTCATCTCCCTGGAGCGGGCCCAGGCGCTGCGCAAGGCGGCGGCCTACCTCGCCCCGGCGCTCTTCGGCCTGGGATCGGTGACCCTGCTCGCGGGCGCCCCCATCGGCCTGGGCAAACTCCTCCTCTTCGACGGCGGTCTGGCCTTCCTCGGCCTCACCATTGCGCTGTGGTTACGCGCCCCGCTCTCGCTGGTGGCCGCACAGGCCTTCGGCGCGCTGTTCGTCGCGCTCTTCACCGGCCTGTGGCTGGTGGCGGAGATCGCCCCGTTGCTGCCGCTGCTCGCCGCCTTCCTCATCATCACCATCGCTTCAGAGCGCGCCGAACTGGCCCAGCTCACCATGGGCCGCCGCGCCATCCCCACCCTGCTCGCCCTCGGCACGCTGATCGGCGGCGGCGCCGCCCTCAGCCTGGTCTTCCCCGACACCGGTGCCCGGATCGTCGGGCTGGGTTGCCTGCTCACCGCGCTGTGGCTGTTCCGCGACGACGTGGGCCGCCGCTTCGTGCGCAGTACCGGGCTCCGGCGGTTCAACGCCGCCTCGCTGCTGGCCGGCAACCTGTGGCTCGCCGTCGCCGGCGTCGTGTGGATCGTCGTCGGCCAGCCCACCTCCAGCGGCACCTACGACGCCGTCATCCACGGGGTCTTCCTGGGCTTCGGGCTGGCCATGATCATGGCGCACGCCCCCATCATCTTCCCGGCAGTCATCGGGCGGCCGCTCCCGTATCGTTCGTCCATGTGGGCCCCGCTCGTCGTGCTCAACGTGGGCATGGTCCTGCGCCTCAGCGGCGGGCTGGCGGGCATCCAACCCCTCTACCGAACCGGAGGCATCCTCACCGTGCTGGCACTCCTGATCTTCGCCGTGACCGTCGTGGTGTCGGTGGTGCGTTCATGAGGGGACGCCGGTCGCTGCGCGACTTCACCCTGCTGGTCTGGCTGGTCGGCGCCGTCGTCATCGCGCTGGTGCATCGCTGGGTGCCCGAATCCACCTGGCTGATGGTGCACCTCGTCGGGCTCGGCGCCATCACCCACTCGGTCATGGTGTGGAGCGCCCACTTCACCGCAGCCCTGCTCAAGACCCGGCCGGACGACAAAGCCAGGAAGGTCGCCGATGTGCGGCTGGGCCTCCTGGCCGTCGGCGCGCTGGCGGTGTTCGTCGGGGTGCCGACCACGCAGTGGTGGCTGGTGCTCATCGGCGCCGTGGCAGTGTCGACGGCGGTGCTGTGGCACGCCTGGACCCTCGTCCGCGACCTGAAGCGCGCGCTTCCCGGGCGCTTCCGGATCAGCATCCGCTACTACGTGGTGGCCGCGCTCTGCGTGCCGGTAGGAGCCGGCTTCGGCGCCGCGCTCGCCTGGGGCCTGGGTGACCGCTGGCACGCCAACCTCCTCGTCGCCCACACCATGACCATGATTCTGGGCTGGGTGGGCCTCACGCTGGTCGGCACCCTGATCACCTTCTGGCCGACGGTGCTGCGCACCCGGATGGACGACCGCGCGGAGCGCCTCGCCCGCCAGACGCTGCCCATCCTGCTGGGCGGCCTGGCCGTGATCATCGCCGGCTCGTTGACGGGGCTGCGGCCCGTCGCCGCCGTCGGCATCGCGGGATACGCCCTCGGTCTCCTGTGGTTCGGGCGCTGCCTCGTGGCCCCCACCAGGAAGCGGCCCCCGCGCGAGTTCGCCTCCGCGTCGATCCTTGCTGCCTGCGTCTGGGCGTGCGTCGCGCTGGTCGCCACGGCGGTGCACGTGTGGCGCGCCGACGACATCGCGCTCGCCACGGACTACCCGCTGCTCGCCGGCATCTGGGTGGTGGGCTTCCTCCTGCAACTGGTCACCGGTGCGCTGAGCTACCTCCTGCCGTCGGTGCTCGGCGGCGGCCCGCGCGTGGTGCGGGCGGGCGCTGCCTACTTCGACCGTTGGGCCACGGCCCGGCTGGTCGTCATCAACGGCGGCCTGCTGCTGTTCCTGCTGCCGCTGCCCAGCTGGGTGAAGGTGACGGTCTCCAGCACCGTGCTGGTGGCGTTGGCGCTGTTCATCCCTCTGATGGTGCTGGGCATCCGGGCGTCGGTGAAGGAGAAGCGGGCGGCCATGGCGGGCCTCGAACCCTCACTGCCCGCAGAGCGGCCCAATGCGCTGACCGGCAGCGGCCTGGTGGCCGGCGTCGCCGCGCTGGCCGTCGTGGTCTCGCTCGGGTTCGGGATGGACCCCGGAGCGGCCGGCATCGTCACCCCGGGCACGACGACGCAGGCGGTGGAGCCCACCGGCGAGACCGTCCGTGTGGCCGTCACCGCGCACGACATGCGCTTCGACCCCGCGAGTATCCAGGTGGACCCGGGCGACCGTGTCGTCATCGAGCTCACCAACCTGGACGACACCAACGTGCACGACCTCATGGTCGGCGACGTCCGGAGCCCCCGGCTCGCCGCCGGGGAGACAGCGGAGCTTGACCTGGGTGTGGTCGGGCAGAGCATCGAGGGGTGGTGCACCGTCGTCGGGCACCGCCAGATGGGGATGACGTTCGACGTCGTCGTCGGCGACACCGCGCCCGCGCCGGCCTCCACCTCCGGCGGCGGTCATGCCGCGCACCAACCCGCCGCGGGCAATCCCGAGGCGGAGCTGGGCCACATCGTCGACCCCATCGCACCGGAGCTGACAGACGAGACCGTCCGCCGCTACGAGTTCCGCGTCACCGAGGAGCCCCTCGAGGTGGCCCCCGGCCTGTGGCAACGCAGGTGGACGTTCAACGGGCAGAGCGTCGGCCCCACCCTGCGGGGCAGGGTCGGCGATACCTTCGAGATCACACTCATCAACGACGGCACGATGGGCCACTCGATCGATTTCCACGCCGGCGCGGTCGCGCCCGACGCGCCGATGCGGACGATCGCGCCCGGCGAGAGCCTCGTGTACCGCTTCACGGCGGAGCGGGCGGGAGCCTGGCTCTACCACTGCTCCACCATGCCCATGAGCGCGCACATCGCCGCCGGCATGCACGGTGCCGTGATCATCGAGCCGGAGGAGGGCTGGCCCGCGGTGGACCGTGAGTACGTGGTGGTCCAGTCCGAGGTCTTCGCCGACGACGCCGCCACCGCCGAGGAGGCCACGGAGATCAACCCGGACCGCGTGCTCGCCGAGCAGCCGGACCGGGTGGTGTTCAACGGCATCGCCAACCAGTACGACCAGCGGCAGTTCGAGGCCAAGGTGGGGGAGAAGGTGCGTTTCTTCGTGGTCGACGCCGGGCCCAACCGCGCGTCGAGTTTCCACATCGTGGGCGGCCAGTTCGACACCGTCTACCGCGAGGGCGGCTACCTGCTGCGCGACGGCGAGGACGCCTTCGGCACCACCGGAGGCGGCGCCCAGGCGCTGGCGCTCCAGCCGGCCGAGGGCGGTTTCGTCGAGATCACGTTCAACGAGCCGGGGCACTACCCGGTGGTCAGCCACATCATGGTCGACGCGGAGCGCGGCGCCCACGGCATCGTCGAGGTCACGGACTGAAGACGCATCCAATGTCCACCGGCCGGGGGTGCCCCTGTGGCGCTGACTCGGGGCACCCACTGACTGGCGGACATCGGATGCGGGATTCGTGCGTGGTGGGCGGAGCGCGTTACTACGTGTATTACTAATAGTAAGAAAACTGGGCGCTTTCAGGCTGCCGAGAGCTCGGCGTCGTCGGCCAGCGACTCGCCGGCGACAGCGGGGATGCCGCCCAGGTCCACGAGGAAGCCACCGGGGAACTCCTCCGACAACAGATCAGCCAGCCGGCGCGCGGTGCGGGAGCGGGCGTCGCGTTCGGCGTCCGCCGACACCGGCTCCAGCGGGTCCGTGCCGTGCAGCATCGCGCCCAGGTGATCGTCAAGGATGGGATGGCCGCCGAGCGCCTCCATGTCGCCGAAGACGTCGAGTTCCGCACGCACCACCTCAACGGCCGGCAGGAGCGTCTCGGGGTTCGAGGTCAGCAGGGTGGCGCGGGTGCCCAGGGCGGGGAAGGTGGCCTCGTAGGGGAGCAGCGACATGGTGGTGTCCGTTCTGTTCGTCGGTGTATACAACCAAACCGGAGCTTTCTGTGCACATCCTGTGAGGCGTCTGGCAGGTCGGTGTGACCGGTTCCACTGCGCGATCTGGCCCCACGGGGGGCACCTGAAGGTGAGCAATCCGAGGTCGCCGGTTAGGATCGATGCGTTACCTAGGAAGGGAATCGTCGTGTCCGAAGCCGGCCTGCAGGCAGCACGCCAGAAGATGATGGATGCCGGGGTACCCACTCCGGCCATTGAGGTGTTCACGCGCTTCTACCATCTGCTCGAATCCGGTGAGACCGGTGTCATCCGAGAGGACACGATCGAGCCGCTGCTCGACCCGCCGATGCTGACGGACGTGGACATCACCGACGCCGAGGCCCGCGACGCCATCGGCAAGACGGTCATCATCAAGCTCAACGGTGGCCTCGGCACCTCCATGGGCCTCGACAAGGCCAAGACCCTCCTCCCCGTGCGCGACGGGCTCAACTTCCTGGACCTCATCGTCCGCCAGGTGCTCGCCGCCCGCGAGCGCTACGACGCGCGCCTCCCTCTGCTCCTGATGAACTCGTTCCGCACCGACGACGACACCCTCATGCACCTGAGCCGCTACCCCGAACTCCCCGTCGAGGAACTGCCGCTGAGCTTCGTGCAGAACCAGGAGCCCAAGCTCCGCGCCGACGACCTCACGCCGGTGGCATGGCCCGCAGACCCGTCGCTCGAATGGTGCCCGCCCGGCCACGGCGACCTGTACCCGGCGCTGGAGGGCTCCGGCGTGCTCGACGCGCTGCTCGAGGCCGGCTTCCGCTACGCCTGCGTCTCCAACGGCGACAACCTGGGCGCGGCCCCGAACGCCACCATCGCCGGCTGGTTCGCCAAGTCAGGCGCCCCGTACGCCGCGGAGCTGTGCCGCCGCACCATCAACGACAAGAAGGGCGGCCACCTCGCCGTCCGCAAGGCCGACGGGCAGCTGATCCTGCGCGACACCGCGCAGACCGCGCCGGAGGAGATGGACTTCTTCACCGACGAGCACCGTCACCCGTTCTTCCACACCAACAACCTCTGGTTCGACTTGCAGGTCCTGAAGGACACCCTCGTCGAGCGCGGCTCGGTGCTCGGGCTGCCCCTCATCCGCAACGAGAAGACGGTGGACCCGACGGATTCGTCGTCCACGCCGGTCATCCAGGTGGAGTCCGCCATGGGCGCCGCGATCGAGGTATTCGAGGGCGCCACCGCCATCTGCGTCGGCCGCGACCGCTTCCTCCCGGTCAAGACCACCAACGAACTGCTGCTGCTCCGCTCGGACGTCTACAACCTGACCGACGAGGGCAAGCTCATCGCCTGCACGGATGCCTCGCCGGAGATCAACCTGGACTCGCGCTACTACAAGACGGTGCAGAAGTTCGCCGAACGCATCCCGTCGGCGCCGTCGCTGCGCAAGGCGAGGTCGTTCCGGGTGGAGGGCGACTACACCTTCGGGGCCGGCGTCGTCGTCACGGGCGACGTCACGCTGCCGGATCCCGGCGACAGCCGCACGGTCGCGGACGGGGCCCGGCTTGACGGCTGACCCGCTCGCGTGTGCCCTCGCCCTGGCGCTGACGGGGGAGGAGATCCCCGTCGGGTCTGTCGAAACGTTGGCCGAGGAACTGGCCGCGCTGGGCTTCACCCCTGAGCGGCTGTTCGCACTCCGCCACGAGGCCCAGGCGGCGGAGCGCGTCTGGCCGTTCACGGTGCCGCTGGACATGCGCCGCGACGTGGGTTTCGCCCGCTTCGACGCGGCGCTGGCCACCGCCCGGCAGCAGTTGGGTCTCACCGGTCTGGTCGCGAGCCGGCCTGCGGAGCGGCCCCTGAACCGCGACGAACAACGCCTCGTCCAGGACCGTCCGCCGCACTGGTGAGCTTGGCGGGACATGAAAAGGGGCGCCTCCCGTGGGAGGTGCCCCTTCGTGTTCCTCGAGATCAGAGGGTGCGGGCGCGGATGGCGTCGCGGATCTCCTCCAGCAGTTCCTCGGACTTGGTGAGGGTGGGCGCCTCTGCGGACGAGCGGTCGAAGCGCTCCTTGGCCTTCGTGTAGGGCAGCACCACGCCGAAGTAGACCACCGTGGCGATGATGACGAACGCCAGCAGAGCGGTGAGGAAGGCGCCGACGGACACGCCGCCCGGCTTGAAGTTCGAGAAATCGGGCGTGCCGCCCAGGAGGCCCAGCACGTCCATGAACATCGCGGTGAACGACTCGACGACGGTGGCGAACGCGGCGCCGATGACAAAGGCGATGGCCAACTCGATGAGGTTGCCACGCATCAGGAATTCTTTGAAGCCCTTCATAGCTCTTCAGACTTTCTGTATTACCGCCGGAGCGGGGTCTGTCACGACGCGCGACTGTCGCGTCGTCGGACCGTGGTCCGGGATGACTCTAGCGAGGTGCCGGTGCACCCACAACAGCGATGGCGTCACCCGGGCGCGCCACCCAGCACGATGCGCAGGCCGCCGTCCTGCCCCAGCGCGGCCACCATGGGGGCCTCGGACGTGGGCACGTCCACGAGGATCATCGGGCCCGAATTGGCGCTGACAGAGGCCAACGGTGAGCCACCGGAGGGCGGGGTGGCCAACACGGCCACCCGTGCGTCGGTGGTGAGGATCTCCACCTCGTCATAGCCCGTGGCGATCAGGGAGATCCGGTCACCGGGGTTCAGCAGCGAGCGGAGGTTGTCGTCGCGCAGGACGATGGGGACCAGGGCCCGACCAGGCTCGGTGTTGCGGCTGGCGGCCAACATGCCGGGCTGGAGGACGGTGCCCCCTCCCAGGGAGACTGCGGTGCTGCGACCCACCAGGGCGTCGGCTTCAGTGAGGGCGCCGTCGGGCACGGAATGCGATGGCAGATGGGCGAGGCTCACGTCCGAGGCCGTCAGCACGTGGCCCGCCGGCAGGTCCGCCGAGATCACGACGGCGGGCTCAGTGGGCCCCTCCGCAGGCGCGAGGGAATTGCCCAACATCAGGACGGCCGCCGCGGCGAGTACTGCGCCCACCGCGCGGCGGTGCCAGGACACCCGTTGGGCGATGAGATCGAGGAGGCGCTTCATGCCTCCACTGTGGCCGATTGGACCATCGATCCACCGTTATCCACAGGTCTGAGTGCGCGTCAGGCGGACTTGGCCTCGACCTTGGCGGCCGGCTTGGCCTCGGTCTTCGCGGGCTCCGCTGCCTTGGCTGCAGGCTTCGAGGAGCTGCGGTTGTCCGTCTTGTAGAAGCCGGAGCCCTTGAACACGACGCCGACGGCGCTGAACACCTTGCGCAGGCTGCCTTCGCACTCGGGGCATACGGAGAGCGCGTCGTCGGTGAACTTCTGCACGACCTCGAGGTCGGTGCCACAGTGGGTGCAGCGGTACTGATAGGTGGGCATTGACTTCCTCCGTAGAGACAACCGCCCGCCATGATAGTTCAGCGGTCAACGATGACCCAACCGAGCTCAGTGGCGTAGCCATCCATGGACACGTCGTGGGGGAGCACTGGCACGCTGTCGACGACCTCCTCGGACCTCGCGAGCGCCACCAGCAGGACGTTCGGGCGTCGTCGGCTCAGCGCCCGGTCGTACCAGCCCCCGCCCGTCCCGAGCCGCGATCCGTCGCGCCCGACGGCGAGGCAGGGGAGGAGCACGAGGTCAGCCTCAGCGATGGCCTCCGCGCCCAGCCCCGGGCCTGGCGGGTGCGGGATGGCTCCCCAGCCGGGAACCAGCGCGTCCCAGCCGGGGAAGACCGCCCAGTCGGGTGAGTGGGTGAGCCGCGGCACCAGCACGCTCCAGCCCAGCGCCAGCAGCCCGTCGATGATCGCTCGTGTGCCAGGTTCACCGGGCCGCGACACGTAGACAGCCGCCGTCCCCACCGGCAACTCGTCGACGGCGGCGAGCACGTGCCGGGCCAGCTCCGCGTCCGCGCGGCGCCAGCCCGCCTCCGGGACGGCCCTCCGGGCGGCCGACACGTCCTGGCGCAGCGCGTCCTTCCGGAGCTGTTCGGGCATTGGCATATCGTAAGGGCCATGGCCTGGTTTGGACGCAAGAAAGAGGACCCCGTCGTCGAGGAGATCCCCGAAGAGCCGCGGCTCCCGGAGGCCCCTGCCCTGAACGCCTCAGGGCTGCGCAGCGTCGCAGACCACACCGCCTATCTGCTCGGCCTCGTGGAGCCGCTCGAGCCGTTCGGTACCCCGTTGCTGGAAGCCTGGGACCAGGTGATGTGCGAGGACATCGACTCGATGATCAACGTGCCGCCCAACTCCACCGCCAAGGTGGCCGGGTACGCGGTGCGCGCGGCGGATCTCGTCGACGACCAGGGACACCTGGCCGAGCCCCTGCAGATCGCCGAGGCCACCGTCGAGCGGTTGCCCGAGGGCGCGGCTGTTGTGGTGGCCGCCGGTGACGTGCTGCCGCGCGGCGCCAACGCTGTGCTGCCCGCGACCTTCGCCACGCTGGAGGACAACCGTGCGCACCTGATCGAGAAGGTCACGGAGGGTGAGTACGTGCGCGCCGCCGGCGAACATCTGAGCGTCGGCACCCGCCTCCTCAGCGAGGGCGAGGTCCTCGACGACCGCGCCATGGGCCTCCTGGCGGGGGCCGGCATCGACAAGGTGATGGTGCGGCCCCGGCCGCGCGTCGTGGTCGTCAGCTCTGGCGAGCATCTCGTGGACCCGGGCGCCACCATGTCGCACGGTGACGCGACGGACGCCAACTCCTACATGATCTCCGCGGCGGCGCGCGCCGCGGGCGCCACGGTGTTCCGCGTGGCAGTGCACTCCAACGACCCCGAGGCGCTCCGCAACGCCATCACGGACCAACTCATCCGGGCAGACCTCGTCATCTCGACGACGGGTGGGCGCCGCGAGGACTACGAGGCCGTAGTCGACGTCATGAACGATCTCGGCATGGTGGATTCCGTCGACGTGGCCATGTCCCCCGGCCGCACCCAGACGTTCGGCCTGATCGGCGAGGACGACGAGCGGGTGCCCATGCTGATGCTGCCGGGCAACCCGGTGAGCGCCTATGTGTCGTTCCACGTCTTCGCGCGGCCGCTGATCCGCCGCCTGATGGGCGCGCGCACCGAACATCGGGCCTTCCGCGCGATCACCCGCACCATGTTGCGGTCGATGCACGGCACCATGCACCTGCTGCGGGGCCGGGTGCAGCTCGACGGCAGCATCCGCTACGTCGAACAGGTCTCGCTGCCGCACGCGCTGGGGGAGCTGACGGAGTCGAACGCCCTGATCCTGCTCGACGAGTCGCTCGAGTCGGTGAAGGCCGGCCAGGCCGTCAAGGTGTGGCTGTTCGACGAGGAGGACTGAGCCTGGCTGCCATCCGCCGCCTGCGCGGCGTGCGCGCGCGGTGCCGAGAGTGGCCGCGAGCATGAAGAAACCCCCGGGCTTCCACGCGGAAGGCGTGTGAGCCCGGGGGTTCTCCTTCGGTCAGCCTCGCTTCTCGGGTCCTCCGAACATCACGATGTTGTTGAACACCCACTGGTTGGACTGACTGAAGGCGTATCCGCCCGCAGCCTTGGGGGTTGCGGCGTAGACCGTCGTCATCGTGTAGGAACGGCAGGCTCCACGGCCGGTGGCGGCGGTGTCGCATTCGGTGCGCCACTGGCGGCCCGCGGAGGTGAACTCGCCGGCGTAGCCGAGCGGGTTGTTGTTCCACGCCTCGCGCGTCATGAACGGCAGGTACGTGAGGTTGTTGAACGCCCACCCCGACTCGCGCACGAACTGGCCGTTCTCCATCTTGACCACGGTGGCCCAGATGTCGGTGCGGCAGCGCTCGGTCTGCGAGTACGGCTCACAGGTGGTCATCCACTGACGGCCGTTGAACTCATGCTTGCCCGGCAGGGTGTAGGGCACCGTGGGCACGTACTTGCCCGCTGCCGGCGTGGTCGTCGGCTTGGCAGACGGCGACTTCGACGGGCTCGGTGACTTCGACGGGCTCGGCGAAGGCGACGGCGACGCGACCGGCTCCTCCTCGACCGTCAGCGGCACCGTGGCCGTCTGCGTCACTCCACCGGCAGTCACGCTGAGGGTGCCGGTGTGGTTACCTGCCGGCAGCGTGGCGGAGGACGACAGCTCGAAGATCGAGTTCACCTGACGGTGGTCGAAGTCGGCGCCGGCCCCGTCGAGGTACGGACGCTCGGCAGTGACCGTCAGCGGCAGCACGTCGTCGCCCACCTGCAGGGTGGCGGTGATGCCGGCCGGCGTCGCCTTGGGCAGCGAGGCCCAGCCGACCAGACCCAGGGCGTCGTCGACCTGCAGCGCAGGCAGTGCGTGGCCGCGGACGTCCAACTCCCACGTGCCGTCGCCCGGGTAGAAGTTGCGGCCGGAGACGGTGAGGGAGGTACCCAGCGTTGTCAGTCGCTCACGGAAGTCCACGATGCTGCGGCCTGCCTGCGGCGTCCAGCCCACCTCAGCGGTGGCCATCAGGCGCGGGTACAGCAGGTACTCCATGGAGCCCAGGCTGCGGATGTGCTCGCCCCAGATGGGAGCCGTGGGCCCAAGCACCGAAGCCTCGGGAACCTGTGCCTGTGCCGTCGGGTCCCAGTTGTAGAACTGGTTGATGTCACACGCGGTGCCACACGCCCAGGCGGGGCCGAGGAGTTCGGCACCCGGGCGCTGCGGGAGATAGGCGTTGGGGGCCGGGGACATCACGAGCTTGAAGCCGCGCGTGTTGACCAGGTTGCGCACGTTGGCGCTGATGCCGGCCGACGTCCACTGCTGGACGACGGTGCCGTCGGGCAGCTGCGCCGCCGCCTTGTCCGCGGCTTCGTTCCACACCACGGGGATGGCGTCCAGTTCGACGGTGATGTCGCTGACGCGATCCATGTAGACCCGGTAGGCCTCGGCGGTGGTGTTGTGCGACTCGTCTCCACCGATGTGGAAGTAGCGCTTCCCGTTGACCAGGGTCTGGTTCTGCTCGATGAGCTGCTTGAAGACGTGGCGCATGAAGGTGTAGGTCGCAGAGTTGTTCGCATCCAGGCTGGACTCACCGACGCTGGTGTTGGTGATCGGCGGTGCCGTCGTCTCGCCCGGCGCCAGCTTCGGGAAGCTGCCCTCGGAGTTCAGCTGCGGAATTGCGTGCAGGATGGCGTTGGAGTGAGCGGGACCATCGACCTCGGGAACCACCGCGATGTTGCGCTCGTCGGCGTAACGGATCAACTCGGCGACATCCTCGGCGGTGTAGAAGCCGGTGCGGCCCGGGAGCGTGGTCCACTGCGACTGCGTCACTGCGGTGCCACCGGAGACGGAGGTCAGCAGCGTGTAGTCGATGTCGTCACCCTGGACTCGGCCCTCGTTGCTGATCGCGATCCGCCAGCCCTGATCGTCGGCGAGGTGCCAGTGGAGCACGTTGAGCTTGTGCGCGGCCATCTCGTCGATGATCTCCTTGACCTCGTCCTTGGGGACGAAGCTGCGGGAGACGTCGAGCATGAAGCCGCGGTACTCGTAGCGCGGTCCGTCAACGATCTGGACGGCCGGGACGGTCCAGTCCTGCGCGACCGGCTGGGCCGAACGGGCCCAGGGGCCGAGGAGCTGGAGCAGTGTCTGGGCGCCGTAGAAGAGCCCGCTGCGCTTGGGTGCCGTGATCACGACGCCGTCCGCGTCGACGGAGAGCTCGTAGCCCTCGTCGGTACGCCCGGGAAGGTCCGCCATGGAATCGTCGAGGACGAAGGAGATGGCGTTTCCGGTACCGCTGGCGGCGACGTCCAGGTCGAAACCGGTGGCCGGACGCAGGCTGGCGGCGAAGAGGTCCGCAACGGCGGTGGCGGCCTCGCCCGAAGCGACGACGGTGGTGCCGGCGTCGACGGTGAACGAGGACTCGCCTTCAGTGGCGGAGACCGGCTTCGGGATCACGTTGACCTTCAGCGGCTCGACGACCTCGCCGTCCAGCGTGCCCATGACTTCGATCTCCCAAATGGCGACGGGCCACGTGGCGGACTTGGAGTGGATCTGCACCTTCACGTGGCGGTAGCCCGAGACGTCGAGGTCAGTTGTGACCCAGTCGCTGCGCACGCCCACGAGGTTGGAGGCGAGGTCGGTCCAGGCAGCCCCATCGGCGGAGCCCTGAATCGTGTAGCTGGTGGCGAAGGTGTTGCCCCAGCGGATCTTGACGGTGTCGATGGTGGCTTCCGCCCCGAGATCGACGGCGATCCACGGGGTGTCGGTGAGCCCCGACCAACGCGACGCGTCCGGGCGGTTGTGCACCTCTGGGGGGATGCTGGTGCCTTCAGGGCCGGTGTCGCCGTCGAAGGCACGATCCGCCGTCCATGTCAGTTCGCTGCCCGAGGACGTCACCGGCTGATTGAGGCCGAGGTTGATGGGAGCCGCGTGTGCGGCTCCCAGGGGGATGAGTGCGCCCAGGAGAGCCAGCGACGCGAGTAGCGTCGCCAGCTTGGGCCATGCTCGTTGTTTCATTGATTCTCCAAAAGTCGTGCGGGATGGGAAGCGTTTCAGGTGCTCCACTGGAGTCGGGGGGTTTGGGGGCCAACATAAGGTTGGTCAGCGAATTCCTCCTGCAGCCTGGCCAACTCGGACTCCAGTTCCGAGCGAATTGCTGCATAGGCGGGGTCGTCTGCGACGTTGTGGAGTTCGGCGGGGTCCGCCACCAGGTCGTAGAGCTCGTATTCGGACGGCATCACCACACCCGACGAGCCGGGGGTGCCCAGGCCGTCGTTGTAGTAGTGGATGAACTTGTGGGTGGCGGTCCGCACTCCGTAGTGGGCGGGCGCGTGGTGCTCCGGGTCGTCGTGCTCCCAGTACCGGTAGTACATCGAGCCCCGCCAGCCCTCGACCTCCTCGCCCCGCAGCAGGGGCCTGAAGCTGCGTCCCTGCTGGGCGGGCAGCGCGTCGGGGCTCTCGCCGCAGACGTCGAGGAAGGTGGCGGCGAAGTCCACGTTGGTGATCATCGCCTCTACCCGCGTGCGGGGTGCGATCTCCGCCGGCCAGCGCACCAGCATGGGCATCGTCAGCGACTCGTCGAACATGAGGCGCTTGTCGAACCAGCCGTGGTCTCCGAGGAAGAACCCCTGGTCGGAGGTGTAGACGACGAAGGTGTCGTCTGCCAGACCCTCGTCGTCGAGCCATTGGAGCACCGAGCCGACGGAGTCGTCGATGGCCTGGACGGTCTGTAGGTAGTCGCTCATGTACCGCTGGTACTTCCAGCGGCTGCGTTCCAGCCAGTGGCCGTCGCCCTGCAGTTCGGCCGGTACGGGTTCCTTGACGTCGCGCTCCGTGAGGTCGTCGAGCGCCATGCGGACGTTCTTGACGACGTCGGCCCGGTCCTCATGGGTGTCCCACATCGTCTCCGGTTCCGGGATGGTGCCCACCGGGTACAGGTCGCTGTGCCGCTCGTGCGGCACCCACGGACGGTGCGGGGCCTTGTGGTGCATGAGGAGGCAGAAGGGCCGGTCCCGGTCGATGCGTGCCAGGTAGTCCAAGCTGAGCTCGGTGATGATGTCGGTGGCGTAGCCTTCCAGCCGGGCCGCGCCGTCGGGACCGTACATCTGCGGGTCGTGGTAGTCGCCCTGCCCGGGGAAGATCAGCCACTCGTCGAAACCGCGCGGGTTGGCCTTCTCGGTCTCCCCGAGATGCCACTTACCGAACAGCGCGGTCTGGTAGCCGCGGTCCTGCAGCACCTGGGCGAAGGTCGGCACCCGGTAGTCGAACTCTGAGTAGATGGAGCACGCCCCGTTGACGTGGCTGTACGCGCCTGTGAGGATCGTGGCCCTCGACGGGGTGCAGATCGAGTTGGTGCAGTAGACGGCGTCGAGCCGGGCCCCCTCCTCGGCCAGGCGGTCGATGTGGGGGGTGCGGTTGACCACGCTGCCGTACGCCGAGATGGCGTGGGCAGCGTGGTCGTCCGCCATGATGAAGATGATGTTGGGGCGGCTCATGCCTGCGCGTAGTCCTCCGCCAGCCAGTAGTTGCCCACGGGAACCACCTCGGGGGCCTTCTCGGCCTTGACGAACTCCTCGTTGAGGCCGGTGAGCCACGCCTCGATGGTGCCGTCGTCGTTCTTGGCGATGACGTCGTCGGCGCTGAACACCTCGACGAACTCCTGCTCGCTGGCGATGGCGTCGGCCGGGGCCTTGATGAAGTCGGCGAGGATGCCGTTGAGCTCTTCGCGGTTGGCGGCGGCCCAGGTGAAGGCCTCCTTGCAGACCGCCTGGAACTTGGCCAGCACCTCGGGGCGGTCCTGGATGTCGGTGCCGGCCACCTGGGCGGCCAGGAAGGCGAGGTCCGCGAAGTCGGTGGACTTGGCCACCTCGACCAGGTCGGGCACCTGGTTCTTGATGGTCTCGACGTGCGGGTACCAGATGCCGGCCGCGTCGATCTGCTTCGAGGCGAAGGCGGAGATCGTGGTGGGCGGGTCCATCGGGATGCGCTCGATGTCGTCGATGGTCATGCCGGCCTCTTCGAGGGCGAGGTTGAGCAGCATGTCGCCGGAGGTGCCCTCCGGGACGCCCACCTTCTTGCCCTTGAGCTCGGCCATCGAGGTGATGCCGGGCTGGGCGATGACGCGGTCCGCGGTGCCGCGGGAGTTGATGCTGACGACCTTGGCCTGGTCGCTCATCGGCAGCCAGAGGGCGCCGAAGCCGATGTAGCCGAAGTCGAGGTCGCCGGTGCCCAGCGCCTGGATCTGCAGCGGTCCGTTGGTGAAGGCCAGGGTGTTGGCCTTGAGGCCGTGCTTCTCCCACAGGTCCTGCGTCTCGGCGACGGCCACCAGCATGCAGCCGTTGCCATCCTCGATGTAGCCGACGTTGATGTCGTCGACGGTGGCGGGGGCCTCGGCGGCGGAGGTCTCGCTGGCCGGGGCGGACGTCGGGTCGGTGGCGGCGCCGGAGGTGGTGTCCGCGGGCGCCGGGGTGGTGGCTGCGTCGTCAGTGCCGCAGGCGGCAAGGACAGCTGCGCCGGCGATGCCGGCGGTGCCGAGCAGCATGTGTCGTCTGGTGATCATGGGTCTCCTTGGTTTGTCGAGCGTCATTGCTTGTAAACGGCGTTCCAGACCTGGTTGCGCAGGTCTGTGAACTCGGGCGAGGTGCGCAGGTCGTCGTTGCGGGGGTAGGGGAGGTCCACGTCGATGATCTGGTGGATCCGTCCGGGGCGGGCTGCCATCACGATGACGCGGTTGGCGAGGAACACCGCCTCGTCGACGTCGTGCGTGATGAACATGACGGTGCGCTTCTCCTGTTGCCAGGTGTCGAGGAGCGCGGTCTGCATGTGGACCCGTGTGAGGGCGTCGAGCGCCCCGAACGGTTCGTCCATCAGCAGGATCGAGGGGTTGGCAGCGTAGGCGCGCGCGATGGCGCAACGCTGCTTCATGCCGCCGGACAGGTTCTTCGGCAGGGCGTCGGCGAACTGGGTGAGACCGGTGAGTTCCAACTGCCGGTCCGCGATCTGGCGGCGCTTGGACTTGGGGATCTTCTGGAGTTCCAGCCCGAACTCGACGTTCTTGCGCACGGTGAGCCAGGGGAACAGGGCGTACTGCTGGAAGATCACGCCGCGCTCCGGGCCGGGGCCGGTCACCGGCTTGCCGTCCACGCGGACCTGGCCGCCAGTGGGCTTGAGGAGGCCCGCCGCCTGGTTCATGATGGTGGACTTGCCGCACCCCGAGGGGCCCACCACCGTGACGAACTCGTTGTCGGCGATGGTGAGGTTGAGTTCCGTGACGGCGGTGAACGGTTTGCCGCTCAGCTCGAAGACCTGCGTGACGCGGTCGAAGACGATCTTGTCGGACATCAGTGGCGCTCCTGCCAGCTTGTAAGGCGATTGTCGAGCCAGAGGAGTATGCGATCCATGATGAGTCCGAAGACGCCGATGGTGATGAGGCCGACGAAGATGGTGGAGATCTGGTAGTAGATCTGGGCGTGTTGCATGCGGTAGCCGACGCCCTCCTGGGCCGCGATGAGTTCCGCGGCGACGAGGGTGGCCCACGCGGAGCCCAGACCCTGCCGCAGGCCGACCATGATGAACGGCAGCGACGCGGGCACGGCGATGCGGCGGAAGATCGTCCAGTCCTTGGCGCCGAGGACGCGGCCGGCGTTGATGAGTGTCTTGTCGACGTTGACCACGCCTTGGAAGGTGGCGATGATCGACACGAGGAAGCTGGCGAGAGTGATGACGAAGACCTTCGGGACTTCGCCGATGCCGAGGAACACGATGGCCAGCGGGATGATGGCCAACGGGGGGATCGTCCGGAAGAACTGCGTCCACGGCTCGACGATCGCGCGGACTGGGCGGTACCAGCCCATCGCGAAACCGAGGGGGATCGCCAGGCCGGAGCCGAGGAAGAAGCCGAGGAGGACGCGGCGCAGTGAGGCCGCGATGTCACCGAGGAGGGTCCCGTCCTCGATGAGTTCCCACGCCCTGATGGCGACTTCGCTGGGGGAGGGGAGGGTGTCTTGGGTGAAGGAGAGCAGCCACCAGAGCCCGACTCCGCCCAGCACCGAGACGACGCTCAACCACGCCCAGGGGTTGCGGGTCCGTTTGATCGTGACTTCGAGCTCCGGCGGAAGGGTGGTCGGGAGGGGCGTCGTCAGGTCCATGCCGACGTGTGTTTCGGTGCTCATGCGGTGACTGCTCCGACATGTGAGTGGGGGTTCTCGGCCCGGACGATGCGCTCGAGCTGACGTTCCGTCGTCTCCAGCCAGCCGATGAACCAGGACGTGCTCTGCCACCCGCGGTCTTTGGCGGTCGCGTCGATGAACTGGAGCCACTGGGAGTCGATCTCGGGCACTGGGTCTGCGTCCTCGCTGGCCAGCGCGGTGCTCTCCTCCGCGCGCTGCTGCTGGCGGAACGCCAGCTCGGTGCGGACGATCTCCAGGGCGTAGGTGGGGCCCAGCTGGCCGGCGAACTGGAGCCGGACGGTGAAATCCGGGGCCATCGGCCGCTCGGCCGGCTCATACGGGCTGGCTGCCCACTCCAGGAGGGCCTGGCGGCCAGCGGGCGTGAGCCGGTAGACCTTGGCGTCGGGCGCCGCGTCCCGCTGGTCCAGGGTGCAGGTCACCCAACCCCGCCGCAACAGTTCGCCGAGGGCGCGATAGATGGGTGTCATGGACGGCCGACGCCCGAGAAATCTGCCGTCGCTGCGTAACCATTTGCCGATGTCGTATCCGCTTGCCGGCTTCCTCGCCAGCAGCCCCAAGAGGGGATAGTCGGGCTGCATTGCGCCTCCTAGTACCTTACGGGCATAGTTTGGTCAACCGCTGGGCAACTTGTCAACGGTCATCCCGGAAGTGACTATCTCCGGATGGATAGAGCACGCTGGATCCGCGCAATCTCGTTAGAATCAATATCGCGACGCGCCGCGGCCGAGCGGTCGAATTACACGGATGTTGTTAACGTATGGGCATGCTCGCCGGGATCATCATCGCTGTTGTCGTCTGCGCCGGCCTCGCGTTCGCTCTTCCCTGGGTGAGCGCGCAGCGGCCCTCTGACCTCGAGCTCGAGGGCGACCCCACTGAGCGATTCGCAGACTCCATGCGCATCCTGCGCCGGGACGTGGAGGATTTCGTCGAGGACGAGAACCTCGCCTCGGTGTCCACCCCCTTCACCAGGCGGGCCGAGTTGAACGAACTCCGCCTCATCGCGCGCCAGGCCGCCCGACGACGCCTCACCGTCGTCGTCGTGCTCCTCGGCGCACTGGTCATCCTCACCGCGCTGGCCGCGTCGAACATCGTCGCGTGGTGGACGCTCGCCGTGCCCGGGGGACTGCTGGTCGCGTTCCTGTGCGTGGCCCGGCTCACCGTCGTCGCGATGCACCGCAGCCTCGACCGTCGGGCAGCGGCCGTCAACGGCGGCTTCGACGAGCACGAGGACACCACCACCATCGACATCGGCCAGCCGGAATCGGAGAGCACCGAGATCTCCATCGAGCTCACCATGCCCACCACGATGGGTGCGTTGTGGGATCCCATTCCCGTGACGCCGGCCACCTACGTGTCGCAGCCGCTGCTGCCGCGCACCGTGCGAACCATCGACCTGTCCGCGCCCGTTGCGGCCACCTCGCCCCTGGTGCCGACGGCGGACAACCCCGCGGCCCCGGTCGAAGAGGGCGAGGCCACCATCACGGCGTCGGGTGGCGCGGCGAGCATCGCCGAGTTCCGCCCTCGCGCCGTCGGCGAGTGACGCTGGTCACGGGCGAGTGCCCCGTGGGCACCCCAACTTGGAGCGATTCCCGACGCGGTGCTAAAGTTGTCGATGCTCTGGGGCTATGGCGCAGTTGGTAGCGCGTCTCGTTCGCAATGAGAAGGCCGGGGGTTCGAATCCCCCTAGCTCCACCAGACAAATGCCCCGCTCCGGCGGGGCATTCTGCTTCTCCGGGACGATGCTCGAAATTCGCAGGGAGATATCTGCCACATCGCCCTCTGTAGCGCCGATGTGGTAGAAATCTCCCTCCTATTTCTGGAGACTCAACCCTGGTCGGCGAGTAGTTCGACTTCCGCCGTGGCGCTCTGCTTGATCGTGCGGCCGACGGAGCACAGTCGGTCGACTGCCTTCACCGCACGCTCCACCAGCGCCGTCTGCTTCTCGGTGTCGATCTCCGACATGTCCACCACAACTGTGCTGCGGATCGCGGAGTAGCGGTTCTCGCCTCGCACCCCGTCACCTTCGACGGAGAACGTCGCGTCGAAATCCAGCCCCAGCTTGCTGGAGAGGACGTGGTCGGCGGACAGCGCGGCGCAGGAGGCGGCCGCGATCTGCAGCAACTCGCCGGGAGTGAAGGCCGCCTCTGCGTCCGGTCCGCCGATGCGCACCTCGGCGCCGCGGTCGTTGCGAGCCACGTACACGGCCCGCTCCACCCTCTCTGCGGTCAGCCTTCGAGGTGGTGTCCCGTCGGCATCGGCTTCGGGGCGCTCGGGATCGTTGGCCATGGCGTCAGTCTGCCACGGGACGAGGCAGTCCCGGATATACCTTCCCAGGGTCGCCTACTGGCCTGAGGGATCGGACAGGTCCGTCTTTGGCTGACGCATGGCAAGTAAGGTCTGTCCTGGACGGGGCGGTCGCGACATAGCAATTTCACCGGACAGACCCATTCCCCCGAAGCCGCCGGATGATGGAGGTAGCAATGGCAACCGAAAGGTTGGCACGCCAGCGCGAACTCCCGCCCCCTCATGCGGTTCCCGCAACGGCTGGAAGACCATGAGCGGGCGGTGCGGCTGTTCCCCTGCGCGCGGCGAGGCGGTAGAGGCTGTCCCTCGGCCCAGCGTGCGGCGGACCGGACATCACCCCTTTGACCAGGCCGTGATTCCGGCCGGGTCCTTCACGATGGGCGACTCGTCGGGGGACCGCAACCCGCACGACGGTGAGGTGCCCCTCCGCGATGTCGAGGTTCAGGGCTTCAGCATGGACGTGACGACGGTGACCAACGAGGCGTTCGCCGCCTTCGTGGCCGACACCGGGTACGTCACGGATGCCGAGCGTTTCGGCTCCTCCGCTGTCTTCCACCTCGCGGTCCAGGCCCCGGAGGCAGACCTGATGGGTTCACCGGCCGGCCTGCCGTGGTGGCGGGGGGTCCGCGGCGCCGGCTGGCGCCACCCCGGCGGTGCCCTGACGGACATCGCGGACCTTCTCGACCACCCGGTCGTGCATGTCAGCTGGCACGACGCCATGGCGTACTGCACCTGGGCCGGCCGACGGCTCCCGACGGAGGCCGAGTGGGAGTACGCCGCACGCGGAGGTCTTGCCCGCCGGAAGTACCCCTGGGGTGATGCCGCGGTCGACGACAGGGGGTGGCGGGCCAACATCTTCCAGGGTGCGTTCCCCGTCGACAACACGTGCGAGGACGGCTTCCTCACCACCGCACCGGCAGGGCACTTCGAACCCAACGGGTTCGGGCTCCACCAGATGATCGGCAACGTGTGGGAGTGGTGCGCGGACTGGTTTCATCCGGAGACCTACCAACACGACCGTCGTCGCGACCCGCATGGGCCATCGCAGGGCACGCAGCGCGTCATGCGCGGTGGTAGTTACCTCTGCCACGACAGCTACTGCAACAGGTACCGTAACTCGGCACGCTCCCAGAACACCCCGGACTCGTCCATGGGCAACGCGGGCTTCCGGACGGTAGCGACCAGTCACTGAACCTTCAGCGGGGCGGAAGCAGGCGCGGTGATCGACGCGGCCCCCTCGCGGGTCTCAGCCCTGCGACAGGTGCATCTTCCAGACCGCTGCCAAATCGTTATATCTGACTTTCTCGAAAGGGCTTGACGTGGGTTGGGACGCCATCTACTGTCATGCCAAGACGTTTTGGCAAAACGTCTTGGCACAAGGGTCTGCACCCCCACCACAACCGAAATGGAGTCGAAGTGAAGACGCTTCACCCCCGAGCGACGAGGCGTACCAAGCGCGTCGGAGTCGCAGTTGCAGCAGTCACTGCCACAGCACTGGTCCTCAGCGGATGCGGTGCCGGCGGAACCCCCGCCCCCAGCGACGGCGCTGACGGCGCCGAGGGTGCCGAGGGCACCACGCTCACCGTCGTCGTCGAAGGCGGCGGCAAGGCGGAGCTGGAGCCCATCGCAGATCTGTACACCTCTGAAACGGGCACCGAGGTCACGCTCGTCGAACTGCCTTACGCAGGTCTCTACGACCGCATCTCCTCGGAGTTGCAGTCCGGTGCCACCTCGTTCGACGTCGCCGCGCTCGACGCGATCTGGCTCACCTCATTCGGGCCAGGCCTCGCCCCGCTGGACGACCTCTTCACCGACGAGGTCCAGGGCGACCTGTTCGACGGACTCGTCAGCGAAGCCAAGGTGGGCGACCACTTCGTCGGCATGCCGGTGTGGACCAACTCCGAGGTGCTCTTCTACCGCACCGACCTCTTCGAGGACGCCGACAACAAGGCGCAGTTCGAAGAGAAGTACGGCTACGAGCTCGCGGCACCCACCACATGGGAGGAGTACCGCGATGTGGCGGAGTTCTTCACGCGTGACACCGACGGCGACGGCGCCGTCGACCTCTACGGTACGGACGTGAAGGGCGCAGTCGAGACCGAATGGCTGGCGACCGTTTCGCAGGCCGGGGAAGAGCACATGGTCCTCGATCCCGAATCCGGCGAGATCACCATCGACAACGCCACCCACAAGGAGGCGCTGGACTTCTACGTCAGTCTGCTGCCGTTCGCCCCATCGGGTGCGGCGCAGCTCGACTGGGCCGGCGCGCAGAACCTCTTCTACCAGGGCAACCTCGCCATGATGCGGTTCTGGGGCCACGCCTACCGGCAGACGCCCGACGACTCGCCCATCAAGGACTCCATCGGTGTCGCCCCCATGATCGGCGGCCCGGGCGGGGTGGCTGGTGTCCCCGGCGCGTGGTACCTGTCGGTCCCGGCCAGCGGGAAGAACCAGGACGCGGCCAAGGACTTCATCGCCTTCACCTTCGAGCACAACGAACTCGCCGCCGACACGTCGCTCGGGCTGGTGGCCAGCAAGGCTGCGTTCGAGAGCAAGGCCGGCGAAGAGGGATTCGAGAACTATCCCGCTCTGGTGACCACGCTCGAGGCGCCGCAGACGCTCCCTCGCCCGAAGACGGAGAACTGGCAGGAGATCGTGGACTCCGTCCTCATCCCCACGCTCCAGAAGGCCGTTGAACCCGGCGCCGACACAGCTCAGCTGCTCTCGGACGCCAAGTCGCAGATCGAATCCATCATCAAGTAGAGGCCGGTCCCGTGCACTCCACAACCCCCCAGAGCGTCGCCGGGGTGGCCACAGCCGCCCCGGCGTCGCCCGGAATGCGCCCCAGAATCGGGCGGCGCGAACGGGGCGACCGTAGGTTCGCCATGTTGCTCATGCTCCCCGCGGCGGCCTTCCTCGCCGCTTTCGTCCTCTGGCCGCTCGTCCGTTTCGTCTATGACAGCTTCTTCGAGATCTCGCCGTTCGCCGGTGCGGCCCGAACTTTTGTCGGCTTCGACAACTACGTCGCCGCGTTCGCCTCCGACGCCTTCATCGCGGCGTCCGTCCGGACCGTGCTCTACACCCTGTTCGTCGTGACGCTGGAGTTCGTCTTCGGCCTCGCCGTCGCACTGCTGTTCTCCGCCCTGGGGAGCCGCTCCACGGTGTTCCGCACCTTCTTCATGTACCCATTGATGATCGCCCCTGTGGTCGCCGGCCTCCTCTGGCGCTTCCTGCTCATCGACAACTTCGGCATCATCAACGAACTCCTGTTTCAGGCCGGCATCCTGTCGACGCCCGACCAGGTGCAGTGGCTGAGCAACCCGAACCTCGCGCTGTTCTCCGTCGCCATCCCCGACATCTGGCTGACGACATCGTTCATCACGCTCGTGCTCTTCGCCGGGCTGCAGAACATCTCTGGCGAGGTCATTGAAGCTGCCCGCCTGGACGGTGCCCGCTACCTGCGTCTGCTGTTCAGCATCATCATCCCGCTGCTGCGGCCGGTGATCGCGGTGGCGCTGATCGTGCGTGGCATCGACGCCGCCCGCGCGTTCGACGTGATCCTCATCCAGACCGACGGCGGCCCACAGGGGAGCACCACCACCTTGAGCCTGCTCATCTACCGCACCATGACCAGGTTCGGCGACCCTGGGCTGGCGAGCGCCATGGGCACTGTCTACCTGCTGGGCATGCTCGCCGTGTCCATCGTGGCGGTCCTCCTCATCTGGCGACCGGGAGCAGGTGCCCGATGAATCCGCTCGAAACCCGAGGCCGCAGCCGGATCCTCCTCTGGGCGGGTCTCGCCCTGACGCTGGTGCTGTACGGCTTCCCGTTCTTGTACCTGCTGCTCACGTCGTTCAAGAGGCCGCTCGAGGCCATCGCCGTCCCCCCGAGGGTGATGCCGTCGATGTGGACGCTCGAGAACTACGTCTCTGCCCTCACCAGGCAGGGGGTGGCGGCGGCCCTCACCAACAGCGTCGTCACCGCGCTCGTCTCCACCGCACTGAGCCTGGTGCTCGCGGTCCCGGCGGCGTACGCCATCACCCGCTTCCGTACCCCCTCCGGGCGCGTCTTCATCCTCGCCGCGCTGGTCACCCGCATGGTGCCGACGATCGCAGTCGGCGCCCCGCTCGTCCAGGTGATGCGCACCATCGGGCTGACCGACACGTCGTTCGGCCTCGCGCTCGCCCACACCACCATCTCGTTGCCACTGTCGATCTGGCTGATGGCGAGCTTCTTCGAGGCGGTGCCCGACGACCTGAGCGAGGCCGCGCAGATGGACGGGTGCAACAGGCTCCAGGCCATGATCAGCGTGGTGCTGCCGGTGGTCTCCGGCGGCCTCGCGGTCACTGCGATCTTCGCCTTCCTCGCCTCGTGGAACGAGTTCCTCTTCTCGCTCCTCCTGACGTCGGTCCGCGCCCAGACCACTCCGGTGGTCATCGCGAACTTCCAGAGCCAATTCGGGCTCGACTGGGGCGGGATGACCGCTCTCGCGGCGGTCTACTCCGTACCCGTGATCATCCTGACCCTCTTCCTCCAGCGCCACATCGTCGCCGGCCTCACGCTCGGTGCCGTCAAGGGCTGACCCGGATCTGAATGGAGAGCAGCAACATGAACAGATACGACGTCACGGCCTGGCACCATGGCGACCCGCGCGAAGACATCGGCGAGGTGATCAACAGCATCCTCGCCGACGTCAAGGCCCGACAGTCAGGAGCCGCCGACTTCGGTGGAAAGCCCGGAGCCGTCATCTACATCCCGCCGGGCGACTACCGGCTGCGCACCCAGGTCGTCATCGACGTCAGCTTCCTCCGCGTCGAGGGCTCCGGGCACGGCTTCTCCTCGTCGAGCATCCGGTTCAACGTGCCCTCCGCGGAGTGGCCGAACCTCCACGAACTGTGGCCCGGTGGCAGTCGTGTCATCAACGACATCGACGTCGAACCCGGTGCGGAGCAATCGCGGGGCGCGGCGTTCTATGTCGCGCGGAGCGGCAGCCCCAGGATCAGCTCCGTCGAGTTCGTGGGGTTCTGCATCGACGGTTTGCATTTCACGGGGGAGGGGCCCGACGGTCAGCAGGAGAACTCTTATGTGAACGGAAAGACGGGCATCTACGTGGAGGACGCCAACGACTCGTTCCGCGTCACCGGTATGGGTCTGGTCTATCTCGAGCACGGCCTGACGATCTGCAGGGCGGACGCCCTCAGCGTGCACGACAACTTCGTCGCCGAGTGCGGCAACGGCATCGAGTTGTGCGGCTGGGGACAGGCGTCGAAGATCACCGACAACCTCGTCGGCGCCGGACCCCAGGGCCATTCGATCTACGCCGAGAACCACGGTGGGCTCCTGGTTGCCACCAACAATGTGTTCCCCCGGGGAGCGAGCAGCGTCCACTTCCAGGGCGTCACGCGTTCCAGCCTGACGGGCAACCGGCTGCACTCCTTCTACCCCGGGATGGTCCGCCTGCTCGGCGACAGCTCGGAGAACCTCGTGGCCGCAAACCACCTTCTCCGCGACCACGAACCGTGGACCCCGTTCCTGGACGTGGACAACGGCCTGGAAGATACCTACGGGTTGGTGCGCATCGAGGGATCCGGCAACACGGTCACGGGCAACCACTTCTCCGAGGTGGTCGATGCCCGGCAGGTGCGCCCGAGCGGTGCGGCCCCCGTCATCATCCGGCTGGCAACTGGCAGCGACAACTTCGTCGCCACCAACCACTGCATCGCCCGGAACGTGGATGCCACCTCCAGCGACTCCTGCTTCGAAGCGCAGGTCGGGGCGCTGCTCGGCACCGGCGCCACCTCTAGGCTCAAGGTGACGACGGTGCGGGTCGACGGCGACTCCTCGCGCAACACGGTCCTCGATTCCGGCTCGGACTCCGAGGTGCTTATCGACCTCACAGCCAACGCCTTCCGGCCGACGCCGACCCTCGCGCCGTCGCCCTCGCCGGTCACGCCCGATGAAAGGTCTTCACGTTGAGGCAGAAGAGAGTCACCATCAAGCAGGTCGCAGCTGAGGCCGGGGTGTCGATCACGACGGTCTCCCACGTCCTGAACGACGTGCCGGGCCTGCGGGTGAACCCGGTGACCCGCCAGCGGATCCTGGAGGTCTCAGCCAGGCTGGGGTACGTCCCGAACGGGCTGGCCCAGTCGTTGCGTACCCAACGGTCCAACACGATCGGTCTGATCGGCGACGAGATCGTCACCACCCCGTTCGCGGGGAAGCTCGTGCTCGGCGCCCAGGAGGTGGCGCTGTCGCGCGACGCGGTGCTGTTCGTAGTCTCCACCGGCTACCAGCGCGACGTCGAGGACCGCGAGATCGAGGAGCTTCTGCGCCGCCAGGTGGACGGCATCCTCTATGCGTCGATGTTCCACCGCGAGTTGGAGCTGCCACCGCAACTGGCTGCCGTGCCGACCGTTCTCCTGAACGCCGAATGCACCACGCCCGGCGTGCCCTGGGTGGCTCCCGATGAGGTGTCCGGTGGGCGCGATGGGGCGGGCATCCTCATTGAGGCCGGACACCGTCGGCTGGGCTTCATCAACAACATCGACGACATCCCCGCGTCCTCCGGCCGGCTCGCCGGCTTCCGGGCCCGGATGGCCGAGGAAGGGATCTCCGACGACCAGCTCACCGTCGTCACGGCGGAGACCGACCCTGCCGGTGGTTACGCCGCAGCCATGGAACTGCTCTCCGGTGACGATCGCCCGACGGGGATCTTCTGCTTCAACGACCGGCTCGCCATGGGCGCCTACCGCGCGGCCGCCGAGCTGCGGCTCACCATCCCTGGCGACGTTTCCATCGTCGGTTTCGACAATCAGGAGTACGTCGCTGACGGGATCTACCCCGGCCTGACCACCATCGAGTTGCCGCACTATGACATGGGCGTGTGGGCGGCGGAACAACTGTTCAACCTGGTCGACGGTGTGACCGGCGGCACCTCGAGCGCGTTGCTGCGTGGACCAGTGATCCACCGCGCCTCGGTCGCACGGCCCAACGGCCAGACCCATTGACCGCGAGGAGGCCCGGCCGTACCCGCAGACTCGCGGCCGGACCTCCTCGCTCCTATTCCAGAAGAGAGATCATGCGACCCAGCTTCCACTTCACCCCTGCCTCTGGCTGGATGAACGACCCCCACGGCATCACGGCGCGCAACGGAGGCTATGACACGTTCTTCCAGTACGTGCCCGGCCAGACGGTCTGGGGCCCGAACTGTCATTGGGGCCACGCGTCAGGCCCTGACCTGTTGACGCTGCGCGAGCACCAGGTCGCCATCGCGCCGGGCGAGGGTGACGACGGCATCTGGACCGGGACCATCGTTGAGGCGGGGGAGTCCGCCCACGCGTTCTTCACCGCCGTCTCCACCCCCGACTTCGGCATCGGCCGGATCCGCGTGGCCCATCCCAGCGACGGCAACTGGGCGAACTGGAACAAGGGGCGCGTGGTTGTGCAGGCGCCCGACGAACTCGACCTCATCGCCTACCGCGACCCGTTCATCCGGCCGGAGGGAGACGGCTGGCGCATGTTCGTCGGAGCAGCCGGCCGCGACGGCACGGCTATGGCCTTGACCTACACCTCTCCGGACCTGAGCTCCTGGCGCTACGACGGGATCGCCCTGCAGCGACACACCTCCGAAGTGGAACCCGTCTGGATGGGGTCGCTGTGGGAGTGCCCGCAGGTCTTCGACCTCGACGGCCGCTCGTTCATGGTGTCGTCCATCTGGGATGCGGACGTGCTGCACTACGCCGCCTATGCCAGCGGGACTTTCGCCGACGGCCGCTTCAAGGTCCACGCGTGGGACCGCCTCACCTGGGGGTCCAGCCTGTACGCACCGTCCCTGTTCACCGACGCCGACGGTCGGCCCGGGCTGACCTTCTGGCTGCGCGGCGTCGGCGGTGATGGGTGGCAGGGGGCGCACAGCGTGCCGTATCGCCTGTCCACATCGGAGGGTCGCCTTGTCGCGCGGCCCCACCCTGACGTCGCAGCCCACCGGACGCAGTTGGCGGAGGACGGCGTTGTTCCGGCGCTGGCCGCTGACGTCGAATGGGCTGGGGAAGCGGGCACCCTCACGATCAGCTCGGGGGGGCGCGAGGTCGCCTCCCTGAGCCGTTCCGCGCATGAGGCCACGGCGACGACCCCGTCGTCGAGCGACACCTTCCCGGTGAGGGGACCGCTACGGATCATCGTCGACGGACCTGTGCTCGAGGTCTCCTCAGAGGCCGGGGTCTTCGCGATCGCCGTCGAGCCGCAGGGAGCGGGGCTGCGTGTCAGCGCGAGCGGTGGCGTCCCGGATGTCTACGCACTGGGGTAGTCAGCAGGCTGGCGCCCAACCGCTGTCGGGGCGGCTGCCGTGGGCAGTTCTGCCGCCGCCCGCCGCGACAACCTGGCCTGCTGCGCCAAGGGGATGAAGCCCAACGCCGCGACCACCGTCGCCGCCCCGATCAGCCATGGGTACGCCACGGCGCCGATCAGGGCGGCAACGACGGCGGACGTGAGCACCTGGGGCACATTGAACATCATGTTCATCGCCGCCCCGCTGCGGCCCTGCAGGTTGAGCGGCAGTTCGAGCTGCCGGAGCGTGACGGTGGCCACGATCATCAACGGCATGGACATCCCGAGCAGCGCGATCGCGAACACCACCACCACGACATGCTGCACCGTCAGCGCCGCGAAGGACGCCACGAACAGGGTCAGGCCGACCATCATCAGCCGGTCGTAGCCCCACTTCTTCAACAGCCGGGCGGCGTTGAGCCCGGAGACGACAGCGAACACACCCTGCACCGAGATGAACACCGACAACATCTCCGCCCGCAGACCCAGACCGGTGTCGAGGATGGGGAAGATCAAGGCGTTGATGGCGCCGGCCGCGAAGACCGCCATCGCCAGGGCGAGGGTGAAGCGCCAGAGCCGGGGGCGGGAGTGCAGCGCCCCGAACCCCTCGAGAGACGTGTGGAACCAGTGCTTCTCACTGGAGATCTCATTGCGGGTCTCCGTGATCCGGAGGTTGGCCAGCAGCAGCGCGTAGGTCAGGAAGGCCACGGCGGTGACCACGAGCACGGGCCTGATGCCCCACAGCGCGAAGGCGCCGGCGGCGGCCAGGGGCGCGATGATCCGCAGGCCCTGGTCGATGCTCCCGAACAGCCCGTTGGCGGCCGCCAGCAGGTGATCCGGGAGGGTGTCCCGCAGCAGCCCGCCCTGCGCCGCGGCGTTGACGTAGGTGGCCAGCGAGTAGACGAAGGTGACCGCGTAGATCAACCACAGGTGCGTCGCGTCGGTGACGGGCAGCAGGCTGAGCACGGCCAGCGCGATCACGATGTTGCTGATCACCAGGATCCGTTTGCGCGAGAACGTGTCGGCCAGCAGCCCCAGGGCGGGGGCGAACAGCGCGGGCACGCCGAGGACGATGAACACCGTCGCCGCAAAGACATCTGAGCCGGTCAGCACCTTGACCCAGATGCCGATGGTGAGGAAGAGCGCGGAGTCGCCGAGGTTGCCGATGGACCAGGCCGCCACCAGCTTGCGGTAGGCGGGAATCCGCAGCGCCTCGCGGGTGGTGCCGAACTCTTCTGTGCCGATGCTCATTGCGCGGCCCCCTGCCTGTCGGTGTCGAAGTTGGACAGTTCCGGGGTGCTCGCCATGAACACCGTGTTCCGGAGCGCGCCCTCGGGCCGCAGCGACTCGTCGGCGTTGCGGTCCCGGTACCGCTCGAAGAGGGCGAGGACGGCGTCCATGAGCTCCTCGTGCTCGTCGTGGGTGACCCAGAGCGAGGTGTGCGAGACCAGCGTCCGGTCGATCGCCTCCGTCGGCAGGCCCGGCGCAGCCTCGAGGAAGGCGGTGAGGCGCCTGGCCTCCTGCGTGACGACGGCGGTGCCGAGCGCGAGGACCGCCGGCAGCGACTCGGGCTCCTCGGCCGAGAACATCTGGCGCTGGCGGCGGGCGGCGACCTGCCAGGGGCGACTCTTGGCGTCGCCTGATTCGGCCCGCGTGATGTAGCCGTGCTTGGCCAGGGTCCGCAGGTGGAAGGAGCAGCTCGCCACGGACTCGCCGATCACCTCGGCGCACTGCGTGGCGGTGGCGGAGACGACTCCGCTGAGGTAGTCCAGCAACGCCAACCGGATGGGGTGGGCGAGCGCGCGGATGCGCGTCGGGTCCGTGGTGCTGTCGTGCTCGTCGCCGGTCATGCCACGAGAGTAGATGCTAAAGAAGGCTTTAGCAAGAGTTCTTTAGCATTGCTTTCCCCGTCTGATCAGTGCGACCCGCCGGCTTGGCGCGGTCGCACGTCCTTGAACTCGCGCAGGTGGTAGCCGAGGCTCGAATCGCCGAACGTCTCGGCGTGAGTCACGGACGCCAGCACGACGGTGTGGTCACCGCCCGGCACGAACTGCAGGTGGTCGCACCGCAGCCACGACACCGCCCCGTCGATGCAGGGGAGGCCGTGGTCCTCGCGCCACTCGAGATCGGTGAACCGGTCGGTGGCCTCCCTGCGCGCGAAGCGCAGACCCACGTCGGCCTGGTCCCCGGCCAGCACGTTCACGCCCACCCGGCCGGCGGCGCGGATGCGTTCGATCATCCCGCCCCGGTTGTCCAGGGCGAAGAAGACCATGGGGGGATCCACGGAGAGGGAGGCGAACGCCGAGACCGTGGTGCCGGCGGGGGTGCCGTCCACGGTGGTGGTGATGACGGTCACCGGGGCCGGAACGCGAGCCATGGCCTCGCGGAAGCTCACCTCAAGTTCTCTCACGCGCCCCACGGTAGTCGCTCGACCCCGTCCGCCCCGGTCCCGTTCCGGGGAGACCCCGGGAGCCGTCAGCGCTCGTCAGCGGTGTACATCCCGGGGGTGTCGTACTGCAGGGTCGCGCCGTCGGCCTCGTCGCGCATCTGGCGCGGCGCGATGGCGCGGGCCAGGTGGTAGATGCCGATGGTCACGATGGTGCCCAGCGCGATGCCGCCCAGCTCGAAGTCGCCTCCGAGGGGCACCTTCACGTCGCCCACGCCGATGATGATGCCGGCCGCGGCGGGGATCAGGTTGAGGGGGTTGCCGAAGTCGACGTTGTTCTCTTTCCAGATCTTCGCGCCGAGCAGGCCGATCATGCCGTACAGCACGACGGTGATGCCGCCGAGGACGGCCGACGGCGTGGCGGAGATCACGGCGCCGAAGATGGGGGAGAAGCCGAACAGGATGGCCACGATGGCGGCGACGACGTAGGCCGCCGTCGAATAGACGCGTGAGGCGGCCATGACACCGATGTTCTCGGCGTAGGTGGTGGTGGGGCCGGCGCCGACAGCGGTGGCGAGCATCGACGCGGCGCCGTCGGCCGCGATGGCGCGGCCCATGAGCGGATCGAGATCCTCCTTGGTCATCTCCGCGACGGCCTTCACGTGGCCGGTGTTCTCCGCGATCAGCGCGATGACGACGGGGATGGCGATGATGATCGCGCCCAGCGAGAACTGCGGCAGGTGCAGGCCCACGACGTTGGCGGTGGAGCCGAACTCCCAGGTGGCCAGGTCCGTCACCGGGGGCAGGCCGAACCAGTCGGCCTCCGTGACGGCGGTCCAGTCGACGCGGAGCTGTTCGGTGACCGCGCCGTCGGCACCCTCCTTCTGCAGCGGGCCGAAGGCGAGGTCGGCCAGCCAGCTGATCACGTAACCGATGACCAACGACAGGAAGATCGCGATGCGGCCCCAGAAGCCGCGCAGGCCGATGGACAGCCCCACGACGATGAGCATGACGACAAAGGCGAGCCAGGGGTCGACGGGCCAGTACACGCCGGCGACCACCGGTGCGAGGTTGAAGCCGATCAGCATGACGACCGCGCCAGTCACCACCGGCGGCAGTGCCTTGTGGATCACGCGGGCCCCGGCGAAGTGGATGATGAGGCCGGCCATGAAGAGCAGGAGACCCACGACGAACAGGGCGCCGGTCAGCGTGGCGGGGTTGCCGCCCGCCGCGTAGATGGCCGTGGCGACACCGACGAAGGAGGCCGACGAGCCGAGGTAGCTCGGCACGCGGTGCTTGACCACGAACAGGAACAGCAGGGTGGCGATGCCCGACATCATCACCGCGAGCTGCGGGTTGAGGCCCATCAGCAGGGGGAATACGAAGGTGGCGCCGAACATGGCCACGACGTGCTGGGCGCCCAGCCCGATGGTGCGTCCCCAGCCCAGGCGTTCGGTGGGCTTGACCACCGCGTCGGGGAGGAGGACTCCGTTATTGTGCAGCTTCCACATGCGGTCGCTTCCTTTCGTCGGCGTGATGTTACTCGGAGCGCCCCTCGGCTGGCATCTCCGGGTGTCCTAATGGGCGGGCATGTTGCGTGTGCGCCCGGATGCCGCGCGCAGCGGTGGATACTGTGGGGTCATGGCGCATGACGTGGTGGTCCTCGGCGCGACGGTGGCAGGTCTCACAGTCGCCCGGCTACTCGCGTCCGAGGGCTTCGGCGTGGTGGTGCTCGACCCGAATGACGAGGGGGTCAGCGCCGCCACCGGCCACGGTGTCGCTGCCATCGGCCACGCCTCCACAGTGGCCACCATGGCCCACTTCTACGGTCTGGCGGCCGCGCGCGAACACACTCGCCGCAACATCGCAGGCCTCGCGCAGATCAGGGAGGTCTATCCGGACGCGCAACCGATGATGCTGCGCGACCGTTCGCTGCCGGGCGGTGACGAGGCCGAGACGCTGCAACTCGCAGAGCTGTACCGCGGGGAGGGCGGCGAGGCCGAGGTGCTGGTCGCGCCGGACTCGATCAGCCTCATGACGCAGGCCTTGGTCGTCGACCCCATCGCCTATGCCGCCGAACTCCGCGCGGCAGCCGTGCGGGCGGGCGCCAACGTCGTCCACGGCGTCACAGTGACGCACCTGACGCGGCGCGAGGGCGCCACGCGGATCTACTTCCGCAACAACATGGCGTGGCTGCACGACGTGGGGCACGTGACCGGCATGGCCGTGATCGACACCCTCGGCGTCAGCCCGTGGGGCAGGGTGGCGCGGATCGGTCCCGCCGAGTGGGTGCCCGTCGTGCGGTGCCGCCCGGCCGCGCCGCTGACCGAGGTGTCGTTGTACACCCGCCCTGAGGTGTGGATGGTGCGACCCACCGGCGACACCGCGTTGCTGCTGGGCCAGAAGACAACCCTCGGCGGGGTGGAGCACGCCGCGGAGGCGCTCGGGGCGTGGGCCGTCGAGCACCTCGGCGCCACCGAGATCGAGCACAGCCGCCTGGCGATCGACCCCAGCGACCACGGCCGCCCCGTCGTGGGCGCCTCCGCCATCCCGGGCGGGTTCTACGCGCGCGGCAATGGTCGCGGCGAGCTGATGAACGGGACGGCGAGCGGCCACTACCTGGCCAGGTTGCTGGCCGGGCACCAGCGAAGCGACAATGCGCTGCCACCCATCAGCAAGATCCGTGCCCTCGGGTCGCGGATGCTGCGCAGCCTCTGACCGACGTGAAGAAGCCCCGGACTCGGCGAGTCCGGGGCTTCCTGCAGTGCTGACTAGCGGGTCTTGAACATCACGATGTTGTTGAAGACCCAGTCGTTGCTCTGGCTGAAGGTGTACCCACCCATCGGCTTCGCCGTGGCCGCGTACACCGTCGTCCAGGTGTAGGACCGGCAGGCCCCGCGGCCGGTGGCCGCGGTGTCGCACTCGGTCTTCCACTGGCGCCCAGCCGAGGCGAACAGCCCGTTCGTGGTCGAGCCCATGTCGCCCAGCGGGTTGCCCTTCCAGGCCTCGCGCGTCATGAACGGGAGGTAGGTGAGGTTGTTGAACACCCAGCCGGACTTCCGGACGAACTCCCCGTTCTCGATCTGGACGACGGTGGCCCAGATCTCAGTGCGGCAGCGCTCGGTCTGCGAGTAGTCCTCGCAGGTGGTCATCCACTGACGGTCGTTGAGCAGGTGCGTGCCCGCCAGGGTGTAGGGCGCGGTCCGCACGAACCCGCCGCCTGGCTTCGTCGGCGTCGTGGTCGGCTTCGCCGTGGGCGACTTCGAGGGCTTGGGCGACTTCGACGGCGACGGCGAGGCGGACGGGGAGGGTTCCACCGCCGGCTCCACGGTCAGCGCGAAGGTCACCGAAGAGACGTTGCCCTCGGCGTCGGCCACGCGGACCGTCACGTTGTAGCTGCCGGCCCCGGTGGGGGTGCCGGTGAGCTTGCCCGCGGTGTCGATCGTCAGCCACGAGGGAGCGTTGGCCACCGTGTAGGTGAGCGGCACGGACGGATCCGATGCGGTCACCTGCAGCTGGAAGGCCTCACCGACGGTGGCGCTCTGCGCAGCGATGGGCGTGACCACCGGCCCCGTGGCATCCGCGACGGTCAGCGTGGTGGACGCGACCGCCTTGAATGCCCCGACCGCGACCACTTCGAGTGCGCCGGAGGCAGTGCCAGTCGGAACCACGTGGGACGCGGTGAAAGCGCCCTCGGCGTTCGCGGTGGCGGTCACCATGGCGTCGCCGACGGTGATGGTCACCGCTTCTCCTGAGGTCCATCCGGCACCGGTGATGGTGACGGTTTCGCCCGGCTCAACTGATACCGGCGAGACCACGACGGATGGGTTGGGCAGCGGCTCCGGGTTGGCGGCAGGGGTACCCCGCACGCCGAGTTCGCCGGCGTGCGCCCACGCCTGGCCCGTGGCGGCGGGACTGGTGGCGAGCAGCTTGACGTAGCGCGCGGTCACCGGAGCCTCGAGCGTGACCACCTTGGGGGCGGTGTTCTTCTCGAACGTGCCCGAGGCGATCGTCTCGAACGCTGCATCCGCGGGCTGGGCGTACTGGGCCTGGCGCAGCTGCGCGGCGGTGGGAGGCACCCAGGTGCCGGCTGTCGGGACCTGGATCTCGTAGCCGCCGATCTGGCCGTTGCAGACAGCCGGATCGTTGGACGAGCCACAATCGCTCTTCGGGCGTGGGGTGTAGGTGAAGGACGTGAACTCCTTCTCCTCTCCCAGGTCCAGCACGATGTAGTGCGGGTAGTTGGGGGTGCCGGCGCTCCACTGGGTGTGCCAGAAGGTGGACGGGTTGCCATCGATGGCCGCCGACACGTAGCCGTTCACGGCGCCTTCGCCGCCGGCTTCGGCGCTGTCCCAGGCGGCGACGGTCTGAACCGGGATGATCGCGGGATCGGTGAGCTGGATCCCGACGGTGGCGCTCACCTCGAGATCCGTTGCCACGAGGCGGATCCGCAGCGTTCCCTGCGTGCCGGTGTTCGGGGTCCGGACTGTGAACGACGCGGTGCCGTCGCCCTCGGCGACCACCTGACGCTCAGGCGACAGCTGCCAGCCTTCGGGGGCCTCGACGACGAGCTGGGCGCCGGCGGGGGCGCCGACGTAGTCGACGCTCACGACACCGTCGGTGGAGTAGACCAGCGACTCAGGCGCGTCCGTTACGACCAGCTTGGTGTCGCCGTCGATGGTGTAGGTGCCACCGCCGGTGGCCGTGAAGGAGATGACGCCGTCGGCGCGGGTGGCGGCGACGGTGGCGCCGGAGCCGTCACGCACGGTGACGGGGGCCCCGGCCAGGGTCGTCTTGACCTTCACCTGGCCGGCGTTGCCGGTGCTGAGGCGGATCTGTTCGGCTGCCCCGGAGGCCCAGGTGGTCCCAACGGTGACGTCGTTCCAGGCCTTGATACCGTCGACGGATCCGTTGCTCCAGGCTGCGGGAAGGGCCGGAAGCACCGTGATGAGGCCCGGGTCGTTGGCGACGAGCATCTCGTTGATGCCGGAGGTGGCGCCGAAGTTGCCGTCGATCTGGAACGGCGGGTGCGCATCCCAGAGGTTGGCGTAGGTGGAGTTCGAGATGATGTTCTTCACCATCTGGTGGGCGTGGTCGCCGTCGAAGAGCTTGGCCCAGAAGTTGATCTTCCAGGCCATGGACCAGCCGGTGCCGCCGTCGCCGCGGTGGACGAGCGACTTGCGCGCGGCCTCGGCGAGCTCAGGGGTGGTGTTGGCGGAGATGTTGCGTCCGGGCCACAGCGCGTACAGGTGCGAGACGTGGCGGTGGCCGATCTCGCCGAGTTCCTCGGTGCCCTTCCATTCGAGGATCATGCCGGTCTGGTCGCTGATCGTCAGGCCGGGATCGGTGTCGGCGAGCGTGCTGCGCAGGGCGGCCACCTCCGAGTCGACGCCGAGGATCTCCGCGGCCTCGATGGTGGACTGGAACAGTTCCGTGGCGATCTGCTGGCTCATGGCCGCGCCGGCCACGAACGGGCCGTGCTCGGGCGAGTACGACGGGTTGGCCACGAGCGTGCCGTCGCGGGGGTCCTCGACGAGGTACTGCTCCCAGAACTTCGAGGTCTTCTTGAGCATGGGGTAGGCCGTGGTGCGAAGGAAGTCCTCGTCACCGGTGTACAGGTACTTCCACCAGAAGGCCTGCGCCAGCCAGGCGTTGGCCTCGGGGAACCAGAACGCGGTGGACCAGTCGAAGACGCCGGTGAAGCCGTAGGGCGTGGTCTCGTTCATGACCATCCAGGAGTCCTGGATGCCCAGCACGTTCTCCGCGGAGGTGGCGCCGGCGTCCACCAGCGAGGTGATGTAGTCGAGGTAGGCGTCGTAGCTCTCGGGCATGTTGCCCGACAGCGCCGGCCAGTAGTTCATCTGCACGTTGATGTTGGTGTGGTAGTCCGCGGACCACGGCGGGTTGTTCCGCTCGTTCCACACGCCCTGGAGGTTCGCGGCGCCGAGTGTCACGTCGCGCGACGACGAGATCAGCAGGTAGCGGCCGTACTGGTAGTACAGGGTCTCGAGCGTGCGGTCCTGGTCCGAGGTGCCGCGGTAGGCGGAGCGGGCCTGGTTGGTGGGCAGCGTGAGCGCCGCGCCGTCCAGGTCGAGCTTCACGCGGTCGTAGATGTTCTTGTAGTCGGCCTGGTGGGCGGTCATGACGCCGCTCCAGCCCTTGGCCCTGGCGTCGCCGACCCGCTGGGTCACTTCAGCGGCCACCTGCTCGGCCGTGCGGCCGTCGCGGTAGGACCTGGTGATGTCGGCGTTGTACTGCGGGCCGTAGTCGGTGGCGGCGGCCCACACGAGGGTGGCCGAGTCCGCGCCGGCCACGGTGATGCTGGCGCCGGCCGCCGTCGTCGTGCCGCCGTCGGTGGCGATGTCGGCCTGGGCGTTGTACGTGAGGCCGTTGTTGGGGGAGACGCCGCTCAGCGTGATGCGGCTGCCGCTGGCGGTGACGGTGCCGGAACTGAGGGCTTCCTGGTTGTCGGCGACGCCGTCCTGCAGCTTGCGGTCATAGGTGGTGGTGAAGTTCACGGCGCCGGGCTGGTCGGCGGAGATCTTCATCATGATGACGTTGTCCGGGTAGGACGCGATGTATTCGCGGGTGAACGTGGTGTCGCCCACCTTGTAGGTCACCTTGGCGACCGAGTTGTCGATGTCGAGGGAGCGCTCGTAGTCCGAGGGCGTGCCGACGCCGTTGTCGAAGGCGAACTGCAGCTTGCCGAACGACTGGTAGTTGCCGTAGCCCACCTTGGGCTGGCCGAGCTTGCCGGCCACCCAACCGGGATCCGCCTGACCGACGGTGTTGATCCGGTCGCGCACCTCCTGCAGGTTGGCGCGCCGCTGGGTGATCTGGTCCGCGGGGTAGTTGCCGTACCGGTAGCCGGTGACTCCGGGGCCGCCGGTCCAGAGCGTCTTCTCGTTGAGGAAGAGCTCGTCATTGACGACCTGGCCGAAGACCGACGCTCCGAGGGCACCGTTGCCGATCGGGAGGGACTCCTCCTGCCAGCGGTTGAGGGGGGCGGGCGCCGAGTACCGCAGGACCAACGGGTCCTGCTGGGTCGTCGTCGGGGCGGCTGTGGCTGTGGGGGAAAGCATGGGCGTTACAGCTGTCGTTGCGACGAGTGCCGCTGAGAGCGCTGCAACGAGTGCCTTGGAAAAGCGGGACATCGTTGACCAACCTGTGTCGAAAATGAACAGTTCCGCGCCATTGTTCATCGGGGTCCCGCGTGTCGGGAACGAGTTCGGTCAAAGTGCTCAGGGAACTTGCGGGCCTTGTGACCGGCGGTCAGACCCAGGTGTTGCCCAACCACATCCGCGCCCACCAGCTGCTCCTGCTGACCAGTTCGGCCGTGAGCACCGGATAGAGGTAGGCGAAGTTCACGATCACCAGCGCGACGATCAGCCCCGCGACGATGGCCCGCACCCGCCTCTTCGGATGCTCCGGTGGCCCGAGGATCTTGCCGATCGCCATCGCCAGGGCGATGGAGCTGAACGGGATCATCATGATCGCGTAGAAGAAGAAGATGGGCCGGTCCGCGTACTGGAACCAGGGTAGCCAGGCCGCGCCCAGCGCGAGCACCGGCACCGCGAAGCGCCAGTCGCGCTTGATGATCCACCAGTAGAGGCCGGCCAGCAGTGCGAGGGCGGCGGCCCACCACAGGACCGGGGTGCCCATGCCGGAGATGATCCGCATACACGTGTCGCCCACCGCCTCGCAGCCCTGAGTGCCGGGCTGGATGTCGTTCTCGGCCTCGATGCCGATGGGGCGCAGCATGAGGATCCAGCTGGCCGGATGCGACTGGTACGTGTGCGTCGTCTCCGTCATCATCTTGTCGCTGGTGTGGAACTCGTAGGCCTGGTGGTGGTACCACATGAGCGAGCCGAGGGCCCTGCCGAAGAACTTCACGAGGGGGTGCTCCGGATTGCCCTCGCCCCAGTCACGGCTGTAGCCGCCAGAGGTGCTCAGCCAGCCCCACCAGGTCGCGATGTACACGGGCACCGCCACGACGACGAGCTGGACGAACGCGGCGGGGGCGTCGATCACCAACGAGAGCCACTTCCGGTGACGGGCCCCTGCCAACTGCCTGGCCCCGAGATCCCAGACCACGGCCACGATCCCGAAGACGGCGAGCACGTAGATGGAGTTCCACTTCACCGCGCAGGAGAGGCCGAACAGGGCTCCCGCGGCAATGCGCCAGGGCCGAAGCAACATGAGCGGACCGAACTGGCCGCCCAGGTCGTCGAGGTTGTTCTTCCTCAGGTGGTGCGCGAGGCGGTGGCGGAACCAGTCGCGGTCGGCCACCAACGCGGCGATGGCCGCGACGGCGAGGGTGGCCTGGAAGATGTCCAGCAGCGCCAGCCGGCTCATCACGAAGGCGAGGCCGTCGAACGTCAGCAGCAGGCCCGCGACCGCGCCGATGAGCGTGGAGCGCGACACCCGACGGGCGAGCCGGATGGTGAGGAACACCAGCAGCGTGCCGAAGATGAGCGCCATGAACCGCCAGCCGAACGGGTTCATCCCGAACATGGTCTCGCCGAGGCCGATCAGGATCTTGCCCAGCGGAGGGTGGACGACGAACGCGGCGGTGTCCTCCATGCCGCTGAGGTCGCCCTTCAGGAGGAGGTCGTTGGCGCCTTCGGCCCAGTTGCGCTCGTAGCCGGACTGCATGATGGCCCAGCCATCCTTGGCGTAGTAGGTCTCGTCGAACAGCACCTTGTGGGGGAAGGCGATGTTGTAGAACCGCAGCGCGAAGGCCATGAGGGTGATGGAGAGCGTCACGATCCAGCCGACGGTCCGGTCACGGAGTTTGCCGTCGTCGAGCGCCGTCAAGGTCGTTTGCACACAGGCATCATAGGCTCTACCCATGCATGACCCGAGCGAAGGAACACTGATCCTGGCAGCCACACCGATCGGTTCGTCCGACGACGCCAGTCAGAAGTTGCGCGACGCTCTGACCTCGGCAGATCTCATCGCCGCCGAGGACACCCGCCGTTTCCTGACGTTGGCCAGGCGCCTCGGCATCACGCCCCGGGCGCGGGTCGTCAGCTACTTCGAGGGCAACGAGGCCAGCCGCACGCGCGAACTCGTGGAGGCGGTGGCCTCCGGGCAGCGCGTGGTGCTCGTGACCGACGCGGGCATGCCCTCGGTGAGCGACCCCGGGTACCGCGTCGTGACCGCCTGCATCGACGAAGGCCTGCGCGTGACGGCGGTGCCGGGCCCGTCGGCGGTGCTGACGGCACTGGCGGTCTCCGGCCTGAAGGTGGACCGGTTCTGTTTCGAAGGGTTCCTACCGCGCAAGGCGGGTGAGCGCAGGCGGCGGTTGGCCGCCCTCGCCACGGACGAACGGACGATGGTCTTCTTCGAGGCGCCGCACCGGCTGCAGGAGTTCCTGGCCGACGCCGCCACTGAGTTGGGCGAGGCGCGACGCGGGGCGATCTGCCGCGAACTGACCAAGCCGTACGAGGAGATCATCAGGGGGCCGCTCTCGGAGTTGGCGCGATGGGCCGCCGGTGAGGTGCGCGGTGAGGTGACCGTCGTCATCGGTGGCGCCGAGCCGCAGGAGACCTCGGCCGACGATGCGCTGGCGCTGGTTCGGCAGGCCATGGCCGGTGGTGCGAAACTGTCTGCGGCGGTGGCCGATGTCGCCAAGATCACCGGCACCAGCCGCAAGGCGTTGTACGCGGCCGCGCTGGCCGACAAGGAGAAGTGATGAGCGTCATCGACGAACTGGGGCTGCCCCCGCTGCCGGAGTCGTTGCCGCGCGCGGTGATCGACAACCACACGCACCTCACCTCGACGGAGGAGTACTCAGGCCTAAAGGTTGACGACAACCTTCGCCTGGCCGCCGGGGTCGGGGTGACGAGGGTGATCGAGGTGGGCTGCGACGTGCCGAGTGCTCGGGCCGCCGTCGCTCTGGTGGAGGCAGACCCGCAGGTGCGCGCCGCGGTGGCGCTGCACCCCAACGACGCTGCCCGTACTGTCCTGAAGCACGGGGAGTCGCAGTTGGACGAAGACCTGGCGGTCATCGAGGAGTTGTGTGCGCATCCGGGTGTCGTGGCCGTGGGGGAGACGGGGCTGGACTACTTCCGCACGCGGGAGGCTGAGGGTCGCCGGGTGCAGGAAGTCGCCTTTCGGCGCCACATCCAGTGGGCCGGGCGCCTGGGCAAGACGCTGATGATCCACGACCGCGACGCCCACGACGACATCCTGCGGGTGCTGGACGACGAGGGCGTGCCGGAGCGGTTCGTGATGCACTGCTTCTCCGGTGACGCCGACTTCGCCGAGCGATGCCTGGAGAGGGGTGCCTGGCTGTCCTTCCCCGGTGTCGTCACGTTCGGCTCGGCCGGGTCGCTGCGCGAGGCCGCGCTGGCCACGCCGGCCGACCGGATCCTGGTGGAGACCGACGCCCCCTACCTCACGCCCAAGCCGCAGCGTGGCAAGGCCAACGCGCCCTACCTCCTGCCGCACACCGTCCGGTTCCTGGCCCAACTGCTCGAGGTGGAGCTCGGGGAGTTCTGTGACCAGTTGACCGCCAACACGTTCGCCGCATACGGCGGGAGGTGGGGAGATGCCTGAGACCGGACTGCTGGACCCGTCGTCGGTCCGCAAGATCGCCGCGGAACTGGACCTGCGCCCCACCAAGCAGCGCGGCCAGAACTTCGTGATCGACCCCAACACGGTGCGCCGCATCGTCGACATCGCCGAGGTGCAGGCCGACGACGTGGTGCTCGAGATCGGGCCCGGCCTGGGTTCGCTGACGTTGGGCCTACTGGAGCGCGGCGCCACCGTCGTCGCCGTGGAGATCGAGCAGCGGCTCGCGCGGCGGCTGGAGCAGACTGTTCGCGAGCGGATGGGCGGTGACGCGGCCGCGCGGCTGCATGTCGTCGAGGCCGACGCCCTCCAGGTGGAGCAGTTGCCGCTTGCGCCCACCGCGCTGGTGGCGAACCTGCCCTACAACGTGTCGGTGCCCGTGTTGCTGCGGATGTTCGAGTTGTTCCCGGACTGGACGCGCGGCCTGGTCATGGTGCAGTTGGAGGTGGCGGACCGGTTGGTGGCGCCACCCGGCTCCAAGGTGTACGGCGTGCCCAGCGCCAAGGCCGCCTGGTACGCCGAGACCGCCCGGGTGGGTACGGTGCCGCCCAAGGTGTTCTGGCCGGTGCCCAATGTCGACTCGGGGCTGGTGCGGATCAGGCGCCGCCCCGCACCGGAGACGACGGCGACCCGCGCGGAGGTGTTCGAGGTGGTCGACGCGGCGTTCGCCCAGCGTCGCAAGATGTTGCGGGCCGCGCTCTCCGGGATGGCCGGCTCCTCGTCGGCGGCGTCCGCCGCGATCGAGGCCGCCGGGCTCGACCCGCAGCTGCGCGGGGAAATGCTTGACGTCGAGGCATTTGCGCGCATCGCCGAGCGACTTCTGGGGTAGGTTCATGCCGTGAATAACACGGTGCGGGTGCGCGTGCCTGCGAAGGTGAATCTCGCTCTGAGGGTCGGTGGGACCGACGCCCAGGGCTATCACCAGTTGGCAACCGTTTTTCAGGCCGTGTCGCTGGGCGACGAGGTCGCGGCTGAAGAAGCCGGAGCCGGTCAGTTCAGCCTCGCCTTTCACGGTGAAGGCGCCGCATTCCTGCCCGTGGACGACACGAACCTTGCCATCCGGGCCGCGAAGCTGCTGGCCCGGCACGTCGGGCGTGACGACGTGGGTGTTTCGTTGATCATCCGCAAGCGCATCCCTGTTGCCGGGGGCATGGCCGGCGGTTCAGCCGACGCCGCCGCGGTGCTCGTGGCGTGTTCCGCGTTGTGGGAGTTGGGGCTTTCCCGCGAGGAACTCCACGCGCTGGCCGCGGAACTGGGTTCCGACGTGCCGTTCCTGCTGCTTGGCGGCACCGCGATCGGCACCGGCCGCGGCGAACAGCTGGCCCCGCTGATGACCGAGGGCACCTACCACTGGACGTTCGCGCTTTCGCACACCGGCCTGTCTACCCCCTCCGTGTTCAGGGAGTTCGACCGTGTCAGTACGCCGAACGCAACAGACATCCCGCGCGATCTGGTGGAGGCGCTCCGCGCCGGTGACCTCCCCGCCGTGGGGGCCGCGCTGTCCAATGATCTGGAGGAGGCTGCCATCGCGCTGCAGCCCACCCTCGCCCACACGCTGCGGTTGGGCCGCGAAGCGGGCGCGCTCGGCGCGATCGTCAGCGGTTCGGGCCCCACGTGCGCCTTCCTGGCAGGGTCGGAGGCCCACAGCCATGAGATCGCCGAGGCGTTGGCCGTGTTCAGCGGTGTCCGTGCCGTCCGGCGAGCCTACGGCCCGGTCTCCGGAGCGCAGGTGATGCCGTGAGTGACGAGGTCGACGGCGTCGTCGCCGCCTGGCAGCGGGTGCGCCCGGATCTGCAACTCGCTCCGCTGCAGGTGTGGTCGCGGATCGACCGCCTCGCCGGAACCTTGGCGGTCCAGCGCAAGGCGGCGTTCGCGCGCCACGAGATCGAGGGCTGGGAGTTCGACGTGCTCGCGGCGCTCCGCCGGGCGGGTAACCCCTACCAGATGACGCCGGGGCAACTCCTCAAGGAGACCCACGTCACGTCGGGCACGATGACCAACCGCGTGGACCGGCTGGTGAGTAGGGGAGCGGTGACCCGCGAGCCTGATCCCCACGACGGCCGGGGCGTGCTGGTGTCGCTGACGGAGTACGGTCTGACGCTGGTGGACGCGGCGATGGCCACGCTGATCGAACTCGAGGCGGATCTGCTGGAGCAGTGGAACCAGGCCGACCAGGACCGGCTGGCCAACTACTTGCGGCGCCTGCTCCTGGGTTCTTCCTGAGGCCCGTCCTCCACGGCAATCTTGTCGCGTCGCTTGTCGATGGTCTCCATGATCAGCTTCGGGTCCGGCTTGAGGTGCGCCATCCCGTTCCAGGCCAGGTTGATCAGGTGCCGGGCCACGATCTCGCGGGACGGCTCACGGCTGTCCAGCCACTGTTGACCCGTCTGCGCCACCAGCCCGACAAGAGCCTGCGCGTAGAGGCCGGCGAACTGGGGGTCGTGGCCGGTGCGGCTGAACTCCGACGCGAGGATGTCTTCCACCTGCACCGCGATGTCGCTGAGGATCGACGCGAACGAGCCGCCGGTCTGGCCGGCGGTGTGGACCGACGACGGGTCGCGCGACAGGATGCGGAAACCGTCGGGCCGGTGCTCGATGTAGTCCAGCAGCGCCATCGCGCCCCGCTCCAGCAACTCGCGTGACCTTGCGCCGGGGGTGGTGAGGGCGTTGCGGATGGCGTTGTGGAGCGTCTGGGTCTCGCGGTCCACGACGACGGCGTAGGCGCCTTCCTTGCCACCGAAGTGTTCATAGACCACAGGCTTGGACACGCCGGCCCTGGCCGCGATCTCCTCGACCGCGGTTCCCTCGTAGCCGCGTTCGGCGAACAGTTCGCGGGAGATCTCGATCAACTGCTCCCTGCGTTGGACCGCCGTCATGCGCGTCCGCGAGCGGCGGGCACGGTTGGGCGCAGCGGGAGTGGTCACCCCTCCAGTCTGGCCCATCGCTCAGACGGGCGCCAACCATCAGTTCTCAGCGGCCGAGAACGCGGTGGGTCCGGGCTGCCGCCGGGGACGCGGGAGGGATCAGGCCCGAGCGAGCCAGCACCCCTTGACGTGGTCATCCACGTGCCCGATCGCCTGCATGAGTGCGTACATCGTGGTGGGGCCGACGAAGCGGAATCCGCGCCGGCGCAACTCCTTGCTCAGCGCCACCGATTCGTCGGTGCTGGCCGGCACGTCGAACCCCGTCAGCGGCGCCTGCCCGCGCGGTTCGGGCGCGTGCTCCGCGATCAGGTCCGCCAGGCGTTCGCCGTCCTCGTGCATCTTGTTGAGCGCCCGGGCGTTGCCGATGGTGGCGAGGATCTTCAGACGGTTACGGATGATGCCCGGGTTGGCCATGAGCTCCTCGACGTCGTCCTCATCGAATTCGGCTACTACGACGGGGTCGAAGCCGGCGAACGCCTGACGGAAGATGTCCCTCTTGCGCAGGACCGTCAGCCAGCTCAGGCCGGCCTGGAATCCTTCGAGGCAGACCCGCTCGAGCAACTCGTGTTCGTCGTCGGAATGTTCGAGGGGGCGGCCCCACTCGTCGTCGTGGTAGGCCTGATACAACGGGTCATCGGCGCCGAAGCAACGCACCTTGTCCATCTGGTTCTCCTTCATGGCAGGAACAAGTCTCCCCTCCACTGTGGCCGGTGCGCCAGCCGATTTTCGATCGCTTCTGCTCCTGTGGATAACCGGGCTGTCACCTTGATAGACTCTCGGGAGCCTCAGATGAGGCTGATCCCCGGTTGGTCTTTCGGTAGGGCCCGCCTGACTTTGAATCAGGATTAGCGAAGCAGGTTCGACTCCTGCCCGGGGAGCTGAAACCGCCCTTGACAAGCGAGGCGCCCTCCGGCCCCGAAGCGTTGGGCTCGAGCCTTCTCACAGGTAGCGGCCCCGGCGATGCTCGAGGGCTTCCATTTCGGACTCAGGTAGCTCGAGGGATTCGATCACGGCCCGCACGAGCAGCCCCCACCCGGCATGCCCCGGAGCCGCGTCGACGAGTCTGACGCCGGCCCAGGCCGCAGCGTGGACCAGACGCGGGCCGCGTGCGTCGTCGCTCCACTCGCCGGTGCGGAAGGGTCCGCCGGGTGACGGGGCCATCCGGGCGAACACATCGGAGAGCCAGCCCTGCCCCTGGCGCAGAACGTTGACGGTGGCCAGCTCCGTCTTGCGGAACAGGTCCCACCAATCGCTGTCCTCGTCCACGAGCGCCACCATTTCAGCGGGCTCCCCGTCGGCCACCAGCACGGACGAGATAGTCCATCCGTCACGGATGGTGCCGTCGGCGCTGGTCCAGATCGTCACCGGGGACGGCATCAGGCCGCGGAGCCTGCGAACCGGGTCGCGAAGGTCTCGCGGTGGCAGGAACGGATGGTCACTGTGGATCGACATGGTTCCAGTGTTCCCCACGGGGCGGGGCCGGCGGCTGATGCCGGGCACGCGAGCGCAACCACTCCACATCCCGAGCACATGGTTGATCGCTCAACAAGCCTGAGCGATGACGCTGAAGGAGTCCCGTTTCCGGCACGGTGACCGGTTGTCCCGCCTAGGTTCACCGAACGACTCGAACGAGTCGTGACTGTTGAGCGACAAGGTTGTCGTTGCCGCAGCGGGTGGCTTCCCGCTGCTCAGGATCAAGGAGGAGACCTGACGTGACCAATCCATTCAAGGCTTCAAGACGCGGCTTCCTGGCCGGAGGAGTCGGCGCGGGGTTACTGGCCGCCGCTGGCGCCGGCGTAGCCGCCCACGCCAATCTGGGCGCGCAGGACAGTGCCGCCCCCAGCAACGTCGGGGGCCCCCGCCCGATCGGCCAGGAATCGATGGTGGAGGTTCCGTTCGAACAACTCGGTACCGTCCGGATCGGCCTGGTGGGACTCGGTAACCGGGGCCACAGCATGGCGTCGGGATGGGCGCGGCAGCCGGGCGCACACGTGGTTGCCGTGTGCGACATCCGTGACGATCGCGCTCAGCGCACCGCCGACACGCTGCAGGCAGAGACGGGGACCAGGCCCGCCACCTACGGCGGGTCTGCGGACTCCTATCAGAAGATGTACGCCGAGATGGACCTGGACCTCGTCTATGTCGCCAGTCCGTGGGAGTTCCACTACGCACAGGCGCGAGACGCCCTGTTGGCGGGGGCGCATGCGATGGTGGAGTTGCCCGTCGCAATGGAACTCGATGAGTTGTGGAGCCTGGTCGACACGTCGGAACAGACCCGCAAGCACCTCATGCTGGCTGAGAACTGCAGCTACGGCCGCAACGAGCTGGCGATGCTGAAGATGGCCCACGAGGGCGTCTTCGGCGATGTCCACAACGGCCACGGGGGTTACCTCCACGACCTGCGGAGCCTGCTGTTCGCCGACGGCTACTACACCGACGACTGGCGCCGCCTGTGGCACACCCGGCTCAATGCGAGCTTCTACCCGATGCACGGCCTGGCGCCGATCGCAGCAGCGATGGACATCAACCGCGGGGATCGTTTCACGACGCTGTCGGCGACGGCGACCCCGGCGAAGGGCCTCGCTGACTACCGAGAACGCTACGTCTCGCGCAACCACCACTCTTGGAACGAGACCTACGTCAACGGTGACCTCATCACGTGCATGATGACCACGGACATGGGCCGCATCGTGCGCGCTGAGCACGACGTCTCCACGCCGCGTCCGTACAGCCGGATCAACAGCCTGGCCGGCACCCGGGGCCTCATGGAGGACTACGTCGGCAGCGGGTCCGGGGCCCGGATCTACATGGAGCCTGACCACACCGATCACGGCTGGCGCGACTTCGGTTCCTACCGCAACGAGTACGACCACTGGCTGTGGACGGAGGTCGGCGGCCAGGGTGGTCACGGGGGCATGGACGGACTCATGCAGTGGCGCACCATCCAGCTCATGCGCACGGGCGGGATCCCTGACATCGACGTCTACGACTCGGTGGCCTGGTGTTCGCCGGTGCCGTTGAGCGCCGCCTCGCTCGCGCTCGGCGGACAGCCGGTTGAGGTCCCTGACTTCACCCGCGGCGACTGGAAGTTCCCGCGTCTGGGGCTCGACTCCCAGCCCGGAACCATGCCGGGGGCCTGACCGATGCAGGCATTCATCACTTCCTTCCGAACCGCGCCGCGCAGAACCAAGGCGGCGACCGCCATGGCCTCCGCCCTCCTGCTCGCACTTCTCGGGGTGTTCGTCGTCAGCCCCTCCCTGGCCCAGGGTGAGGATCTGGCGGTCGAAGTATCGATCGCACCGGTGGACCTCGACGGCCCCGTGATCTCCGACATCGACGTCACGCTCACCAACACCAGCGGCAAGGCAGTCAGCGACATTGCCGTCGAGGTGACCGGGCCCATCAACTGGACGTTGTACCCGCGGGTGCACCACATCGAGGGTGAACTGGCGGCCGACGAGTCGATCGTCCTGACCGCTGAAATTCACGCGCCCAACGACCCGCCCAGCGCCACCACCCGCACGTTCAGGGCCAGCGCCAACTATGAGACCAGTCCTGGCGTCCGCGAGACGTCCACGGCCACCCGCCAGCAACCTTCGAGCGAACTGGTGGTCCTGACTCTCGACGAGGCTCGTAACAACGTGGGAACCACCACCCTCGACACCGTCGAGCTCGGCGACTACGACGGCGAAGGCCACTCCTTCTCCCGCGAACTACTGGCAGAGCTCGGGGTCACCCCGGGAGCCGCGCTGGAGGTCGGCGGCGCCACCTTCACGTGGCCCGACGTCGAACCGGGCCAGCCGGACAACGTCTCCAGCCGCGGGCAGACGATCTCCTTCGAGGGCGGCGGCACCAAGATTGCAGTGCTGGGCAGCGGTCTGGGCGCCTCGGGTGTGTCCGGGGAGTTCACGGTCAACTACACGGACGGCACCACCTCCACCGGCACGGTGGGCTTCGGCAACTGGTTCTCCGCCACGCCGGCGTTCGACGAAGTCGTCGCATTCGCTATGAACGGACGCAACACGCCAGACGGTCTCGCCAACACGGAGTACCGCTACGGGATCTACCTCAGCACGTTCGACATCGATCCCTCAAAGACGGTCGCGTCGGTGCTCCTGCCCAACGCCCCAGCGTTGCGGGTTTTCGGCATGGCGTTCATCGCACCCGTGGCCTCGCCGACGCCGAGCGAGTCGCCGTCGGTGTCGCCGAGCCCGACCGACTCGCCCAGCCCGAGCGAGTCGCCGAGCCCGTCGGCGTCGCCGAGCCCGTCGGCGTCGCCGTCGGCTTCGAAGTCGCCGTCCGTGAAACCGACGACGCCACCGGCCACGCCGACATCCCCCCGCGTCGACAAGTTCGTCCCTGAGGCGCCGTACACGAAGGCCGGCACGCACAACATCAACGGTCGTCAGTGGATGACGTCGTGTGAGTCGTACTCGCAAACGCAGCGGTGCCGCACCGAGATCTGGGCCACGGTGGTTCAGATCGAGAACGGCGCGTTCGTCCGCACGTCGGGTTGGGCGTTCAACAACCTGACGTACCTGCCGTACATGACCCGCGAGGCGTGGAAGGGTAACCCGCTGGGTGACCTCGGGTCGACTCAGAACGGTCATTTCTCGTCGGCTGGTCGTCAGTGGCGCACGGAGTGCGACACGGCCGCGACCGGTCGGGGGGCGTGTCGCTCGTACACGATGACGACCGTGTACGCGGCGACTGCCAAACCCGGCGGTGGTTACGCGTTCAGCCAGTCGAACCAGTGGGTGTTCAACAACATTGTGATGTTCGGAGGCCCTGAGAAGCGTTGACCGTCGTCGGGTGATCCCGCCGCTGGTTGAGCCGACCGCCCCCGAGCTTGCGAGGGACCCGGTCGGGTCGAGACCTCTGAAGCTGCCAGGCTTCAGGGGTCTCGGCATCTCCAGGGTCGGTCGGTGAGCATCCCCTACGGGGCAGGAGCCGAGGCTGCGCGGCACTGGCCGCCGCGCAGCGGCCCGTGAGGACTCAGCGGAAGCTGTCACGGGGCACGCGGCGGCCGCCTCGCGGCTCAGCGCTCCCCGCGAGAGGTTCGGCTCACCCCGCGAGAGTGCCGCCGAAGACCTGCCAGGCAAGCAGCGACTTCGCCACCAGGCTGAGGATGATGTAGCTGCGCTCCCCGAACAGGTAGTCGGTCCATCGACCCTTGGCGCGGTACTGCAGCCACTGGTTGAGGCCGAAGACGTTGAAGAACAGGAAGAGCGACACGACGATGGCGTAGACGAAGCCGGGCGGCTCGGCGTCGGACCCCGGGGCGATGGTGTAGAGCAGGATCGCGACCCAGGGGACTATCCCGGCTATGCAGCCGAAGATGAAGGGCAGGAAGCCCCCGGTGCCCGCCACTTCGTACTTTTCCTGCAGCCATCCGAACAAGATCATCGACACGTTCGCCCCCGCGATCCCGATGAGCGCGGAGACATCAGTGATCCCCACCAACTGTGAGATGACGACGATCATGAGGGTGGACGAGAAGGAGTACTCCACCCAGCGGGCGCGATTGATCTGGCGGGACAGATCCCTGACATAGCTTCGGAACCACACGGTGCCGACGATGAGATGCGCCAGGAACGAGAGGAACAGGAAGCCGGCGACTGCGAGGCCTGCGGGTAGATCCGCCAGCACCGTCGCGGGGCCGGGCGGCGTTCCGGGCGGCCCCGCCAGGTAGGAGGCCGTGATCGGCAGCGCGAAGTCCGTGGCCAGAATCAGCACTGCTATCGCCTGGGCCAGATGGAGCCCCGCGGCCCCCAGGTTCAGGGTACGGAGTCTGCCTTGTTCGGATGTCGTGATCTCGCGTGACCTCATTCTGACAATTTTGCTCCGGCCACTCCCTCTGGGGCGATCCAAGCGATTACTCGATCCGCTCCGCTCATGCGGGGATGGCAGGGGCTATCGTCGACCCATGGGGCAGCCCCGACGTGACCAGCCCGGACCCGGACAGGAATCCGTGTGGGATTATCCGCGCCCACCTCTCCTTCGCCGGTGCGCTCTGCCCATCCAGGTCGTCCTGGGCGGCGAGGTGATCTGCCGGACATCGGAATCCTGGCAGGTGCTGGAGACTAGCCATCCGCCCACCTATTACCTTCCACGAGCGAGTTTTGCGAAGGGTGCGTTGCGGGCCGCGCCCGGCGGGTCCTTCTGCGAGTGGAAGGGATCGGCACGCTACTTGGACGTGCACGGTGGTGGCAGTGTCGCGCCGGCGGCGGCATGGTTCTATCCGTCGCCACCCGAGCCCTTCGCCGCACTCCTGGGTCACGTGGCGCTCTACGCCGGGCCGATGGACGCGTGCCTCGTCGACGGCGAGAGGGTCACCCCGCAACCCGGTGGGTTCTATGGGGGGTGGATCACCTCGACGGTGAGCGGGCCGTTCAAGGGACTTCCTGGATCCAGTGGGTGGTGAGGCAGCGGACCAGGACGAACGCGGCTGCTGCGCCGGTGCCGGATGAATCAGGCGCCCAAGAACGCCTATGTGGGGGCCGACGAGGCTGCACGGCACTGACCGCCGCGCAGCGGCCCACCGACGGCGGCGCTGATGTAGCAGACGTCGAATAGCCCGGCGGTGAGGGGGAGGATGCTCCAGGCGATCGACGCCAGGCCGAGCACGCTCCCACGCCCGGCGAGGCCGGCCGCCAGGAACGCGGCGCCGGCGGCCACCCTGAACACTCGGCCGCTGGGGTTGTTGATCCAGCTGCCGAACCGAGACCGGTTGAAGGACTCCGCCATGGCGCTCATGCGCGCATCGTAGGCATCAGGGCGGCCCGGGAGCAATGGTCGGCGGATGTGGACATGCGGCCCCGAACGGCTGCAGCCAGAGGCGCCGTCCGGCCGAGAGGCCGGCCCCCTGGGGAACCGACCTCTCTATCCGTCGACGATGACGGCGATCAACGCAACGGCATCGAGATGAGTTCGCCCGGAGGCATCAGGGCGCTGGTGGTGGCGTAGAGCGTTGAGCCCTTGACGTCTACGTCCACAGCCATCATGGCGGGCAGGAACAGATTGACGTCCTTCGTCCCGGCCTCAACCTGGTAGATGCCTTCGCCGAACAGCGAGGCCACGTACAAGTTGCCGTCGCCGTCGAAAGCCAGGCCGGTCGGGGTCATGAGACCGTCGACGTAGAGCTCGTGGTGGCCACTGGCGACGTCAATGCGATGCACCGAACCGCGGGCGCCCAGGCTCGGATCCTCGGGACCACCGGGAAGCAGACCGACGTACAGCATGCCGTCGGGCCCGAACTCAAGATCAGTCGGCACCGCTTCGAAGGCGTACTCGAGGCCCGCGCAGGAAGGCACTCCCAGCATCTCCGCCGCTTCTGTCGTGATCTCCGCAGTCTGCGGGGGAAGGACTGCCACGGTGCTGATGCTGCCGGTCTTCAGGTTGATGGCGAGGACGGCATTCGCACCGGCGTCGGCCACGTAGGCGGTGTTGCCGCGGACCGCGAGCCCGTAGGCGTGGGAATCCACCTCGGCGTCGGCACCGGTATAGGCAGCCGGGAATCCGACGGTTTCCAGTTCGGCGACACACTCGGGATTGGCTGCGGCAACCTCGGGGGACAGGCCGTACTGGACGTCCGCGTCGAGGTTGTTGTCCATCTCATACTGGGCGATCTGGTCCGTGATGGTGGTCACGTTGCCAGCCGCATCGATGGACTTCAGGCTGCCCACCATGGGGCTCGGGTCTGGGCCCGCGCCGACGCTTTCGACGAAGTAGAGGGTGCTGCCCCGGTAGTCGACCCCGGCGACATCCCAGCCCTCAGCGCCCACATAGGACGTGGTTGATCCGGTGCGGTCGACGGTGGTGAGTTTGCCGGCGAACGACTCCGCGACGGTGACCGAATGGCCAGGTCCCACGGCTAGGTGGAGCGGGCCGATGAGACCGCCCGCGAGGACGGTGGGTTCAGAGGACGGAGGCGCCGCCTGGGACATGCCGGCGGGTACGAGTGCGAGGAGGGTGGCTGAGGCTAGAGCGACACTGCGAAACTTCATGAGATCCCCTTCGGACGCAGAGCCGGCCGACGTGGCCGGTCGCATAAGGGACAGCCTCATCCGAGGCGTCAACTATGTCAATAGTTTTCATCCCTGTAAATCTGCGTTGTGCGTGATCCACGCGGCCGGTCGTCGGGCTTCGCTAGGGTTCAGACATGCGAGAGCGCAAAGACATCAAGAGCTGGCTGACGGACATGGACGGCGTGCTCGTCCACGAGAACGTCGCGCTGCCCGGAGCCACCGAACTCATCGAACAGTGGAAGGCCGACGGCACCGAATTCCTTCTCCTCACCAACAACTCGATCTTCACGCCCCGCGACCTCGCGGCCCGCCTCCGTGCTTCCGGCCTGGACGTTCCAGAGGAGCGACTGTGGACGTCCGCGCTGGCGACGGCCGATTTCGTGTCCCAGCAGAAGCCTGGCGGCTCCGCCTACGTCATCGGCGAAGCAGGCATCATCACGGCACTGCACGAGCGCGGCTTCATCATGACGGACCGCGACCCTGATTTCGTGATCGTTGGGGAGACGCGCACCTACTCCTTCGAGCAGGTGACCACCGCCATCCGGCTGATCGCGGCGGGTGCCCGGTTCGTCGTCACCAATCCCGACGCCACGGGCCCGAGCCCGGATGGCATCATTCCGGCCACTGGCGCCATCGCGGCGCTGATGACCGAGGCCACCGGCCTGAAACCCTATGTCGTCGGCAAGCCGAACCCCATGATGTTCCGGTCGGCGCTGAACAAGATCGGCGCCCACTCCGAGGAGACGGGCATGATCGGCGACCGGATGGACACCGACATTGTCGCCGGCATGGAAGCCGGGCTGCACACGGTGCTCGTGCTGACGGGGATCGAGACCCGGGAGAGCCTGAAGATCCGGCCCTTCCGCCCCGTCGAGGTACTCGACGGGGTACACGAGCTGGTCAGGGACTACCGCGGCCCCGGGCGCACGGAGGGCTGACCTCCCGCCTCACGAAAACGTGAGGAACCTGAGCCGGTGCCGCAATGCGCGGTAGGCATCGCAGCAATCTTCGAGCCGTTAGCTAGGCATGTGCCCGCCACTTCGGGCAGACAGCTTTCGCATCACCAGCTCGAGGAGACCACCATGGAACGCAAGAAGCTCAAGACCTCTCTCCGGATCACCGCCGCCGTCCTGATCGGCGCCTCCGCGCTCGCCGTCGGCGCCAACGGTATCTACGCCACCCTGAACGCCACTGCCGAAAACGTCGTGCCCCAGGAAGCCGCGTCGGGCACCCTCAGCCTGAGGCTGGGCACCGGTGCGGATTCGGTCGGCTTCGCCGCCAACATCGAGAACCTGGCTCCTGGCGACGTGGCCAACCGCTACGTCGACCTGACCAATGACGGCTCGCTCGCGTCCACGGGCCTGAGCCTTGGGGTCACCGCCACCGGTACCGCGTCGCTCATCTCGGACGGAGCCACCAGCAAGGCCGTGCGCGTGTCCATCACGTCGTGCTCGGTCGCCTGGAACGTCACCGACGGTACCTGCGCCGGGACGACGAAGACCGAGGTGGCCGCCGCTCCGCTGTCCGCTCTGGCCGCGGCCAACTCCTTCGTGGGGACCACCGGGCTGGCAGTGGGAGGCGTCGCGCACCTCCAGGTGGGAGTCACCCTGCCGGAACAGAGCGAGACCACGGTCAACGGGCAGCTGCCCGCGGGCACTGTCCAGGGCGGCGAGGTGGCACTGACCTACACCTTCAGCGAGACCCAGGCCACCGCTGGCACCACCCACCGCTGACCTCTCACCGGAAGAGGATGAGGAGTAAGCCATGAGGCGCAGTCTGGCTGCGGCCACGCTCGTCCTGGCCATCCTCGTCACCGTCCTGCCCGCAGCCTCCGCGTCCAGCCGCGCGGAGGCGCGGGTGGGGACGACCACCACCGCTGCGGCTTGGGGCGTAGCGGCGGTAGGGCAGGGCGCTGCGCCCACGGGCTCCCCCCTGATCCTCATCTGGACCAATCTCAAAGGCTTCCGCTACTCGTTCGTCGACCTCGTCAACGTCGGCACCGTCGAGGTGTCCGGAGCGAGCCTGCTGCCCGACTCGGTGGCGCAGTCCGGCGGAAACACCGCGAGCCCACGGCTCACCTTCGACGCCTGCGTCGGCGCGGACTGGAACCCGGCCACCGCGACCTGCTCAGGCGCGGTGGTGCACCTCGGGACGAGCGTGGGAGGGGCCCTCAACTCGCCGGTGGCGATTGCCGCCGGCGCGCGGGTCAGCCTCCGCGTTCTGCACCCGTCCAACCCGAACCAGTTCCTGACCAGCCTGCAGGTGGCCGTCTCCCGGGACCAGGTTCGCACCGCAGCCACCACCAACAGCTGACCGAAAGGCGCTCGACAGATGACCGACCACGCAGCCACCCAACCTGCTGCCGTCCGTGCCGGCCGGTGCCGTCGGCTCCGAGCCGTCGTTGGCTGGGCGCTGGTCACGGCAGTGGTCCTCTGCTGCGTGGCGCTGGCCGTCGTCACGAACCTGGGCAACTACCACCTGACCCGGGTGCTCTCGAACAGCATGGCACCCACCTTCTCTGTTGGCGACCACGTCATCGTCCAGGACCGTCCGGCCACCGAGCTGGCCGCGGGTCAGATCGTCGTGTTGCCGCAGCCCGGCAGCAGCAATCTGTTCATCCACCGGATCCTCACCGTTGAGCACGACGGAGAGGGACCCATCGTCACCACGCAGGGCGACAACAACCCTGCCCCCGATGCGTGGACGCTGCGCGTGACGTCGCCCACCGTTCCGGTGTTCGTGGCGGCGATCCCCACCCACGGCGTGCCGTTGCCGACGCTGCCCGCAGCCACCTCGCAGGGGCTCCTCGCACTGGGGCTGGCGGCGCTGTCCCTCCTCCTTTTCCTGCCCGGCCGCACCAACCGCGGCGTCCGCTCCGGAGGAGATCCCAGCTAACTCGTAGCCCGAGTGTCAATCGCCTCCCACTACTGCAATAATCGCGGTGGGCGAGAGGGGGAGCGACCGTGAGCGCGTCGTTCAGTGGCGGTGAGACCGCCGACATCGATCAATTCGTCGCGCAGCGTCGTGAGCGCGTCGCCACCACAGCGATCAGTGAACTGCGCGCCGCGAAAGCGGACGAACTTCCCGCGCTGCTGCACCGGCTCGCCGGGAAACTCGATTCCTTCGGTCTTCCGGCAGCCGGCGAGGCAGTGCGTGAGCTCCTCGGCGACCTACCGGGCGAGGCCTCTGAACTGAACCGCCGGGCACACCGGATCGCAGCTCTGCTCAGCTCTGAGGTGGCTTCGTGACCCAGCCGCTCATTCTCGTCGTTGAGGACGACCCGGATCTGCGGGAGCTCATGATGGTGAGCCTCACCAACTCCGGCTACCGCACTGTTGCCGCGTCGGACGGTGACCGCGCCCTTGAGCGGTTCCACGCCTCGGCGCCGGATCTGGTGCTGCTCGACATCGCGCTCGGCCCGCACTCCATCGACGGCCTCGAGGTATGTCGCCGGATCCGTCGGGAGAGCGACGTGCCGGTGGTCTTCCTCACCACGCACAGCGACGCCGTCGACCAGATCGTCGGCTTCTCGTCAGGCGCCGACGACTACGTCACCAAGCCCGTCAACCACAGGTTGCTGCTGGCACGTATCGCGGCGATCCTGCGCCGCGTCCACGGCGCATCCCGCTCGTCGGACCCCACCGAGCTGGCCGCCAACGGCATCGCCCTGGACCTGGTGGCACGCACCGTCATGGTCAACGGCACCCTCGTGGATCTGACGCGTATCCAGTTCGACCTGCTCGTGCCGCTGGTGGAGGATCCTCGACGCGTGGTGACACGCGACCAGCTCGTCGGGCGCGTGTGGGGCGAGTGGTACGGTACCGACCACCACCTCGACGTTCATCTGTCCCGGCTGCGCCAGCGCATCATCGACGCCGGCGGACCACGCGTAGCCCACGCGGTCAGAGGGGTGGGCTACCGCCTGACCAGCTGAGGAGAAGCGATGTCGCCAACGGTCCTTGTCGTCGAGGACGACGCAGACGTTCGATCATTGATCGCGTTCGCCCTCGGGCTCGACGAATCCTGGCGCGTACTGACGGCGGACTCAGTTGCAGCTGCTTTGACGGTCCTGGAATCGGTCGGGGAAGTCGACATCGTGCTGACCGACGGCCAGTTGGGCGACGGCACATCCGAGACCGTGCGGGTGGCCGCAGCCCCGCGCCCGGTGGTGCTCCTGAGCGCGTGGGCCGACGGCCCATCGGCCAATAGAGTTCCGGAAACCGGGTATGCGGTCAGGATCGCGAAACCGTTCGACCCCATGACCCTGTCCGCGGCCTTGTCCTCGGCCCTGGCTGCCCGCAGCCAGCATCCGGACGGGGAGTAGCCGAAGGTGAGCACCACCGAGAGCCTCCTCACCGCCGCCCTCGACGGACTCATCGACCTGCATGTGCTCGTCGAACCCGTGCGTGACGCAGACGACAGCATCGCCGACTTCGTAGTGCTCCTGGTCAACCAGACAGCTCTCGCCGCGTGGGGGGTGACGCGCGAGGAGGTGCTCGGCGTCGGCCTGCTCGAGATCCTCCCCGGTCTCCGGGACGCCGGCATCTTCGGGCATCTCGTCACGACCTCCCGGACCGGCGAGCCAACCGTCTTGGTGGAGCAGGAATACGCCAGCGAGATGCTGGGCAGCGTCGCCTACTTCGACGTGCGTGCCACCAGGGCCTCGGGCGACCTTGTCAGCATCAGCTGGGCGGATGTCACCGCACGGCACCTCGCCTCTGTCGCCGCGGACGAAGCCAGGGAACGCTACCGGCTGCTCGCCGAGAATGCCTCCGACGTGGTGCTGTGCACCACGGAATGGGCGTTGGAATGGGTCTCACCCTCGGTCGAAACGATCCTGGGCTGGCGGTCGGAGCAACTGCTCGGGTCGAGTCCGCAGGACCTGATGCACCCCGACGACGCCGCCATGGTGTGGTCGGCGAGAGCCCCGCGCGTGGCGGGTCCGCAACGCACGGAAGCCCGCGTCCGATGCGCCGATGGCAGCTACCGCTGGATGGATGTGCGTTTCAACCTGGCCGGTTCGCAGGCCTCGGGGCAGGCACTGTGGGCGGTGTCCTGCCGCGACATCGATGCCGAGGTGGCGGTACGTGCCCACCTGCGTGACGAACGCGCGATGTTCGAGGCGATCAAAGAGTCTGTCACTGACGCCTTCGCCACCGTCGACCGCTTCGGGACCGTCATCGCCTGGAACGGGGCCGCCGTGGACATGTTCGGCTATGGGGAGCGCGAGGCGCTCGGCCAGAGCTACCGGCTGTTCATGCCGGAGATGTATTGGGCCATCGTCGAGCGCTGGCTCGGGGACGTCGACGGCACGGAACTGCGAGAGGCGGCGTCCCGCACCCACCGGGTGCGCCTGCTCCACCGCGACGGCACGACGTTCCCAGGCGAATACTCCATGGCGGTGTGGAGCCGAGGGGACGCCCGCCACGTCACCGTGATTCTCCGTGACGTCACGCGCCAGCAGACTGTCCTGGACAACCTCGAGTACAGCCGCCAAGAGCTGGCCGAGGCCCAGCGGCTCGCCAACGCCGGCAGTTGGACCTACCACCCTCGGATCGGCCGCTTCGAATGGTCCGACGAGCTGCGTCGCATCTACCGGCTGCCCGTCACGGGCGAAACCACCACGATGGGGGAGTTGACCGACCCGATCGTCGAGGACCAACGGCAACGGGTGATCACCGCCATCGAATCCGCGCTCGCCGGCGGCGTGGAGGCGGACGTGGAGTTCGACCTCCGCTGCGCCGACGGTGAACTGAAGCGTCTCCGCGGGCGGGTCGCCACGGCGACCGACCCACGGGATGGCAGCCTGCGCGTACGCGGCAGCGCCGTCGACATCACGGGAGCCCACCGGGCGGCAGAGGCCCGCGTGCGCCGCACCGCGCGCCATGCCGACTACCTGGCCCGGGTGGAACACACCCTGCGCACCCATCTGTCCGTGGTGGAGGGGTGGTCCGGCATCCTCGAGAAGACGTTCGACGACCTTCCGCCGGCTGTCCGCGACGAGGCGCTCGGGGCGATCCGCCGCAACGCCACGTCTCTGGTGGCCCACGTCAAGGGCCTGATGAACGAATCTGCCTTCCTCGCCCAGGCCGACGTCATGGAAGTGGGCCCGGTGGACGTGGCCGTCGTCGCCGCCGCAGTGGCCGCCGACTACCGGGGCCTGGCGGAGGGCCGCCGCCTGGAGGTGTCGCCCACGTCGGGGGTGGTGGCGACGGCCTCGGCCGAGGGCCTCGACACCATCGTGCGGCACCTGGTGGAGAACTCGGTCCACCACGCAGGAGAAGGCGGCTCTGTGGAGGTCCTCACGCGCTCGCTTCCCGGCCGCACCGTGGAGATCGTGGTGCGCAACGACGGCGCCCCAATCCCGGAGGGGGTCGAACTGTTCGCGGCGTTTGCGAAGGGTAGGAGCTCGGGCGGCAACGGACTGGGGCTGCACGTCGTGTCCACGTTGGTGGAGGCCATGGGCGGCCGGGTGACCGGCGGCAACCGCACCGACGGGCCCGGCGCCCAGTTCGTCGTCGCGCTTCCCGCGGCCATGGAAGCTCAGCGCTAGCAGCCGCCATCCAGTCTGTGCAGCAGCGCCTCCAATTCCAGCCTCAGCTGGACCGTGCGGCCTCTCACAACCTGGGCCGCCCGTTGCCGCAGGGCGGCATCGATCTCCCTGTCGTCCAGCAGTTCGAGCCAACCCTCGATGACGCTGAAGTGCGTGGCGATGAGATGTTGCTGCTCCCTGACGTGGGCGGCGGTGAGGCCACTGCTCCTCGCAGTGTCAGGTCTGGCTGGAATGGTGGCTGTCACCCCATCATCATCCCGGCCCACCCCTGTCACCTCGTCCCTTTTTCCTCTCTGCAGCCTCACAATGTGGGCGATCTCAAGATCCGGGAGTGGCGAGTGACTGGACGGTCGTTTCGTGTCGTGCCCTGCGTCCGGACTGGTAGTTTCTGGGGTGAGCCCCCCTGGCCGTCGTCGAAGGGAAATTCTGGTGTCCAACACTGACAACGAGCTCGCGCAGGTCGCGGCGGTCATTGTGCTCGCCGCGGGTGGCGGGACGCGGATGAAGTCCAAAACCTCCAAACTCCTCCATGAAGTGGCCGGCAAACCCATGCTGAGCTTCGCGGTGTCGGCCGCGGCCGCGCTGGACCCGGAGCGACTCGTCGTGGTCGTCGGGCATCAGCGCGAAGAGGTGGTGGCCCATCTGGAGCAGCTCTCCGAGCAGCTCACCACCGCCGTTCAGGAGGAACAGCTCGGCACCGGGCACGCCGTGGAGTGCGGGCTCGCCGGCCTCGGCGACATCGAGGGCGACATCGTCGTCACCTACGCCGACGTGCCGATGCTGGCCGGCGACACGCTGCGGCAACTCGTCGCGGTCCACCGCGGCCGCCGCAACGCCGTCACCGTCATGACCTCGCGCGTCGAGGATCCCACGGGCTACGGCCGCATCATCCGCGAGGACGACGAGGTCGCCGGCATCGTCGAGGACCGTGACGCCACGGAGGAACAGCGCGCCATCACGGAGATCAACTCCGGTATCTACGTCTTCGACGCGGCCAGCCTCCGCGCGGGCCTGGCAGCGCTCAAGACCGACAACGACCAGGGCGAGCGCTACCTCACGGACGTCGTGAAGTTCTGTCACGAGCGGTCGCAGAGGGTCGGCGCCCACCTCGTCGACGACGTCTGGCAGACCGAGGGCGTCAACGACCGGATCCAACTGGCCCGCATCAACCAGGAGATGCAGCGCCGCATCCGGGATTCGTGGATGCTCAAGGGCGTCACGATGATCGACCCGGCGTCCACCTTCATCGACGTCGACGTGGATCTCGCGCCCGACGTGCTGCTCCACCCCGGCGTCATCCTGATGGGTGCCACGACCATCGGCGAGGGCGCCATCATCGGCCCCGACAGCAGCCTGATGGACGTCGAGGTGGGCCCCGGAGCCGAGGTGATCCGCACGCACGGATCGTTCGCCGTGATCGGTGAGGGCGCCACCGTGGGGCCCTTCGCCTACCTCCGGCCCGGCACGATCCTGGGCGACGGCGGCAAGATCGGCAGCTTCGTCGAGACCAAGAACGCGCAGATCGGGGCCGGGACCAAGATCCCGCACCTGTCCTACGTGGGCGACGCCATCGTGGACGAGGGGGCCAACATCGGGGCCGGCACGATCTTCGCCAACTACGACGGCCTCCACAAGTCCACCACCCACGTCGGCAAGGCCGCCTTCGTCGGATCGAACTCCGTCCTGGTGGCACCCATCGACGTCGGCGCTGGCGCGCTGGTGGCCGCTGGGTCTACGATCACGGACGACGTGCCTGCGGGCGCGTTGGGCGTGGCCAGGGGGAGGCAACGCAACGTCGAGGGCTGGATGACCCGCGGTCGTCCGGATTCCAAGCAGGCCGCGGCAGCGGCTGAAAGCGACGGCACCATCCATCCGGCAGTGATCGAGTCCCGAGAAAAGAAGGCCTGAGCCACATGTCCCACCAGATCGCCAAGAACGACAAGCACCTGATGCTGTTCAGCGGGCGCGCCTACCCTGAGCTCGCTGAGGAGGTGGCGAACCTGATGGGCTGCCCGCTGGTGCCAACCCGCGCTCTGACCTACGCCAACTCCGAGATCTACGTCCGGTTCGAAGAGTCCGTCCGCGGCTGCGACGCGTTCGTCATCCAGTCGCACACCGCTCCGGTCAACGAGTGGATCATGGAGCAGCTCATCATGGTGGACGCCCTCAAGCGGGCCTCGGCCAAGCGCATCACCGTGGTGGCCCCGTTCTACCCCTACGCCCGCCAGGACAAGAAGCACCTGGGCCGCGAGCCCATCTCCGCGCGCCTCGTGGCAGACCTGTACAAGGCCGCCGGCGCGGACCGCATCATGTCGGTGGACCTGCACGCCGCCCAGATCCAGGGCTTCTTCGACGGCCCGGTGGACCACCTCTGGGGCCTGCCCGTGCTCAGCGAGTACGTCCAGGAGAAGTACGACACCTCCGAGATGGCCATCGTGTCGCCCGACGCCGGCCGCGTCCGCCTGGCTGACCTGTGGACCGACTACCTCGGTTGCTCGCTGGCTATCATTCACAAGCGCCGCGACCCCAACAAGGCCAACACCGTCGCCGTGCACGAGGTCGTCGGCGACGTGGAGGGCAAGATCTGCCTCCTCGTGGACGACATGATCGACACCGCCGGCACCATCGCACAAGCTGCCCAGGCGCTGAAGGAACGTGGTGCCAAGCAGGTCATCGCGGCGGCCACGCACGCCGTATTCTCCGGCCCCGCGGCCCAGCGCCTCAACGCCTCCGGCATCGACGAGATCATCGTGACCAACACGCTGCCCCTCCGCACGCCGGAGCCCATCGCGAACCTCACTGTGCTGTCCATCGCCCCGCTGATCGCCAAGGCGATCGACGCGGTGTTCCTCGACGGCTCCGTCACATCGCTCTTCGGTGGCCAGGCCTGAGGTTTCCTGCCGCTCCGTTAGAAGGGGGGCTGGTGTGGACGATCCACACCGGCCCCCCTTCACGTTGCGGAGAGCACGTCCCGGTTCAGCGGCTCAGCACAGATGGACCGGTGACGGCTCGGGGAGGGACGCCAGCGCGACGGCGAGCCGCTCGGCGTAGGTGCCGCGAGGGGCCAGGACGGCTGTGGCGCCTGCCGGCAGGTCATCGGGGTCCGTGGCAGGGGGTGAGGCGTAGAAGACCTGCGCGCCGGCGCCGGGGCCTCCGTCGAGCCGGATGCGGTGGGTGAGCACTGCCAGGTTGGCGAACCGTTTGGTGGCCTCGGCTGAATGCTCACAGTGATCGACTGCCAGGTGGAGGCGACAATGAACGGCCAACTCCACCAGCCAGGCGAAAGGAACTTCCGTCAGGCAGCGGTCCAGAACCACGGAGCCGGGTAACGACGACTCCTGGCAGCTCAGGGTGATGTCTGTCACGCCGCTGGAGGCGAGCCAACGCAGGATCGCCGCGTGTTTTCTCTCCGGCATTACTTGTCCTTCCGGCCGTTGATTGACCCTATCCCGTTTCCAGCCGGGCCGGGTAAAGAGTCCGTCAGCCGCTTCTATCGGCCCGGTCGGGACGTAATAAACTTCATCTCTGGTAAAAACACGAAAGATAGTTTCACCCATTCAATGGGGTGAAGGGTCCGGAAATGACAATTGCCCGGCAGTCAGCCGGGCAATTGATCCCCTTCAGGTTCTGGGAGGTGACGGGGGTGGGGCCACAGTTCGCGATCAGCGGTGGACCGTCCCACGAGAAGCTCCTAGACCCCCACCCGGACCATGCTGGCGTAGAACAACATGCGGCCGATGACCTCGCCCGCCAGGACCAGCGCGAATGCGAACAGCGTGATCACGGGCAGGAGCCGCTTGCCGGGGCGGCCGCCGGAGAGGTGGAAGAGCAGGTAGCCCAGGATGGCCACGCCCAGGAAGATGAGCACGGTCTGCGTCGTGCTCCATGCCCCGTAGGTCTGACCGAGGAGTTCCAGGGACCGCTGTGCGGCCGGGCGGGCGTCCTGGGCCAGCTGGGACAGGTACAGGGGCAGGCCGACGAACTTCACGCCGAGCACGATGATGGCTCCGAGTGCGATACCGCGCACGGAATCGCCCAGCAGGCCCTGCTCCGGCGCGCTGTCGGCGCCCTTGCGCTGCCGGTAGAACGCCGTGATCACCAGGGCGGCCGCAACCGCGAGGCCACCGAGCAGAAGCGTCGTCGTGAAGAAGCGCACCGGGGTGTAGACGGTGGCCCAGGCCGGCACCGTGCGCAGCGAGTAGACCTGCGAGATGGCGTAGACCAGGAAGATGCCCACGAGCGCCGTCGCGGCGGCGAGGACCTGGCGCAGGCGGTAGGAGAACAGCTTGAACCATTCGGTGACGGCGAACGCGGCGCCGAGACCCAGGAACGCCATGCCTGAGAGGATCTCGCGGCTCAGCCAGCTGCCGTCCCAGTGCAGGATGGCGTTGGGGGCGCGCAGCGGTGAGCCGAGGTGCAGGGTCGAGGCCGCGAGGCCCAGCACCAGCAGGGGGCCGATCGCATAGAGCGCGGGGCGGGTGACCCGTTCCATGGCCTCGGCGGGCACGCGGCTCCCGGCGAGCTGGATGATGCCCAGCGCGATGAAGGAGCCCACCGACATCTGGGCGCAGATGGTGAAGATCACCAGGGGTAGTTCATGGAGCATGTCAGACCACCTTCGTCATGCGTTCGATCCGGCCGGTGCCCTGCCCGCTGGTCTGGGCGGCCGGGTGGGGCTTGATCACCAGGTTGGGTTGCGTGATGCGCGGGTCGGGCAGCGGCTCGATCCCGGCCTCGGAGCCGTACGTGGTCCGGAGTTCCTCGATGTCACCGAAATCCAGGGCGCGCGACGGGCAGGCCGCCACACACGCGGGCTGCTCACCGACCGCGAGCCGGTCCCGGCACAGGTCGCATTTCGTCATGACGCCCTTGTCCGCATTGAACTGGGGCGCGGAGTAGGGGCAGGCCATCTCGCAGTATCGGCAGCCGATGCACACCTCGGGGTCGACGTAGACGATGCCGTCCTCGCCCCTGCGCATCGCCGTCGACGGGCACACCTCCATGCAGATCGCGTCGGTGCAGTGGTTGCAGGACACGGACGTGTAGTACGTGGCGACGTCAGGGCTGACCGTCCCGTCGGCATCCTCGCGCCAGGTGCCGGTCGTGTATTGCGTGACCCGTCGCCAGGCCACACCGGCCGGCAGATCGTTCTTGTCCTGGCAGGCGATGGTGCAGGCGGCGCAGCCGGTGCAGCGCGACTGGTCGAAGTAGAAGCCGAGCTGTGTCATGTCGTCACGCCCTCTCGATCTGGACCAGCGCGGAATGCTGGCCGTTGGCCTTGGCGTACGGGGTGGGGTGATGGCTGGTCAGGATGTTGACCGAGCCGCCAGTGTCGGTGCCGCCTGCGCGGTCCGGCTTGTACCAGGCGCCCTGCGGCACGGAGATGACGCCCGGCATGATGCGCTTGGTCACGAAGGCCGGTAGCACCGTGGCGCCCCGGTCGTTGAACACTCGCACCTGGTCGCCGTTGCTGATGCCGCGGCGCTTCGCGTCGAGGTCGTTGACCCACACGTTCTGCGGGTGGGCCTCCTTCAGCCAGGGGCTGTTGCCGTACGAGGAGTGGGTGCGGGCCTTGTAGTGGTGGCCGATGCACTGCAGCGGGTAGGTGGCCTGCAGTGGGTCTCCGGGCATCTCGCGCGACTGCCAGTACACCGGCAGCGGGTCGATCTTGTTGCCTTCCTCCATCTCCCAGTCGAGGCTCATCGCGTAGAGGTTGGAGGAGAAGATCTCGATCCGGCCCGACGGGGTGGTCAGCGGGTTGGCGACGGGATCCTCGCGGAACGCCTTCATGCCGATGACGGGCTCCAGCGTCTTGCGGAAGATGCCCATCTTCTTGAACTCCTCGTTCGGCGGCAGGTCAGGGATGCTGGTCGACCGTGACTGGTCGAGGATCCAGTCGAGCCACTGGTCCTGCGTGCGCCCCTCGGTGAACTTGTCCTTGACGCCGAGCTTCTCGGCGATGCCGGTGAGTTGGTCGTAGATCGGCATCGAGTCGCCGATGGGTTCGATGGCGCGGCTGGCGAAGATGGAGTAGCCCAGGTTGCCGGCGGAACCCTGCTGAATGATGTCGCTCTGCTCCGCCGTGGTCACGTCAGGCAGCACGAGGTCCGCGTAGCGGGCGCTCACCGTCATCTGGTTGTCGATCACCACGATCATCTCGCAGAGCGTCTCGTCGGAGAGGATCTCGATGGTGCGGTTGATGTCGCCGTGCTGGTTGATCAGGGCGTTCGAGCCGTAGTTCCAGATGAACTTGATGTTGGAGTTCAAGGTGATGTCGTGCTTGACGTTGGCGTTGCCGTTGAGGTTCTGTAGGTCGCGCACGCCCTGCTGGTAGCCCCAGCCCTTGCCTTCGAGGATCGCGTCGGTCCAGCGGTAGAAGGAGATGACCGGGCGCACCGGGTTCTCCAGGACGGGGAAGCCGCCCATGCCGATGTTGGCTGAGGACTCGCGTTCGCCGGTGCCGCCGCCGGGGATGCCGATCTGGCCGATGAGGGCCGCCAGCATCATGGGTGCGCGGGACTGGTTCTCGCCGTTGCTGTGGCGCTGGATACCCCAGCCGGCGTTGACGGCACAGGGCTTCGTCGTGGCGATCTCGCGGGCCAGGGCGCGGATCTTGTCGGCCGGGTAGCCGGTGACCTGCGCCGCCCACTCCGGGGTCTTCTCGACGCCGTCCTCGCTCTTGCCCATGATGTAGGACTCATAGCTCATGTTCGCGGGCGCGCCCTCGGGCATGTGCTCCTCGTCGAAGCCGGAGCAGTAGGTGTCGAGGAACGCCTTGTCGTGGAGTCCTTCGCTGATCATGACGTGCGCCATGCCGGCGACCAGGGCTGCGTCGGTGCCGGGCCTGATCGGCACCCACTCGTCGGCCAGGTTCATGGCGGTCTCGGACTGGCGCGGGTCGATCACGATGACCTTGTGGCCGGAGAGCTCCTTGGCCTTGCGGGTGACGAACACCTCGCCGCCTCCCGACATGCGGGTCTCGTGCGGGTTGTTGCCGAACATGACGACCAGCCGGGAGTTGACGGTGTCGTCGTTGGAGTTCGACCCCTGCCAGTAGCCGTAGTGGAAGTCGACGGCGGTCTCGATGTTGCCGGCCGAGTAGTCGTTGTAGTGGTCGAGGTAGCCGCCGACGCAGTTCATCAGCCGGGCGATGGCGGTGGCCCGCGGCGGCCAGGACGTGGCGATGGTGGCGCCGATGACGCCGGTGCCGTAGTTGAGGTAGATCGACTCGTTGCCGTACTGGGCGATCAGCGCCTTGAGCTTGTCGGCGACCAGAGTGAAGGCCTCGTCCCAGGAGATCTCCTCCCATTTGTCCTCGCCGCGCTTGCCCACCCTCTTGAGGGGCTTGGTGAGGCGGTCGGGGGAGTAGATGCGCTGCCGCATGGAGCGACCGCGGACGCAGGCGCGGATCTGCTGCGTGCCGAGTTCGTCGTCGCCAGTGTTGTCCGGGTCGATCCGCACGATGGTGCCGTCCTTGACCACCATCCGCAGGGGGCAGCGGCTGCCGCAGTTGACGGTGCAGGCGCTCCAGACGTGGGTCTCGGCCTCGGGGTCGGCCGCGGGAGGGGTGTCTCCCGAGCCGGTGCCACAGGCGGTGAGGGCTGCGGAGCCTCCCACCACCGTGCTCCAGGTCACGAAGCTCCGGCGGTTCAACGCGGTCGAGCCCACTTCCTGGGCCAGTTCGCGTAATTCGGTCATGTCCGCCTCCTCGGTCGAGCGTGAGCCACTTTGTACTACGTATCGTAGGACAACGTTCCATGCCGGGGCGGTCGGGGTGAAGGATTGCCGTTAGTTGCCTCGGGGCCGACGGCGCCGTTCGAGCAGGGCGCGCGCCGCGGGAGGCAGCTGGACGGAGAACGGATCGTCGTCCGTGAGGCGGCACACCGGGCATCGCCCGTGTGGGCCGTCGACCGTGAAAATGCTCTGACAAACGGAGCAGGTCGCCACCTTCATGGTGGCCAGTGGGACGACCGGACTGTCGCGGACATCGCCCCACCGGTGCCGCCCGTGTTTCTCGATGGCTTCAGCGGGGCAGAGGGCGACGCAGGCGCCTTCGTCCTCGCAGCTGGCGAGTCGTTGGGAGAGGGTGGCCACGCCGTCGGCGACTGTGAGCTCCAGTGCATCGTGCGGACAACTACGCACGCAGACCGCGCAGGAGGTGCAGGCGGAGGAGACCGTGAGGGCGGCCGCCTGGCCGGGGGCGGCATCGTCCAGGGGGAGGGCCGCGAGCGCCGCCGCCAGCCGCTCGGCGTAAGTGCCGGCGGGCCCAGGGCTGGCCGGTGCGCCCAATCCGAACAGCCCGCGTCGTCGCGCGGGTGGTGAGGCGTAGCGCGCTTCGGGGCCGGCCGAGGGACCGCCGTCGAGCAGCACCCGGGGCGTGAGGTCCGCGAGCTGTGCCAGTCGGCTGCGGGCGGCGTCGGCCTGCGCGCACCGCTCCACCGCCAGGTGCACGGTGGAGTGGACGGCGACCTCGGCCACCCAGGCGAGCGGCACCTCCGCCAGGCAGGCGTTCAGGACGATCGAACCCGGCTGCGGCGACTCGGCGCACGCGAGCGTGACATGCTCGGCATCGAGCGCCGCGAGCCACCGCAGGATGGCCGCGTGCTTCGCGTCTGTCATCCCGCCTCCTCCTGCCGTGGGCCTCTCCCATAGTCTCATTGCCATGGATGCCGAAGACCTCGACCGTCGGTCTGCCTCGCTGACCGTGATCTCCCGCCTGCTGCTCGCCCCGCCTTCTGAGGACGCGCTGCGGCAGCTTCGCGACCCGGACTTACTCGCTGAATGGCCCACCCCGGAGGGAGCCGACGAGGGGTTGCGCCTGCTGGCCCGCTCCGCGGAGAGCGTGGAGGAAGTCCGGATCGATCACCAGCGACTGTTCGGGGGTGCCGGCCCGGCGAAGGCCAACCCGTTCGAATCAGTGCACCGCTCGCGGGAGGGTCTGAAGTTCGAGGCCGAGACACTGCAGGTCCGCGCGGCCTACCGTCGGCTCGGATTGCAGGCCCCTCTGCTGCACAAGGAACCCGACGACCACATCGGCCTCGAACTGGAATTCGTCGCCACCGCGTACCAGCGGGCGGCGGAGCTGCTGGATGAGGGAGAGGAGGCTGACGAGGTGCTCGCCGTGGCGCAGGACTTCATCCGGGACCACCTCCAGCAGTGGGTGCCGCAGCTGTTCGACCTCGTGGTGGAGCGCGCGGAGACGGACTTCTACCGCGGGGTCGGCCACTTGGGCGGCGCCCTACTGCGCACCCTCGGCTGAGTCAGGGTCTTCCACGACCTTCGTTGGACCGGAGCTTCATACCTGCGATGTCCGAGGCGGGACGTGGGGTGGATTCCCTGGGTGCGTGGGCCTCAATAGGTTGGTCGGCGAAACCTCTGGAAGGACACCCCATGACGCAAGCCCAGCCCGCCTCGCATCCTGCGTGCGGCACCCACCACCTCACGAAGGTCTATGGTTCCGACGACCGGCAGGTCGTCGCCGTCAACGACGTCTCGGTGAGCATCGAGCCCGGTTCCTTCACCGCCATCATGGGTCCGTCCGGCTCCGGCAAGTCCACCCTCATGCACTGCATGGCGGGCCTCGACCGTCCGACGTCCGGCTCGGTGTTCGTCGGCACCGACGACCTGGCGCGCTTGCCCGAGAAGAGCGTGACGCGCATCCGCCGCGACAAGGTGGGCTTCGTCTTCCAGAGCTTCAACCTTCTTCCCACCCTGACTGCCGAGCAGAACATTCTGCTGCCACTCGAACTGGCGGGCACGAGGGTCGACCGCCCGTTCTTCCAGCAGGTCGTCGCGTCGTTGGGGCTGGGCGACCGCCTCACCCACCGCCCGTCGCAGCTCTCCGGCGGACAGCAGCAGCGTGTCGCCATCGCCCGCGCCATGGTGACCCGGCCAGAGGTGATCTTCGCCGATGAACCCACCGGCGCGCTCGACCTGAAGACCGGTACCGCTCTGCTCGAATACCTGCAGCTCTGCTCTCAGGAGCATGGGCAGACCATCATCATGGTCACCCATGACGCGCGCGCCGCCTCGTACGCCGACCGGGCGCTGATGCTGCTCGACGGCCGCGTCGTCGCCGACATCGCCCAGCCCACCGCCGAGGGCGTCAGCTCCTTCCTGCAGCAGGCGGTGGCCTGATGTGGCGCCAAGCCGTCTCTGAACTGAGGCTTCATCCCGGCCGCTTCGTGGCCACCCTCATCGCCATCGCCATCAGCGTGGGCTTCATCGCGGCCATCTCCGTCTTCGTCAACTCCGAGCAGACGGCGCTGGGCAAGTCCAACACCATGCCGCTGGCCAATGCGGACCTCTTCGTCACGACGCTGGGCCTCGAACTGCCAGAGCTCGTCGACACCCTCGAGGGAGTCGACGGGGTGCGCGCCGTGCACGAGGTGCCGTTCGCCCAGTCCACCATCCTCAACTTCGGCGACAGGTCCGAGGTGAGCATGCTGTACAGCGTGCCGCCGGCAGACCTCCAGTGGTCTGAACTGGTCGACGGCAGGTGGCCCACCTCCGAGCAGGAGATCGTGTTGTCGCGGGCCGGGCTCGATTCGCTGGGCGCCGACATCGGCGACTCGGTCTCGCCGGACCACGATTCCGCCACCGCCTTCACCATCGTCGGCGCGACCGACGACCCCGCCTCCCTGTGGTCCACTGTCGGCTATCTGGAGTTCGGCCCGGAGTACGTGATCACCGATTACGCACTGGTCCTCGACGACGGGGCGTCCGCCGCCGACACCTTCGAGGGCGTCTCCGAGGCCGCGGCCTCCCTGGACCCCGACATCATCGTGCGCACCGCGGCCGCCGAGCGCCAGACGCAGCTCGACGACCTCACGAACCAGTTCGACATCTTCAAGTACCTCCTGCAGACCTTCGGCGTCGTCGCGCTGCTCGTGGGCATGATCACCATCGCCAACACCTTCGCCATCCTCGTGGCGCAGCGCCGTCGGCAGGTGGGCCTGCTGCGGGCCGTGGGCGCCTCGCCGGGCCAGGTGATGGGGCGAATCGTCGTGGAGTCCTTCCTACTGGGCATCGTCGGTTCTCTCCTGGGCATCGCGCTGGGCTTCGGCGTGGCCATGATCGGCGGTTCCATCACGGGCTCGCTCTACTGGGGCCTCGACGTGCGCTGGGGCGAGCTCGTCATCGCGCTGCTCGCGGGCGTTGCCGCCACCATGATCTCGGCCATCGCGCCCGCCGTCGTGGCCTCAAGGGTGAAACCGCTCGAGGCGCTGCAGGCCGTGCCGACGGAGGCCCAGGCGCGGCGGGCCGGCCTCATCCGGACCATCCTCGTGGTCGGCGCCGCGGCCATCGGCGCCTTCCTCGTCGTGATGAGCCGCATCAACACCGAATGGAGCGTGTTGTGGGCCGTGGGTGCCGGAGCGTTCCTGACGGTCGCGGTGCTCGCGGCGGCCCCGTTCTTCGTCCCGCCGCTGCTGAAGCTGCTGGGCGCCGTCTTCGGCAGGACGGGCCCGACGGCCAGACTCGCCTTCACCAACGCCGCCCGCAACCCCAAGCGCGCCGCGGCGACGGCCACCGCGCTGATGCTCGCCGTCGGGCTCATCGTAACGCTGCAGGTGGCGCTGGCGACGGCCCGCACCTCCGGCACGGAATCCATCCACGCCACGTACCCCGTCGACTTCACCGTCTCGTTCGCCGACGATGAGGTGCCGGCCGACCTCATCGAACGGCTCGAGGGCATGGAGGGTGTCGCGGGGGTGCGGACCCTGCCGGCCAAACAGTTGGACAACGACGTGGTGGCCTTCGACCGCAACGGCCTGCTGCGGGAACTCGGCAAGCGCATCGCCGAGGACGCCCATCCCCAGGACGGCGAGGTGGTCGTCTCGGAGGGGAGCCTGCTCGCCCAGGGCCAGGACACCGTGACCCTGCCCGGTGCCAACGGCGACGTGACACTGAAGGTGGTCACCGGCACCGGCCTCGAGTATTACCAGGCCTCGGTGACCACGGCCACGCTGGAGCAACTGGCGGGCGACCCCGTGGAGCGTGAGATCTGGATCACGCTCAAGGACCGCGGGGACCTGAAGGCCATCAACCAGGTGGTCAAGGTCCTCGAGACGGTGCCCGACGCCTTCTTCGGCGCGTCCGGAGCCGGGGCGATCCTGGTGCTCAACCAGGTGCTCGACGTCATGCTGATCGTGCTGACTGGCCTGTTGGGCGTGGCGATGGTGATCGCCCTGGTGGGCGTGAGCAACACACTGGGCCTGTCGGTGATCGAGCGGCAGCGGGAGTCCGCGCTGCTCCGCGCCCTCGGCATGCAACGCTCCGGCCTGCGCTGGATGTTGCTGGTGGAGGCCCTCGCCCTCGTCGGGGTGGGGGTGGTGATCGGGCTCGTGGCCGGGATGTTCTTCGGCTGGCTGGGGGTGTCGTCGACGCTCCTGATGATGCCGGGCGAGAACGTCCAGCTGCACTTCTCGATCGACGTGCTCTACACGGCCGGGCTCATCGCCGTCTGTCTGGTGGCGGCCGTCCTGGCCTCCCTGCTGCCCGGTCAGAAGGCGGCCAGCGCGCCCCCGACGGAGGCGCTGGCCGCCGACTGAGAAAGGAGCTACTCGGTGGCGACCTGCTTGCGGTAGGCCTCCGCCTCCCAGTTCTCAATGAATCGACGCTCCCGCTCGTCCAGGGCCCGCACACGGCCGAGAGCCGTGGCGGCCTGGCCGACGGTCAGCGCATCGACGTAGACCTCGAGCGCTGTCGTGGCCTGCTTCTCGTCGGTTCCCACGGCTACCACCCCCAGCCCCGGGGACACCGCGATGACCGGGTCCACCCCGTGCTTCTCCCGGTGCCGGCGGACGGCCGCGGCTGCGTCGTCGCCCTCGTTGAGCACCACGGGGAAGGACCCCGCGTACACGATCTGGTCGGGAATCAGGGGGCCCTCGTGGAGGAAGCGGGCGCCGGCTTCGGTGAGCGGGAACTGCGTGGCGATCGGGCTGGCGTCGAGCGCCGTGAACTCGGCGCCCACTGCGGCGCGGAATGCTTCGGCGACCGCGGGCAGGCTGCCGGCGGCTGCATCCACGGCCTGCTGCACCCGTCGCATGACGCGGTGACTCTCGCTGCGCACCTGGTCGGGGTCGTCGCCGGAGACGATGAGGCCGTGGTTCATGAGGAACGTGGTGGTGGGGGCGGGTCGGCCGGTGCGCTCCGTGTAGGCGGCCCGGCGTGCGGCGATCTCTCTGGCCAGCGGCAGGCCGGGGTCGACGTAGGGCACCCAGAGGACCTGGTCGCCGAACAGCCGGCGGGTCAGATCCTCGCCGTCGGCGTTGCAGGTCACCGCGTTGATGAGCAGCGGGTGGGTGTGCAGCACGAACGTGTCGTCGATGAGGGCGTGGAAGAGGATCTCCACCGACGGCCGGCGGGGCCCGTCGTCGAGCCTCGCCAGGGTGGCCAGATGGTTGACCGGGTCGCCGAGGGCGGGGTCCGGATCCGGGCTTGCGAGGGCGCCGTTGAGGACGTCGACGGCGAGCGGCACCAGATCGTCGGTGCTGAGCGTGGCCATGGAGACACCGCTGGGCTTGATCCAGAGCACGCCGCCGGACTTCACCGACGAGTTGCCGCCGCCCGCCCGGGTGAAGGCCGGGTCGGCGCCGAACTCGTTGGACAGCGTCACGATCTCACGCAACAGGCCGACGGGCCGCTCGGGGGAGGGTTGGTAGGAGGTCAGGTCGGTGGACATCATCGAGATCTTTCGCAGTTCGGAGAGGGAGCCGTGGAGCAGGCCGACGGCGCGGGCCTGGATGAGCGAGTTGCCGATGGCGGTCGCCTCGACGGGCCCGGCAAGTACGGGCAGCCCCGTGCGGTCCGCGGTCAGTTGGTTCAGGAGGGTGTTGGCAGAGCCACCGCCGACGATGACGACGCGGCGCGGCCGGCGGCCGGTCAGGTGCGCCAGTTCCGCGATCGTGTCGGCGTAGGCGGCGGCCAGGGATTCGAGGACGGAGCGGGTGAAGAAGGTGGGGTCGTCGAGACGTTCGTCGCCTCCCAGGAGCGCCTTGACCCGCGCCGGCATGTCGCCCGGAGGCAGCAGCGAGGGGTGGTTGACGTCGAACACGGGCGCGTCCGTGACGCGGCGGGCGGCCCGCGCCAGGGCGGCCGGGGAGTGACCGTGCCCCTCGGCCTCCCACTGGCGGATCGCCTCGGAGATGACCCAGAGTCCCATCACGTTCTTGAGGTAGCGCACGGTGCCGTCGACGCCGCCCTCGTTGGTGAAGTTCTTCAGCCGCGACTCGTCGGTCAACACCGGCGCCGGCAGTTCCATGCCCACCAGGGACCAGGTGCCGGACGAGATGAACACGTCGCCGTCGTCCTGCAGGGGCGCGCCCACGACGGCCGACGCCGTGTCGTGGGATCCCACCGCCACCAGTGGGATGCCGGCCGCGGGACCGTTGGTGATCGGGCCCAGCACCGTGCCGGGTTCGACGACCTCAGGGAAGATGCGGCGGGGAAGGCCGAGCCTGTCGATGAGGTCCCAGTCCCACCCGCCGGTGCGGGGGTCGAGCAGGCCGGTGGTGGAGGCGTTGGTGCGCTCGGCCACGATCCGCCCGGTCAGCCAGTGGCCCAGCAGATCCGGCAACAGGAGGAGGTGCCGGGCCTTCTCGAGGCGGCCGGACAACAGGTCGTGACCGAGTTGGTTGATGGTGTTGATGGGGAGGTCCTGGAGACCGGTGCGCGCGTAGAGCTCGTCGGGGGCGATGCGCCCGGCGATCAGTTCGCGTCCGGCGGCGGTGCGCTCGTCGCGGTAGTTGTACGGCAGGTCCAGCAGCTGGTCGTCGCCGAGCAGCCCGTAGTCCACCGCCCAGCAGTCGATGCCGACGGCCGCCACGTCACCGTGGGCGGCCGCCATCGCCAGGCCGATGCCCGCCTGGATGTCCTCGAACAGCGGGACGACGTCCAGCCGCAGCCCGTCCTCGCTGCGCCGGGCTGCAGTGGAGAAGCGGTGCACCTCGGTCAGCCGTGGGCACCCGTCGTGGAAGGTCGTGAGCACGACCCGTCCGCTGGTGGCACCCAGGTCGACCGCGATGACCGCATCCATGGGGTCAGGCCCCCCAGCTCGACTGGGCACCGCCGACGCGTTCCTCGGCGATCTGGGCGAGGTAGCCGCTGTCGGCGAAGGCCTTCATCGGGTCCGCAGGCAGCCCGCGACCCTCGCGCCACTGCGCCAGCGCAGGCCGCACGTCGGTGTAGAACGCGTCCATGAGCACGGCGTTCGCGCCCAGCACGTCTCCCGCCTGCTGTGCTGCTTCCAGCGCTGCGGTGTCGACGAGCAGGGTGCGGGCGGTCATCTCCTGCACGTTGAGCACGGAGCGGATCTGTCCCGGTACCTTGTCCTCGATGTTGTGGCACTGGTCGAGCATGAAGACCACGCCGTTCTCGGCGTCGAATCCGCCGCCCCGCTTGACCTCCCACAGGATGCGGAAGAGCTGGAACGGGTCCGCGGCTCCGACGATGAGGTCGTCGTCGGCGTAGAAGCGTGAGTTGAAGTCGAACGACCCCAGCTTCCCGAGGCGCAGCAACTGGGCGACGATGAACTCGATATTGGTGCCCGGGGCGTGGTGGCCGGTGTCGAGGCAGACGAAGGCGCGCTCACCGAGGGCGGAGACATGGGCGTACGAGGTGCCCCAGTCCGGCACATCGGTGTGGTAGAACGACGGCTCGAAGAACTTGTACTCCAGCACGAGGCGCTGGTTCTCGCCGATGTGCCGGTAGATCTCCGCGAGGGAATCGGCCAGCCAGTCCTGGCGGCGGCGCAGGTCGCCCTGGCCTGGGTAGTTGGTCCCGTCGGCCAGCCAGATCTTGAGGTCCTGGGAGCCGGTCTGGTTCATCACCTCGATGCAGTCGAGGTGATGCTCGATGGCGCGACGACGGACGCCCGCGTCGTGGTGCGCGAGGCTGCCGAACTTGTACTCGTCGTCCTGGAAGGTGTTGGAGTTGATGGTGCCGATGCCGACACCGAGGTCCTCGGCGTACTCCAGCAGGCCCATCCAGTCGTCGACCTTGTCCCAGGGGTAGTGGAGGGAGACCTTGGGCGCGAGGCCGGTGTACTTCTGTACCTGCGCCGCGTCGGCCAGCTTCTCGTGGACGTTGCGGGGGGTCCCGGGGGTGCCGAACACCCGGAACCTGGTGCCTGAGTTGCCGTAGGCCCACGACGGAACCTCGATGGCCTGCGCTGCCAGTTGCGCGCTGATGCTGTCGTCGAACATGGGCCGCCTCCTTGCGGTTGTGCGATCATTTAAACGGTTCAATTGAAACGATACAATTAGATCTGACAGTGGTCAAGCCAGTGCCGAGGTGATGGGTGGGGGTAGGGAGCCGGGGGCCCCGCGAACGGGACCCCCGGACGTGGAGTGCAGGCGCGCGGCCCGCTGTGCTTCGATCAGAAGTCGAAGTCGGCGATGTTGTCGGCGTTGAACACGAAGGGGTCGCCCAGCAGGACGACGCCGTCGGCGCCGACCTCGTAGCTGCCCAAGCGGCCGGCTTCGAAGGAGTCGCCCTCCGCGCCGGTGATGTCGCCGTTGACGAGGGCGCCTGCCGCGTGGGCGGCGAGGTAGCCCAGGTCGCCCGGGTTCCACAGCGCGAAGGCGGTCACGGTGCCGTCCTCGACGTACTCACGCATCTGGTTGGGGGTGCCAAGACCGGTGAGCGCGACCTTGCCCTTGTACTGCGAGGTCGACAGGTAGCGGGCCGCCGCGGCGATACCGACGGTGGTGGGGGAGACGATGCCCTTGAGTTCGGGGTAGGTCTGCAGGAGGGCCGCGGTGCGGTCGAACGAGGTCTGGTCGTCGTCGTCGCCGTAGACGACCTCGACGAGCTCGATGTCGGGGTGGCTGGCCTCGAGCTCTTCCTTCATCATCTCGATCCAGGCGTTCTGGTTCGTGGCGTTGGCGGACGCGGAGAGGATCGCGATCTGGCCGGCGTCGCCGATCTGCTCGGCCACGAGGTCGACCTGGACGCGGGCGATGCCCTCGGCGTCGGCCTGGTTGATGAACAGGTCACGGCACTCGGGGTTGGTGTCCGAGTCGAACGTGACAACCTTCACGCCGGCGCTGCGGGCCTCGTCGAGGGCGTCGCAGATGGCGCTGGGGTCGTTGGCCGAGACCACCAGGGCACCGGTTCCCTGCTGGGCGGCGGTCTGGATGAAGCTCACCTGGGAGGTGGGGCTGGCCTCGGTGGGGCCGATCTCGCTGAACGTGCCGCCGAGCTCCTCGACGGCTTCCTTGCCGCCGGTGCTGGAGGTGTCGAAGTAGGGGTTACCCAGGTTCTTGGGTAGGAAGGTGATGGTGAGGTCTCCGCCGGCGTTGTCGGCGGGTGCCGACTGGGCGGCGCTGTCAGCGGTGGTTGGCTCGGCACCATCGTCGGTGGTGCCGGTGCCACACCCGGTGAACAGGAGGGCGGCTGCGGCCGCGAGTGCAGCCGAACGGAACGCGAAGCGCGTCTTACGAAGTCCAAACATCATTGTTACCTTTCGTCATGGACTGCTTGTTGGATGGTTGGTGAAGATTGTGAAGTGGTGATCCGGTTGCTCTGCTCATGGGGTGGTAGCTCGGGCGCTGGCCACCCCCTGACGTCTGCCGACCGCAGCGGCCCGCCTGGTGTGAACCCAGGCCAGGAAGCTCGACGAGACCACGGAGAAGATGAGCAGCAGGCCGGTGATCACGTTGATCACGTCGCTGGTGACGTTGGCCAGCCGCAGCGCGCTGGCCACCACGCCGATCAGCAGCACGCCGGCGATGACTCCGTGCAGGCCGCCTCGGCCACCGAAGATCGAGACCCCGCCCAGCAGGACGGCCGCGATGATCTGGAGTTCCATGCCCAGGGCGTTGTCGCCGCGGGCGTTGGAGTAGAGCAGCGTGAAGTAGACGCCGGCGAACGCGGACACGGCGCCGCTGGCGATGAACAGCAGGAACTTGGTGCGGCCCACATCGATGCCGGAGAAGGCGGCGGCCTCCTTGTTGAGGCCGATCGCGTACAGGGAACGGCCGAACGGGGTGAAGTGCAGCACCACGGCGAACCCGATGGCCAGGAGCACGAAAGCCACCATGATCAGCGGAATGGGCGTGCCGGGTATGTTGGCCCGCGCCATGCTCGTCCAGTTCTCGGGGAAGTCCGTGATGGCGGTGGTGCCGAGCAGGCCGACGGCGATGCCGCGGTAGAGCGCGAGCGTGCCGATAGTGACGGCGAGCGAGGGGAGGCCGACGAACGTGATGAGGAAGCCGTTGAACATGCCTGCCACCGCGCCCGCCAGCACTGCGATGAGGGCGGCGAGCAGGAACGGCAGGCCCGCCTGGGTGAGTAGGCCGGTGAGCACACTGGCCAGACCGACGATGCTCGCCACCGACAGGTCGATCTCCTCGGTGATGATGATCAGCGTCATCGGCAACGCGATGAGGAGGATCGGGGCCACTTCACGGAGGAGGAAGGTGACGGTCAGCGGGCCGCTGAAGTTCGGCACGGCGACGAAGGAGACCAAGTAGACCAGCAGGAGGATCGCGATGATCGCGCCTTCCCTGGTGAGCAGGAGGCGACGCCACAGCGGCCGCGTGTGGTTGGCGTAGGTACGGATGCCGGGGGCGGCGACTGCGGTGCTCACGGCTTCTCCTCTCGTTGGGCGACCAGCTTGCGGCTCCGGCGCACGGCCAGAACCCGGTCGAGGACGATGGCGCCGATGATGAGGGTGCCCACGACGGCGCGCTGCCAGAAGTCGTCGATGCCCAGGATCGGCAGGGCCCGGTTGATGGTCATGAGCAGGAATGCGCCGAGCGCCGCACCCCAGAGGGTTCCGATGCCGCCGGCGATGGCTACGCCGCCGATGACGGCTGCGCCGATCGCCTGCAGTTCCCAACCGGTGCCCGCCGCGGAGCTGACCGTGCCGTAACGCGCGGCGTACAACACCCCAGCCAGACCGGACAGGGCGCCGGAGAGCACGAATGCGCTCACGAGCCGGCGGGTGACCCGGAGGCCGTAGAGGTGCGCGGCCGGCGCGTCGGAGCCGATGGCGTACAACTCTCGACCCCCGCGCATGTTCCGCAGGTACCAGGCGGCCAGCACCAGCACGACGACGGCGATGATGGTCAACGTCGGGATGCCCAGGATCTGGTCGGTGCCGAGCGAGCGGAAGTCGCGGGGGAGGTCTGAGGCGTTGATGCGGCTGCTGCCCGCCCACGAGACGTTGAGGCCGCGGTAGATGTACATCGTGCCGAGCGTGATGACCAGCGCGGGGACCCGGGCGAACGCGATGAGGGCGCCGTTGATGGCCCCGAGCAGGGCACCGAACAGCAGCCCGGCCAGGATCACGACGACGATCGGGATGCCCTCGACGTCGATGAACAGGCGGCCAGTCATGTAGGCGGTGAGGCCCACGACCGACGACACGGACAGGTCGATGTTGCCCGTGATGATGACCACGGCCTGGCCGACCGCCACCAACAGGAGGAGGGAGGGCGTGAGGAGGAGGTCACGGAAGCCGTCGGGGGAGAAGAGGAAGGTGGGGTTGGTCAGCGTCGCCGCGGCGATCACCAGCAGCAGGGCGAGCAGGATGCCCAGCTCGCGGGCCGACGCGACGTACTTGACGAAGCGGGCGGCGCTACTGGTGCCGGGGCGCGGAATCGTCGTGGCGGTCATCGAACTGTCTCCAACTGGGCGGTGGCGGCATGGAGGACGGCCTCCGGGGTGGCTTCGTCGCGGCTGAACTCGCCGGTCAGGCTGCCTTCCCGCATGACCAGCACGCGGTCGGACATGCCCAGCACCTCGGGCAGTTCGGACGAGATCATCAGGATGGCGATGCCCTGCTGCGCGAGGGTGCTGATGAGGCGGTGGACCTCGGCCTTCGTGCCGACGTCGATGCCGCGGGTGGGCTCGTCGACGATCAGCACCGACGGCTCGGTGGCGAGCCACTTGCCGAGGACGACCTTCTGTTGGTTGCCGCCGGACAGCGTGCCCGTCTCGGTGTCGAGCGCCGAGGTCTTGACCTCGAGCCGGCTCGCCCAGATCTCCGCGGCCCTGTTCTCCAGGCCGGTCCAGATCAGGCCCCACTTAGCCAACCGGGAACGGATGCTCAGGGTGATGTTGCGCGCGACGCTGTCGTCGAGGACGAGGCCCTGCCTGCGCCGGTCCTCGGGCACGAGCGCGATGCCGCGCGCCGTCGACAGCCGGGGGTTCCCGCCGGGGAGGTGTCTGCCGTGCAACTGCACCGAGCCGGACTCGTAGCGGTCGACGCCGAAGATGGCCCGGGCCACCTCGCTGCGACCGGCGCCGACGAGTCCCGCGAGCCCGACGATCTCGCCGGAGCGGATGGAGAACGAGATGTCGCGGAAGACGCCCGTGCGCGTCAGCCCTTTCACCTCCAAGGCGACCTCACCGATCTCGGCGGGCAGCTTGGGGAACATCTCTGTGACGTCGCGGCCCACCATGAGGGAGACGAGTTGGTCGACGCTGGTGTCCTCGATGGAGAGGGTGTCGATGTAGGAGCCGTCGCGCATCACGGTGACGGTGTCGCTCAGGGCGAACACCTCGTCGAAGCGGTGCGAGATGAACAGCAACGCGCGGCCCTCGTCGCGGAGGCTGCGTGCCACCGCGAAGAGACGGTCGACCTCGACGCCCGAGAGGGCGGCGGTGGGCTCGTCCATGATGAGGACCTGCGCATCGAGCGAGATGGCCTTGGCGATCTCGATCAGTTGCTGGTCCGCGATCGACAGGCCTTCGACGACACGGTCAGGGTCGAGGGCGACACCCAGCCGCTCGAAGATCGCGATGGCCTCCCGTCGCATGCTCCGACGGTCGACGCGCCCCAGGCGGTCGGTGGGCTGGCGGCCCATGAAGATGTTCTCCGTGACGGAGAGGTCGGGGAAGAGGGTGGGCTCCTGGTAGATCACCGCGATGCCGGCGGCCTTCGACTGCGCGGTGCTCGTGAAGTCGACGCTCTTGCCGTGGAGTTCCACCTCGCCCGAGTCTCGCCGGTACAGGCCGGCGATGATCTTGACCAGGGTGGACTTGCCGGCCCCGTTCTCGCCGATCAGTGCGTGGATCGAGTTGCGGTGCATCGTGAGGCTGCCGGACCGCAGCGCCACCACATGCCCGAACGACTTGAACACCCTGTCCAGCCTCAGCGCTGGTGTGGGCGTTCTCACCTCGTCCTTCATGTAGCCTCCCCATCGAGGTCGTGAGATGAAACGATTCATTCCCTTGTGTTGCACACTATAAGGACGCTCTCGGCCTCAGGTCAAGCGCGTGGTGGATGGTGATTGAATCGTTATACGGGCCGGTTGGTGGCGGCCCCCTGGACGGGGCTGCGGGGGGCGTCCGCGGCGTCAGTGACGGCCTTCAGGCAGGGGTGCCCAGCGTGGACCGCCGGGCCACGAGTTCAGGCTTGAGGAGCACCCAGCGGTGGGTGTGGCTGTCGCCGTCGGTGATCTCGTCGTCCAGGAGTTCGATGGCCTTGCGGCCCATCTCGGCGCTGGGTTGACGGATGGACGACAGCGGCACGACGGCGTCCCTGCAGAAGTCGACGTCGTCGTAGCCGATCAGCGCGACATCCTCGGGCACCCGCAGCGAGCGCGACATGACGAGGGCCTGGAGTGCGCCGATGGCGAGCAGGTCGTTCATGGCGAAGATGGCCTCGGGCAGCGTGGCGCGCTCCGCGATCTCCATCGCGGCGTCGCGCCCGGCCAAGATGCTCATTTCTTCGGGCGCGAGGTACTCGATCTCGACGCCGGCAGTTTCGCCGGCGGCCTGCTGGGCGCCCGCAAGGCGTCGCCCCACCTGCCGGAAGTGTTCCGGCCCGCCGAGGATGGTGATCCGGCGTCGACCCAGGTCGATGAGGTGCCTGACCGCCAGGTAGCCACCGTGGAAGTCGTCGGCCGCCACGGCGCAGAAGCCCTCGTCGCGTTCGACCGCGTCCACCAGCACGACGCGGGTGCCGCGCTGGGCGACGCTGCGCTGGACGTCGAGATCCGACGAGACGGGCGTCACGAGGATGCCGCGGGCGCGCTGCTGCTCGAACTGTGACAGATAGAACTGTTCCTTCGAGTGGCGACGGTGGGAGTTGGCGATGAACAGGCCGAGGCCGCGCTCCTCAGCAGCGTCCTCGGCCTCGAGCGCGATGGTGCCGTAGAAGGGGTTCTGGGTGTCGACGACCACGAGGCCCACCGCGCGGCTGGTACCGGCTTTCAGTTGCCGCGCGGCATCGTTGGGCACATAGCCCAGTTCTTCGATGGCCTTCTCGACCTTCTCGCGGCTGCTGGGTGACACCACATCCGGCCGGTTCATGACGTTCGAGACCGTGCCGACCGACACGCCGGCTGCGCGGGCGACGTCCTTGATGCCCACGCCGGAGCCGTGCCTCGTCATCTTGTCCACCCCTCTATGCTATCCATGCAATGAAGCGTTTCAGGCTCTCGGAGAGCCGTGTTGATCCAGGATGTGCCCATGCCCATGCGACGCCACTGTTTCCAACTCCAGGTACGGCCTGACCGGCTCGACGAATACAAGGAGCGCCACGCGGCCGTCTGGCCGGAGATGCTCCGTGCCCTCAAAGACTCCGGGTGGCACAACTACTCCCTGTTCCTCCGGCCGGACGGTCTGCTCATCGGGTACGTCGAATCCGAGGACCTGGGGGCGGCTCAACGCGCCATGGCCAAGACCGAGGTCAACGGCCGGTGGCAGGCCCAGATGGCCGAGTTCTTCGTCGACTTGGATGCCGCCCCGGACGAGAGCTTTTTCGAACTGGAGGAGGTCTTCAATCTCGAGGAGCAACTGGGTCGCCTGTGAGGAGCGCCAGGTTGGCCGCTGAGTGATTTCCTGCAGCCCGAAGGCGTGAGGTAGGCTTGCCGGGTTGCCTGGCGAGGGACTCATGCGGGTCCGTCATCGACTAGCTCGCTTCTCGCTCGGCGCCTGCATGCGCACCATTCATCTGAGAGCTTGAGGAGTTCACCCCATGGCTGCTGACGCCCAACTGTCCGCCACCACCCGCACCGAGTTCGGCAAGGGCGCTGCCCGTCGACTCCGCCGCGAGGGTGGCACCCCCGCTGTCCTTTACGGCCACGGCATGGATCCCGTCCACCTGGCGCTGCCCGCGCAGGAGACCTACCTCGCGCTGCGTACCTCCAACGCACTGCTCGAGATCTCGATCGACGGCGACAAGAAGCCCTCGCTCGCGCTCGTCAAGCAGATCCAGCGTGACCCGATCCGTCCCCTGATCGACCACGTCGACCTCCTGCTGGTGAAGGCCGGCGAGAAGGTCGAGGTCGAGGTGCTGCTGGTCCTCGTCGGCGAGGCCGAGCGCGGCACGCTGATCAACCAGGACCTCACCACGCTGACCGTCCTCGCGCCGGCCACCGACATCCCCACGGAGCTCCACGTATCACTCGACGGCCTCGTCATCGGCGACCAGATCCTGGTCTCCGACGTCAAGTTGCCTGAGGGCGTCGAGGCGACCGGTGACCCCGATGCGCTCGTCCTGTCCGTCAACGCGCCCGTCGTCGAGTCCGAGTCTGAAGAGACCGCCGACGAAGAGGTCGCTGAGGGCGACGACTCCGCGGAGTGACCAGTTCCACCTTTCTCGTGGTCGGGCTCGGGAACCCGGGCCCGGCCTACGAGATCACCCGGCACAACGTCGGGTTCTGGGCCGTAGCGGATCTCGCAGACCGCTACGGCTCCTCCTTTTCGCTGAACTCGCGCCAGAAGGCTGAGATTGCGACGGTGAGCCTCCGCTGTCCGGAACCGGTCAAGCTGGTCCTGGTCCGCCCCACCACGTACATGAACCTGTCCGGCGTGGCCGTCAGGTCCATCGCCACGTTCCACAAGATCGAGCCGGGCCACATCATCGCGATCCACGACGAGCTCGACCTCGACGCTGGGCGCCTGCGCGTGAAGCTGGGCGGCGGCGACAACGGCCACAACGGCCTGAAGTCGATGCGTCAGCACCTCGGCACCGGCGACTTCTACCGGGTGCGCGTCGGGATCGGGCGCCCGCCCGGCCGCCAGTCCGCTGCGGATTACGTGCTCGCCAAGCTGAAGCCGAAGGAACTCGACGAGATGCGTGTCGACGCGGCGGTGGCCGCTGACGTCGTGGAGTCGCTCGTGCGCGACGGCCTGGTCGTCACCCAGAACAAGTTCAACTCGTAAAGCACGCCCACCCCACCGTCGCCCGGCCGGAACCCGTGAGCAATTGGATGGGGTCACCGACGCTTTAGGATGTTTTTCTCGGCGTGTCGCGCCGTGACCCCATCCAATTGCTCACGGCGCCGCCCCGGACCGGGGCCGGGTGGCGTGGAAGGATTGACACCGTGAAGTATCCAGGCCTCCTCCAGGCTCTCGAGGCATCCGAGGGATTCCAGTACACGCTCGCCGACGCCCGGCGCTCCGGAGTCACCACCCTCGATGTCACCACCGTCGGATCGTTCTTCCCGTTCCTGACCTCCGCCATCGCGGAGGAGAGCGGCCGGACCGTGCTGCTCATCACATCCACCTACCGCGAGGCCGAGCAGCTCACCAGCGAGCTCGCGGGCCACCTGGGTGAAGATGCCGTCGAGTACTACCCCGCCTGGGAGACGCTGCCGCACGAGCGGCTGTCGCCCCGTGCAGACACTGCCGGCCGCCGGCTCGCCGTGCTCCGCCGCCTCGCCGGGCACGACGAGGAACCCGCACCCAAGGTCGTCGTGGCCCCGGTGCGTTCCGTCCTGCAGCCGCAGGTCAAGGGCCTGGCGGACATGGCGCCGGTGCGGATCGCGGTGGGGGAGACCTACGAGCTGGGCACGCTGCTGGCGGATCTCGCCGGCGCGGCCTACAACCGGGTCGACATGGTGGAGCGACGCGGCGAGTTCGCCGTCCGTGGCGGCATCGTCGACATCTTCCCGCCCACCGCTGACCACCCTGTGCGCGTCGACTTCTTCGGCGACGAGGTCGACGAGATCCGCTACTTCACCGTCGCGGACCAGCGCTCCACCGGCGACACCGCCACCGTCGTCGTCGCGCCTCCCTGCCGCGAACTGCTCCTGACGACGGCGGTGCGCAACCGGGCCAAGAGGCTCGCCGCCGCCCACCCCGAACTGGCCGACATGCTCACCCGCATCGGCGAGGGCCAGGCCGTGGAGGGCATGGAGGCGCTCATCCCGGTGCTCGTCGAAGGCCTGGAACTGCTCGTCGACGTGCTGCCGAAGGGCTCGCTGATCCTCGCCGCGTCGCCGGAGTTGATCCGCACCCGCGCCGCCGAACTAGTTGCCACCAGCCAGGAGTTCCTCGAGGCCTCCTGGGCGGCGGCCGCAGGCGGGGGCAGCTCGCCCATCGACCTCGGCGCCTCCGCCTACTGGGCCCTGGGCGACGTCCGCCAGCATGCGCTGGAGTCCGGCCACCGCTGGTGGTCGCTGTCGCCCTTCATGGCCGCCCCCGGCGCCGAAGAGGACGGCCCCGCCGTCCCCGAAGCCGCCTCGGTGCACTCCCGTTCGCTCGACATCACCGCCGGTGAGGGTTTCCGCGGCGACACCGACGCCGCCGTCACCCACATCAGGACGCGCCTGGCCGACGGTTGGAAGGTCGTGCTCACCGTCGAGGGCCAGGGCCTGGCCACCCGCCTCGTGGAACTGTTGGGCGAGGCGGGGATCGCCGCCTCGATCGACGACCTGGCTGAGGCTCCGGCGGCGGGCCGGGTCACCGTCGTGCTCTCGCCGCAGCGGCACGGCTGGCGCGCCGGAGGGCCGAAGCTGGAGGTCATCACCGCCGGCGAACTGACCGGCCAGGTCGAGCTGGACAGGTCCGAACGCAAGCTTCCCCAGCGCCGCAAGCCCACCATCCAGCCGCTCGAACTCAAGGCCGGCGACCCCGTCGTGCACGAGCAGCACGGCGTCGGCCGGTTCGTGGAACTGGTCCAGCGCACCGTGCAGGGCAACACCCGCGACTACCTCGTCATCGAATACGCCGCCAGCAAGCGCGGCCACCCGGGAGACCGGCTGTTCGTGCCGATGGACCAGCTCGACCAGCTGAGTCGCTACGTCGGCGCCGAGGCGCCCGCGCTCGACAAGATGGGTGGGGCCGATTGGACCAAGCGCAAGGCCAAGGCCCGCAAGGCGGTGCGCGAGATCTCCGCCGAGCTCATCAAGCTCTACGCCGCCCGCCAGGCCACCAAGGGCCACGCATTCGGCCCCGACACCACCTGGCAGCGCGAGTTGGAGGATGCCTTCAGCTACGTCGAGACCCATGATCAGCTCTCCGCCATCACCGAGGTCAAGCACGACATGGAGCAGCTCGTGCCCATGGACCGCCTCATCTGTGGCGACGTCGGCTTCGGCAAGACGGAGATCGCCGTGCGCGCCGCATTCAAGGCTGTCCAGGACGGCAAGCAGGTGGCCGTCCTGGTGCCCACCACGCTGCTGGTCACCCAGCACTACCAGACGTTCGCGTCCCGCTTCGCCGGTTTCCCCGTGCAGTTGGCCCAGCTGTCACGCTTCCAGAGCGACGCGGAGGCCAAGAAGGTCGTCGACGGCCTGGCCACCGGCCGCATCGACGTGGTGATCGGCACGCACCGCCTCCTCGGCAAGGAGATCCAGTTCAAGGACCTTGGGCTGGTGGTGATCGACGAGGAGCAGCGCTTCGGCGTCGAACACAAGGAGCGACTCAAGTCCATGCGGGTCAACGTCGACGTGCTGTCCATGTCGGCCACGCCCATCCCGCGCACGCTCGAGATCGCCATCACCGGCATCCGCGAGATGAGTGTCATCGCCACCCCGCCCGAGGAACGCCACCCGGTGCTCACGTTCGCCGGCCCCTACGACGACGGGCAGGTGAAGGCCGCCATCCGCCGTGAGTTGGCGCGCGAGGGCCAGGTGTTCTTCGTGCACAACCGCGTCGGCACCATCGAGAAGACCGCCGCGCACCTGCGGGAGTTGGTGCCCGAGGCGCGCATCTCCACGGCGCACGGCCAGATGAACGAACACCGGCTCGAAGCGGTGATGCAGGACTTCTGGGAGCGTCGCACCGACGTGCTGGTCTGCACCACGATCGTCGAATCGGGCCTGAACATCCAGAGCGCCAACACCCTCATCATCGACAGCGCCGACAAGATGGGCCTGTCGCAGCTGCATCAGCTGCGCGGCCGCGTCGGGCGCTCCAGGGAACGCGGCTACGCCTACTTCCTCTACCCGGCGGACAAGTCGCTCAGCGAGGCCTCGCACGAACGGCTCGCCACCATGGCGGCCAACACCGAGCTGGGCTCGGGCATGGCCATCGCCATGCGCGACCTCGAACTCCGCGGTGCCGGCAACCTCCTGGGTGAGGACCAGTCCGGCCATATCGAGGGCGTCGGGTTCGACATGTACCTGCGCATGGTCGGCGAGGCCGTGGCCAACTGGCGCGGCGTGGACACGGAGCCGGAGCCGACGATGCGGGTGGAGATCCCCGTCGACGCGCATCTCCCGGACGACTACATCACCTCGGAGCGGCTGCGCCTGGAGATGTACAAACAGATCGCCGAGATCCGCACCGCGGCAGACATCGACGCCGTGCGCGCCGAACTCCTCGACCGCTACGGCGAGCTGCCGCCCCCCGTCGAGCAACTGCTCGGCGTGGCGGCCCTGCGCAACCTCGCCCGGGAGCACGGGATCCAGGAGATCGTGCCGCAGGGCAAGGTGATCCGCCTCTCGCCGTTGTCGCTGCCGGAATCGAAGCAGTTGCGCCTGAACCGCCTGTACCCGGGCTCAGTGATCAAGTCGTCCAACGAACAGATCCTCGTGCCGAAACCGGATGGCGACCACCTCACCTGGGTCACCACGCTGCTGACCCAACTGTTCGCCTGAGCCTCGAGGCGCAGGGCCGGTCGGCTTCGGGACCGCGGGTGGGCCTGCGGTAGGCTGAGCGAGGTGCCTGTGCACCCCGAAGTTCGAGAGGACCCAGATGAAGTTCAAGCGTCTCGCGCCTGCCCTCGCCGCCGTCGCCGCCGTCGGCCTCCTGGCTGGCTGCAGCCCCACGGCCGGCACCGCGTTGGTCGTGGACGGCAACCGGTACACGGAGAGTGAGGTCACCCAGATCGTCGACGGTTGCGCCGAGGCGCTGCAGGTGACGCCGGACCAGCTGCGTCGCCAGGGTGTCGTCGGCACGCTGCTCCTGGGCGGCCTGTTCGACTCCTTCGGTGCTGAAATCTCCGAGGAGGACCTCCGCGCCGCCGGTGCGCAGAACGCGCAGGGCTCGGAGCAGCTCTTCTCGGTGGAGGACTGCAAGCCCCTGGCCCTCGCCAACGTCAAGACCACCATGCTCGGCCAGCTCGAGCCGCAGTTCGTCGAGGAGGCAGCCAACAAGCTCGACGTGCAGCTCAACCCGCGCTACGGCAAGTGGGAGCCTTGGACGCAGCAGCTGCTCAACACGTCGGGCTCGCTGTCGGAACCGGTCGTCGCGATCCAGTGACCTCCGAGCTGGAGCGCCTGCGCCAGGTGATGGCGGAACTACGGGTGAAATGCCCGTGGGACGCCGAACAGACCCACCGCTCACTGCTCAACCACCTCATCGAAGAGGCCTGTGAGGTGGTGGACGCGGTTGAGGCCGGGTCAGACACCGAACTGGTGGAGGAGCTCGGCGACCTCCTCCTGCAGGTGTACTTCCACGCCCAGATCGCCACGGACGAGGGCCGCTTCACGCTCGACGACGTGGCCCGGGGCATCTCGGACAAACTCGTCAGCCGCCACCCCCACGTGTTCGGCGATGCGGAGATCCCGCAGGACATGTGGCAGAACTGGGAGGAGCGCAAGCGTGCCGAGAAGGGCCGCACCTCCGCCCTCGACGGCATCGCCGAATCGCTGAGTGTGATCGGCCGGGCCCACAAGGTGGTCTCGCGCACACGTTCGCACGCAGTGCCCATCGAGCTGCCTTCCGAACCCATCGACGAGGACACCGTCGGGCGGGAGATCCTCGCGCTCATCGCGCGGGCCCAGGCCAACGGGATCGACGCGGACGCCGCCGCCCGGCAGGCGCTCCGCGACCTGGAAGCCCAGATCCGGGCCACTGAACCGACCACCCATCAATAGGGCCTGAGTCCGGCTGCCCCGGCGCGGGAGACCGAACCGGTTACAGCTAGGCTTGGGCCCGAGAGACGACTCTTTGAAAGGGACCTTAAATGGCATCCATCGAATTCATCCAGGCACGCGAGATTCTCGACTCCCGCGGCAACCCGACGATCGAGGTCGAGGTCGAGCTCGAGTCGGGCGCGCAGGGTCGCGCCGCTGTCCCGTCGGGTGCCTCCACCGGCGCCTTCGAAGCCGTTGAGCTTCGCGACGGCGACAAGGGCCGCTACGGAGGCAAGGGCGTCCTCACGGCCGTGAAGAACGCCACCGAGGTCATCGGCGAGGAGATCCTCGGCCTCGACGCCACGGAGCAGCGCATCGTCGACATGGCGATGCTGGAACTCGACGGCACGGACAACAAGGCCAAGCTGGGTGCCAACGCCATCCTCGGCGTCTCCCTCGCCGTGGCGCACGCCGCCGCTGAGGAGTCCGGCCTGCCGCTGTACAAGTACGTCGGTGGCCCCAACGCGCACATCCTCCCCGTCCCCATGATGAACATCCTCAACGGTGGGTCGCACGCAGACTCCAACGTTGACATCCAGGAGTTCATGATCGCTCCGATCGGCGCAGAGTCGTTCGCGGAGGCCGTCGAAATGGGCGCCGCCGTCTACCACTCGCTCAAGGCTGTCCTCAAGGAGCGCGGGCTCAACACCGGCCTCGGCGACGAGGGTGGCTTCGCCCCGAACCTGGACTCCAACCGCGCCGCGCTCGACCTGATCGTCGACGCCATCCGCAAGGCCGGGTTCGAGCCCGGTTCGGACATCGCGCTTGCGCTCGACGTGGCCGCCTCGGAGTTCTTCGAGGACGGCTCGTACGTCTTCGAGGGCGAGAAGAAGACCGCCGAGCAGATGGTCGACTACTACGCCGAACTCGTCGACGCCTACCCGATGGTCTCCATCGAGGATCCGCTGAACGAAGAGGACTGGGACGGCTGGAAGCTCATGACCGAGCGTCTGGGCAGCAAGGTCCAGCTCGTCGGCGACGACCTGTTCGTCACCAACGTCACCCGCCTCCAGCGCGGCATCGACACCGACACCGCGAACGCGCTGCTGGTGAAGGTCAACCAGATCGGTTCGCTGTCGGAGACCATCGACGCTGTGGACCTGGCCCACCGCAACGGCTTCCGCACCATGATGTCGCACCGTTCCGGTGAGACCGAGGACACCACCATCGCAGACCTCGCCGTTGCGCTGGGCTGTGGCCAGATCAAGTCCGGCGCCCCGGCCCGTACGGACCGCGTCGCCAAGTACAACCAGCTGCTGCGCATCGAGGAGGACCTCGACGAGGCCGCTGTCTACGCCGGTCGCTCGGCGTTCCCCCGCTTCCAGGGCTGATCACCTGAAGTGACACAAGGGCCCCGGAGTAGCGCAGGCAGCTACTCCGGGGCCCTTTGTCTTGGGGCACACGCGAGTCGATTCCGGTGCCTGCAAGGACATGCGGCAGACTGGGCGGGTGGCTCAATCACCCCGATCCAGGCAGGCCAATCCCGGCCCCGGCCGCGGCACCCCGCGGTCGCGCACGTCTGCGCGTCCGGGTGAACGGAGCCGTAAACCCCACGTCGAGCCGCTTCCCGAGCAGGAGGTGTCGAGGGCGATGAGCGCACGGCCCGCGGCGCCACCGCGCGCCAGCCGGGCCATGACCGCCACGTGGCGGCTCGCCGTCCTCCTCGTCGTCATCGCCGGGATCGGTCTGGTGCTCGCCCATTCGCTGCGCGTCTACTTCGCGCAGGCGCAGGAACTGGCCGCAGTCCGGGCGGAGATCGCCGCGGAGCGCGACAGGATCGCCGACATGGAGGACCAGTTGGAGCGCTGGGAAGATCCCGAATACGTTCGCTCCATCGCCCGGGTCCGGCTGGGCTGGGTGATGCCAGGCGAGGTGGGCTACCGCGTCATCGACGCCGACGGCAACCCGCTCGAAGGGGCCACGATGGCGGAGCAGGAGCCCGAGTTGCAGGGCGAGTGGTACGAGAAGATGTGGACGTCCGTGAAGCTCACGGACACTCCGGTGGAGGAGGAGTAGGCATGAGCGGGCCGACGCAGGAAGACCTCGCCATCGTGGAGGCGCAACTCGGACGCGAGCCCCGCGGGGTCGCCGAGGTGGCGTGGCGCTGCCCCTGTGGCAAGCCGGGCGTCGTCAAGACCGAACCGCGGCTGCCCAACGGCACGCCGTTCCCCACCACCTATTACCTGACCTGCCCGCGGGCCACGTCGGCCACCTCCACTCTCGAGGCCTCCGGGTTGATGGCGGAGATGACTGAGCGGCTGGCGACCGACGAGGAACTCGCGCTCGCCTACCAGCGCGCGCATGAGTCCTACCTGGCAGACCGGGAGGCGCTGGGCCACGTCGAGGAGATCGAGGGGATCAGCGCCGGCGGCATGCCCACCCGTGTGAAGTGCCTGCACGTGCTCGTCGGGCACTCGTTGGCCAAGGGTCCCGGCGTCAACCCACTCGGCGACGAGGCCGTGGCGGCGCTCGGCGACTTCTGGCGCGCCCCCTGCCTGGAGGGCGAATGACGACCGTCGCCGCCGTTGACTGCGGCACCAACTCCATCCGGCTGCTGATCCTCCGGAGGGGAGCCGACGGCGCGCTCACCGAACTTGCCCGCGAGGTGCGCCTCGCCCGGCTCGGTCAGGGCGTCGACGCGACCGGGGAGTTCCACCCGGATGCGCTCCAGCGCGCCAACCGGATATTCGAGGAGTTCGCCGCGATCATCGCCGGCACCGGGGCGGACCGCGTCCGGTTCGTGGCCACCTCGGCAGCGCGTGACGTGGGCAACCGTGCGGTGTTCGAGGCGAACGTGCGCGACAGGCTGGGCGTGGAGGTGGACGTCATCTCGGGATCCGAGGAGGCGCAACTCTCCGCGTTGGGCGTGCTCAGCGGCGTGAACGTGCAGACACCGTCGTTGGTGTTCGACATCGGCGGCGGTTCCACGGAACTGATCGTGGTGGGGGAGGGGCCGGAGATCCTGTCCGCCGTCAGCCTCAACATGGGTGCGGTGCGCCTGAAGGAGCGCTTCCTGCCCGGCGACCCGCCGTCGGCGCCGGAGATCCGGGCGGCGCGGACGTTCATCGGGGAGCAACTCGACGGAGCGGTCGTGGATTTCGGGTCGCTCGCTGCTGCCGTGGGCGTCGCCGGTACGGTCACCAGTTTCGCGGCGGCCAAGCTCGGGCTGGAGACCTACCACCGCGAGTCGGTGCACGAAACGGTCCTGGGCCGGGGCGACATCGAGGCCATCCTCACTCACTGGCTCACTCAGCCGGCTGCGGTGACGGCCGAGGAACCCTGCATGCATCCCCTGCGCGCAGCGGTGATCGGCGCGGGCGGCCTGATCCTCGACGAAATCTCCAGCCGCGTCCCCGGCGGGAGCGTGTTGGTGAGCGAGACCGACATCCTCGACGGCATCGCGCTGGGTCTGTTGGAGCAGTGATGCTGCCCACCCTCCCCATCGTGCAGGCGCCCATGGCGGGTGTGCAGGGGAGTGCCCTGGCCGTGGCGGTCGGACGCACCGGTGCGCTGGGCTCACTGCCCGCGGCCATGTTGAGCGACGATGCGCTAGCCGCCGAACTGACCGTGCTGGAGGGCGCCGACGTGCCCTACAACGTCAACTTCTTCGCCCACCACGCGCCCCTGCCTGATCCGGTCCTCGAGGACGCCTGGCTCGCGGCACTCGCCCGTTACCGCGAGGAGTACGGGGTGGCCGAGAGCGGCGGCGGGGCCGCCCGCCGGCCGTTCGACGCACACATCTGCGACGCCATCGAGCCCTTCGCGCCGCCCATCGTGAGTTTCCACTTCGGCCTGCCCGACGAGGGCCTGTTGCGCCGGGTGAAGGCGTGGGGCGCGGTGGTCATGAGCACCGCGACCACCGTCGACGAGGCCCGCTGGCTCGTGGAACACGGGGCCGACGCGGTGATCGCCCAGGGCATCGAGGCAGGTGGGCACCGGGGCAACTTCCTGTCGGACGACCTGTCGCTGCACCTGCCCACCCTGGAACTGGTGCGCGCGGTTCGGGGCTCGGTCACCTGCCCGGTCATCGCGGCCGGGGGCATCACGACGGCTGCCGACGTGCAGGCTGCGCTCGCCGCCGGGGCGGTGTCCGTCCAGGCGGGGACCGCGTTCCTGCTGGCCGACGAGTCCATCACGTCGCCGATGCACCGCGACGCGATCCTGAGTCCGCACGACACCGTGGTCACCACTGCGCTGACCGGCCGGCCCGCGCGGGGGATCCCCAACCGGCTCGTGCTGGAGTTGGGCGAATTCCCCGAGGCGGTTCCCCCGTTCCCTTTGGCGACCGGGCCCCTGGCCCCGCTGCGCGCAGCCGCAGAGGCTCAGGGCCGCACGGACTTCACGCCCCTGTGGTGCGGCATGAACACCGACGGCGTGCGCGCTGCGCCGGCCGCGGCGATCGTCGAGTCGCTGCTCGGCTGACGGCATGCAGAGAGCCGGTGTGCGGAAGTCTCCGCACACCGGCTCTCTTGTGCTGCCTGTTACTCGGCTGGGGTGGCGGTGCCCTGGAGCGCGCCGTTGGTCTTGCCGGCCATCCGGTCGAGCACGGCCGTCAGGTCGTAGCCGGTGGTGTCCTTGACCATCTGCATGGTCTGCATGACGTTCTCCGTGACCTGGCGGGGCAGCACCGAAGCGCCGTCGGTGGACACAACCGTGAGCTTGTCGATGTTGCCCAGCGGGGCGGCGACCTTCTCGGCCATCTGGGGCAGCACGTCGATCAGCATCTGCAGGACGGCGGCCTCGTTGTAGTGCGCGAAAGCCTCGGCACGCTTGTCCATCGCCTCGGCTTCAGCCTGGCCGACGGCCAGCACCGCGGCGGCCTTCGCCTCGCCTTCAGCGCGGACGGCGTCGGCCTCGGCCACGCGGCGGGACTTCTCGCCGACACCGGTGAGGCGCTGGCGCTCCGCGTCGGCCTCTGCCTGGGCGATGGCCGTGGCCTTCTGGGCCTCGGCCTGGAAGATGGCGGCATTGCGCTGTGCCTCTGCAGCGGTCTCGACGCGGTACCGCTCGGCATCTGCCGGGCGACGCACCTCGGTGTCCAACTGGCGCTCCTTCAGCGCGGCCTGCGCGACGGCGACCTTCTCCTGCTCGAGGAGGACGGCCTGGTCACGGTCTGCTTGGGCGAGGGGGCCGGCGGATGCGGCGGTGGCCCTGGCGGCGTCGGTCTCCGACTGGATCTCGGCCTTCTTCAGCACGAGTGCCCGCTGCGAGATGGCGATCTCCTGCTCCGCGGCGATCTGCGCCTGTTCGGCCTCGCGTCGCGCCTCGGCCTCGGCGACGGCGGCGAGCCGGCCCAGCTTGGCCGATTCCGGCCGTCCGAGGTCCGACAGGTAGGTGCCGTCGTCGGAGATGTCCTGGATCTGGAAGGTGTCGAGCACGAGGCCCTGCCCCGTCAGCGACGACTCGGACTCGTCGGTGACCCGCTGCGCGAACGCAGCGCGGTCACGGATGATCTGCTCCACCGTCAGCGAGCCGACGATCGAACGGAGCGAGCCCGCGAGGGTCTCCTGGGTGAAGGTCTCGATCTCGTCCTGCTGCCCGAGGAAGCGCTGCGCGGAGGCCCGGATCGAATCCTCGTTGCCGCCCACCTTGACGATCGCCACACCGTCGACGTTGAGTTTGATGCCCTGGCCGGAGACGGCGTTGCGGATGGTGATCATGATGCGGCGCGACGACAGGTCGAGCGTGTGCAGGCGCTGGATGAACGGGACGACGAACACGCCACCGCCCATGACGACCTTCTGGCCGCTCAGGTCTGTCGACACGAGACCGGTCTCGGGATTGCGGACCTCCCTGCCCTTGCGGCCGGTGATGATGAAGGCCTCGTTCGGCTTGGCCACCTTGTACCTGCTGGCGATCAGCAGGCCGATCAGCACGAGGAGGATGATGAGGCCGAGGATTGCGGTGACTACGGGACTTAAGCCGGGCATGGATGCCTTTCGTTCGGTCTTGGGCTGCAGGCTAGGGAGTGAGTTCGCCGGGGGCGGAGGTGGGCGTGACCTCCACGGCGGTGGGGGAGAGGATGGCCGAGACCCACACTTCATCGCCGGCGGCGACGGGGAGCTCGGACTTCGCGGCGATCTTGCGCACCTGCCCGCCCACGCTGATGTGGATCTCGCCGTACCCGCCCTGGGGGATGGCCGTGATGACGCGGCCTGAGTAGCCGACCATCGAGTCAGACCGGAAGCTGGCCGCATCCTCGCCGCTCTTCAGCGCACGGGTCAGCCGCATGGCGCCCCAGGCGGCCAGCGCGCCGATCACCAGGCCGGTGACGACGGCGAACACCATGTTGTCGACGAGGGCCAGGCCCAGCGCACCGCCGAACCCAAACGCGCCGATGAAGGCGGAGATGGAGGAGACGGAGAAGAGGTCGCCACCGAGGACGTCGAGGTCGAACAGGCCGTCGATCACGTCACCGACGAGCAGGGAAAGCAGGACCAAAGCGATACCGACGCCTCCGATGATCAGAAACGCGGTCAAAGCGGGCCCCTCCCCTTGTGCGAACCCCCAGTCTATCGGGCGGGCAGGTCTCCGTCGGGGGCCGTGGGTCTTTCGCTCATCGTCGCTAGACTTTGGCGTGGCCCTCGTAGCCCAATTGGCAGAGGCAGGCGGCTTAAACCCGCTTCAGTACGGGTTCGAGTCCCGTCGGGGGCACTAGTCTTCGGCCTCGTCGCCCAGGAGCGCGACAACCTCGCCGAACTTCGGGGCCACGGCGACCCAGCCCAGCTCGTCGGAGATCCGGTCCGCGAACTGTGCGGCCACGTGGGGCTCACCGTGCGTGACGAACACCTCTTCCGGGTCCTTGTCCAGGGCCTTCAGCCAGTCGAGCAGGTCCGACGCGTCGCCGTGCACGGAGAACTCGCGGTCGCGCACGATCTCGGCGTTCACCCGGACGTACCTGCCGTTGATCTTCACCTGACGGGCGCCGTCCTCGAGCGCACGGCCGCGGGTGCCCTCGGCCTGGAAGCCCGTCAGCACGACGGTGTTGCGGGCGTCCGGCAGCAACCGCTGCAGGTGATACAGCACCCGGCCGCCCTCGGCCATGCCCGAGCTCGAGATGATGATCATGGGGTCGGTGCGCTTGTTCAGCGCCTTCGAATCGCGCGCACCGCGGGTGGCGGTGAGGTCCAGGTCGGTGAAATCGGCGACCGTCACGTCCTCGCGCAGTTCGTCCAGCGCCGTGTCGCTGTAGACCGCCAGCGCGCGCAGCGACATGGGGCCGTCCACGACGACAGGCACCTCGGGGATGCGGCCCTCGCGGCGCATCTGCACCAGCGCCTGCAGCACGGTCTCCGTCCGGTCGATGGCGAAGGCCGGGACCACCACCTGACCGCCCCGCTCAATGGTGCGGCGGATGGCGGCAGCGAAGTCTTCGTGCGGGACGTCGGGTTCTGGGTGCTCACGGTCGCCGTAGGTTGATTCCACCACGACGATGTCGGCGCCGGGGGGAGTGCCGCGGTCCTTGAGGATGGGGTGGTCGTGGCGGCCGAGGTCGCCTGAGAACAGCACCGAGCGGTTGCCGAACTCCACGTGGACCGAGGCGGAACCGAGGATGTGCCCGGCCCTGGTCCAGCGCACCCAGATGCCGTCGATGTCGACGTTCGTGTCGAACTCGACCGACCGGAACAGCGGGAGGGTCCTCTCCACGTCCTCGGTCGTGTAGATCGCCTCGGGATTCTCGTGCTTGGACCAACCGCCGCGCACCGCGTCGGTGACCGACTGTTCCTGGAGCTTCCCGGAGTCACGCAGCACGATCTCGGCCAGGCGGATCGTGGCCTCGGTGGCCCAGATCGGCCCGCGGAAACCGTGCTTGACCAGAGCGGGCAGGTAGGCGACATGGTCGGTGTGGGCGTGCGTGAGCAGCACGTCGGAGAGGGAGGCCGGGTCCACGGGGAACTCGTCGCGGTTCTTCAACCGCCACTTCTTGTCGCCCTGGAACATGCCTGCGTCCACGAGGATGCGCCGGTCGTCGAGCGTGAGGAGGTACTTGGAGCCGGTCACGGTGCCGGCCGCGCCGAGGAACGTCAGGGTCGCCTTCTGCGGGGTGCTCATGATCCGATCGTGGCAGGTAAGGGGTGCACCCGGGCCCCCGGCGTGGAAACCCACGGCGCGGGTGGGGAGACCACGTACCATGGAGAACGACGATCCCGTAGGGGACCACGACAAGAAAGAGAATCACATGGCTAACCCGATCATCGGCAGGCCCGACTCGTTCACGAAGAATCAGGGCACGCAGCAGCGCGGCTACACCGGCTACGGCCAGCCCCAGGGATATGCGCAGCCGCAGAGCCAGCCCCAGGGCCAGTGGCAGGGCTACCTGCCACCGCAGCAGCAGTTCGAGCAGAACCAGTTCAACCAGCCCCAGCAGACCGATCCGCGCGTCGGCGGTGTGATGACGCTGGACGACGTGCTCGCCAAGACCGCCATCACGCTCGGCACCGTGGCCATCGTCGCCGTCGCGACGTTCATCCTGCTGCCCATGAGCCTGATGCTGCCCGCCGTCATCGGTTCGGGCATCGTGGGGCTGGTCACCATCCTGTTCGTGGCCGGCCGCCGCAAGCTCCCCGTCGGCGGTGTGCTGTTCTACGCCGCGGTCGAGGGCGTCTTCGTGGGTGCGTTCTCGAAGTTCTTCGAGTACCTGTATCCGGGCATCGTGGTGCAGGCCGTGCTGGCCACCTTCGTCACCGCGGCCGCCACCCTGGCGGCGTACAAGTTCTTCAACATCCGCGTCACCCCGAAGTTCCGCAAGATGGTTTCCATCGGCACGGTCGCCCTGCTGGGTGTCCTGCTCGTCAACTTCGGCCTCGCGCTGTTCGGCGTGGACACCGCCATCCGCGGCATCGGTTCCGGCGCCGGCTGGCTGGCGATCGGGATCTCCATCCTGGCCGTCGTGCTGGCCGTGCTGAACCTCGTGACGGACTTCGACTCCGTCGAACGCGGCATCGCCGCCCAGGCGCCCGCTCAGGAATCCTGGCGCGCGGCTCTCGGCATCACGGTCACCATGGTGTGGCTGTACGTCGAGCTCCTGCGCATCATGAGCTACTTCAGGGACTGACAGTGGACAGCTTGCGGGCGTACTGACTCAGTAGCGTCCGCGAGCTGTTCGTCCAGTGCAGCGAGCGCCACGCGCGCGTAGGCACCCAGCCGGCCTTCAGGGTCGATCCACCGATGTCGTGGACGACCGGCTCGCTGGGTGCCTTGCATGTCGCCCCGTAGACGACCCTCAGGGCGTGGAAGTCCTCGAGCCGCCCGCTCATGGAGCGGCCCACCCAGTGCTCGGATTCGAGCGTCAGGACCCGGTCGATGACGATCTCCTGGCCGGTCTCCTCGAAGACCTCGCGTAGCACGGCCTCCGACGGCGACTCTCCCGGGTCGACGCCGCCGCCAGGGAGCGACCACGTACCCGGCGCGGGGGTGGCCGGGGAATTCACCGTGCCGAGGATGCCGCGCTCTGACAGCACCAGGGCGTAGGCGCCGATGCGCTGGTAGCGCGCAGGGGTCTCCGTCGGCGAATTGACGTAGACGGTGTGCCGCTCAACCGGGCGGTGGTCCGACTCGTGCACTTCGCGGACCAGCCAGGTGAAGACGATGTCGCCGTCCTGGATGGCGGCGGCGAGCGGCCGCAGGGGTACATAGCCGTGATCGAACATCGTCACGCGGGGATGCGCGCCGTGCTCCACCGGGAAGTCGGCCACGGGCGCCCGCAGGGGACTGGTGACACCGATGACGCGCATTGCGACAGTGTAGTCGGCCGCCCATTCGCCGGCCCTTGCCACCGCAGCCCCCGCTGAGCTGGAATGGGGTTATTGTTTTGGCTACGCATTCCGGGGCTGCCGGGAAGCGGTTCCGACGGAGGCTGGTCATGGATTATCGCTCTGGCACCGACATCAGTGGCTCCCGCGTGCGGAGGCGCGGCGGCGGCGGCATGGGCGGCGGACGCCGCGGTGGGCCCATCGCGGTGGGCGGCATCGGCGGCCTCATCCTCCTGGTGCTGACGCTGCTCTTCGGCGGGAACATCGGCGATGTCCTCGGCGGTGGCGGCGGGGCCGTGCCGCCCCCGCAGGGGGAGGGCCAGGCCCAGACGCAATGCCGCGACGCGGCAGACATCGAGCAGAACCGCGACTGTCGCTGGGACGCCTACGACGTCGCCCTGGAGGACCACTGGTCCGGCGCGTTCGAGTCCGGCTTCGAGCCCATCTCGGCGCTCAACCTCTACAGCGGCCAGATCGCCACGGCGTGCGGCACCGGCTCGTCGCAGATGGGGCCCTTCTACTGCCCCGGCGACAAGGCCATCTACATCGACGACGAGTTCATGGGCAGCCTGCTCGAGCAGTTGGGCACCACCCGCAGCGACGCCGCTGAGCTGTACATCGTCGGCCACGAGTACGGGCACCACATCTCGAACCTCACCGGCGACATGGAGAAGGCCCGCGCCGGCGGCAACGACACCGGCCCGCGTTCCGGTGCGGTGCGCCTGGAGTTGCAGGCAGACTGCTACGCCGGCGTCTTCTTCAAGAACACGACGCAGGACCCGGAGTCGCCGATCGAGGCCGTGACCCAGGACGACCTGAACCGCATCGTCGACGCGGCCCGCGCCGTCGGTGACGACCACATCCAGCAGCAGCAGGGCGGCCGGGTGGTACCGGAGAGCTGGACGCACGGCTCGTCGAAGATGCGCCAGTACTGGGTGGCGAAGGGCTTCGAGAGCGGGGACCCGGCAACCTGCGACACCTTCAGCACCGACGACCTCGGCGAGTAACGCCGGACGGGAGGGCTCAGCCCTCGATCAACCTGGTCATGTCGCGACCCTCGAGATCCGTGTAGTGGACCTCGCCGCCGCAGTCCACCCGGACGACGGCGCCGCTGCGCTCAGTGCTGCGGTCGATACGCACGTCGCACTGCTGGGCCGGGTCGGCCTGGAACTGGGCGATCACCTTCGCCAACGTGGCCGGGTCGATCTGCTGCGGGTCGAACGTACCCAGGGCGGGGGCTTCCCCGCGCCGCGTCTCGAAGACGGGCAACCCCGCCAACCGGCTCCTGTTCAGGACGACGCCGGGCTCATCCGGAAGATCGGTCCAGTAGCCGCGCGTGTCGTTGAAGCCGACCGCGAAGGCCTCGGTCGCGTCGCCGATGACCTCGCTCAGGCCGGCGGTCAGATCAGCGACACTGGTGTAGCCCAACTGCGCGACGGCGGTGCCGTCGGCCCTGAAGAACACCGTCGTCGATTCCGGCCGCGAGGTGATGGTCATCAGTACCTGCCCCTCGCGGTACTCCACGATCTGCAGGACGAGTTCGCCGCGCACGCCGCGGAGGTCGGCGATGTCGAACATGCGCGCCGCCGACTGCAGGGGGAAATCCGCAGGGTCGAACGTCGCCTGTTCGAGGTACTGGATGTCGGAATCGACCGCGGTGATCTCGTCCTCGGTCCACCGGTAACTGACCACCGAGCCGTCCGGGCGCAACGCGGTAAGGGTGGCCTGGTCCCGCGTGATGTCGAGTTTCAGCACGGGCAGGCCGGCGGCCACCGCATGCAGTTCGTCGACGACGAGCTCGGCACTGTCCACCAGCGGGCCGTCGATGGGGAAACGCTGGGGGAGTTCAGGCTCTGGAACGGGCGGGAGGCTCGGCTCAGTGCTCGTGACCGACGGCGACAACGAGCTGGGCGGCGAGGCCGCCGAGGTGGGCACCAAGCCGGGCGACAACGGCGTGCATCCGGCGAGGACGACGGCAGCTCCGAGCGCACCGACCGACCATTTCCTCACCCGCACAGTGTAGGCACCCGTGGAAGCAGGTCCACTACTCGCCGTCGTCGGAGGTCACCCTGTCCACGAAGTACGAGTCGTCCATCGCCGGGTCCGGCGCGATCGGGATGTACTGGCGCCGCACCCGGGCCTCGCCCCATGCGCGCGACTCCACCACTTCGCGCGCCTCGTTCACCGCGTCGCACTGCTCTTGGCTGAGGTAGAACTCGATGTTCTCGACGGCACGGTCGGCCCGCGTGAACGCCTCGGGATCCTCTCCTTCCGCGGAGGCGGCGATGAGCCGGTCCACCGCGCGCTGCACCGTCGCCCTGCGCATCCGCCGCTTGGACTTGGGCAGCAGGTCGATGCGGCCGTCCTCGGAGACGATGATCACCATGGAGCCCTTGCCCGCACCGGCGAGGTATCGGATGGCGGAGCTGAACCGCGCTCCGCGCGCCGGGTCTCCGGTGCCGGTGGCGAGGCCGTCGAGGATGACACCCACGGCGTGACAGCGCCCATCCGGCGACACCAACACGGCGCCGTCGATGCTGGTGGCGGCCTCCAGCGCCCGCTCCGACAGGCGGGTGGGCGTGATGGCGTAGGCCTGCGGGAGGAGACGCGCCGCCTCCCTGTCGGCCTCGGGGTGCACGACGAGCATGGTGCCGTGGGCCTGCTGCGAACAGGCGACCGCCACGTGCCACAGGAAGCGGGCGTTGCGGGCGGAGACGTTGGGGAAGACACGCTCGACGGTGATCGCGAACTCGTCCTCGTCCAGCAGGTCGCGCGGCATGGCGGGGATGCCGTTGTCGACGCGGAGGAACGGCACGTCGTTGTCCCAGAGTTCCCAGGAACCGTCGCCGGAAATGCGCACCTCGAACGTGTGATCGCGCTCCGTGGTGTCGACGGTGCCCAGCCCGTAGACCTCCCGGCCGTCGCAGAGCAGGTGCAGCCCCGGGCCGGACAGTTCGAGGATCTTGCGCAGCCCCCTGGTGCGGCCGATCGGCACCGGATGCTCCAGCGTGATGATGCGGGTGACCGTGCCGTCGTCCGCCGGCACGAGGACGAGGGTGCCCTTGCCGGCGCGGCCCTCATAGCGGGTGGCGGCCACCGCGTCGAAGGCCTGCATGGCGCCGAACGCGTGGTCCTGGCCGGTCCGTGCCACCACCGCGGACACGAAGGAATCCGCCGCGGCGCGCAGGACCGCCTCGGTGTCCGCACGCACCACGAGCCCGGGCGACTGGCGGTCGAGTTCGCGTGAAGCCACGTCCAGCACCATGGTGACGACGGCCTCCTGGAAGGACCGCGCGGTGAGGAACGCGTCGGCTGCGTCATCCGCGAGCTGGGGCAGTTCACGCCACGGGTCTGCCTGCAGAGCGAGGACGGGGAACACCATGTGATCCAGGATCTTCACGCCGACCCCCACGAAGTGCACCCGCCCGGTGGCTCGCGCTGCGGAGTCGAGTTTGTCGGCCACGGCGCGGCGACGGGTGCGTGATTCGAGGGCGGCGAGGTGTGCCTCGCTGTCGTCGTCAAGGTCGTTCTCCCGCAGGATCCTGTTGAAGCGGCGGGTGGCCAGTGTGCTGGCCTGCTTGAGGATGGCGCGGTCGAAATGGCCGCGCTGCGGCTCCACGAGCACGTCGTCCTCAGCGTTGAGGGGGAGTGCCACGACGAACGCCCGCGGATCGATGTCCACCCCGGCGGCGTCGAGCACATCGTTGGCAACCTGTTCCAGCGAACGACGGAACCGAGCCTGTCCGTCCCATAATTGCCAACCCACGGGGGCATCATGCCACGACGTGGGGGCGGGGTGGGCGCCGCGGTCCACCTCAAGCAGCAGTCGCGTGTAGATCACGGGATCAGACATCCCGCCAGTCTGTCATCGACCCGGTTCGTGGCTGTTGTCGGTGGGCCGACCTAGACTCGCCGCATGCACGACCTCGACGCAGTAATGGTGGAACTCGACGACCTGGCGGATCCCAAGATCCTGGTGGTGAACCAGCGGCGCGGCGACGACCACGCGGTGAACCTGACGAAGCTGCGCGCGGTCGCCAAGCGGCTCAAGACCGATCACTCTTTCGCCCGGGAACTGTGGGCGACGGGCGACACGGCCGCCAGGTTGCTGGCGCTGCTGACGTGTCGGCCGAAGGAGTTCAGCGCCGACGAGCTCGACACCATGCTGCGCGAGGCCCGCGTCCCCAAGGTGCACGACTGGCTGGTGGGTTACGTCGTGATGAAGGGCCCGAACGCTGAGGAGCTGCGCGTGAAGTGGTTCGACGACGCGGATCCGCTGGTCGCCAGCGCCGGGTGGGCCCTCACGGCGGACCGCGTGAAGAAGAACCCCGACGGCCTGGACCTGCCGGGGCTCCTGAGCCTTATCGAGGCTCAGATGAAGGACGCGCCGGAGCGGCTGCAGTGGCAGATGAACACCACCCTGGCCCACATAGGGATCGAGAACCCGCAGCTGCGCGAGCGCGCCGTGGCCATCGGGGAGCGGCTCGAGGTGCTGAAGGACTACCCCACGCCGCCCAACTGCACCTCGCCGTTCGCGCCCAACTGGATCGCGGAGATGGTGCGCCGCGGCGAGCGCTGATCCGGCGTCGGCTCAGCCCTCGGGCTCTGTGATGTCGGCAACGGTCGCGTCGAAGTGGGCGATGAGCGCGTCGCCGTCGATGGTCGCCGCAACCCCGTGTTCGCCGGCTCCGATGGAGACTGTGCGTCCCCGCACCAGCTCATCGGCCACCACGGGCAGCGGCGTCTTCGTGCCGAACGGCGTGATCGTGCCGCGCTCGAAACCGGTCACCTCGAGAGCCGCGTCCGCGTCGGGCATCGACAACCGTGACACGCCCAGCAGCGCGCGGAGCTTGGGCCACGAGATGGCGCGGTCTCCGGGGACCAACGCCAGGATGTGGTCACCTTCGCCGCGGCGCACGACCATCGTCTTGATGATGTCGCGAGGCTCGACGCCCCGTGCCGCGGCGGCCTCCGCCAGGGAGCGGACCCGCCCGTGCCGGGTGACGGTGTGGTCGATGCCTGAGGAGGCGAGCTCCTCGAGTGCGGGATTGGTCATTGCCTCAGCCCAGGGGCGCGCCGTGCGGAACAGCAGGGTCTGCGTGTCGTAGTAGGCGTCCGTGAGCCCGACGCGCCTCATACCGATGCGCTCGGCCACCCGCTGCGACGCGTAGTTCTCGGGATGCGTGACTGCCACCACCTCGGGAAGACCCGCTTCCAGGACGGCCCGGAGGGTGGCGTCGGCCGCCTCCGTGATGTAGCCGTTGCCCGTGTGTTCGGCCACCTGGCGCCAGCCGATCTCGATGTCGACCGCCTCGCCGCCTCCCGACGGGGGGATGGGCTTGACCATGATGATGCCCACTGCGGTGCCGGCGCTGGGACCCGTGGCCAGCTCGACGAGGGAGAAGCCGTGCACCGGGTGGTTCCGCAGCATCATGAACCGCTCGAGGTGGAGCCCGGCGGCGGCCAGGTCCGGCGTGGTCGCCGTCGGGATGAAGCGCTGCAGGTCCGGGTTCTGGTGGAGGAGGTAGACGAAGTCCAGGTCGTCGCCGGTGAACGCACGCAGGCGCAGACGTTCGGTGATGAGGGGGATCATCGCTGACTTTCCGACGCCAGGGGTTACTGCGCGGCCGGCGGTAGCAGGTCTTTGGCGTACCAGTCTGTGGCGTTCGGGTTGTCGTTGAACGGCTCCACCGAGTGGTATCCCTCTGCGCGGTACAGGCCGTTGGCGCTGTCGAGATCCGCGTTGGTGTCCAGCACCATGCGCTGCGCGCCCAGGGAGAGGGCCCGGCGCTCCAGTTCACGGAGAAACGCACGACCCAGGCCGGCACCCCGCGCTTCAGGGGCGATGTAGAGGTGCTTGACCTCCATACCTTCACCCTCGACGGGGCGGATCCCCCCGACGCCGACGGCCTCGCCGTCCCGTTCCGCCACGAGCAGCACGCCCTCGGAGAAATCGGCGGGCTTGGGCTGGTAGGCGGTCTCCTCGCCTGCCCACAGCGCGATGCGCTCGGCGAAGTACGCGTCGAGCAGGCGCGCGGCGGCGGGATCTGTCGAATCGGTGGCGCGGAACTGCAGCATGATCGAAACCCTAACGACTGGCTGGGGGCGGGTGCAGGTCGGTCAGTCCGCCGGACCGCACCTCACGCCGGTGGCGTGGTTCGGGCAGTAACCGCCCGGATTCTTGTGCAGGTACTGCTGGTGCTCAAGTTCGGCGTAGTAGAAGGTCTGGCCCGGGGTGATCTCGGTCGAGATCGGGCCGTAGCCCTCAGCCGTGAGCCGCTCCTGGAACGCGGCCCGGCTGCGCTCGGCTGCCGCCCGCTGCTCGTCGTCCACCGGGAAGATGGCGGAGCGGTACTGGGTACCCAGGTCGTTGCCCTGGCGGTAGACCTGCGTGGGGTCGTGGTTCTCCCAGAACAGCGTGAGCAGATCGTCGTAGCCCACCTTGGTGGGGTCGAAGACCACCTTGACCGTCTCGGTGTGTCCGGTGTGGCCGGTGCACGTCTCCTTGTAAGTGGGGTTGGGCGTGAAGCCGCCCATGTAGCCAGCGGCAGTGTTCAGCACGCCGTCGACCTGCCAGAACATGCGTTCCTCGCCCCAGAAGCAGCCCAGCGCGAAGTAGGCGACCTCGGCGCCTGCCGGCACCTCGTCAAGCGGGAGCCCGAGCACCTCGTGCCTGGGCATGGGGCTCAGGACCGGTGTGTCGCGGCCCTCGAGCGCTTCATCCTCCGTCACCATCTGAGGCGTGGACATGCGGGCGTTGAGCCAGGCCAGAACGTCAATCTCCATTCGCCAAGGCTACCCGGAGGCTGAGGAACGGACTAGGGCTGCTCCTCGTCCTCGCCGGTGATGATGCCGTAGAGACCGCGCAGAATCATGTAGGCACCCACGGCGCCACCCAGCACCCAGACCGAACGCCTGCCCAGCCCCACGTTCTCGTAACGCTTGCCGGGCTCCGGCTCCGCCTGCGGTACGTCGTCGGGGGTCTCGGGGTTGGCCGGCTCGGCCTGCTGCTCTTGCATGGAGTCAGTCTGCCAGGCTCCGCCGGCAGATGGCCCATCGATCTGAGGTGGCCGGCGACAGCGTGACACCGCTAGAGCCGCCAGTCGACGGGCTCCCCGCCCTGGTCCTCCAGCAGGCGGTTGGCGGTGCTGAAGGGGCGGGATCCGTAGAAGCCGGTGCGCGCGGACAGGGGCGACGGGTGCGCGCTGGCGATCACGGGCGTTTCGCCGAGTAGCGGTCCGGCCGACTGTGCGTCGCGGCCCCAGAGGATCGCCACGAGGGGACCGCCGCGCTGGGCGAGCGCGCGGACCGCGCAGGCGGTGACCTCTTCCCAGCCCTTGCCCCGGTGCGAGGCGGGCGCGCCCGGCCGCACCGTGAGCACACGGTTGAGGAGGAGAACTCCCTGCTCGAACCAGGCGGTGAGGTCGCCGTGCTTCGCCTGGGGGATACCCAGGTCGGTCTCCAGTTCGCGGTAGATGTTGCGCAGGCTGCCCGGGATGGGCCGCACGTCCGGGTTGACCGAGAACGAGAGCCCCATCGCGTGGCCCGGCGTGGGGTAGGGGTCTTGGCCGAGGATCAGCACCCGGACGTCCGCCAGGGGACGCGAGAAGGCGCGCAGGATGTGCTCGCCGGCAGGTAGATAGGTGAAGCCGTTGGCCAACTCCGCGCGTAGGAACTCACCCATGGCGGCGATGTTGTCCTCGACGGGGGCGAGGGCCTCCGCCCAGTCCGGCGCCACGAGGTCCGGGAGTGGTGTGCGCATACATCCAACCTTGGCACAGGCGTGGACCCGTAGTCGGGCCGTCCGAGCAGTTCTTAACCCCTCAGGGAAAGCCCAGGGTTTCGAAAGCTGCACGATCGCTTTTCATTATGGAAAAGGGGGATAGCATTTTCACCATGAGCAACGCAGATCTGGGTCCAATTCTGGACGACCTGGCGGCCGGGCGCATCGACGCCGGCGAGGCCGCCACCCGCATCGAGGCCGCCAAGCGAGCGGCAGCAGGGGACAGCCCCGAGGACATCCCGCAGGACACCACCACGAAGGGTGGCCCCAAGGCCGGCGGGCTGTCCCGCGTCTCGGTCACCGCAGTGGGGCGCCGGGTGCGTATCGAGGGCGACCCCTCGGTGAGCACCCTCACGATCGACGGGCCGCACGTGCTCCGCCGCGTGGGCACCGTCATGGAGGTCAACTCCACCGGAGAGTTCGGGCCCAGCTTCACGGGTTTCTCGCTGATCCGCCCGCCCCGCAACCTCGACGACCTGCGCGATATCTCGCTGGGCAAGGAACTCGTGGTCAAGGTCAATCCCAACCTCATCGTCGACGCGGAGGTCACCACCGGCGGGCTCCGCACGGTGGGGGTGCCCCGGCTGGGCCGCATCCGCGTGACGGCGGGCGGCTCCACCCTCGAAGACGTGCAGGAGGTGGAGGACCTGCTCAGCCAGGCCGGCGGCATCGCCGTCGAGGGGCCCATCAGCCTCGGCCGCTCGCGCCTGAAGGTGGAGTCGGGCACCCTCACCATCCACCTCACCAAGGGCGCCAACGTGACCATCCGAGGCGAGGCGAGGCTCGGGCGGATCAGCTGGCCCGATGGGGGCGACAAGGTCGACGAGTACGTGGTCGGCAACGGCTCCGCGCGGCTCGACATCGCCGTCGTCATGGGCATGGCAACCATCAAGGCGGATGAGTGACATGGCGAAGCACCTCTACCACCCGCCGGCGGACTGCCCGGTCTGCGGCGACCAACTCATCACCACCCGCAAGGGATGCCTCCATTGCGGCACGGAGATCGCCGGTGAGTTCGCCAGCTGCGAGTTCTGCTCGCTGAGCGAGGCGGACCTCACGCTGCTGAAGGTCTTCCTCGCCTCCCGCGGCAACCTGCGGGAGGTCGAGAAACACCTCCAGGTGTCGTACCCCACGGCGCGCGCGCGTCTCGACGCGGTCCTGGCCAAGCTGGGCCTCGACCCTGCGGATCCCGCCGCCCAGCCGGCTCCCGCCCATCAGGAACGGCCTGAGCAGGACGGTACGGAGCAGCAGTCGGAGTACGGCGACGCCGTGGACGGCAGCCTGACGCCGGAGGAGCAGATCCTCGCCCGCGTCGCGCGCGGCGAGCTCAGCCCCGAGCTGGCCGCCCAACTGCTGGGCGACTGACCCGGCGCACGCGCCCACAACGAACAGGGCCGCCGTCCCTCTGGACGGCGGCCCCGGTGTTCCTGAGGCGAACTAGAGGGCCGACACCTGCGTGATCCGGACCATCAGCTCCTTACCGTTGGGCGCCGTGTAGCGCACCTCGTCGCCGACCTTGGCGCCGAGGATGGCAGCGCCCATCGGTGACTGTGGGGAGAAGACGGAATGCTCCACCGAATCATCGGTGCCGAGCACCTCGCGCGAGCCGAGGAGGAAGGTGTCAGTGTCGCCGTCGTCGCCGTCGTAGGCGACCGTGATGATCTTGCCGGGGGCCACCTCGTCTGCGGCGCCTTCAGGTTCGCCCACCTGCGCGCGGCGAAGGAGATCCTCCAGTTGGCGGATCCGGCCTTCCATCTGACCCTGCTCTTCGCGGGCGGCGTGATACCCACCATTCTCGGACAGGTCGCCCTCTTCACGGGCGGCAGCGATCCGTGCGGTCACCTCTTCGCGGCCGACGGTCCTGAGCTCGTTCAATTCGGCCTCGAGCTTGTCGTAGGCCTCCTGGGTGAGCCACACCACATCAGTAGCTGTTTCGGACATTGAGCCAGCCTATCAGCCGACCAGGCGGCAGCCTTCGATTCTGATGGCGGTCGCTTCTTTCACCGTTGTGAGGGTCACGTCGATGTTGGTGAGCTTGTCAGTGCCCGGTGGCACCTGCACGATGCGCTCGGCGACGGTCTCGTAGCTCTCCGCCTGGGCGTACATCCGGCACTCCGCGGCCTCCGACGGGTCTTTGCGCTGGACGACCACCTCGGCGGTGATCTCCGTGGCCGACGACACCTCGAAGCTGCGGATCATCGCGACGACATCGGGGTTGGAGTTGCGCACGCCCGACAACACGGCCAGCAGGATGGCCGTCAGCACGGCGACGGCGGCCAGACCTCCCAGCAGGTAGTCGGCGGGGCTCGCCTTGGGGTAGCGGGCCTTGATGCGGGCTTCGTCGGTGGTCACGGCACCCATTGTGCCCTGAGACGGGCATGGTACTGATCCGGGGGAGGGCACAATACAGTCCATGTCCACCGCCGCCGCTCCCCACCTGAGGCTGTTGCACGTCCACGCCCACCCAGACGACGAGTCGAGCAAGGGCGCTGCCACCACGGCGAAGTACGTGGCCGAGGGCGTCGAGGTGATGGTGGCCACCTGCACCGGCGGTGAGCGGGGCTCGATCCTGAACCCGAAGCTCGCCGGTGATCCGGACATCGAGCACAACATCGCGGAGATCCGCCGCGACGAAATGGCCAGGGCCCGCGACATCCTCGGCATCCAGCAGGTGTGGCTGGGTTTCGTCGACTCCGGTTTCCCGGAGGGCGACCCCCTCCCGCCGCTGCCCGAAGGCTGCTTCGCGCTCGAGGACCCGCAGGTGGCGGCGGGCCGGCTGGTGCGGATCATCCGGAGTTTCCGCCCGCACGTCGTCACCACCTACGACGAGCAGGGTGGCTACCCGCACCCCGACCACATCCAGTGCCACCGGATCACCGTCGAGGCCTTCCGGGCCGCGGCCGATCCGTACCAGTGGCCCGAGCACGGCACGCCCTGGCAGGCCGCCAAGTTGTACTACCACATGAGTTTCCACCGGAAGCGCTTCGAGCAACTCGAGGCCGCCATGCACGAGCACGGCCTGGAATACAGCGTGCCCACCCGTGACAACGACCCGTACTCCTACGGCCGGCTCACCACGTTCGTGCCGTGCGCCGACTACTTCCCCGTCCGCGACGAGGCGCTCAAGGCCCACGCCACCCAGATCGACCCCGACGGCCCGTGGTTCGCCGTCCCGCTGGCCATCCAGCAGATGGGCTGGCCCACCGAGGACTACCAGCTCGTCGTGTCGAAGGTGCCCACGATGATCCCGGAGGACGACCTGTTCGCCGGCCTGCGGCCCGAGACGCTGGTGCCGGAGTTCATGATCTGACGCGCGAGGCCTTCGAGTGGAGCAGGTAGGCCGCAATCACGCCGCCGGCGGCGCCACCCAGGTGGGCCTGCCAGCTGACGCCGGGCGCGCCGGGGAGCACCCCCAGCAGCACGGTGCCGTACAGCGCGAACACCACCACGGCGAGCAGGATCTGCGAGATCTTCCGGGTGAAGATGCCCCGCACGAGGAGGTAGGTGAGGTAGCCGAAGATCACGCCGGACGCACCCGCCGTGATGGTGCCGGCGGCCGAGAGCAGCCAGGCGGTGAGTCCGGAGACGACGGCGCTCAGGACGGTCGTCACCACCCAGCGGATCGCCCCTGAGAGGTAGGTCAGCACGCCCAGCACCAGGAACGGCACGGAGTTGCTGATGAGGTGCGCCCACCCGAAGTGCAGGAGGGGCGCCCACACGATGTTGGGGAGGTCCGAGACCTCGCGCGGTTCGATGCCATAGGAGTCGAGCGCGTTGAGCGTCACCGCGTCGAGGATCTCAAGCGCCCACATCACGGCGAGCAGGCCGCCCACCGCGAGTAGGGCGGCGGCCAGCGGGGAACGGGTGGTCCGGGCTTCGCTCATGTCCCCATTGTGTCCGACGCGCCGACAGCCCGGACCCGCCACATGGGGTCCGGGGGCCCACCGGATACCCTTGGGGACTATGGTCAACCGCCTTGCCCAGTCGTCCAGCGACTACCTCCGCCAGCACTCCCACCAACTCGTCGACTGGTGGGAATGGTCCGACGAAGCACTGGCCAGCGCGCGTGAACTGGAACGTCCCATCCTGCTGTCCGTGGGCTACGCGTCGTGCCACTGGTGCCACGTGATGAGCCACGAGTCGTTCGACGACCCGGAGGTCGCCGAGTACATCAACGACCACTTCGTGGCCATCAAGGTGGACCGCCAGCAGCACCCCGACGTCGACGCGGTGTTCATGACAGCCACCCAGGCGATGAACAACGGTTCGGGCGGCTGGCCCATGACCGCGTTCCTGACGCCCGAGGGCAAACCCTTCTTCACCGGCACCTACTTCCCGCCGGAGGCTGCCCCCGGCATGCCGTCGTTCCGGCAGGTGCTGGAGTCGATGGCCGACGCGTGGCACCACCGCCGCGACAAGGTGCGCGGCTCTGCGGAGTACCTCGTCAACGTGCTGTCCTCCCGCGAGGAGACCGTCGCGGGGGAAACGCCGGATCTGCGCAAGGCGATCGACGACGTCGAGGCCGCCTTCGACGTCATCCACGGCGGCTTCGGCACCCAGCCGAAGTTCCCCAACCCCACGCTGCTGGACGCGCTCCTGGTCAAGGGTGACCCGCGCTCCCTCGAGATCGCGCAGCGCAGCCTGGAGCACATGGCCCGCGGCGGCATCTACGACCAGGTGGGCGGCGGGTTCCACCGCTACTCGGTGGACCCGGGATGGGTGGTGCCGCACTTCGAGAAGATGCTCTACGACAACGCGCTCCTGCTGGGCACCTACGTGCGCGGCTGGCGTCGCACCGCAGATCACGATGGTGGGCTGCGCGCGCTGTTCGAGCGCACCGCCTACGGCATCGTCGAATGGCTGGAGCGGGAGATGGTCAGCGAGCAGGGGGCGTTCATCTCCGCACTCGACGCGGACTCCTGTGACATCCGCGGCGCCGTGCACGAGGGCATCTTCTACCTCTGGAACCCCGAACTGCTCGTCGATGCGCTGGGCGCCGAGCTCGGTGACTGGGCCGCGGACGTCTTCCACGTCACCAAGGGCGGCACCTTCGAAGACGGCCTCTCCACGCTGCAGTTGCGTGGCCGGCCTGACTACGCGCGACTCGACGAGGTCGCCGGCAAGCTCCTGGAAGAGCGCGAGACGCGCTTCCGGCCCGCGTCGGACAACATCGTGGTCGCCGCCTGGAACGGCTGGATGGTCTCCTCACTGGTCACGGGCGCGATGATCTTCGGCGAGAGGGGCTGGCTGGAACTCGCGATCCGCGCCGCGGAGTACCTGGCCGGGGTGCATCTGGTCGACGGTGAGCTGCGCCGCACCTCGCGCGACGGGGCGGCTGATGCCGCCGTCGGTGGCGCTGAGGACTTCGGCGCGGTGGCTGAAGCCTTCGCGCTTCTGGCCGGAGCCACCGGCGACTCGGCGTGGTTGCGCAGGGCCGAGGCCGTCCTGGAGCGGGCCGACGAGCTCTTCAGCCACGCCGACGGCGGGTTCTACGACTCCGTCGACACCGGCCTGTTCGAGCGCCCGCGTTCCCTCACCGACAACGTGTCGCCCAGCGGCACCTCTGCTCTGATCGCCGCGCTGCGCGTGGTGGCACAGTTGGCTGAACGTCCGGACTTCAGCGACCGCGCAGACCGCGCCGCCCGCACCACCTGGGCGAGCGTGGCCGAGCACCCACGGTTCGCCGGCGCGTCGCTGGCAGACCTGCTGGTCTCCGACGAGGCGCGGCGTGGCCTCAAGCCCGCGGTCGCCGTCGTGGTGAGCGACGACCCGTTCGGCGAGCTGGCCCGCGCGTCCTGGCGCCTCGCCCCGGCGGGGTCCTATGTGGTCACGGCCCCTGAGGGCGCCGAGGGGTGGGGGTCGCACTTCGAGCAGCGACCCGGCGGGTTCGTCTACGTCTGCCGGGGCACCGTCTGCTTCGATCCGGTGGATGACTACAACGACCTCAAGACGCCGCTGTGGTCCCGCGTCTGACGCTTCCTTGCCTCACCGCCGTGAGCAATTGGATAGGGTCGTGATGCGACACGCCGAGGAATCTGTGCGAAACCGGGCGTGACCCCATCCAATTGCTCACGGAGGCGGCGAAGATGCAGCGCTTGAACTGGACCGACGGCACCTGGACCACCCCGCCGGTGGAGGCCCGCGAGGAGGGTACTGACCTCCTTGTCACGGCCGCCGAGAAGTCCGACGCCTGGCGCATCACCTCCTACGGGTTCGAGCGCTACAACGCGCACGCCCTCGTCGCGCCCCTTCCCCAGGACACCGCGATGGAGGTGGTCTTCACGGCGAACTTCGACGAGCAGTTCGATCAGGCGGGCATCTTTCTCACCGCCGGTCCCGACGCGTGGGTGAAGGCCGGCGTGGAGTTCGCGGATGGGCACCCCATGGTGGGAGCGGTGGTGACCAACCCGCTCTCCGACTGGTCGACGTCGCCCGTCGACGAGTGGCAGGGGAGGAGGGTCCGGGTGCGGTTGTCCCGCTCCGGCGACGCGGTCACCGTCCGGGCGGGCCTCGACGGTGGTGAACTGCGGCTGGTCCGGCTCGCCGCCTTCCCCGCCGACGCGGAGGTGCAGGCAGGCCCGTTCACCTGCGCGCCCGAGCGCGACGGCCTGACGGTGCGCTTCCACGAGTGGTCGTTAGGCGCGGCAGACGCTTCATTGCACTGATCGGTAGCGGCCGGCCCACCGGAGTGCCGACAGTGGCTGGCTACAGGAACGACAGGTCGGTACGTGCGACGCTGTAACCCTCGGAGCGCAGGTCGTCGGCCACCTCGTCGGCATAGTCGCCGGGCAGCACGAGGGCATCACCCCGGAGTGAGGTGATGTCGCCGTCGTACTTGAGGATCAGCGACTTGGGGAACCACTCCAACATCCGCGCCTGCAGCCACGCAGGGTAGTAGCGGTCCGCCACCCCCGGGATGGCGTCGGGATTGAACGGCTCCGTGAGATCGATGTTGTCCATCGTCATGCCCAGGTTCTTCTCGACCAGGTACTGGTACTCGTACGGGTCCATCAGTTCCTTGAACTCCGCCCACGTGGTGGCGTTGTTCAGCGCCCGGCGGATGCGGGCGACATTGTGGGCCTCGTCGCGGCGCGCGAAGACTGCCTGGCCGAACTCGTTGTTGGTCGTGTACAGGATCTCCATGGCCACTCCTTGTCACAGCGTGCTCGTTGTGGCTTCCAGGCTAGCCCGCGCCTCGACGGAGCGGCGCCCGACAGCACCGACTCGGGCGGGAAGGGTCAGCTGGCGACCAGGATCTCGCAGTCGTCGCACCACCGCGTGGCCAACGACACCCGGATGAAGCACGACGGGCAGACGAGGCCCGTGGGGGTGACGCGCTCGGCGTCGTACTTGACGGGGGCTTTTGCCTTCGGGGTTGCAGCCACACGGGGAGTCCGCGTGGCTGCTGCCGCTGGCAGGGCCTGAGCCTTCACCGGGGCCGCCTTGGGGCGGGTCAACTTGTTGCCCATGGGATCCAGTTCTGCCACAAGGCCTTCGGCGGCCTGGGCCGCGTCATCTGCCGTGGTCTCCTGACGCCACCACCACGAGACGCGGTGCTCCGCCTTGTGGGCCGCGTTCATCAGGTTGTTGATCGTGGCCGGGCCGCCGTCCGTCGTGGACGGGGAGACGACGGAGTAGTCCCCGTGCGTGTTCGAGACGCTGGCCAGATCATCGGTATGGCCGAGGTAGACGACCTTGTCAGCGACAACCCAGGCGAAAAGACCGGGGCCGGCGGCCGTCGACGGCTCCACCACGAGCTGGCAGAACGGACCGGCCTTTGGAGCTATCGGAATGCGGAGGTCCCAGTCTGTCACCTTGACCTTCGACGGGGTGAATTCAAGTTCCTTCAATTGCTCCGTGTGCCGCATGCCGCTTCCTCCCGCAACGGCGATCTTTGGATCGCCGTCTTCACGATAAACCGCGAGGTGGGGTCGCGTCATCCTGAGGGCGTGTCGGATGTGCGTTTCAGACGGTGTGTCGGCGGATGATTTCCAGGAATGTGGGATTCGGTTGAGCGTTCGGATGAATCTCCTGCAGCGCCCGCAGCGCCTCGGCGGCAGGCACGCCCAGCGCCTCAGCGGCGTAGAGGGACGCCACCGTGGGGGTCCGCGACTGCCCGGACACGCAGTGGATCAACACCGTCAGCCCCTCGGCCCGCAGGCTGGCCACGATGTGGGCAGCCTCCGTGAGCACATGGTCGAGGTGTGGGTTGTCCTCGTAACCGCGGTCTGAGAGCCAGACCTCGATGCGGTTGTCCGGCGCGATGCCCTTGGCCAGCTCGTCCGCGTCCGAGGGTCGGCAGAGCGAGACCACCGCGTCGATGCCCTCAGGTGGCGTGGATCCGGCGCGGTAGCCGCCCACGAAGAGGCCGCTGTCCAGCGGGTGCTGGAAGAAGTTGTCCAGGCCCGGTTGCACGGTGTAATCGGCGGGGAAGATCTGCGCGGCCATCTCCTTGAGGTCTTTCGCGCGGAGCCCCGGCCAGCCGTGCAGACGGCGGGTCCACTGCAGGGGGATGGCCGAGTAGCCCCACCTGGCTCCCAACAGCCCACCGGCGATGGCCGCGACGGTGTCTGTGTCGTGTCCGACCCTGACCGCGTTCTCCAACGCCAGGCGGAAGTGATCAGCCGGGTCCTCCAGGGGGACCGGCGTCTGCACGATGGCGGCGTAGGCCGCCTGCAAAGCGTGCACTGTCCAGCCGTTCTTCGAGAACGTGGCCGGGGGCAGCGTCTCCGCCTCGTCGAGGCGCTCCGCCCAGTAGTTGCGGCGCTCCTTCGGGATGTAGTGGAGTGCCTCCCGCACGCCGTCGAAGTTCTCCAACTGGACGGCGTGGGCGATGGCGATCGACCAGATCACGCACGCGTCGCCCGCGATGGGGTCTGCGTGCGTCAACTCCGCGATGCGCCGTGCCACGCTCGCCACGATGAGCGGCGTGGTGTCGAACAGCGCGACGGGAGCCGTGCGCATGAGGGCGCCGTTGCCCGCGCTGCGGGTGGGATTGGAGGCGAAGTACTGCCGCGCCGCCTGCGTCAGGTCGTCGGCGTACCCGGCGTCTGCCATGCGCATGACGGCGCGGGTCTGGACACCCACGTCCGGCGGGTTGCTGGCGATCCAGGCCCCGAAGTTCGTGGCGATGGCGTCGCGGGCCTGAGCCGTGCGGGGATCCATCCGCTGGTTGAAGACGTGCGCGATACACACCGCCATCGACGTGTCGTCCGTCCACTCGCCGGGGGCGAAATCGCCCAGCCCGCCGCCGATCATGCTCACCGGCGCATCCGGGGCAAGCGTGGGCCCGAACTCGTAGCCGGCGCCCAGCGCATCCCCGACGGCGGTGCCGACGAGCAGGCCCGCGGCCCGGTCCCGCGAGACGTGGAACGCCCGCTGGGGGCGCCAGGCCAGGGAGGCGGCGAGCGCCCCGGGCAGGTCGTGGCCGAGGACCTCGACGAGGCCCCGGGCCGTGGCCAGGGCAGCGGCCTCGATGTCCTCCTCGCGGCCGCCCTCGATGCCGATCCACCAGTTCAGCATGCGGTCATCAGGGCGGGTGAAGCCCAACTGTTCCAGCGCTGCGCACTGTTCCTCGGTGAGCTGCACGTCCTCGTCGTCGATGTAGGAGTTGGACTCGATCTCAATGATCAGGTCGTCCCCGTCCGAGGCCATCTGGTAGTACCCCCAGACCAGATCGATGACCTTGCTGTCATCGGTGCCGTGCACCTCACGTAGCAGACCCGCGATCGCATCGCGTAGGTCCAGGATGTTCTCAGTATTCAAAGCCGTCCTCCTTGCCCCCGTTATTGGCTTGTGTTTCCACGGTAGGGCCGGCGTCTGACATTTCCGCTCGGCGCTCGGCACTGCGTCCTTCTCCCGGGTCGGGGCAGCGTCGACGACGGGGGACCGCTATGTTTCTTGTACCACGACACAAGGGGGGTGCCTGGTGCCACCGAAGACACAGCGGCCGCCGCTGCCGGACGTCGGCCAACCCCTCGTGCAGACGCGTGACCTGAGCAAGATCTTCCGCGTCGGCGACTCCCGGGTGGTCGCCCTGAACCGGATCAACCTCACCATCCCGCGGGGCAGCTTCACCGCCGTCGTGGGCACCTCCGGTTCCGGCAAGTCGACGCTGCTGAACATGCTCGGCGGCCTCGAGAAGCCGACGGCGGGCGAGGTGTTCGTCGCAGGCCAACCGCTGCACAGGTTCAGCGAGTCCCAACTGGTCACCTACCGCCGCGAGCAGGTGGGCTTCATCTTCCAGTCCTTCAACCTGCTGCAGTCGCTCACCGCACTCGACAACGTCGCGATGCCCTTGAGCTTCCGGGGCATCCCGAAGCGCACCCGGCAGGCGCGCGCCCGGGCGATCCTCACGCAACTCGGGCTCGCCGGGCACCTCCATCACAAACCGAGCCAGCTCTCCGGCGGCCAGCAGCAGCGCGTCGGCATCGCCCGCGCCATGGCCGTCCAGCCCACCCTCGTCTTCGCCGATGAGCCCACCGGCAACCTTGATTCGCGCACCTCCGAGGAGACGCTGCGCCTCTTCCGCGCCGTCATCCAGCGCTTCCAGCAGACGTGGATCATGGTCACCCACGACCACCACCTGGCTTCGTTCGCCGACACGATCATCAGCATCGGGGACGGCCGCATCACCGACATCTCCCAGACGGAACACGCCCAGACGGGCCCCGTCGTCACTACCCAGAAGGTCGCGCCATGAAGATGATCCACCGCCTCATGCTCGTGCTGATGATGGTGTCCAGCCTGAGCCTCATCCCGCTCGCCAGCGCGGCGGGGGACCCCACCACGGACGGTGGCGTACAGGGCGACGGCGGCACCGAGGGTGCGCCGTCGGGCGAACCACCCGCGCCTCCCGTCGTCGTGCCGGGCGTGTCCACGCCCCGCGTGATCCTGTCGGGGTTCACGACGAACCCGGCGGAGGTGCAGGCCGGCGACGACTTCCAGGTCACCTTCACGCTGCGCAACACCTCCACGAAGACGCGCGTGCAGAACATGTTGGTCACGCTGACGTCGGCCGACGCGGCCTTCCTGCCGGCCAACGGCTCGTCGTCGCTGTACCTCAACCGCATCGGTGCCGACCAGATCGAGTCAGGCACGATGAACTTCCACTCGCTGCCCTCCCTGGAGGAGAAGCCGTACCAGCTGACGATCAGCATCGAGTACGAGGACAGCCAGGCCAACGCCTACTCGGCCCAGGAGACGGTCTCCATCCAGGTCAAGCAGAACATCCGCGCGGATGCGTCGGCCCCGCAGTTGCTGCCGCCGCAGTTGACGATGGGTCAGGACGCCTCGCTGACCTTCAGCATCTTCAATCAGGGCAAGACCAAGCTCTACAACGCCAAGGCCTCCATCGCCGAGGGCCAGCCCATCGTCGGTCACGAGGTGTTCGTCGGCACTGTCGACGCCGGGGCCAGCGGAGCCGTCGACATGACGGTGCAGGCGGTGGAGGAGGCCGCCGGGCCGGTGACCGTCACCGTGTCCTATGAGGACGTTGACGGCAACGTGAGCACCATGGACAAGACCCTCGAGGTCGCCGTGATGGCACCCGTGCCGATGGAGGAGCCGGGCCAGTGGGAGGAGCCCATGCCGGAGGAGGGCGCGGGTTTCCCCTGGATCCCGCTGCTTGTCGGCGGCGGCCTGCTCCTGCTGTTCCTGATCATGGCGGTGCTCGCCGTCCGGCGTCGTCGGCGCAGGCGCGCCGAGACGGAGGACATGGAGTCGCTGGCGGCACTCGGCGACCCGCTCATCGGCGCGGAAGTCCGCTGAGCCCTCGATGCGTTGGTCCGATCTCCTCGCGACGAGCTTCGCGAGTCTGCGTCAGCGACTGTTCCGCACGTCGCTGACGGTGCTGGGCGTGCTCATCGGCACCACCGCGGTGATCGTGATGGTGTCGCTGGGGGTGGGGCTCTCGTCGAGTTTCACGGCCCAGTTCCAGAACATCAACCTGCGCCAGGTGTCCGTGAGCGGGGCCCCGGCGCCCGAACAGGTGGGCGTCGGCGGGCCCACCAAGATGAACGAGGCCATGCGCACCTTCCTGGCGTCGACGCCGGGTGCGACGGCCGTGTGGCCCGTGTACCTGGCCGACCTGGAGATCAGTGTCGGCACCACCAAGCAGTACCTCCAGATTCAGGGCCTCCCAGCCGAAGCCTTCCCGGAGATGGAGCTCGAGCTCGCGTGGGGCGAAATGCCGCAGCAGGGCACGTTCGGCCTGCTGCTGGGCGACAAGGTGGACGAGCAGTTCTGGGACCCGATGACCGGCATGCCCATGGACATCGACTTCAGGACCCAGACCCTCTTCGGCACGGTCACCACCTGGGGGGAGTACGGCCCCGTGCCGATCGACGGCGCCCCGGCGCCCGGCGACGACCCGGCGGCGCCCCCGAAACCTGCGAAGCGGCACATCCTGCCTGTCATCGGCGAACTCCACAGCGACCTCGCGGAAGACCAGTGGGGACCGTACTCGACGTCGGTGTGGGCGGATCTCGACGGCATGATCGAGTGGCTACGGAAGGCGATGCCGGGTAAGGCGTTGCCGAACCAGCCCGCCACATCGGACGGGAAGCCGCTGGGCAAGGACTTCATCTACACCGAGTTCAAGGTGCTGACAGACAGCCCGGAGGACGCGGAGGCGGTGCTCAACACGCTGCGGGACCAGGGCTATCAGGCATATGCGGAGATCGAGTGGATCCGGCAGTCGCAGGAACAGGGGCTGATCATCCAGGCGGTGTTCGGCGGCATCGGTTTCATCTCGCTGCTGGTGGCGGCCATCGGTATCGCCAACACGATGATGATGAGCGTCTACGAGCGCACCAGGGAGATCGGCATCATGAAGGTGATGGGAGCCGCCCTCGGCGACATCCGCAAGATGTTCCTGATCGAGGCCTCGAGTATCGGCTTCTTCGGCGGCCTCATCGGGCTGTTGTTGTCGCTGGGCGTCTCCGCGGTGCTGAACGCCACCCTGGGATCGCAGATGGTCACCGGTTCCGAGGGTGGCCAGGTGTCGATCATCCCCGTGTGGTTGATGGTGGGGGCCGTCGGCTTCGCCACCCTGATCGGTACCGTCGCCGGCGTGCTGCCGGCGCAGCGCGCGATGAAACTCAGCCCGCTGGCCGCCATTCGCGCCGAGTAGGGGACCGTCACCGGAATTCGGAGGGAGATACCTGCCACATCCCGCTCTATACGGGCGATGTGGCTGGAATCTCCCTCCGAATTCCAGTCTGTGCCGGGTGGCCGTCAGCCGAGTGAGTCGACCTCCAGCATGTCGGTGACCAGCGCCGCGATCTGCGAACGCTCGGAGCGGGTCAGAGTGACGTGCGCGAAGAGGGGATTGCCCTTCAGCTTCTCGATCACGGCGACCACTCCGTCGTGGCGACCCACCCGGAGGTTGTCCCGCTGGGCGACATCGTGCGTCAGCACCACCCGCGAGTTCTGGCCGACCCTGGACAACACCGTCAGGAGGACGTTGCGCTCCAGCGACTGGGCCTCGTCCACGATGATGAACGCGTCGTGCAAGGACCGGCCGCGGATGTGGGTCAGCGGCAGCACCTCGATCATGTCCTGTTCGAGCAACTCGTCGATGACGTACTTGTTGGTGACCGCCGACAGGGTGTCGAACACCGCTTGGCCCCAGGGCTGCATCTTCTCTTCCGCGCTGCCCGGGAGGTAGCCGAGCTCCTGACCGCCCACCGCGTAGAGCGGCCGGAAGATCATCACCTTGGTGTACTTGCGCTGCTCCAGCACCGCGTCGAGGCCCGCGCAGAGCGCCAGCGCCGACTTGCCGGTGCCCGCCCGGCCGCCCAGGGAGACGATGCCGATGGAGTCGTCCATGAGGATCTCGAGTGCAACCCGCTGCTCTGCAGAGCGGCCGCGTAGACCGAAGACCTCGCGGTCGTGCTTGATGAGCTTCAGGTCCCCGTTGGGCAACTTGCGGGCCAGCGCCGACGAACCAGGGGCATTGACCACCACGCCGGAGTGGACGCAGATGTCGTCCGCGGCCGCTGTGGTGAGCACGCCGTCTGAGTAGAGGGAATCGACGTCCTCCGAGGTGACCGCGACCTCCGCCATGCCCGTGTGCCCGGTGTGGACCGCCAGGTCGTTGCGGTACTCCTCGGCGGCGAGCCCGACGGCCGCTGCCTTCACTCGGAGCGGCACGTCCTTGGTGACCAGCACCACGTCGTGGCCCTCGTTGGCGTAGTTGAGCGCGACGGCGAGGATGCGGGTGTCGTTGTCGCCGAGGCGGAAACCGGGCGGGAGCGCTTCCTCGTTGCTGTGGTTCAACTCGACCCGCAAATTTCCGCCCTGGTCATTGGTGGGCAGCGGGGTGTCGAGACGGCCGTGTTCGACGCGGAGGTCGTCGAGGAGGCGAAGTGCTGAGCGGGCGAAGAAGCCCAGTTCGGGGTGGTGGCGCTTCGCTTCGAGCTCCGTGATGACCACGATCGGCAGGATGACGTTGTGCTCCTTGAAGCGCAACATCGCCTTCGGGTCTGAAAGGAGGACGGAGGTGTCGACGACGTAGGTCTTGATGGCCGTGATGGGCTGCGCAGCGGTGGGGGAAGTCTGCTGGTCTGACAGGTTGAGCACGTTTGCTCCCTTCGCGGGGGCGACGCTCTTGCCTGCCCCCGTCCTGAGGTCAGGGGACCGGATCTTCAGTGATGGAGCGATTCTCCATGCCTAGACAGTAACGCGCCGGCGGGGCAACGGGAAGACCTGAATGACAATGGTGTGATTAGGAATCCCGCGCCGGTGCCGAGACCAGCCTGAACTGGACGCGGTTGTCGCCGTGCGCCGTGTCGATGCTGCGGTTCACCACCGCTTCCGCCTGCGACCACACGTCGGTGGTCGGGTCGAGCACCGCCAGGTAGACCTGGTGCTCCGCGAGCGACCGGACGGCGGCCTGCACGTCGTCGTCCGTCACCACCAGGTGGTGCGTCGGGCCGGGGCCGTTCTCGAAGTGCCAGACGTTCCTGCCCGCGAGCGCCTCGATGGTCGCTTCGCCGACGGCCATGTGGTCCGCCTGGTTGGGCATGCCGGGTTCCCACTGTGGGCCCCGGTAGGTGGAGATGACGACGTCGATGGGGTGGGATTCGGTGGCGTGGCGGATGGCGTCGGCGAGGCCTGGGGTGTCTGCCAGCCTGCCGTCTGGGAGGTCGAGCCAGATCAACCTGCTGACGCCCACATGGGCGGCCGCGCGGCGCTGCTCCTCCTCGCGGAGCGGGCCGGCCTCGGCCGGCGACATCCCCTGGATGCCGGCCTCGCCGCTGGTGGCCAGGAGGTAGGTGACCTGCTTCCCCTCGCGCGTCCACCTGGCCACGGCAGCTGCGATGCCGTACTCCGGGTCGTCGGGATGCGCGACGACGACCACTGCATGATTCCAGCTGGTGGGAAAGAGGTCCGTCATGGAGCCAATCTACCGGCGGCACGTGGCATGGGGATCAGAAAATGGCCAGCCCGATGGCGATCGCGTGGAGCACTGCGGCGACGATCGTGCAGGCATGGAACACCTCGTGGAAGCCGAACCAGGTGGGCGACAACTGCGGCCGCTTCGTCCCGTACGCGAGGGCCCCCACCGAGTAGACGAGCCCGCCGCCCAACAGCAGTAGCACCACCGCGGGGCCGCCCTCCGCCCAGAACTGGTTGAGCCACCCGACGGCTGCCCACCCCATGGCCACGTAGAGCAGCGTGTAGAACCAGCGGGGCGCCGACAACCAGGTGACGCGGAAGAGCACCCCGAGCACGGCGATCGACCAGATCAGGATCAGCAGGGCCCGGCGGGAGCTGCCGTCCAACAGCGCGAGCGTCAGGGGGGTGTAGGTGCCGGCGATGAAGACGAAGATGTTGGAGTGGTCGATGCGGCGGAAGATCGCGTTGGTCCTGTCGGACCAGTTCCCGCGGTGGTACACGGCGCTGGTGCCGAAGAGCTGCACTGCGGCCAGCGTGTAGACGGCGGCGCCGATACGGGCCGTGAGGTCCGGTGCGAAGGTGGTGAACGCCAGGCCGACGATGAACACGATGGGCGACATCCCCAGATGCAGCCACCCCCGCAGCTTCGGTTTCGTGCCCGCCGTCGTTGACAGCTCACCGCCCTGGAGGGGGGCTTCCGAGCTGGGCCGTTCGCTCGGCTGCGGGGTGGTCCCGGTGCCTGCTTCGACGGTGGAGGAGTCGTTCATGGTCAGACCTACGCTTCCGTAACTTACGCAACCGTAGGTTAACGCGTTGCGCGCCGATTTCCAACACGATTCCATCACTCGAGCATCGGCGTCGCCCGGCAGACCCGCTGTCCGTCCTCCAGATGGGGTCACCCCCTCATTTCGGCGGGGGTCACGTCATCTGTAGGACACCTGTCGGGTTGGTTCGGGGAGGCGTACCTGCCGGGCCCTTGACGCGATGCCCTAGGCTTCTCGCATGTCACTTGCGCGCCCGCTCAGCGAGCGGTGGTGGCCGCCCAAATGGCTGTACGCCACCTACGAGCGGGGCGTGCTGGACAAGCTGGACAAGGCGTCGCTCCCCCAACACGTGGCCGTCCTCGCCGACGGTAACCGTCGGTGGGCCCGGATGAACGCACCCGGTGAGCCCCTCGTCGCAGGTTACCGGGCGGGCGCGGGCAAGCTCCGCGAGTTCGTGGAGTGGTGCGAGGACGCCGGCATCAAGGTCATCACGCTGTGGGTGCTCAGCACCGAGAACCTCAGCCGTGGTGAGGAGGCGGAACTCGCCCCGCTGCTGCAGGTCATCCAGGATCTCGTGCGCGACCTCGCCGCCCGGAAGCGCTGGCGCGTGCAGGTGGTGGGAGCCCTTGACCTGTTGGACGACGAGTGCGCCCAGTCGTTGCGCGCGGCCTCCGCGTCGACGGAGGACATCGCCGGCATGGTGGTCAACGTCGCCGTCGCCTACGGCGGCCGCCACGAACTGCGCGACGCCGTGCGCTCCCTGCTCGCCGAGAAGGCCTCACAGGGCGCCACGCTGGAAGAGGTGGCGCAAACGCTGGAGATCGACGAGATCTCCGAACACCTCTACACGAAGGGTCAGCCGGATCCCGATCTGATCATCCGTACCTCCGGCGAGCAGAGGCTCTCGGGCTTCCTGTTGTGGCAGTCGGCGCACAGCGAGTTCTACTTCTGCGAGGCGCTGTGGCCGGACTTCCGCCGCGTCGACTTCGTCCGCGCCCTGCGGGCCTACGCCCAGCGCGAGCGTCGCTTCGGGCGCTGATCCCCGCGTCGTCCGGTCGATGGCATTGCGACGTCCGGCGGCCCGGCAGGTGTGAGTTGTGCAGCGGACTAGCTGCACAACTTCACCCAGCCCGGGGTGGCTCGGCGCGTGCGGCTGGGCGCAGGTGGCTGTCGGAGGCGGCGGCTGGGTAGGGTGGCGCGCATGGCTCGCAACCCGAAGGCCCGCGGTAGGGACATGATCATCTCCTTGGCGGTCATCGCTGTTCCGGTGCTGCTGGTCATCATCTTCTTCACCTCCACGCCAAAGGAGGAGGTCGAACCCATCGATCTGGGCCCCTTCATCACCCGGGCGGAGGCGGAGTCGCCGTTCCCGGTGCTGGTGGCCGGCAACCCGGGGGCGGGCTGGGTCCCGGTCCGCGCCGCCTGGGCCCAGAAGGGCCAGCCGTGGATCACCACGGAGCCCGCGGTAGGTAACTCGTGGCAGGTGGGATACCTCTCACCGGACGAGATCTACTACGGCGTCCTGCAGCGCGACGAGTCCGCCCGGGAACTGGTACGCAGTGGCACCCGCGAGGGCAACGAGATCGGCGAGGAGACGACGCTCGCCGGCCGTGACTGGTCCCGCTACGAGAGCAAGGACGGCCGTACGCGCAGCCTCGTCAACGAGCAGGACGGCGTGACGACGGTGGTCTCGGCGGACACCGACTTCCCGGAACTCGAGGCCTTCACCTCCACCCTCGTGGAGCGATAGGCCGCTCAGCCGGATTCGCGGGCCTTGGCCACCTGCTCCTTCGCGCCGTCGAGGAACTCCTGACAGATCTTCGCCAGTTCCTCGCCGCGCTTCCACAGCGCCATCGAATCGGCGAGCGACGCACCGCCGGATTCCAGCTTGCCGACCACGGCCACCAACTCGTCGCGGGCCTGCTCATAGGTCAGTTTCTCGTCAGCCATCGTATGGCTCCCTTCGACACATTCGTTCGGCCCCCCCCGAATACTCAGGACACGGCCCTTCGGTACATCAGGACGCCCCTTCGGGCGTGACCCGGGCGACATCGAGGGCCAGTTCCCCGTCGGCCAGGTAGGCGTGGATGCGGGCGCCGACGGTGGTGTCGCCGATGCTGGACACTGAGGCGTGGGCCTCGTCCACCAGGACGGCGTACCCGCGCTCCAGAGTCCGCTTGGGGGAGAGCGCCCGGATGGTGCTGACGGCTGCCCGGAGGTCTGATTCCTCGTCGCGGAGCCGGCGGCCAATGGCAGATTCCAGACGGTGGCGCAGCAGCGACACCCGCTCGACGTGGGCGTCGAAGGCGCTGGTGGGGTCCACCATGACAGGGCGCGAGCGCAGCGCGTCCAGCACCTGTTGCCGACGGGTGAGCACACCGTCGACGGCGCGGTGCAGCCGCTGGAGCGCCTGGGCGACACCGGCCTGCTCCGCCGCGTGGTCCGGCACCACGTGCTTGGCCGCATCGGTGGGGGTGGAGGCCCGGTAATCGGCCACCAAGTCGACGAGTGGGAAGTCGCGCTCGTGCCCGATCGCCGTGATCACCGGGGTGCGGGCCGCGTGGACCGCACGCACGAGCCCCTCGTCGGAGAAGCTCAGCAGGTCTTCGAGGGAGCCGCCCCCGCGGGCGATGATGATGACGTCGACCTCGGGGTCTGCGTCCAGCGCGGCCAATGCCGTCATGACGGATTCCGCCGAGCTGACGCCCTGCACCAGCGCGTGCCGGACCCGGAGGTGGGCGCCGGGCCAGCGCCGCTCGACGTTGGTGATGACGTCGCGCTCCGCGTCGGAGTTCTTGCCGGTGACCAGACCGATCACGCGTGGGAGCAGCGGGAGGCGTCGTTTGCGGTGGGCCTCGAACAGGCCCTCCGCCTGGAGCTTGCGCTTGAGTTGTTCGAGCTGGGCCAGCAGGCGGCCCTCGCCGGCGACACGGAGTTCCAGGCATTCGTAGCTCAGTGTCGAGTTGCGGTCCCAGACGCGTGGCCGGATCCGGGCCGTCACCCGGGAGCCCTCCGGGATGGGCCCGGCAGCGTCGAGGACCAGGGTGGAGGCGGTGACCTGGCAGGACATGTCGGCGATCCGGTCGCGGAACGTCATGAACTGGGTGGGGGCGTTGCGGCGCTTGATCTCCACCACCTGGGCGTCGACCCAGATCTCGCCGCAGCGGTTGACCCAGTCCTTGACCGCCCCGATCACGCGGCCGAGCGGCTGCGGTTGTTCCGGGGAGCTGGTCAGTGCCATGCCGGCAACCCTAGTGGGCGCCGGCGTTGCGGTCCCAGGTGCCGGCGTTGACGGTGGCGTAGAACGTGCCGTGGATGACGTTGCCCGGCTCGACGGGGTGCTCCATGGGGACGGCGACAGTGAGGCCGATGACGCTCGCCGCCCGCACGTACTGGAAGTTGGTCTTGGTGAGCTCGTTGCGACGCACCTGCACGTCTTGGACGACGGCGCCCATCAGCAGCGTCGGCCCCGCCTCCTCGGTGGTGATCGAGGAGGCCTGCAACCCCAGGAGCGACGGCGACACCATGGAGCGCGGCTCCATCAGCATCGAGCCGACGCGGGCGGCGTCGGAGGCCTTGAACGCCTCTTCGTCGGCGAACACCAGCACGTCCATCGCCAGGGCGCCCACCTGCAGTTCCTGGATGATCGAGAAGCCGCCGCCGGGGGTGAGGTCGTGCTGCTCGTAGGCGATCGGGTCGTCGACCATCGCAAGGAACTGGGTGAGCAGCTCGCCGTCCTCGCCCTGCGAGTACACGGCGACGCGCGCCAGGAGGTCCGTGAACCGGATCACCTGGGCCCGGTACCGCGTGTCCGAGCGGAGCCCTGCGGACACGTTGACCGCCTGCCCCTTGCGCTGCACGAAGGCCACCCGGGCGCCGCTCGGGTCGGTGTAGGCGCCGATCAGGGCGAAGCCGGGCGCCTTGTTGACGCCCCTGACCCCACCGTCGAACGCAGCCTTGGTGAGCGCCTCCATGGAGGTGAAGTCGAATCCGACGGCGTGCAGCTGAGGCGATTTCATGGCCCCAGGCTACCGAAGCGGGGGTATTTCCTATTTCACCTAGACTAAGAGGCATGACTGCCACCAAACGAGTCGTTGTCGCTGCGCCCCGCGGTTACTGCGCGGGCGTGGACCGTGCCGTGATCACCGTTGAGAAGGCCCTCGACCTGTACGGCTCACCCGTCTACGTGCGCAAGGAGATTGTGCACAACCGCCATGTCGTCGAGGACCTCCAGGCGCGCGGCGCGATCTTCGTCGAGGAACTCGAAGAGGTGCCGCCGGGTTCCACCGTGGTGTTCTCTGCACACGGCGTCTCCCCGGCGGTGAAATCCGAGGCGGCCGAGCGCGGTCTGAAGACCATCGACGCCACGTGCCCGCTCGTCACCAAGGTGCACCACGAGGCCAAGCGCTTCGCGACGGACGGCAAGACCATCCTGCTCATCGGCCACCAGGGCCATGAAGAGGTGGACGGCACCATGGGCCACGCGCCCGAGCAGACCATCCTGGTGCAGCACCCCGACGATGTCGCCGGGCTGGACCTGCCGGATGACGCGGATGTCGCCTGGCTGTCGCAGACCACCTTGTCCGTCGACGAGACCATGGAGACGGTGGGCCGGCTGCGGGAGAAGTTCCCGCTCCTGATGGACCCCCCGTCGGACGACATCTGTTACGCCACGCAGAACCGCCAACTCGCGGTGAAGCAGATCGCCGGCGCCGGTTGTGACCTGATGATCGTGGTGGGGTCGGCCAACTCGTCGAACTCCGTGCGGCTCGTGGAGGTCGCGCTCGAGGCCGGGGCGAAGGCCTCGCACCGCGTCGACAACTACAGCGAGATCAAGCCCGAATGGCTCGACGGCGTGGAGACGGTGGGCGTCACGTCCGGCGCCTCCGTGCCCGACGACCTGGTGCAGGGCGTGCTCAAGTTCCTCGAGGAGCAGGGCTACCCCGTCGCTGTCGAGGAGCGCCTGACCGAGGAGACGCTGCAGTTCGCTCTGCCGCCGGAACTACGCAAGGACCTGCGCCGCGCGGTGAAGCACTGACGCTGCGAAATGGGGGCCGCCGGGAGACCGGCGGCCCTTTCCATGTCCCGACGACCGCCGGCTGGTCAGACCAGGAAGGTGAAGTACGGGGAGTCGTAGGCGATCTCCTCGGTCTTCATGCCGCACTCGTCGATGCGCTGGAGGAGGAAGCGGTAGTCTCCCGGGCTGCCCAGCTCGACGCCCACCAGGGCGGGACCGGTCTCCTTGTTGTTGCGCTTGACGTACTCGAAGTAGGCGATGTCGTCCTCGGGCCCCAGCACCGAGTCGAGGAACATGCGCAGCGCACCCGGCTGCTGCGGAAACTCCACCAGGAAGTAGCGCTTGCGGCCCTCGTGGATGAGCGAGCGCTCCACCACGTCGGCGTAGCGCGAGACGTCGTTGTTGCCGCCGCTGACCAGCACCAGCACCCGGGACCCCGTCGGGATCTGCACCCGCGGGCCCACCCCGCCGGTGGGGAGGGCGGCCGCGGCGAGGGCGCCGGCCGGCTCCGCGATGATGCCGTCGGTCTGGTACATGTCCAGCATCTCGGTGCAGATCTGGCCCTCTGGGACGCGCGCCAGCTCGATGCGTGCCTCGCGGATCGCCTGGAAGGTGAAGTCGCCGGCCCGCCGCACGGCCGCGCCGTCGACGAAGGTGTCGATGTTGTTGAGGGTGACGGGCCGCCCGGCTGAGATCGCGGCCGCCATGCACGGCGCGCCCTCCGGTTCGACGCCGATGATCCGCACGTCCGGGTGTACCGCGCGCAGCCACGCCGAGCAGCCTGCGACGAGACCGCCGCCGCCGATGGGCAGCACGACGACGTCCGGCACGAAGCCGAGCTGGTCGAAGGCCTCGACCATCAGTGTCGCCTGGCCGGCGGCGGTGCGCGGGTCGTTGAAGGCGGGGACGAGCACCATGCCCTGGCCGGCGAGCCGGACGGCTTCCTCCGAGGCCTCGTCGTAGGTGGCGCCGTGCAGCACAAGGTCCACGTACTGGCCACCGATCTTCTGGATCCGGTCACGCTTCTGGCGCGGCGTGGGGTGGGGCACCACGACAGTGGCATGGATGCCGAGGGCCGCGGCGGAGAACGCGACGCCCTGGCCGTGGTTACCGGCCGAGGCGCAGACGACGCCGGCGTCCTTCTCCTCCTCGTTCAGCTGGCTCATGAGGTTGTAGGCGCCGCGCAGCTTGTAGGAGCGGACGGGCTGCAGGTCTTCGCGCTTGAGCCAGATCTCGGAGCCGGTGGCGGCGGACAGCCGCTCATTCAGCTGCACTGGGGTGTGCGTGACGATGGCCGACAGCCGTTCGACGGCGTCGGGGATGGATTCGGCAAGGTCGGCCAGTGTGCTCACCCGGACCATTGTGTCACTCTGCGGTCACCGGTGGACGTGGGTGACGTCGCCGGAGGGCCGGATCGCCGGGTCTTTGGGGCATACCCGGAGTGGGACTCAGGTTTTGTCTGAGGCGGCTGATTAGCTGTGAGGCATGGAAGCACTCGCCATCCTTTTCGGTCTTTTCGCCCTCGTCCTCGGCCTGGTCGGAGGCTTTCTGCTGGGGCGCCGCAGCACCGCCGCTGCGGGTGCCTCAGACACCGCCGCCCGTGAGCAGGAGCAGCGCCAGTTGATGCAGGCCCGCGACGATTCGGCACAGGCCCGGGCAGACGCCAGTCGCGCCCGCGAGGAGGCTGCCATGGCCAAGGCGGAGATCGCCCAGGTCCTCGCAGGCAAGGCAGAGCTGCGCGCCGTCGCCGCGGACGCGCAGCGGCTGGTGGCCGAGGCCCAGGGTGAGACCGCCAGGGTGCAGGCGCTCGTGGCGGCGGCAGAGGCAGAGCGCGACGCCGCGGTCCAGAAGGCCAAGGAACAGGCGGCAGACCGCGAGGTGCTCCTCAACCAGTTCAAGGTGTTGTCCTCGGAGTCGCTGGAGAAGCACGGCAAGGCCGCAGATGTCGTGGCGGACCAGCGGATGAAGGCGACGGAGCAGCTCGTCGCCCCGCTGGCGGACGGCCTGCGCCAGATGCAGGAGAAGCTGCAGGCGGTGGAGAAGGACCGCGTGCGGATGGCCGCTGAGCTCGCTGAGCAGGTCAACACCGTGCGGATGTCGGGGGAGGCCATCCGCAAGGAGACCACCAGCCTCAGCCAGGCCCTGCGCACACCCCAGGTGCGCGGCGCGTGGGGGGAGAGCAGCCTCAAGCGCATCGTCGAGATCTCCGGCCTCGTGGAGCGCTGCGATTTCGACACCCAGCAGAGCTACACCTCCGACGACGGCCTGTTCCGCCCTGACCTACGGGTGAACCTCCCCGCCGGCAAGGTGATCTTCGTCGACGCGAAGGTGCCGCTGGCTGCGGTGCTCGAGGCGTACAACACCGAAGACCCGGAGGCCCAGAAGTCGCACTTCGCCTCCTTCGCCCGGCACGTCAAGACCCACATCGACCAGCTCGCCGGTAAGAACTACTGGCAGTTGGATCTGGGCTCGCCGGAGTTCGTCGTGCTGTACCTGCCCTCGGACGAGTTCTACCGGCTCGCCATGGAGCAGATGCCGGACCTCCACGACTACGCCACGCGCAAGCACGTCGTGCTCGCCTCACCCGGACTGCTCATCCCGCAGCTGCAGATCGTCGCGAATGGGTGGAAGCAGGTGGCTCTCGCAGAGACGGCCGGGGAGATCTCGAAACTCGGCCGCGAACTCTACGAGCGGCTCGCAACCCTCGGAAAGCACTTCGACAAGCTGGGCAATTCGCTGCGCAGCGCCGTGACGAACTACAACAGCGCCGTGGGTGCGCTGGAGACCCGCGTGATGGTGTCGGCCCGCAGGTTCCGTGACTACGAGGTCGCGTCGGAAGACCTCACGGAGCTGAAGGGCGTCGAGCTGACCACCCGCCAGGTGACGGTCACGGAGATGCTCGACTACGAGGACCTGCGCGAGCGGGAGCGCACGCTGCTCTCGTCTGAGCAGACGCTGCTCGATCCGCCGGTCCGCCAGCTTCCCCGCCGCACGGACGCCGGCTGAGGCCCCACGCCACCCTTGGTCGCACGCCCATCGGGCTGGGGCTATGTTTGACGCCATGCTCAGCACCGCCCAGGACCACATCGCAGATCTCGCGGAGTTCGTCACCGCGTCGCCCACCAGCTACCACGCGGCCAGCACGATGGCACGGCGCCTGCGGGAGGCGGGCTTCGAGCAGTTGGACCCGCGTCGGCCTTTCGACGGCGTCGCCGGCAAGCGGTTCATCCAGCGCGACGGCGCCGTTGTCGCCTGGGTCGCGCCCGAGGAGTTGACCGAGACCGCCGGGTTCCGCATCGTCGGCACCCACACGGACTCGCCGTCGTTCAAGATCAAGCCGGGTGACCTGATCCGTTCGGCAGGTTGGGTCCAGGTCGGCGTGGAGGTGTACGGGGGGCCGCTGCTCAATTCCTGGCTGGACCGCGATCTCGGCATCGCCGGCCGCCTCGTCACCCGTGATGGGCAGAGCCACCTCGTGAAGAGCGGGCCCATCGCCCGGATCCCGCAGCTGGCCATCCACCTGGACCGCGGCGTCAACGACGCGCTCAAGCTGGACAAGCAGCAGCACATGCAGCCGGTGGTCGCCGTCGACCTGAAGCGGCCCGTGAAGGAGCATCTCGCGGTACTGGCGGGTGTTGAGGCCGAGGAGGTCGCCTACCACGACCTGTACCTGTTCGATACCCAGCCGCCCGCCGTGATCGGGGCTGAGGATGAGTTCTTCGCCTCGGGTCGCCTGGACAACCTGTCCTCCACCCACGCGGGCCTCACGGCCTTCGAGGCGCTCGAGGTGGGCTCCGACGTGTCGGTCCTCGTCGCCTTCGACCATGAGGAGGTGGGCTCCGCCACCACCACCGGCGCCGGTGGACCCCTCCTGCAGGACGTCCTGGAGCGGATCGCGGCCGGCTGCGGGCTGGGCCTGGACGCCACCCGCGCCATGTTCGCGCGGTCGAGCTGTGTCTCTGCAGATTCCGGGCACCTGGTCCACCCCAACTACGTGGGCCACCACGACCCGAAGAACCATCCGGAGGCCAACGGCGGCCCCCTGCTGAAGATCAACGCGAACCAGCGCTACGCCACGGATGCGGTAGGCGCCGCCCTCTGGCTGGACGCCTGCGCGCGCGCCGACGTGCCGACGCAGCCGTTCGTGTCCAACAACTCGATGCCCTGCGGCTCCACCATCGGGCCGATCACGGCCACCCGGTTGGGCATCACCACCGTCGACGTGGGCATCGGCCTGCTGAGCATGCACTCGGCGCGCGAGCTGTGTGGGGTCGAGGACGCCTGGTTCCTCGCCCGCGCGATGGAGTCGTACTACGCAGGCGGTGCTGCGGCCTGATAAGGAACCGGGCAGCTCAACCGGCGTTGAGGACGAGCGGCACGGGGGCGCCGACCTGGCGGTCCAAGCAGCAGCCCTCCCGTTGCGACCGGTGGGAGTTGTTGCACGTAGGGATTGGCAGGTAGAAGTGCGCGATGGGCCGGCCCTGGAACTCGCCCACCTCAATGTCCAGATCGAACACCTCACGCAACAGACCGGGCCGCACGATCTCGGCCGGTGTGCCCACGGCATGGATCCGGCCGTGCTTCATGGCGACGATCTGGTCGGCCCAGCAGCTGGCGTAGTTGATGTCGTGCAGCACGATGACGACGGTCTTGCCCAGCTCGTCGGCGGCGCGGCGCAGCGTCTGCAGCATGCCGTGCGCGTGTGACACGTCCAGGTTGTTGAGGGGCTCGTCGAGCAGCACGTACTCCGTGTCCTGCGCCAGCACCATCGCGACGAACGCGCGCTGCCGCTGGCCTCCACTCATCTCGTCGAGGAAACGGTTCCGGAGGTCCTCGAGGCCCATCCAGCGGATGGCCAGGTCGATGGCCTCGTGGTCGGCCTTCGTGTGCCGTCCGCCGCTGTGGGGATAGCGCCCGAATCCGACGAGGTCGGTGACGGTGAGCCGCGATTGCACGTCGTTGTTCTGCCGCAAGATGGCGAGCCGCTTGGCCAGTTCCCTGGAGTCTGCCTTCGCTACGTCGAGGTTCCCGACGGTGATCTCGCCCGTGTCGGCTCCGAGCAGGCGCGCGACCATCGACAACAGGGTTGACTTGCCCGCTCCGTTGGCGCCCACAATGGCGGTCAGGCCGCCGCTGGGCAGCGACACCGACACGTCGTCGACGACGACCGACTTGCCGTAGCGCTTGGTGACGTCCTTGACCTCGATCATGACCGTGCAGCCTTCCTGATGACGAGCCAGATGAACGCGATGCCACCGGCGAATTCGATGATGACGGAGAGCACGGTGCCCAGCCCGAACACCTGCTCCAGAATGGCCTGGCCGGCCACGATGACGCCCACGCCGAGCAGCCCCGCCATCGGCATGGTGTAGGCGTGCTTGCCGGTGCCGGCGACCTGATAGGCCACGGCCGCCACGATGAGGCCGAGGAACGTGATGGGTCCGACCAGCGCCGTCGACACCGACACCAGCAGGGTGGCGACGAGGAGCACGGTGCGCACGGTGCGGTGGTAGGGGACACCGAGCGACACGGCGGCTTCCCTGCCGAGCGTGAGTACGTCGAGCGTGTTGCGTGCCCGCCACAGCCACCAGGTACAGGCAGCGACGACGGCGAAGCCCACCCAGATCAGTTCCGGGTGGACGGCGTTGAAGGAGGCGAACAGGTTGCCCTGCAGCACCAGGTAGCTCGTGGGGTCCAGCATCCGGCTGATCAGCGAGGAGAACGAGCGCAGGATCGCGCCCAACACCAGGCCGGCGAGCACCACGAGATAGACGGAGCGGCCCTTGCGACCGAACAACAGGCCCGTGAGTGCCATGGCGGAAGCCAGCATGATCACCACCGTGATGGCGAACATCGTGTAGGGCCCGACGGCCGAGACGAAGGTGACCCCCAGCAGGAAGATCAACAGCGTCTGGATGAAGGCGTACAGCGCGTCGAGACCGAGGATCGACGGGGTGAGCAGCCGGTTGTTGGTCACCGTCTGGAAGGCCACCGTCGCCACCCCGGTGGCCCATCCCACGAGCACCATCGCGGCGAGCTTGCGGCCGCGGAACGGCAGGATGAACTCGAGGTTGCCGGCCGCGTTGATCGTGACGAACGCGACGGCCGCCAACAGGCAGAAGGCGACGGCCAGCCAGAGCCGGGCGTCGGGGCCGACCTGGCGTCGGACCTTGGTGTCCGGGACGAAGGCGACGGTGGTCATCTGGCGGTCCTCAGCTTGCCGGTCAGCAGCAGCGCCAGGAAGACGGTGCCGCCCAGCACCCCGGAGATGGTGCCGACGGGGATCTCGTAGGGGTGGTTGATGGTGCGCGCGAGGAGGTCGCAGACCAGCACGAAACCGGAGCCTGCGAGGGCCGTCCAGGCGATGTTGCGGCGCAGGTTGTCGCCGCGCCACATGGCGATGAGGTTGGGGATGATCAGGCCGACGAAGCCGATGGCCCCGACCACCACGAGGGTGACCGCGGACGCCACGGCGACGAGGCCAAGGCCGAGGTTGAGGGTGGTCTTGTAGGACAGGCCCAGCGAGGTCGCCTGCTCCTCCCCGAGCGACGCGACGGTGAACCGGTCCGAGAAGACCCACAACACGGCACCGACGATGGCCAACAGCCACAGCAGTTCGTAGCGGCCGCGCAGCACGCCGGAGAAGTCGCCCTGCATCCAGATGCCGAGGCTCTGGAGGAGGTCGAACCGGTAGGCGACGAACGTGGTGCCGGCGGAGATGACGCCGGCCAGCATGATGCCGACGAGGGGCACCGCGACGATGGGCGCGCGGGGCGGCAGGGCCCGGACGAGGCGGACGAACACGGCGGTGCCGGCCAGCGCGGTGGCCACGGCGATGAGCATCTTCAACCAGAGCGGCGCCGAGGGGAACAGCATGACCGCGATGAGGATGCCCACGCCTGCCGACTCCGAGGTGCCCACCGTCGTGGGTTCGACGAACCGGTTGCGCACCAGCAACTGCATCAGTAGACCGGAGAGCGCGAGGGACGCGCCGGCCAGGAGCACGGCGACGGTGCGGGGGATGCGGGACGCGAACAGGTTGAGCACCTGTTGGTCTGTGGCCCGCCCCGAGATGAAATCCCAGGGTGAGAGGTCGGCGACGCCGACGAACAGCGAGACCGCCGCCAGCACCAGAAGCGCGGCGAGCCCGCCGACCCAGCCCCAGTTCAGGGGACGGGTGGCGGGCTGACGCGTGGTGCGCAGGGCGGCGACGCTCACAGCTCGGCAGCCACCTGGTTGATCATTTCGACGGCGTTGTTGGCGCCGTGGATCAGGATGTACCAGCGCTGGCCCTCGAGGTACACGACGTCGTCGTTGCTCCAGGCGGAGGTGGTGGCCATCAGTTCGTTGTCGAGCACCTGCTTGGCCGCGGCACCCTCCTCACCGATGGCGGCGTCGCGGTCCACGACGAACAACAGGTCGGGGTTGGCCTGCTGGATGGCCTCGAAGGAGATGGCGTCGCCATGGGCCTCGGCCTCGACGTCGGAAATGGTGGGCTCGATGCCCAGGTCGTTGAACAGGGCGTTGTAGCGCGACTGGGTGCCGTGCGCCGACACCTTGCCACCGGAGGTCATGAGGACCATGGCGTTCTTGCCCGCGGGCACCTTGTCCTTAGCGGCGGCGATGGCCTCCTCGAGCTCCTTGAGTTCGGTCTGGGCCTGCTCCTGGGTTCCGGTGGCCTCGGCGAGGATGTCGGTGGCGTAGGCCACACCGTCGTAGAAGCTCTTGGAGTAGTCGTAGGTGATGTCGACGGTCGGCGCGATCTTGCTCAGCTCAGGCACCTGCTTCGCGGAGCGGAAGCCGGCGACGATGAGATCCGGCTGCAGGGAGGCGATGGTCTCGAAGTTGGGCTCCTGGAGCGTGCCTACGTCCGTGGTGGAGTCGGTGTTGAAGGAGCTCACCGCGTCGGGGAAGGCCCCGCCCTTGGGAACGCCGACGACCGAGCCGCTGACGCCGAGCGCGTCGAGGGTGTCGAGCGCGCCGAAGTCGAGGACGACGATCTTGCTGGGCGTGCCGTCGAGTTCAGCGGTGCCCTGGGTGTGGGCGACGGAGATGGCCTGACCGGAGGTCTCGTCTGCGGCGGGGGCTGTATCGGGGGTGCCGCACGCCGTGAGGGCGAGGGCGCCAGCGGCTGCGGTGGCGGCGAGGAGGCGCAGAGTCTGCTTCATCGGTGTCTTTCAGTAGTAGCTGTCGGTGTCGCGACTTAGGCAACCCTAACCAACCCATTAACGCTACGCAAACGTGGCCAAAATGCGGACAGGGGCCAGTGTGAAGTTGTGCAGCAAGTCCGCTGCACAACTCAACCTTGCCCACGAGCCGGAGCCTGGTCGGGGTAGGCAGTGTGAAGTTGTGCAGCGGACTTGCTGCACAACTCAATTCTGCTGAGGTCGCGCCAGTGCCCGGCCGCCGCGACGGGGCGCGGCATTCGGTCGCCTCAGCGCGGAGCGGTAAGCTGCGCTCTCGTGGCACTCACCATTGGAATCGTCGGTCTCCCCAACGCCGGCAAGTCGACCCTGTTCAACGCACTGACCCGCGCGGAGGTGCTCGCGGCGAACTACCCGTTCGCGACCATCGAGCCCAACGTCGGCATGGTCGGCGTCCCGGATCCGCGGCTCGCGGAGTTGGCGAAGGTGTTCGGCTCCGAGCGGCTCGTGCCGGCTGTCGTCAGCTTCGTCGACATCGCCGGCATCGTGAAGGGTGCCTCGCAGGGTGAAGGCATGGGCAACGCGTTCCTGGCCAACATCCGCGAAGCCGACGCGATCTGCCAGGTCACCCGCGTGTTCGACGATGTGGACGTCACCCATGTCGACGGCAAGGTGGACCCCGCCTCCGACATCGACACCATCTCCACCGAGCTGATCCTCGCCGACCTCGCCACGGTCGAGAAGGCCCTGCCGCGTATCGAGAAGGAGGCGCGGATCAAGAAGGATGCGCAGCCGAAGCTCGAGGCCTTCAGGGCCGCGAAGGATGCCCTCGAATCGGGCCAGGGCGTCCGCGCCGCGGCTCTGGACACCGAGGAGCTCTACGAACTCCACCTCCTCACCGCGAAGCCGTACCTCTACGTCTTCAACTGCGACCAGGACGAACTGGGTGACGAGGAACTCAAGGCCAGGATGCGCGCGATCGTCGCCCCGTCCGAGGCGATCTTCCTCGACGCCAAGTTCGAGTCCGAGCTGGTCGAGATGGAAGAGGACGAGGCTCGCGAGTTCCTCGCCGAGATGGGCGTGGAAGAGCCGGGCCTCGACGTGCTGGCGCGCGTGGGCTACGACACCCTCGGCCTGCAGAGCTACCTGACCGCCGGCCCCAAGGAAGCCCGCGGTTGGACCATCAAGAAGGGTGCCACCGCCCCTGAGGCCGCAGGTGTGATCCACACCGACTTCCAGAAGGGGTTCATCAAGGCGGAGGTGGTCAGCTTCGACGACCTGATGGCCGCCGGTTCGATGAACGCGGCCAAGGCCGCCGGCAAGGTCCGCCTGGAGGGTAAGGACTACATCATGGCCGACGGCGACGTCGTGGAGTTCCGCTTCAACGTCTGATTCGCCATGACTGCGACAAGATATGACCAGGGCTGGGGATCGTGCGTTCTGTCGAAGTCGCCTTGGCTCGCTGGTAGTCGCGACTCGATGACGTGCGTCGCGCCGTCGGCCAGCTGCGCGACGCCGGGCTCGCCTAGACGCCTTGTCATTGTCCTCGGGAGGCTGCGTCGCGGGCGCCCTCTGTGGACCAACACCGGTGTCGTGGCACACTCCGGTTGTGGATACGTCGGAGGAGTCGGGACCCACCCGGTACTACCACGGCACCCGAGCGGTGCTGTCTCCCGGTGACTCGATCACCCCGGGGCGCCCGTCGAACTACCGGGCCGAAGTGACCATGAACCACGTCTACTTCACCGCGCGGCTCGACGGCGGTGGCCTGGCGGCCGAGATCGCCGCGATGCTCGGTCCCGTGGGCGCCGAACCGCACGTGTATCTCGTGGAGCCGACCGGTCCTTTCGAGGACGATCCGAACGTCACCGACAAGAAGTTCCCCGGCAACCCGACGCTGTCCTACCGCAGCGCGGCTCCGCTGCGCGTCATCGAGGAGATCACCGGCTGGACCCGTCTGGGGCCGGATGAGCTCGACGTGTGGGGCGAGCGGTTGCGGGCGATGCGGGAGTCGGACGCGGAGATCATCAACTGATCGCACGTGCCCGCGCCGGAACTCGGTGGAGATCCGGGTGAGCGTCTACCGTGGTTGTGGCGTCGCAGTGCCGTGCGGCAGCGGGTGTGACGCTCTGAGTTGAAGGAGGGTGATATGGCTGGCATCGCTGCCCTGGATGCGAGTGTCGGTACCGAGCGCGAGGTCCTTCTCGCCTTCCTGGCTGAGCATCGCCGACTCGTCCGCGAGACGGTCCTCGTCCTGACCGATGAGGAGGCGAGGCGAAGGTTGGTGCCGTCGCTGACGACGCCGATGGGCCTGCTCAAGCACGCAGCTTTCGTCGAGTCGGCCTGGTTCCCTTGTCGCTTCGGTGGCCTGACCCGCGCAGAAGCGGGAATTCCGGAGACGGTGGACGAGAGCTTCACCCTGGAGCCGGATGACACGCTTGCGCGACTTGCGCGCAATCACGAGCTGGCTGTTGCCGCAGCTGATGAGGTCATCGGTCAATTGGGACTCGACGACCGCTGCACGCACCCCGTCCTGGGGGAGCTCTCGCTCCGCTGGGTGCTGAACCACTGCATCCGCGAGTTGGCCCAGCACGCCGGTCACGCCGAGATTCTCGTCGAACAGATCATGGCCGAACGCGCCTGACCGCTACCGGTTCGACTGTTCACTCCGGGCTATACGGCGACTGACTCATTTGATCTGCCGGACTTCCTGGGGCCAGCCACAGGCAACAGCGACCTTGCCGGCCCACATTTTCGCGGCCTCGTCGTCTGCGACATCAATGATCGTCAGTCCGCCGAGAAACTCGCTGGACGACCCGAATGGCCCGTCGTTGATCTCGACCGTGCCGCTCGTCGCGTCTGCGCTCCACGCCTCGTCGATGTTCTCCTCGAGCCCGCCGGCGAACACGTAGACGCCGGCCTCCTTCATCTCGTCCACGACCGCGTTGGCGAGCGGTCCGCGGCTGTCGAACCACTCCTCGCTGTGGTCGCCCACCCATTGCTGGTTGAAGTAGATGATGTAGTGGCTCATCGTGGCTCCTAGTGTCAGCGGCGCGGTGCCGCACCGACTCTCGCCGACGATACGACGGGGGCCTGAGGCGATGTCAACACCACGGTGGACCGGATTCGGGCGCCCGTGAGCGTTCGAGCCTGGAAAGCCGAGATCGGGTGGCCTTTGCCGCGACAAGTCCGTGACTTCCCCGGACAACCGGTTCACACTGGAGTATGGACCGGGAAATCTATGAGGTGCAGGAGCGGATCTTCGCGCTGCTCATGATCCGTCTGGACCGGTTGATCCAGCGGCGCATCCCAGTTCGCAACGTGTCCCCAGGCCCGGTGCAGCACACGGCCAGGCTCCAGTTCGCTGACGGCGCCACGCTGTTGGTGCGCTCCCAACGTTCCGGCAGTAGTGCCGCGGTCATGCATGCGATCCTCGAGGGACGCTCGGTACTCCTCGAGGCCTGGCAATGGCAGGACGACGGCCTGGTGCTCACCCTGGCGGTCCCGATCAGGCGTCGGATGATGCGCCACTGCCTGATCCTGCTCGGGGCGGACCAACCCGACTAGTGGCGTCAGCCGGACCGCCACAGTGAGCGCATCGACGGGGTAGCGTGGCGGACAAACCGGGCCAACCGGCCGCCGATCAACGAAAGAGGAGCGATCATGCCCAACCCCGTCGTCAGCAAGGCCAGCACCGTCTGGAACGGTGACCTGTTCACCGGCAAGGGAACCACCACCCTGGACAGTTCCGGCTCCGGCAGCTTTCCGGTGGAGTGGAACGCCCGCGCCGAAGGTTCGGATGTCACCACGACGCCCGAGGAACTCCTGGCCGCAGCGCACGCCACCTGTTTCTCCATGGCTTTCTCCAACGAACTGAAGAAGAACGGCACCCCGCCCACGGAGATCACGACGAACGCCGAAGTCAGCTTCGTGGCCGGCACCGGCGTCACCGGGATTCACCTCATCACGAACGTGCAGGCCGAAGGCCTGGATGAGGAGACCTTCCAGACGATCGCGAATGGCGCCAAGGAGAACTGCCCCATCAGCCAGGCGCTGAAGGCCGTCGAGATCACCCTCGAAGCAACCCTCGCCTGAGCCCCGGCGAGGCGGCTCAGGCCGCGGCCGGTGCTCACAGACCTCGCGCAGGTCTGCGCTGTGGAAGCCGAACAGTTGAATGTGGCCGTGGCACTAGCGCAGGCCATGATCCTCGCTATGGGCGGGGCCGGGCCGCCAACGTCATCCACAGGAGGGTCGTGCGGCACCTGCCGCACGACCCTCCGTGTTGGAACGGTGATCAGGCGTTCACGTCGGCCCGCGAGATCAGGTCCGACATCTCGCGGCTGTTCGGCGCGGTCAGGTCGGCCATCCGCTCCTTGCCGACCCGCGCCACGATGATGTTGCCCAGTTCAGTGGCGACGTCGGAGTACAGGCCCTGGGCCTTCATCCGCTCGCATTGGGCGGCGTTGGCTTCCGTGGGCGAGACGTAGTGCACGGCGTCGGCCTTGAAGCGCTGGATCATGTACAGGTGCACGAGCATCGAGAGGCGCTTCTTGCGGAGGTTGTCGTCGAAGGTGTTCTGGTCGCGCACCGAGATGAAGGTGCGTCCGTGACGGTCGTTGATGGGGGCGAACACAATGTTGTGCACCTTGTCGTCCGGCCCCCGGTAGACCGCCAGTTCCAGCAGTTCGGGCGCCTCCCGGCTGGGCCGCAGGCTCGCCTGAAGCGGTGTCCCGAGCCCGTTGAACTCCGCCCACTCGGCCAGCCAGTCTTCGAGGACCTTCTTCGGCAGCTCGGTCTGCACCAGGTGCTGGGTCTGGGTGGAGCCCTTGCCCATGGCCTTGGTGGTGGCGGTGCGTGCCGAACAGGCGGCCAGCGCGGCGTCGAGACGCGGGCCGCCGACGTGGGTCTGCGGGGTCCGGTACGGCGACTCGAGCAGCCTGATCCGGCGCTGCACCTTGGCGAGGGCCAGCATGCCGTCGTGCATCAGCGCCGAGGCGAACTCCTCGCCGGCCACGCCGTCGATCTGATGACCGCCGTACGTGATGAAGTTGAACACGAAGCCCGCAGCTCCCAGCTTCGCCGGGAACTCCCGCATCTCGTCGTCGGTCATCCCGGTGGAGTCCCAGTTGAACGATGGCGACAGGTTGTAGGCGAGCATCTTGTCGGGGAACACCTCGTGCATCGCCCTGGCGAAGTGCTCGGCCTCCTTGATGTCGGCCGAAGCTGTCTCCATCCAGATGATGTCCGCGTAGGGCGCCACGCTCAGCGACTTGCGGATGGCGTACTCGATGCCTCCGCGCACCTGGTAGAAGCCTTCGGGCGTGCGGGCGACGTCGGCGTTCCAGTAGAAGTCGATGCCCAGCTCGCGTGCCTTGTCACGCACCATCCAGAAGGAGGCATCCGCCGCGAACTCGCGCCACTCCTCCTCGCTGATCGGCAAGTCTGCGTCGTCGGCGGCCAGCATCTGGAGCCGGTTTCCCACGGCCTCCCCGATGGTCATCAGGCCGGCTGCGGACTCCCACAGCCCCACCATGTCGTTGACCAGGCCGTCGTAGGTCTCATCGACGATGGGCTCGGCTGCGCCCGCGAGCCGGGTGGCCGCCTGCCCGGCCTTGGCCATCAGGCCGTTGTGCTCCAGCCACGCATCGGCCGCGGCGTACTCCTCGTCGGTGATCGTGTAGAGCTGGAAGCCAGACAACACCGTCGTGCCCGCCTTGTGCATGGCGCGCATGAGCGCCAGTGTGACGAGCTTGTACGACGGGATGGACGGATTGGTCGCACCCAGGACGAAGGGGTGGTCGCGCTCGTCGCCGTTGTTGTCGAGGAGGGTGGCCGCTTCGGCGTCGGTGCGGGCGACGATGAGGCCCGGCACGCCCATGATGTCGAGCTGGAACCGCGCCGCGTTGAGACGCTTGATCTGCTCGTCGACCCCCACGAGCACCTTGCCGCCCTGATGGCCGCACTTCTTCGTGCCGGGGCGCTGGTCCTCGATGTGGTAGCCCGTCACGCCGACCTCGACGAAGCGGCGGATGAGGTTGCGCACGTGGGCGTCGCCACCGTGCCCGGTGTCGGCATCGGCGATGATGAACGGCCGGTAGTCGACGGGGGCGGGGGCCTCCGCGAGATCCTCCGGGCGCATGCGGGCCCGCAGGTAGGTCTGGTTGCGGTCAGCAGTCAGCAGCGCGCGCACGATGCCGGCCGCCTCGTCGGGAACCTGCGAGAGGGGGTAACTGGCCAGGTCCGCACCCGGATCCTCGGTGACCGATCCCTTGGCCGAGGTGGCCCAACCGCCCAGGTAGATGCCCTCCATGCCCATGCGCTTCATGGTCACGGCCTGGCTGGGGGAGTAGGGGCCGAACGTGGTGATCGACTTCCTCTCCGAGAACAGCTCGCGCAGCCGCGTGTGGAAGGCGGCGGCGTTGTCGCGGGCGATCGGGTACGCCGTGGGGATGGTGCCTCGCTGCTCCGCCACCTGGCGGGCCGAGTAGAGCCGCTTGATTCCGGCGAAGCGGTCGCCGTCCATGTACTGCTGAATGTCGGTGGCGGTCTGATCGATGGTCATGTCAGGTCCCTCGTTGGTTGACGTGATGGGATGGTCGGTGGGCGTTGGGGCTGCGGCCAGATCGAGGTTCCAGGTGATGCGGGTGCCGTCGTCGGCGAACGCGTTGAGGTACCGCTCGATCCGGTCCTCGGCTTCGCGCAGGTCGTGGTTGTTGAGGTTGAGGTTGAGCAGATCGATGTACCAGGGCGCCTTGACCGGGTATCTGACGTAGGCCCGCACGATCTCCCGCGCGATGGGCAGGGTCGTGGTCTTCGACACCTCGTGGACGTCCCTGGCATCCGCGGCGACGAGCTTGTGATACTCCTCGTCGAGGAGCCGTTCGAACAGTTCCGCGGTCATCGGATCCCCGGCCCTGACGCCGGTCTCGTCGTCGTCGGCGGTGAACGTGGCGCTCTTGTGCAGCCACTCCCACAGCACCGACAGGCGGATCTCGCCCGTGGCCGCGTCCTCCATCAGGTAGAGCACGCTGTCGTCGCCGAAGAAATCCGCAGGCTTGAGCGCCGCGGCCTGGAACCCCTGGCCGAACGCGTTGCCGTACTGGAGCCCCACGCTCAGGAGGTCGCGGGCGCCGCGGACGGTGCGGGGCGCGTCCTCCAGCTGGGTCAGGGCACGGGCGTCCTCGGCGGTGTAGGTCAGCGCCGGGAACTCGCGCCCGAGCTGGTTGTCTTCGCCGACGCGTTCCCAGACCGGCCGCATGATGTGCACCATCTTCCAGTGGGCCACCCACTTGCCCGAGGCGCCCTCGCGCTGCTCGCGCTCGCCGCCGGCCACCGCCCTGGTCATGGCCGTGGCGACCCCCTCCTCGCTGCCGACGGGGATGTTGGGCTCCATCCCGCCCTGCCAGAGCGAGAAGTTGCCTGCCGCGTCAGGCGTGTTGACGGCCCTGCGGACGCGGTCCTCGTAGGCCCGCATGTAGGCGTACGTCATGGTGATGGCGTCGATGTTGGGGTTGGTGAACTCAGGATCCCAGGCCATGGCGTCGGAGACGGAGTTGATGTAGTCCCAGCGGCCGGTGTTGAAACCGACGAAGTGGAGGCCGAGCGCCGCCCGGATCTCCATCAGCTGGAAGGAGGCCTCCACCTGCTCCACCAGCACGTAGCCGAGGATGGTGCCACGTGTGAGGCCCAGATGGTCCTCGAGCGCATCCATCAACCGGCCCCAGTGGGCGGCCTCGGCGGCGGTCTGGATCTTGGGCAGGTACAGGACGATCGAGCGACCCTGCTCAGCCAGGTTGCGGTGGTTGTGCACGACGTAGAGCACCAGATCGGTGATGCTGGCAGAGAAGCCCCGGCCGTCGTCGTGTGTGAGGTGGCGGTCGTCGAGGTGGAGTCCGCGGCAGCGGAAGATCCGCGTGGTGAACCCCAACTGTTCACGCCAGTCGCCGATGATCTCCCGGCCGAGGAAGGCGCGGGACCACGCGTTCATCTCGCCGGCGACCTGCTCGGCCACGTCCAGGAACTGGGGGTCTTCGGCCACCATGAGGCGCAGGTTGCGCTGGGCGTCGAGCGACATGAACCCGGTCTGGCCGAGGGCGTCCTCCCCGTCGAACATCCAGCCGTCAGCGCCGGACAGCAGGGCGTAGGCGACGTTGCGCAGCCCGGACGCGACGCTCGACTGCGGCTTCGTGCTCGGCCCTGTGCCTTGGATCCACTGCCGACGTAGGTCCGCGGGAATGACCGGGCCGGTGAAGCGGCCGGCGCGCGCATCGGCGACGGTGATCCCGGTGCCCTCGATGACGGAGTCCTCGGCAAGGAAATCGAGGGGTTGCCGCTCGTTGGCGCGTGTGGTCCGGCGTCGGATGCGGCGGTCCATGAGCTCCGCGCGCTGGGTGTCCAACCCGGCGAGCGCCTCGAGGGCGGCCACGGCTTCCGGGGTGTAGACGTCCGGGTAGACGGCAAGAGCCGCGGGGTTGATGCGAATGGTGGTCTGCACGGTCGACATTGACAGGTGCTCCTTCTTTTGTGGACTGGGTGATAGGGGAGGTCAGGCGTCGAGGAGGTAGCGCCGGTAGGCGTGTTCGGTGACCGACGGGGGCAAGACCTCGCCCAGGGCTCCGAACTCGACGAGGTGGCGGATCGCCGCGAGCCGGCTCTCGTGGCGGGAATCGTCGTCGGCGCGGAGTGCCTCGAGTTCCCGGTCCAAGGCGTCGACCAGCACGTGCCGGGTGACGGGTCGCCCGTCGTCCCTGGTGACCCCGGTCCGGGACCACTGCCACAGTTGTGCCCGCGCGATCTCGGTGGTGGAGGTCTCCTGCAGCAGGCCGTCGACGGCGATCTCACCGCGGCCGTCGAGCCAGGCGTCGAGGAACCGGACCAGGACGGCCATGTTCGCGGCGATCCCATCGTCCGTGACGGGGCCGGGCTCCTCCAGGGTGAGCAGGCGCGCCGTGGTGATGCCGGGGTCGTCGAGCTTGGCCTCCAGCTGGTGGGGTCGGCCTGCCAGGACGCCGGCGTAGGCCTCGCTGCACGTGCTGATCAGGTCGACCTGGGCGACCCAGGAGCCGTCGAAACCGCGCCGCGCGTCGCTCTCCTTGGCGGCTCGGACCTGCTCCGAGGAATCGACCTCGTCCGTGGTCGTGGCGGTGAGGCCGCCGAGGGCATGGCCCCCGCGTCGGTGCGCCGTGTGGACCAGCAGGTCGAAGAAGGCCTGAAGGTGGTCAGCGTCGAAGGTGATGTCCCGGCGGTCCGGCAGCTGGAAGCTGGCGTCCCCGCCGAGCTGCTTGATGATGCTGAAGATGTAGTCCCAGCGGCCTGCGGCGAGGCCTGCGGCGTGCCCGCGGAGTTCGAAGAGGATCTCGTCCATCTCGAAGGCTGCGGTGATGGTCTCGATGAGGACCGTCGCGCGGATGCAGTTGACCGGCAGCCCCAGCGACGCCTCGGCGAAGTCGAAGACGTCGTTCCAGAGGCGGGCCTCCAGGTGAGTTTCGAGCTTCGGCAGGTAGAAGTACGGGCCACGGCCCTGCTCGAGCAGCGGGGCCGCGTTGTGGAAGCAGTGCAGTGCGAAGTCCACGAGGCTGGCTGGGACTGGCTCGGAATCGACCTTGATGTGGCGCTCCAGGAGGTGCCAGCCCCGGGGCCGCAGGACGACCGTGGGACCACCCTCGGCCCGGATCCCGGGGAGGCCACCAGCCGCTGTGGCCTTGAGGTTGAGATGACCGGTGATGATGTTGGCCCAGGTGGGGCTGGTGGAATCCTCGAAGTCGGCGATCCAGACGTCGGCGTCCGAGTTGAGCGCCTCGATGCAGGAGGCTGCGTCGACCGGGCCGCTCAACTCGACGACGCGGCGCTCGAGGCCGGGGGCCGGCACCGGGACCGTCCAGTCGTCGCTGCGGATCTCGCTGGTCTCGGGCAGGAAGCCGAGGGTGTCGCGGTTCGTGGTGCGGCGGAAGCGGGCATCGAGGAGAGCAAGGCGGCGCTTGCTGAACCTGCGGTGGAGGGCACGGATGAACTCCAGCGCATCGGGGGTGAGAAGGGTCTCGTCTCCGGGGACCGGATCCCCGACCACCGACAGGTGGTATCCCGCGGAGGGCGTCGTTGCCTGGAGACGGTGTGTCTGGGGTGGGTTCGTGAACATGTCGATAAGCATCCGTTGCGCCATAAGAAGGCCACAAGGGTGCCGATTTGCCAAGTAGCGAAAACCACTTTCGATCATATTGCCAACCTCGCGAAAACCTTCCGGCTCAGGACTCGGCCGTGAACGCTCACATCGGCTGCGCAATCAGCTGCTGACTATGCGTTATGGTGACCCCTGAGTGCAAAGAACAGCCAAGCGGTGGGCGGCATCTCAGTTTGACAAGGGATAGGGAGCGAAGCTACTTCGCGACGGGTCGACGCGCAGCGCCAGCCCGACGGGAGGGGTGGCCCGCTGGATACAGCGAGGTCGGTCGCACGTGCGGCAGCCCGGGCCGATGGGCACCACGTCGGGTTCGATGAGGTCGAGGCCGAGGCTGTAGATCAGCCGGCCCGCTTGCCGCAACTCGCAGCCGAGCCCGATCACGAAGGTCTTGGCCGGGTTGCCGTAGCCGCCCCGACGGTGGGTGACCGTGCGGGCGATCCACAGATAGCGCTCGCCGTCGGGCATCTCCGCAACCTGCACCTTGACCTGGCCAGGCGAACTGAACGCCTCGTAGATGTTCCACAGGGGACAGGTGCCGCCGTCTCGCGAGAAATGGAATCCCGTGGCCGATTGACGCTTGGAGATGTTCCCTGCCCTGTCGACCCGGATGAAGATCAGGGGGACGCCTCGCATCCCAGGTCGCTGCAGCGTGCTGAGTCGGTGCGCGGCGGTCTCGTAGCCCACGTCGAAGTGCTCGGCCAGCTCCTCGACGTCGTAGCGGAGCCGCTCGGCGCGCCTGAAGAACTCCGTATACGGCAGCACCAGCGCCGCCGCGAAGTAGTGCGCCAGGCCGATCCGGGCGAGGGTGCGGCTCGTTTCGTCGGGCCATTCGACGGTGGCCAGTGCCTCGTCGAGCAGGTGTTCGGCCTCGAGGTAGGCCAGCTGAGTCGCCATCCGGAAGGCTTGTTGCCCCTCGCGAAGGTCCGGGGCCAGGATGAGCGTGCGGTGCCGCTCGTCATAGGCGTGCATGTCCTGGGCGAGCCCGCCGCGGTCGATGGTGACCTGCACCCCATGGACCGCCTCCAGGTGGGAGCGGAGTTGGTGCATCAGGTCGCCGCCCCGGTGCCCGACTGCCTTCGCGAGTCGTTCGGCCGTGCGGTCGAGCGCGTTGAAGTAGTTGAGGTGCTTGTCGAAGAACTCCAACACCCGCTCGTGCGGCATCAACGCCAGCCGTCCGCCCGCCCTCGCCGTGTCCGATTCGACGAGGGTGACGGCGTCGCGGTACCCGCGGTGGAGGCGGACGATGGCCTCGGTCACCTCCGGCATGGTGCGGGCGATCTGCTGCAGGTCACTCAACGGGACGAGGCGCGCCTCGTCGTCGGAGGATTCGCGCAGCGCCTCCCGCAGCTGCGCCAACTGGCGGGCCGTGTCACGCGGGGAGAAGTACGACGGATCGATGCCGAAGAGTTCCGTCAGACGGACGAGGACCGTGACGGTCAGCGGCCGGGTGTCGTGCTCGATCTGGTTGAGGTAACTGGGGGAGATCACCAACACGCGTGCGAGCTCCACCTGGGACAGCCCGCGCTCCTCGCGCAGTCTCCTCAGGCGTGCACCACCGAACACCTTCTCCATGTCGACACGCTAGCGTCCCGCATCCCGCGCGTTGGCAGAATTGGCAACCTGTGGCTGGCGCTGCCAAGTCAGCCCCCGACGCGGCGGGCTCGGGGTCGGCTTCCCGGCCGCGGCACTGAGGGAACGGGGAGTACATTGCGTCTCTGGAGGTGCGGCGTGGATCGCTGGTGGAGGGTTCTCTCGATTGCGGCGGGGTCGTTCCTCGTCGTCTTCGGCGGTCTCGTGGTCATGGCGGGGCAGGCAGACGACTCGCCCGGCCTTGGCGGGCTGGGCCTCATCACCGTCGCCATCGGCGGCGTGCTGCTCGTGCGCACGCTACAGGGACACTTCCGGCGCCGCTGATCCCGTCGAACGGACTCACCCCCCGGTCGTCAGGAGCGCCGCGAAGACCCGGGCCAGCAGTTCCCGGGGGAGGGGTTCCTCCAGCGGGAACCAGAGCGTCCCCTTGCCCCGTCGGTAAGTCGTCAACTCCGCCTCCAGGGCACTGTCCTTCGGCACGGGGTAGACGCCGATGTGATCGCGCCACCCCGAGATGAACCCGTAGGCCCGTTTCGTGCCCGCCGGGCGGTAGCCGATGATGTCGTAACTGAGCACCTCCTGCGCGTCAGGTGCCACCTCGCGGACCAGTGCCCTCAACTCATCCAGCTGGGGACGGGCGGCTTGCGGCACCGAGGCCAGGTATTCGTCGACGGTGGTGGGTTTGGCCGGCGGGGGTTCGGCGTGGTGCTGGAACGAGCGCTGCACCAACTCGCGCAGGACCTCCGCGTCGACATCGACGAGCTTGTTGAGGTACAGGCAACTGACGCCGGTACGGTGCTTGCCCAGGCGGTCGAGCAGGTCGCCGTGCCGCTCGAAACCCTCGGGGATGTAGACCGTGATGGCGGATCGCCGCGGGCTGAAGGACAGCAGCCCCATCTCACCCTCGCGCCCGGACGCGAGCCGGTAGGAGGTGCTGCCGAAGCCGATGATGCTGGGTCCCCACATCACCGGATCCTCCCCGGAGATCTCCCGCATCATGACGATGAGCTCCTCCGCCTCCCCGCGACGACGCGTGTCCAAGCCGTCGAGGAAGTCCGGCACCGGAGTGGCGGTGGGTCGGGTCTTGTTCTCCATACCCACACGCTAAGCCACGTTCGGCGAGGAGAATCGTGATTGGCGCACGCGGCGTGCGTCACACGTGTGCACGAGGAGCAGCAATGAACCGGGTAACGCACTTCGAGATCCATGCGGGGGATGTCCCGCGTGCGGTCGACTTCTACCGCAGCGTCTTCGGCTGGGCCATCGAGGACTGGTCCGAGTTCGCCGGGATGCCCTACATGGGTGTCGTCACCAGGGAGGAGGGCACCCCTGGCATCAACGGCGCGATCATGCAGAGGATGGGCGACAACCCTTCTCCGGGCAGCCCCGTCGCCGGCTCCGTGATCACCGTCGAGGTGGATGACTTCGACGCGGCCGGCGATCGGATCGTCAGGGCGGGTGGCGCCGTCGCCATGCCGAAGTACGCGCTGCCGGGAATGGCCTGGCAGGGCTACTTCGTGGACACGGAGGGCAACGTCTTCGGCGTCCACCAGCCCGACGAGGCCGCCGGCGTCGATGCCGAGGCGGCCAAGACGGACGCCTCGCATTGACCCGTTCTGCGACTGTGAGGTGGGTGATGCAGAGAAGTGGCAGGAATCAAAATCCTCGATTTTGACGCCTGACTCGCCGTTTGGGCCTGAATGAGGCTAAGCTGGAGACCTGCTCGGCAGTAGGTGTTGTACAGCCATTAGGCAATGGTCGTCAGGCCACGCGGTTCCCTCTGAGAAGTGTGACGAGCAGACACCAGTTGTGGTCGAAAGTCGGCCACACAAAGCCAGAAGGGCTTAAGTCATGGCTACAGGTACGGTCAAGTGGTTCAACGGTGAGAAGGGCTTCGGGTTCATTGCACCCGACGACAAGTCGGAAGATGTATTCGTGCACTTCTCGGCCATCAAGTCCACGGGCTACCGGTCGGTAGAAGAAGGAGAGAAGGTCGAGTACGACGTCGAGCAGGGTCCCAAGGGTCTCCAGGCCTCGAACGTCACCGTCCTTCGCTGACGCTTAGAGCTCAAAGGGCCGTTGTCTCCAGAAATGGGGGCAGCGGCCCTTTGTTATTCCATCAGTCTCCCCACGGGAAGGTTGCGACACCGCCTTAAACTCCCTTGACCCGCGGGGGTCTAGGGTTGATCCAGATCCGACGCAAAGGAGCGTGCCGTGACAGAACCACTCCTGGTCTCAGTCGACGATGGCCTGGCCCACCTCACCCTCAACCGCCCGGAGCGACTCAACGCCTTCAACGCTGATCTCGCCCGCGCCTGGGAGCAGGCCACGGTCGACATAACCTCGCGCAGCGACGTCGGTGCCATCCTGATCGACGGGGCCGGTCCCGGATTCTGCGCGGGCGGGGACGTCATCGACATGGCCACGACGATGGGTTCACCGTCGGACCTGGAGGAACTGGCGCACACCATCAACCGGGGGATCCGGGCGCTGACCGAGTCGAGCATCCCCGTGGTGGCTGCGGTCCACGGCGTCACGGCCGGCGGCGGCCTGGGAGTGCTCCTCAGCTCCGACTACGTCGTGGCTGCCGCTGGAGCCCGTATCGGCAGCCGCTACGCGAACATCGGGTTGACTCCCGACCTCTCGGTCAGCGCCCAATTGGCCCGCGCGGTCGGCACCCGACGTGCCCTGCAACTCGTGCTGTCGGACCGCATGCTCACCGCCGAAGAGGCGCAGTGCTGGGGTCTGGTCGCCGAGGTCGTGCACGGCGAGGGGTATGCCACGCGGGCCCACGCCGTGGCCCGGAGCTGGTTGGACGGCGCGGCCAGCGCCTACGGCGAGGCGAAGCGCCTCATCCGGTCGTCTTGCTCGCGTTCCTTCGCGGACCAGCTGGACGAGGAGGCCCGCACCATCGCGGCCAGCTTCGGTACTGAGGAGGCGCGGGCCCGGATCAACGCGTTCCTCCAGGCCAAGACGCAACGGGCGACGCGCGGTTCCTGACCGTCTCTCTGTTCGGACGGCTCAGCCCTTGAGTCGTCCGAGAGCCTCGTCGAGCAGGTCCTGGGGGGCGAGCCACATCGACGGGTAATTGCCGTACCACCGCTGGACCCCGTCGCCGTCGATGAGGACGAAGCCATGGCCGGGCAGCCCGGGGTGCATGCCCTTGTCGAGGACGTCGTAGGCCTTCGACACCTTCCCGTCGTCGAGGAGGAACGGCGTGGTCACGCCGAACTGGTCCATGTCAGCCTGGATCTGATCAGCCGTGTTCATCACGATGGGCAGCACCCTGATGCCGGCCTCGGCGAAGCCCGCGTGCTTCTCGATCTCCGCCATCTGCATCGTGCAGGACGCGCAGCCTGCTCCCTCGTTGAAGTACAAGATCACAGGGCTGGGGCGGAGCTCGCTGAGCGTGACGGTCTCGCCCGCTGTGGTGCTGAGGGTGAAGTCCGGCGCACGGTGCTCAGTGTCGCCCGATTCAGGGACGGCCGTCCACAGGCCGTAGCCGGTCACGGCGAGGATGACGACGGTGGTCAGCGCGCCGAGCGCCCTGATCCAGACGAGCCGGGGGTCCTTCATCGGAGCTCCTTCGAAGACGTGGCCGGTTCGGCCGGGCAGCAGTCATGGGCAACCGCGACGGTGTCGCGGCGCCGGGTGCGGTCGCGCAGAGTGGCGACGACGAAGACGGACACGAGCGCGAGTAGGGCAAGGCCGAGGACCGCCTCCGGAACTGGTGCGGTGACTGAAACGAGCCACGCGAAGCTGTCGCTCAGCCAGGCGCCGAACCCGAGCAGGGGCGCATCGCCCCCGGTCATGTCCTCCGCGCCGGCCTGGGCGATGACCAGGACGCCCATGATGGCGAAACCGGTCGCCACGAGCAGATTCACCGTGTTCGTGGAGTAGCTGAGCCGACCGAGCGACAGTGTCACAGGCCGTGCCCTGAGGCGACGCATGCCCTCCGGTCGCTTGTCCCACAGCAACGCCATGACGAAAAGGGGAATGACCATGCCGAACACGTAGGCGGCGCCCAGCAGGACCCCCCCGGCCGCCGAGCCGGAGAGGGCCGACAGCGTCATGACGCCGGCGAGGACCGGGGCGCAACAACTCGAGGCGATGCCGGAGAAGACGCCGAGACTGAAGAAGGTGCCGGTGTCGCCGCGTGCGGTGTCCGGCGCCCGCAGGAACGAGGGCATCGACCACATGGCGCCCGACAGGGCCAGCGCGCCCAGCCCGATCATCAGGAGGCCGCCCGCCCAGTAGAGCACCACGTGGTATTTCGCGATGGCGCCGGCGACGATGCTGACGCCCATCGTGATGGGCACCAACACGGCGGCCAGTCCGGCCGCGAACACGAACGTGAGGGGGAGTAGACGCCACCGTCGGTTCTTCGCGGCTGCGGCGAGGTAACTGGGGGCGAGGAAGACGATGCAGCAGGGCGCGAACAGAGCCACGCCCCCGGCGAGGAACGCGGCAAGGATGCCCCCGGCACCCAGGAGATCGGCGCCCATCAGCGGGCCTCCAGTCCGGTCCTGAGGCGCGCCAGTTTGCCGCGCGGGATCCGCCCGTCGTGGAACCGCTGGCCCTCGACCAGCGTGAGCGGGAACATCGCGGGTCTGTGCGCGGCGATGAGGGCGGCACCTTCGTCGGAATCGGCGGCCACCGTCCTGAGGCGCAAGAGGCCCACCTCCTGCAGTTCGTGGAGCCGCGCGTGGGCGTCGTCGCAGAAGTGGCAGGCGGTAGCTGTCACCAGGACCACCTCGGCCCGTTCGGTGTCGGTCCGCGCCGCTGCGGTCATTGCTGTCTCTCTCACCCCTCCAGAGTCGGCTGACGAAGTCAGGAATTGGCTCATGGGAGGTCAAGGTCCCATCAAGAAATCCGGTGGGTGCGCGCAATCAGGCGGTGGGAGAGTCCTGACCCGGATAATGGCCGCATGACCGACCCGGGAACGCCGCAGATCTTGATCGTGGACGACGAACGTGCACTGGCGGGCATCGTCGCGTCCTACCTGGACCGTGCCGGCTTCGCGACGTTTCTAGCCCACACGGGGCCGGACGCAGTGTCGCGGGCGCGGGCGCTGGACCCGGACGTCATCATCCTCGACCTCGGGCTGCCCGGGCTGGACGGCATCGAGGTGTGCCGCGAGGTACGTACCTTCTCTGACTGCTACATCCTGATGCTCACGGCCCGCACCGACGAGGTGGACAAGTTGATCGGTCTCTCGGTGGGTGCCGACGACTACGTCACCAAACCGTTCAGCCCCCGCGAAGTGGTGGCCAGGGTCAACGCAGTGCTCCGCAGACCGCGTCGTGCCCCCGGGCCGACGGCGGAAGCATCCGAGACCCGGACCTTCGGTGCGCTCCGAATCGACAGTGACGGCCGGGAGGCGTCGGTGGCGGATGAGGAGGTGCCCCTGACCCGCACAGAATTCGACATCCTTGCGGCCCTCTCCGCGCGACCCCACCTGGCCATGAGTCGCCGTCAGATCATCGATGAGGTGTGGGGTCCCTCGTGGGTGGGTGATGAGCACGTGGTCGACGTCCACGTCGCGAACCTGCGCAAGAAGCTCTCTGACCCCCCGGGCGAGCCCCGCTACCTCCTCACCATCCGCGGGGTCGGCTACCGGATGGGGCAGGGATGAGCAGGGCCCCGGTGCTCGGACGTCTGCGGTGGGGAACCCGTACTTTTCTCACCCAGGCGCTGGTGGTCACGGCGGGTCTCCTCGCCGCGGCCGTCGTGGCCGCGGTCGTCGGCCCGCCCCTCTTTCACGGACACCTCCTCCAGCTCGGACACACCGAGGGATCCCCCGAGATGAGACACGTAGAGCAGGCGTTCATGGAAGCTGGGCTCACATCCCTGGGGGTCGGTTCCTGGTTGCGCTGGGTGTGGCGACCGGCCTGGCCTGGCTGGAGACGCGCAGGCTGCGACGCCCCTTGGATGAACTCACTGCTGCCAGCGAACGCCTGGAGGTGGGGGACTACCAGGCCCGGGTCCCCATCGGCGGCACCAGCCGCGAGTTCAACGCCGTGGCTGAGGCCTTCAACGCGATGGCCGGACGCCTGGACTCCGTCGAGACCAGCCGCCGACGGCTCCTCTCCGATGTCGCCCACGAACTCCGGACGCCATTGGCGACGCTGACGGCCGAGTTGGAGGCGCTCAGCGACGGCGTGGTCCCGTGGGACGGCGCGAGCCAGGACCTCCTCGCGCTGCAGGCGACGCGCCTGCGGCAGATCGCCGCCGATCTCGACGATGTGTCCCGTGCTGAGGAGGGCCGCTTCACCCTCGAAACGCAGCCCCAGGCGGTCCGGGACCTGGTGGCCGCCGCCGTCGTTTCACTGGCGCACAGGTTCGCCGAGAAGGGAGTAGACCTGGCCGCTGACGACGCCACCGCCGTCGTCCAGGCCGATGCGCAGCGGGTGGGACAGATCCTCGTCAACCTGCTGGGCAACGCACTGCGGCACACCGCAGCCGGCGGGCACGTCACCATCTCGACGGCCGCGCTCCCCGGCAAAGTCCAGATTCGGGTCACCGACACTGGAGACGGGCTCACGCCCGACCAGTTGGCCAAGGTGTTCGACCGTTTCTACCGGACGGACACAGCCCGGGGCCGCGATGCGGCTGGCTCCGGCATCGGACTCACCATCGCCCGGAGCCTGGCCCTGGCGCACGGCGGGTCGCTGACCGCGACCAGTCCTGGGCCCGGACAAGGGTCGACGTTCACGCTCACGCTGCCGGCCGCCGGCGAGGATTGACCGCAGCCGCCGACGTCAGCCGGCCGACGCGCTGTCGTGCGCCGGGGTGCATGGCAGACTGGCGCTCATGTGGCACGCAGCAGTCATCTCCGAACTGCGCGACTTCCTGCGCGCCTCCCTGGCGGAGCCGGTCATGGCCCACGTCCCCGAAGAGCCCCGCGTGCTGCGGCGCCGCCGCATCGTCGCCGGGCTCAGCTACGCCGTCGGCACCATGGCGTTGGCGGCAACTCTGCGCATTGAGGCCGGCGACGACCTTTTCTACCCGGCGGCGCTCGGGCTCGCGGCCGTCTGGGGGGTGGGGGCCCTGTTGGCGGGGCCGCTGCGGCTCGGCTCGGCCCGCACCCGCGCGGGCGGCGTGACCACCCCCGTCATCCAACCCTTCGCGCTCGGGGCACTGCTCGTGGTCCTCTTCCTCGCCGGCGCAGCCGTCGTCGCGGGCATCCCCCTCCTCCGGGAGCCCGTGGACGACCTGCTCGACCACGCCCGCTACGGGTCGCTGCCCATCGTGCTCGCCCTCACACTGCTCAACGGGGTCGTGGAGGAGTTGTACTTCCGCGGCGCCCTTTTCTCGGCCTTCGCCCCGCGCCACGCGGTCGCGGGGACCACGGTCCTCTACACGCTGACCACCCTCGGCTCCGGCGTGCCGTTGCTTGTGCTGGCAGCCGCGGTGCTCGGGTTCGTGACCGCGCTGCAACGCCGCGTCACCGGCGGCGTGCTCGCGCCCATCATCACGCACATCACCTGGTCCATGGGAATGCTCCTGCTGCTCCCCACCGTTCTACAGATCTCGAGGTAACCAACATGACCACCGAAGCGTCCCCGCCCGCAGACCGCACCGTGCTCGTGACCGGCGCCACCGGCTACATCGGCGGCCTCCTCACCCAACGCCTCCTCGACGAGGGGTGGCGGGTGCGCGTGCTGACCCGCCACAAGAAAGGCATCGGACAGCAGAGCTGGGGACAACGCGTGGAGGTCATCGAAGGTGACGCGGACTCCGCCGACGACCTCGCCACCGCGTTCGAGGGAGTGCAGACGGCCTACTACCTCATCCACTCGATGGGTCAGGCCGACGACTTCGCGGCGCGCGACCGGGCCCTGGCCCAGACGTTCGGCGACGCTGCGGCCCAGGCGGGCGTGCGCCGCATCGTCTACCTCAGCGGACTCCACCCCGACGGCGAACTTTCGCCCCACCTCGCGTCCCGCGTGGAGGTGGGCGACATCCTCATGGCGTCCGGAGTGCCCACGGCCGTCATCCAGGCCGCCGTCGTCGTCGGCAACGGGTCGGTGTCCTTCGACATGCTCCGCTATCTCGCGGAACGCCTCCCTGTGATGGTGGCGCCGAAGTGGCTGAACAACCGCATCCAGCCCATTGCCATCGACGACGTCCTCCACTACCTCGTCGGTGCGGCGGACCTGCCCGACGACGTGAACCGGACCTTCGACGTCGGAGGCCCGGAGGTGCTCACGTACGCCGACATGCTCCAGCGGTTCTCCGCGGTCACCGGGCTGCGTCGACGGCTCATCATGACGGTGCCCGTGCTGACCCCGCACCTCGCCAGCCAGTGGATCGGCCTGGTCACCCCCCTCGACGTCGGCGTGGCCAAACCGCTCATCGGCAGCCTCGTCCATGAGGTCTTCTGCCGGGAGAACGACATCGACCGCTACATTCCGGCACCCGCAGGCGGACCCACGGGCTTCGACGACGCCGTGCGCGCCGCCATGGCCGAGGCTCCACCGGACCACGCCTTGCGCCACGTCGCGACGGTGGCCGCAGCCCTCGCCGTCCTGGCGGCCGTAGCGTTCCTCGCGATGCGAAACTGACGCTTGGCGATGCGACTCTGGTCCCTCACCCCCTCGCTGCTCGACAGGCAGGGCCTGACCGCCGCGTGGCGGGAGGCGCTCCTCGCGCAGAAGGTGCTGGCCGGCGGCACGAAGGGCTATGTGCACCATCCACAGCTCGTGCGGTTCCGGGCCGCCGCCGAGCCGTTGTCAGCGATGGCCGCCTTTCTCGACGGTATCGCCGATGCCGCTACCGAGCGCGGGTACTCGTTCGACCGCACCCGCATCCTCGACGTGCCCCGCGCGGCGCAGTGGATCGATGTCACCGACGGGCAGGTGGCGTTCGAATGGCAGCACCTACTGGCGAAGCTGGCGGCCCGCAGCCCGAAGGTGCACCAGAGCCTCATTGGCGTGCGGCCGATGGTGCATAGGCTCTTCCGGGTGGTGCATGGGGGAGTCGAAGCATGGGAGCGGGCCGCAGGCTCGCCAGCTTCACGTTGACCCCGGGGGACGCTTGGATCATGGGCGGCCTGTCCGGTTCCGGCAGCCCCACCCAGCGCAGTGGCGCGGTGACCTCGCCGTCGACGGTGGCGTGGTGCAGCGGCCAGGGCTGGTGCTCCACGGGGGTCTGCCACATGATCCCGCGCCGGTGGAACGCGGTGAACCGCCCCGTGAGCGTGTCCACCAGCGGGGTGCGCTCCGTCTCGGTCAGTGGCGCACCGACCTCGACGGTGGCGGTGAACCAGTCCTTGACCCGCGGGCCGAGGAGGCCCGGGGCGCCGAAGCGGTAGTCGATCCGGGGCCACGCCGTCCGCACCTCTGAGTTCGACACCCAGTAGGGCAGGCCGATCGTACGCAGCGCCAACGCGAACGAGGAACGTGCCACGAGCATCCCCAGGAACCAGATGCCCTCGCTGCCGTCGGGCGCGGTCACGTAGGCGCGGACGTTGAGTTCGGCGAAGGCCCTCCATCCGGGGACCACGGGCATGCCTGGGCCGCGCACGTTGGCCATCCGGAACGGGATGACGCCGATCCAGGTGACGCCGCCCCACTGTTGGACGCGGAGCCCTGGGGGCAGGAGCCGCTGCACCAGATCCGGCGGGTAGGCCCAGTGCAGGAACGTCGTGTCCTGCCAGTCCTGGAGGTTCACGGGGGTGTGGAGGGGCTTGTCCGGCAGACGGCCACTCATGTCTTCGTTCCTTCCCCGTCTCGGTGGGTGGAGCCGTGAGTCGTCGCCTCGACGAACGCGCGTAGCGTGAGCTCCTCCGCGTCGGTCAACCCGGCGCGTCGGGGCTCGGTGCGGATGTCCTCATAAGCGAGGGCGGCCGCGAGCGTGTCGCGGAGGGGACGCGTGCGCAGGCCGTGTCCGCGGGCTCTCTCGCTGTCGAGCGTCGCGGCGTAGCGCCAGGCCGGGTCGTCGACCCAGAGGGGGAGCGATCGGGGACCGGCCCACGGCGCGATTCCGGCTTCGACGAGGGTGGCGTCGTCGACCACCCGGGGCACAGCCTGGCTGCCCGAGACGTCGCGGGACAGTTCGTACACCTCAGCCAGGGTCGTGCTCACCCCGGAGGCGTTGAACGTGCCGTTCACCGGGTGGGCGGCGCAGTGCACGATCCAGTCGGCAAGGTCGCGCACGTCGATGAGTGCCGCCGGGAAAGTGGGGTCCGGCACGAGCACGTCTGGGCCGGTGGGGTGTGCGAAGCGCCACGGGTAGTAGCCCGAGCGGCCAGACACGTCGCCCTCGCCGCCGATCAGGCCGGCCCTGATGATGGTGTGGTTGGGCGAGCGCCGTCGGTAGGCCTCCTCGCACGCGACCTTCGCCGGCCCGTATTGCGTCATCTCTGTCATCCGGTCCGCCTCGAGGGGCGCGTGGACCTCCGCGGCCTCATCCTGCTCGGGCGAGTCGAACCGCGTGTAGACGCTGCCCGTCGAGACGAACACCCAGCGGCGGGCGTCCAGGTCGCGGGCTGCCCGGCGGGCATGCCCCGGGTCGCTCGCAAGATCGATCACGGCGTCCCAGGCTGTGGGGGAGACGACCGACAGCGCGCCGTCGCCGTTCCGGTCTGCACGCACCAGGTCGGCCCCGCGGGGGACCGGTCCGTTGCCGCGGGCCAGACAGGTCACGTCGAAACCCTTGAGTAGCGCTTCCGCCACGACGGCGCGCCCGAGGAATCCGGTGCCCCCAAGGATCAGTAACTTCATCTCGTGGCGTCACCCACCCTCAGGAGACGACGGCGAAGCCCGCGGTCCAGGGCAGCTTCTCGGCGGCGGCGAGGGTGATCTGGAGGAAGCCCATCGACTCGAGTTCGCGGGCGCGTTTCAGGCCGCCCACGTCGATCGCGTTGAGCCCCCCGGATTTCACCACCTCTGCGAGCTCGGCCTTGGCGTCGGTGTCGTCGCCGGCGATCAGCACCGTGGTGGTGAGCTCACCCACCGTGCCCTCGGCCAGGGTGGCGGCGAAGGTCGTGTTGAACGCCTTGAGCACCCGGGATTGCGGCAGCTTGCGGGCAATCTCCGCAGCCGCGGAACTGTCCGCCGGCACCGAGAGGGAATCGAATGTCTCGAAGTCAACCGGGTTGGTGATGTCGACGACGACCTTGCCGGCGAAACTGGCGCCGCGCTGGGTGAGGACCTGATCGACCGCGGGGTAGGGGACGGCCAGGATCACGATGTCGCCGGTGGCCTCCGAGGTGTCTTCGCTGCCGATGGACTGGACGTTGTTCCCGCCCCGTTTCGCCATGCTCGCGAGAGCCTGTCCCATGCTGCCGGTGCCGATGATGGAGATGCTGGTCATGAGCGTTCCTTCCGGAGGCGTCGACGCCAGCCGGCGGGGCCGGCGATGCGCTCAAACTAACACCGATCCAGGCCCGGGAGAAGGGTTTGACATGCTCCGTCCCGGGGTGCGCGGTGCGCCCGGGGAGAGTGCTCGTGACTCACGCGAAGCGGACGAAGGCCTTGATGGGGTGCGCCATGTCCGCGATCTCAGTGAGGCCGAGCGACTCGTAGAAGTTCCGTTGCCCCGGCTCGTCGTCGGTGATGAGCACCTGCCGGCGCACGTCGCTGAACGGTTCCAGGATGCGCTCGAACAGGTGCCTGCCGATGCCCCTGCGCTGGTGCGCGGGATCGACGAGGATGTCCTGCAGATAGACGATGGTCAGGCCGTCGCCGACGACGCGAGCAAGGCCGACGAGTTGGCCGTCCTCGCGGGCACACACGACCCGCAGCGAGCGGCTCACCGCGTCGTACAGGCGCTCGGGATCCGTGGTGTACACACTCCAGCCGACGCTGTCGTAGAGCGTCACGAGCTCCTCCCTGGTGGGGAGGTCGTGCTCGGTCAACTCGATCGCCGTCATGAATCAAGCGTAGTCAGCACCCGGGCCACTCTTCGTCGCCGGCTGCGGAATGGACACCACCGAGCAACCGCCTAGAATTCCGCGCATGAGCAACCTGGACGGAATCTGGAACCGCGCACTCGACGGCGGGGGAGAGGGGGACGGCGACATCGCGCTCGCCGCAGCCCTGGTCTTCCACGGCATGGTGATGAACGGGGGCGCCCTCCACGCCGTGGAGACTATCGACCCCGAGGAACTCTCCGAAGCCAAAGAGGGCTACCGCTGGCTGGGGCTGGACCAGGTGGCTGAACTCGTCAAGCGCATCGAGGCCGAGTCCGCCGAGGTCGTCGGCGACGTGGAAGCCCTCGAGGACCTGGAACAGAGCGCGGACGACGACTACTACGCCCTCATCCCCGACGACGCCGCGCTCCAGGAGGCGCTCGAGGCGAAGTACGCGGAGGAACCCGACGCGTTCGACGAGGCCTGAGGCGCGCGTCAGTTGAGCCGATTTGGCATCCCAGCGCCAGGTGGTTAACCTTTCAACTAGCAATGAACTTCGAAAGGTTTTCCATGCGCATCGGCTACATCGTCGGCTCTCTCTCGTCGACCTCCATCAACCGCTCCCTCGCCAAGGCGATCGGCACCGTGCTGCCGGCCGGTGTCGAGTACGTCGAGGTGAACATCGCGGACCTGCCGTTGTACAACCGTGACGCGGACGTCGACTACCCGCAGGTCGCCCTTGACTTCAAGGCCGCCGTCGCCGACGTCGACGCCGTGATCTTCGTCACCCCCGAGTACTCCCGCACCGTGCCCGCCGCGCTGAAGAACGCCCTCGAGTGGGGCGGCCGTCCCTGGGGCACCTCGGTGTGGGGCGGCAAGCCCGCCGCCGTCATCGGCACCTCGCCCGGCGGCGCCGGCACCGCCATGGCGCAGCAGCATCTTCGCAACGTGCTCGCCCACCTTGACATGCAGGTGATGGGCCAGCCGGAGGCGTTCGTCCAGTTCCGCGACGGCGACCTGCGCGAGGACGGTACCATCCAGTCCGAGAACCTCCGCGCGATCATCGAGGGCTTCGTCGGGGCCTTCGTCACCTTCAGCGGCGCTGAGGACCGGCTCGCAGCCTGAGGCAGAGCCGAGCCTCCGCTCGACAACCAGAACACCCGGTGTGCTTCGGCACGCCGGGTGTTCTGTCGTCGGGGGCACCCGTCGCCCCATCTGGGATGGACGGTAGGTTCTCACCGCTGCGGCGCCCTGCAACAATTGGCAACCCGGAAGACCGCAGTGGTGAGGAGCGTAATTTGGCGCACATCACCCAGCGCCACGGACTGGAGAATCAATGACGACCGACGTGATGGAACGGCCCTCCACGGCCGAGAGGCTCCGCCTCTGGGTGACCCGGGAGACCACCGGCGGAGCGCTGCTCCTCGCCGCGGCGATGGTGGCGCTCATCTGGGCCAACACCCCGTGGGCCGATGCCTATCACGCGTTGTCGGAGTTCCGCGTCGGCCCCGAAGCCTGGCACCTCGACCTGCCCCTCGCGGCTTGGGCCTCTGACGGGCTGCTCGCCCTCTTCTTCTTCCTCGTCGGCGTCGAACTCAAACACGACCTCGTGGTCGGCTCGCTCCGCAACCTCAAGGAAGCGGCCGTCCCCGTCCTCGCGGCGGTGGGCGGCATGGCGATGCCCGCCATCGTCTTCTCGCTGGTCATCTTCCTGACCGGCGACTCCAGCGCCGCCCACGGCTGGGCCATCCCCACCGCCACCGATATCGCCTTCGCGCTTGCCGTGCTGGCCGTGTTCGGGCGTGGCCTGCCGCGCGCGTTGCGCATGTTCCTCATGACGTTGGCGGTGGTGGACGACCTGCTGGCCATCATCGTGATCGCCGTGTTCTACACCAGTGACCTCAACATCCCGATGCTGCTGGGCACCGCCGCCGCCGCCGTCGCCTTCTGGTTCGTGGTGCGCACCCGGCGCTGGCCGCGCTGGGTGCTGGTGCTGCTGGCCTTGGCCGCCTGGTGGTTCATGCACTCCTCCGGCGTGCACGCCACCATCGCCGGTGTCATCCTCGGATTCTGCGTGCCGGCCCGCCCCGTCCACGGCGAGGAGGAGGCGCGGACGCACACGATCAACAACGCGCTCCAGCCGTACTCCGCCGGCCTCGTGCTGCCGATCTTCGCCTTCTTCGCCGCCGGCGTGACGTTCATCACCGACGAGGGCATCGGCGACATCCTCCTGCAGCCGGTGGTGCTGGCGATCGTTGCGGGCCTGTTCATCGGCAAGATCGCCGGCGTCCTGCTCACCACCACGCTGGTGACGAAACTGACCCCACTGCGCCTCCCTGACGCCATCGGGCTGAGGGACCTCCTGCCCATCGGCCTGGTGTGCGGCATGGGCTTCACGGTGTCGCTGCTGATCGCGGACCTCTCGTTCGCCGACGGCACCCACACCGCCGGCGCCAAGATCGGCGTACTGCTGGGCACCGCGGTCTCCGCGATCGCGGGCGCCATCGCTCTGTCGCGGGACGCGCGGATGGCGCGCCGGGCGGACATGAACCTCGACGGCGTCCCGGACGTCTACACAGAGCCCATCACGGGCGAAGAGCGGCGCGGCCTGTCCTGGCACCCCGAGGTCATCGGGTTCATGGACGGCGAGGACATCCCGGATCCCGACATGGACTACATGGCGGCGCTCGACGGGGTGGACCTGGACGTCGAGACCGAGTTCAAGGAGTCCCTGGATGAGGAACGCGAGAGCCGCTACGGCCCGAGTTCGGAGGACTGACGCCGGGGCGGCACCCGAATCATCCGATCGGATGACCCCGCTTCGATCCTCCTGACTGATCCGCCGAGGCCCAGGCCGCGGAATGATGGGGACATGGCACTGATCCATGTCTCCGAATTGACCAAGAGCTACGGCCCGCACCGCGTGTTGAACGGCATCAACCTCAGCGTGGAGGAGGGCGAGATCGTCGGCATCCTCGGGCCCAACGGCGCAGGAAAGACCACCACCGTCGAATGCATCGGCGGCCTCCGCGGCCGCGACGGTGGGTCCATCTCAGTCGACGGCATGGACCCCGCGGACGACCCTCGGGGGTTCCGCAGCCTCGTCGGCATGCAACTCCAGCAGTGCCAGTTGCCGCCGAAGATCAAGGCGCGCGAGGCCCTCGACCTCTTCGGCTCGTTCTACGCGGACCCGGTAGCCTCTGACGAACTCCTGCGCCGCTTCGGCCTCGCAGACCACGCCAACAAGCGCTTCGAGCAGCTTTCCGGCGGCCAGCAGCAGCGGCTCTCGGTGGCGCTGGCCCTCATCGGCCGCCCCCGCATCGCGATCCTCGACGAGCTGACCACCGGTCTCGACCCGTCGGCCCGCCGGGAGATCTGGCGCTATCTCACCGCCCTGCGCGACACCGGCGTGACCATCATCCTGGTCACGCACTCCATGGAGGAGGCCGACTACCTCTGCGACCGCGTACTCGTCATCGACGACGGCGTGGTGGTCGCCGACTCCCCTCCCGCGGTGCTCGCCGAGGGCCACCGCTCCCTCGAAGAGGCCTACCTCGAACTGACCTGGAAGGAACCAGCCGCATGAACGCCACCGTCGCCCTGTTCCGCAACGAGGTGCGCATGTTCGCCCGCACCCCCGGTGTCGTCGTCTGGCTGGCGCTGCCCATCCTGGCGGCCATCGTGATCGCCGCGATTCCCGCCGCCCGTCAGCCGAACGACGCCTTCGGCGGCCTGAGCGTCAGCCAGGCCTACACGCCCACCCTGACCATGTTCGTGATCTCCATGACCGGCCTCGTGCTGCTCCCGCAGGTGCTGGGGGACTACCGCGAGCTCGGCTTCCTGCGCAGGCTGCGCACGACGCCCGCCACCGTGGGGAACCTGCTCAAGGCGTTCCTCGCCGTGATGGTGGTGCTCAGCCTGGGCGCCGCCCTGATCATCGCCGTGACGCCGCTGTTCTTCGGGGTCGGCGGCGCCGTCCAACCGGTGCGCTACGCGCTGGCGGTGGTCCTGTCGACGGCGGCGTTCCTCGCCCTCGGCACGGTGCTCTGCGCGCTGATCCCCAGCCCGAAGGCGGCCAGCGGCATCGGGACCGCCGTCGCCGCGACCCAGTGGTTCGCCGCCGGCATGTGGTTCCCCCGCGCCCTGTTCCCGGACTGGCTGACCACCGTCTCGAACCTGATGCCTGGCGGTGCCGCCACGCAGTTGATGACCGACGCCATGTTCGGCGTCTCGACAAGCCCCGCCACCGGCTGGATCGCCTCCCCGGCGACCAGCGTGATCGTCTGCCTGGTGTGGGCTGTGATCGGCATCGCTGTGGCGCTGAAGACTTTCCGCTGGGAGTGACGCGGGCGACAGGAGTGGGTGGTGGAGGATAGAGGCATGCTCAAGCGCGACTGGCCGGTGGCCCCGCTGATCCTTCTCGGCTTTTCGCTGGCCGGGGCGCTCGTGCTGGTCAGCCTCGCGCCGGGGTTCTACCGGCCGGAGACGGTGCCCTGGTTCGTGGCGCTGACGCTGATGGCCGCCGCCGCCCGCTGGCTGTTGGCGAGCCAGACGCCACGCTCCGCGCGGTCCCGGTTCGCCTTCTGGGGCAACGTCGCAGTCGTGGTGCCGCTGGTGTTGCTCAACCCGCTGTTCGGCCTGTACGCCTTCTACGGCTACGAGGATTCCCAGCGCCATCTCCGCGGCAGGGAGGCGACCGCCGGGGTGGTGGCCACGGCCGTCGTCTGCGCCGTCTCCCAGACTGGCGGGCCGCCGTCGGCGCTGTTCACCCCCCTGTTCCTGGCCCTGTTCCTGACGGTGAACCTCACCATCGCCGTCACGATGGGGTGCGCCGACAAGGCCCGCCGGCAGCGCGCCGACGAACTGCAGCGCACCAATGACGAGCTGGTGCGGTCGCAGGAGGCCAACGCCGCACTGCAGGCCGAACTGGTGCATCGGGCCCGCGACACCGGCGTGGCGCAGGAGCGTGCTCGGTTGGCCCGAGAGATCCACGACACCGTCGCCCAGGACCTGGTGGCGATCATCGCCCAGCTCGCGGCGGTCTCCAGCACCGATGACGGGGCCGAACGCGAACGGCGACTCGAACTGGTCGACGAGACGGCGCGCAAGGCTCTGGCCGAGGCGCGTCGCGCGGTGCGGGCGCTGTCGTCGCCGCGCCTCGACGAAGCCGATCTGCCCTCCGCCCTGGGCGACCTCCTGATGGCCTGGCGCCAGGCCGAGGGTGGCGAGGCCAGGCTGATCGTCGACGGCGACGCCCGCCCCAGCGCCAACGACCCGGCGCTGCTGCGCATCACGCAGGAGGCGCTCTCCAACGCCCGGAAGCATGCGCACGCCGGCAACGTGCAGATCGAGCTGGGCTACGAGGACGACCACGTGCGCGTCACCATCGCCGACGACGGTGCCGGCTTCGAGCCCTCGTCGACGCGCTCCGGCGTCGGGCTACCGGGTATGCGGGGCCGGGCCACGGAGGCCGACGGCGACCTCACCGTCGATTCCGCGCCCGGACGCGGCACCATCGTGACGGCGACCCTCCCGGGGAGGTGGCGATGATCCGCGTCGTGATCGCCGACGACCACCCCATCGTCCGCGACGGCATCGTGGCGATCCTCGAGCACGCGTCCGGCATCGAGGTGGTGGGCCAGGCCGGGGGCGGTCACGAAGCGGTGGCGCTGGTGGCGGAGCTCGATCCCGACGTCGTGCTGATGGACCTCAGGATGCCCGCCGGCGACGGCGTCCCGGCGATCACCGCGCTGCGCGCCAGACATTCCAGCCGGCCGCGCATCCTCGTGCTGACCACCTACGACACGGACCAGGACATCCGGCATGCGCTGGAAGCCGGCGCCGACGGGTACCTCCTCAAGGACACCCCGCGAAGTGACCTCGTCGACGCCGTGCGCCAGCTCGCCGCGGGCCATCCGGTGCTGACACCCAGAGCCCTGAGCGTGCTGAGTGGCAGGGGCGGCGGGACGTCGCTGACGGAGCGCGAGCTGGAGGTGCTGCGGGAGGTGGCGGCAGGAGGCACGAACAGGGAGGCGGCCGCGCGGCTGTTCATCAGTGAGGCCACGTTGAAGACCCATCTCTCGCGGGTGTTCGGCAAACTCGGGGTGGGGGACCGCGCCGCGGCGGTGCGGGTCGCCTTCGACCGGGGCCTCCTGTAGCAATTGCCTACGGCGAACAACGCTCAGCCCAGCCTGCGCTGCGGGTAACCTGTGGGACGACCCGACCTCAGGAGGCCGTCATGGATCCCGCCCGCCTCGTGCCCGATGACCAGATCTGGGACGCGATCAAGCGCGAATGCCGCGAGGCTGCCGACAGCGAGCCGCTGCTGGCCGGGTTCCTGCACGCCACCATCCTCAGCCAGCCTGACGTCGAGGAGTCGCTGGCCTACATCCTGGCCAGCAAGCTCGACAGCCCCACGCTGCCGGCGCTGGGCCTGCGCGACATCTTCCACGACGTGCTGCACGAGCAGGAGTGCATCCAGGAGGCCATCCGGGCAGACCTGCAGGCCGTCGTGACGCGGGACCCGGCCTGCCCCGGCTACGCCAACCCGTTGTTGTACTTCAAGGGCTTCCAGTCCATCCAGGCCTACCGCGTCGCCCACTTCTACTGGACGCATGACCGCAAGCCCCTGGCTCTCTACCTGCAGAGCCGCATCTCCGAGGCGTTCGCCGTCGACATCCATCCCGGCGCCCGGATCGGCAAGTCGATCATGTTCGACCACGCCACGTCGGTCGTCATCGGTGAGACCGCCGTCGTGGAGGACGACTTCTCGATGCTCCACGAGGTGACTTTGGGCGGGTCCGGCAAGGAGGGTGGCGACCGCCACCCCAAGATCGGCCGCGGCGTGATGATCGGCGCCGGCGCGAAGGTGCTGGGCAACATCCGGGTGGGGGAGTGCGCCAAGATCGGTGCCGGTTCCGTGGTGCTGAAGGACGTCGAACCCCACACCACCGTCGCCGGTGTGCCCGCGAAGGTGGTCAACGTGCCGCCGGCCTCGCTTCCCGCGTTCGACATGATCCAAACCCTGGGCAACGGCAACGGCAACGGGAATGGCAACGGCAACGCTGATGGCGACGCAAAGCCGTCGGACACCGGGGAAGTCCGCGAATAACACCGGCGAAGTGCTGCGCACGCCCCGCGGACGCGTTAGTTTGGGGCATGCGGATCAACGAAGTCATTCACAACAAGGGCAGTTCGGTCATCACCGCGCGTGCTGACCAGGACGTGCGGCACCTCGTCGACCTCCTGGCCGAACATCGCATCGGCGCCGTGGTCATCACGGACGACGGCGACACGGTCACCGGCATCGTCGGCGAGCGCGACGTCGTGCAGGGCCTCCGCAGATTCGGTCCGGACCTCCTCGACCGGCCCATCTCCGACGTCATGGATTCCGACGTACACACCTGCGGCATGGACGATGAACTGGCCGCCGTGGCCACGGACATGACCAGGTTCCGCGCGCGGCACCTGCCGGTCATGGTCGACGGGCACCTGGCCGCGATCGTCTCCATCGGCGACATCGTCAAGAGCAGGATCGACCAACTGCAGACGGAGCAGGAACATCTCGTCAAGTACCTGCACGGATGACGCGGGCCCCCGGACAACCGCTGCGCCGCACGGCGCAGGACCTCGTGGCCGAAGCCAACAGCGTCGTGCCACCTGTGGCGATCGACGACGCCCTCCCCCTGCTCGACGACACCTCGGTGCTGTTCGTCGACATCCGCGAGCAGGGCGAACTGGAGAAGCTCGGCGTCATCCCCGGTGCCTACCGGGCGCCGCGCGGGATGCTCGAATTCTGGGTTGACCCGGCGTCGCCCTACTACCGGAGATCGCTCGACGACGGGCGCAGGCTGGTCCTCTACTGCGGCTCGGCCTGGCGCTCAGCGCTGGCCGCGGCGGCCCTGCACGAGATGGGCCGCACGGACGTGACCCATCTCGACGGCGGGTTCAGCGCATGGTCAGAGGCCGGGCATCCCGTGGAACCGTTCAGGCCCAGGTGATGCGTTCCCCGGCGGCCTCTTCCGCAACCGCCGGGACGTTCGCCGGGTGCACCGCGGCCGTGAGCCGGCTGAGCACCGTGGTGTCGAAACCCTCCCGTGCGGCGTCGAGGGACGTGGCGCGCACGCAGTAATCCGTGGCGATGCCCACCACGTCCACCCTGGTGACGCCCTGCTCGCCGAGCCACTGCGCGAGCCCGACGCCGTCGTCGTGCGCGCCGATCGTGCCCTCGAAGCCGGAGTACGCGGCGCGGTACGAACCCTTGTCGAAGACGGCGTCGAAGGGGTAGGTACGCAGCGCCTCGTGGAGCTGCTGTCCCGCCGTCCCCACGACGCAGTGCGGGGGCCAGGAGTCGACGAAGTCCGGCGTCGGGGAGAAGTGGGTCCCCGGGTCGATGTGGTGGTCGCGGGTAGCCACGACGTAGTCGTAGCCGTGTCGCGACGCCAGGAGTTCCGCAATCCCCTCCGCCGTCGCGTTGCCGCCCTCGACGCCCAGCGCGCCGCCCTCGCAGAAGTCGACCTGGCAGTCGACGACGATCAGTGCACGTGCCATCTCGAGACCCCTCCCTGACTGTGGATTCCACTGTAGGGGCGGCCCGAGGGCCAGGGATGCGGATTCGCATTGCGGGACCTGCCAAACCTCCCCCAAGGGTGGGGGCCGGGGTTACTCTGACCCGTATGCAGTCAAATATGGGGGACGACAGTATGCCTCCAGTCATGTTGGCGGCCACCGAGGGTGGACGGAACACGTGGCTGGTGGGCGACGAGCGTGAGGTGATCGCCGTCAATGCCGTGGCTGATCCCGACACGATTCTCGACATGGTCGACGGGCGGCGCGTGGTCGCCGTCGTGTACACCACGGACCCCGCCGGCAGCGACGCGGTGCGCAGGCTGGAGGAGCGCACCGGTGCGCCCGTCTGGGCCACGCCCCACGTCGGCCAGGAGTTCACCGTCGGGGCGGTGACGCTGCAGGCGGTCCGGGCGCCGAACGGTCATGCAGGTGTCTGCTTGTACTCGCCAACGCTGGGCTGCGTCTTCACGGGCGATGCGCCCCTTGAGGGAGGCATGGGTCTGCCCGCCGAAACCACCGTCTACCGGGGCTGAATCACACCTCGATCGTCATCGCCAACCGGTGGTCGCCGCCGGCCGGGATGGTGACTGCGCCGTCGCGCACAGTGCCGTACTCGAGGCAGACGAATTCGCGCCATTCCTCGCCCACGTCGGTGTTCGCCGGGCCCGGATTCCACACCACGGTGCGGCTCGCGCCATGGTTGCTGAGCCTGCGGGTGCGCCGGACGTCGCTGAGGAACAGGGGCGGGGCCTCGGCATAGACACGATCGGTGTGTTCTCCGAAGGTGAGCGGATCCGCGTCGCGCCCGGGCCGCCACCCGTGCGGGACGTCCTGGAAGTCCACGTCCTCGAGCCCGGTCACCGTGGCCGCCGTGGCGTCGATGCGCAGGTAGGGGTGCAAAGCCTGGTCGATGGAGACCTCGCGGGTGGGTGAGCCGATCGTGAGCGCGACGGTGAGCGCGGCAACGTCGACGGTGATGTCGAGGCGGTAAGTGAGGTCGTCGGGGTAGCGCTGGGCACCCGGCAGGTGGGCGACGTCTGCCGAGGTGAGCGTCAGCACCAGCTTGGCTCCGTCGTCGTTCTGCTCGAGGAGATCCGTGCGCCACTGCACCCGGCTGACGAGCCCGTGGCCGTGGGGCACCTCCCAGTCACCCTGCCCGGTGCCGAACCAGGGCGCGCAGACCGGGATGCCGCCGTGCCACATGGTACCCGGGAGCAGTTGGGCGTCCTTCGACACGAAGAGCACGTCGTCGCCGCCCCGCGGACCCCAGGACAGCACACAGCCCCCCAACTCGGCGACGCGTGCGGTGCCCCAGGCACCGCTCAGTTCGTGGATCCTCATGGCGTCGAGCGTAGTGGCCCACCGGGCGAGCGCCCTACGATGGAGCCATGCCGACCATTCGCCCTGCCCATATCCGCGACCTCCCGGCGATCACCGACATCTACAACGAGGCCGGAGTGGGTACGACGGCGTCCTATGCACTCGAGCCCGTGTCGGTCGCCGACCGCCAGAAGTGGTTCGAACGGCTCACCGCCACCGGTTACCCCGTGCTCGTCATGGAGGATCCGGACGGGCTCATCATCGGGTACGCCAGCTACGGCCAGTTCCGCCCCCTGGAGGGCTACCGCCACACGGTCGAGCACAGCGTCTACATCCGGTCCGGGCACCGGACGGCGGGGGCCGGTCGCATGTTGATGACTGCCCTCATCGACTACGCCCAGGGCCGCGGCGTGCACGTCATGCTGGGCGTCGTGGACGGCTCGAACGAGGATTCGATCGCGTTCCACCGCAGGCTGGGCTTCGAAGTGGCCGGGCGGCTCCCGCAGGTGGGTCGCAAGTTCGGCCGCTGGCTCGACGTGGTGTTCATGACGATGATCTTCGAAAACAACGAGCCGAGCTGAGCGCAAGGGTGGGGACGGCCCCCGAGTCCTACCCACTAACATTGCCCCATGGCTTATCACGCGGACGCTCGGGACCTCACTGACAAGGAAGTTCTCACCTGGGAAGGTTTCGGTGACGCCCAGCGCGAGTTGTCGTCCGCCGTGGCCGCATCGGAGTTCTTCCCCGAGATCATCATCGCCGTCGCACGGGGCGGGCTTACCCTGGCCGGTGCCATGAGCTACTCCCTGGGCGTCAAACTCTCGGATGCGATCAACGTCGAGTTCTACACCGACGTGAACGAGACGCTGCCGGACCCCATCCTGCTCGCGCCCATGCTGGACACCGAATCCATCGCTGAGCGCAGGATCCTCGTCGTCGACGACGTGGCTGACTCCGGCCGCACCCTGCAGCTCGTCATCAAGTTGCTGCGTGGCTTCGGCGCCGACGTCCGCTCGGCCGTGTTGTTCTCCAAGCCGCGTACCATTGTGGAGCCGGACTACGTCTGGAAGGCCACCGACAAGTGGATCGTGTTCCCCTGGTCGGCTGAGCCGCCTGTCACTGAGGAGCGATGAATGGCTGAAATCCGCAAGTTCGATCCGTCCAGCGGCGAGGGGATCCAGAAGCTGGTGCGCGAGGCGCTCGGCGAGACGGTCCGCCCCGTCGCACCCGGCCAGCCCCGGGAAACCGATGAGAATACGGAGCAGGAGGCCCGCGATCAGGAGGCCCTCGACGCGGCCCGCGTGCCCGGTCACCTGCTCCTCCCGGATTCCGGCAATACCGGGGGTGGCGGCGGGTCCTGGTGAAGTTGGGCAGTTGCCCAATGTTGCACCGATTACCGCACCCGAGGACGGGGTTCCGGGGAAGCGCAAGATAGGCTTGCTCGCATGACCGCCGCAGCAAGGAAGCATGCGCTGCGCTGCACAGCTACGAGTTAGGAACAACTGTGACTCTTGAGTGGACCGAGAAGGATGCCCGCGCTGTCGATACGGCCCGCATCCTCGCCGTCGACGCCGTCGAGAAGGTCGGCAACGGCCACCCCGGGACGCCAGTGTCCCTCGCCCCTGCCGCCTACCTGCTGTACCAGAAGGTGATGAACAGCGACCCCACGGATCACCTGTGGCTGGGCCGTGACCGCTTCATCCTGTCGGCCGGCCACGCGTCGCTGACCCAGTACACGCAGCTGTACCTGGCCGGCATGGACATGGAGCTCGACGACATCGCCGCTCTGCGCACCTGGGGTGCCAAGACGCCGGGCCACCCGGAATACATGCACACCAAGTTCGTGGAGTGCACCACAGGCCCCTTGGGCGCCGGTATCTCCAACGCCGTCGGCATGGCCATGGCCGCCCGCCGCGAGCGTGGCCTGTTCGACCCGGACGCCCCTGCGGGCGAGTCCGTGTTCGACCGCATGATCTACACCATCGCCGGTGACGGCTGCCTCCAGGAGGGCGTCGCGTCCGAGGCCTCGTCGCTGGCCGCGACCCAGAACCTGGGCAACCTCGTCCTGATCTACGACGACAACCGCATCACGATCGAAGGCCAGACAGACATCGCCTTCAGCGAGGACGTCAGCGCCCGCTACGCGGCCTACGGCTGGCACGTCCAGCACGTCGACTGGACCAACGGGGGCACCGAGTACACCGAGGACCTCCAGGCGCTGTACGACGCCATCGAGGCCGCCAAGGCGGTCACGGACAAGCCGTCGTTCATCAAGCTGACCACCGTCATCGGCTGGCCCATGCCCACCAAGCAGGGCATGGCAGCGGTGCACGGTTCGAAGATCGGTGGCGAGGAGATCAAGGCACTCAAGGACGTGCTCGGCTTCGAGCACGAGCCGTTCGCCGTCGACCTCGAGGCTGTCAAGCACGCCCGCGAGAACGCGGCTGCACGCGGCAAGGCCGCCCGCGAGGCGTGGGACGCAAAGTTCGAGGCCTGGAAGCAGGCCAACCCGGAGCGCAACGCTCTGCTGGAGCGGGTCTCGGCACGCAAGCTGCCCGAGGACTTCTCCCTGCCGGTCTTCGAGGAGGGCAAGAAGTCCACGCGCGCCGCCTCCGGTGAGGTGCTCGCCGCGTTGGCAGACCAGCTGCCGGAGCTGTGGGGCGGTTCCGCCGATCTCGCCGGCTCCAACAACACCACGATGAAGGGCGAGCCCTCGTTCCTGCCCAAGGAGCGCACCACCAAGGAATGGGCCGGCAACCAGTACGGCCGCACCCTGCACTTCGGCATCCGCGAGCACGCCATGGGCGGCATCGTCAACGGCATCAACCTTTCGGGCCTCACGCGGGCCTACGGGGGCACGTTCCTGGTCTTCTCGGATTACATGCGCCCCGCCGTCAGGCTGGCAGCCATCATGAACCTGCCGTCGGTGTTCGTCTGGACGCACGACTCCGTCGGCGTGGGCGAGGACGGCCCCACCCACCAGCCCATCGAGCACCTCGCCGCGCTGCGGGCCATCCCGAAGCTCGACGTCGTGCGCCCCGCAGACGCGAACGAGACCTCCGTCGCCTGGGGTGAGCTGCTGCGTCGCACGGACCGTCCGGCCGGCCTCATCCTGTCGCGTCAGGATCTGCGTACGGTCGCCCGCGGCGACAGGTACGCCTCTGCAGAGGGTGTCGCCAACGGTGCCTACGTGCTGAGCGAGGCCTCCGCCGAGCCGAAACTGATCCTCATCGCCACGGGCTCCGAGGTTGCCGTGGCGCTCGACGCGCAGGACCTCCTCGAGGCCGACGGCGTGCCCACCCGGGTCGTGTCGATGCCGTGCCAGGAATGGTTCGAGGAGCAGTCCGACGAGTACAGGGAATCGGTGCTGCCCGCGGCGGTCACCGCACGCGTGAGCGTCGAGGCCGGCATCGAGATGGGCTGGGGCAAGTACGTAGGCGCCAAGGGCGCCTCGGTGAGCATCGAGCATTACGGCGCCTCGGCGTCGGGTGCCAAGTGCTTCGAGGAGTTCGGCTTCACCGCCGAGAACGTGGCCGCCACCGCCAAGGGCATCCTCTGACGCCCAGCCCGGTCTGACCCGCGCCCCCGGCAGGGGTACGCGGCAGCCCCGTCCACGGAAGTGGGCGGGGCTGCTGCATTTCCGGTCACGTCGTGGGCCTCGCCGGATCCACGGTGGCGGCTGGAGCCCGCACGTATCCTTGGCTCATGAGCCTCAAGGACGTGCTTGGCAAGATCGTCGGCGACAAGCCGGTGGTACTCGAACTGGACATGGCGCGGGGGGTGCTGGTCGCGAAGCCGACCAATCCGCTGCAGGCCATCCAACTGATCAACAGCCCCACCATCTCCGCCCTACGTGAACACCTCCACGCCGCCGCGGACGATGACCGCGTGCTGGGGCTGATCGTGCACGCCAACCCCACCCAACTCCAGCTCGCGAACCTCGAGGAGGTTGCGGGGCTGATCGAGGAGTTCGGGGAGAAGAAGAAGACGATGGCCTGGGCCGAGTCCTTCGGGGAGCTCGTGCAGGGCCTGGGCGGCTACCGCCTCGCCGCGGCCGCGCAGAAGGTCTGGGTGCAGCCCACCGGCATGCTCTCGATCGAGGGCGTGGAGTTGTCGATCACCCTGCTCAAGGGGCTCCTGAACAAGGTGGGCGTCGAGCCGCAGTTCGGCCAGCGCCACGAGTACAAGAGCGCCGCGAACACGTTCGCCGCAGACACGGTCACCGAACCGCACCGCGAGATGATGCAGCGCATCGGCCAGTCCATCGTCGACCGAGTGGTCGACGACGTCGCCCGGCTGCGTGGGCTGACGGCCGACACCGTGTGGGAGGCGGTGAACTCCTCGCCCGTCGAGCCGCAGCGGGCCCTCACCCTCGGGCTCATCGACTACGTCGGGTACCGCGACGAGGCCTACGCCCACACGCTCAAGCAATGGGGTGCCGAGCCGGAGAACCTGCTGTTCGCCCACCGCTACACCTCGCGCGCCGCCCTGCTGAAGAAGCTGCGCCCCAAGCAGCCGAAGGTCGCCGTCGTCAGCCTCCGCGGCTCCATCGTCACCGGCCGCGGCGTCCGCTCGCCGATGGGCGGCGAACAGGCCGGGGCAGACGTCGTCGACGAGCACTTCCGGGCCGCGTTGCGAGACGACGAGGTGAAGGCCGTCGTCTTCGCGGTCGACTCTCCAGGTGGCTCAGCCGTCGCCTCAGACTTCATCCGGCGCGCCGTCCTGCGCCTGCGCGAGGCGGACAAGCCGGTCGTCGCCCACATGGGCGCGTATGCGGCCTCGGGCGGCTACTACGTGTCGATGCCCTGCAACGAGATCGTGGCGCAGTCGTCCACCTTGACGGGGTCCATCGGCGTACTCGCCGGCAAGATGGTCACCGAGGGGCTCTACGACAAGCTCGGCCTGGTCCGCGAGACCATCCCGGTCGGGGCTGCGGCCGGCACGTTCTCCAGCGCCCATGAGTTCTCGCAGGAGGACTGGGAGCGTCTCGACCGCTGGCTGGACCGCATCTACCTGGACTTCACCACCTTCGCGGCGGCAGACCGCGGCATGGCCTACGAGGACCTCGAGCGCCTGGCGAGGGGCCGTGTCTGGACGGGCGCCGACGCGAAGGAGCGTGGCCTGGTCGATCATCTCGGTGGGCAGCGGCTCGCCATCGAGCGTGCCTGTGACCTCGCCGGCCTCGATCCGGAGGCCGTGAAGATCAGCCACGTCGGCGACTCCGGCCTCTTCGACCTCATCAAGCCCGCCACCTCCTCGGAGGCCGTCGCAGGGGGAGCGGGCCTGGCAGTGCCTGAACAGATGCTCGTCTCTTTGGCCGGCAGTCTCGGCATCCGTAGTCAGGGCGCACTCAGCATGCCCTGGAACCTGCGGATCTCGTGACGTTGTTTTGGGAGCGCTTGACCTTTAAACGTACGATGGACCCGCTTGTACCGCCGCGGTACACGAGGGGTGGACGTGAGTAGAGCCAGCAAGATTGTCATCGGTTGCATCATCGGGGTACTGATCCTCGTGGGCGGCGCCTATGTGGCCGCCTATTTCGTGGCGGGCAACCAGGTACCGGCGCAGGCTGCCGTCGACGGCGTGCCCATCGGCGGGATGTCACCCGAGCAGGCCCGGGCGAAGCTCGAGACCGAGATCGCGCCCAAGCTCACTGAACCGGTCACTCTCAGCGCGGGCAGCGTGTCGACGGAGATCGTCCCCTCGGAGGCAGGGCTGGGCTTCGACTACGAGGCCACCGTCCAGGCGGCCGGAGGCGGCCACAGCTGGAACCCGGCGGACATGTACGAGACCCTCACCGGCGGCAGCGAGGTCGCCGTGCAGCGCACCGTGGACGAGGCCGCGCTCCGCTCGGCGATCGAGGCCAAGGCGCCTGAGTTTGCCGTCGAGGGCGTCGACGCCACCGTCGCATTCGACGGGGGCAAGATCGTGCGCACTCCTGCCACGGACGCGCAGGCCATGGACGTCGACGCCACCGTGGAGACCGCCCGTGCCGCGTTCGAAGAGGGCAGGGGCAACGTGGCGGTCACCCTGGTCAACACCCCCGCGAAGGTCACCGACGCCATGGTCGACGACGTGGTGAAGAACTTCGCGGAGCCGCTCATCAGCGGACCGGTCATCCTCACCCACGGGGACGTGCAGATGGAGATCGCCCCCGGCTCGCTGGCGGAGGCCGCGACGCTCGAGGTGCAGGACGACGAGATCGTGGGCACCCTCGACACTGCGACATTGTTCGAACAGACCGCTGAGGCGCGGCGCGCGTTGAAGCTCACCGAGGCCCAGGACGCCACCTTCACGTTCGAGGGCGGCAAGGTCGTCGTCGTGCCCGCCGTCACCGGCCAGGAGCTCACGGAAGAGGCCTTCGCGGCCGCCGTCGAGAAGGCCGCCACGGCCACCGGTGAGGCCCGCACGGTGCCCGTCGAGGTGGAAACGGTCGAGCCCGAGTACCCGACGGCGAAGGCCACTGCACTCGGTGCGTTCACCGTGATCGGCGAATTCACCACCACCTACCCCCACGCCGCCTACCGCAACAACAACCTGGGACAGGCCGCCAAGAGCGTCAACGGCACCGTGCTGATGCCGGGCGAGACCTTCTCGCTCAACGACACCCTGGGCGAGCGGACGACGGCCAACGGCTACGTGGACGGCTACGTGATCAACAAGGGTCGCCTGGTCAAGGAATCCGGCGGCGGCATCTCGCAGGCCGCCACGACCCTCTTCAACGCCGGCTTCTTCGCCGGGTTCAAGGACGTCGAGCACAAGCCGCACAGCCTCTACTTCGACCGCTACCCGGCCGGCCGCGAGGCCACGGTCTACTACGGCTCCCTGGACATGCGTTTCCAGAACAACACTGAGTACCCGGCGATCATCCAGGGCTACATCAGCCCCTCCTCGTCGTCGAAGCGCGGCTCGATCACCTTCAAGATCTGGTCCAAGCCCACCTGGGACAAGGTCACCTCCACAGAGCTGACGAAGTCCGGCTTCTACACCGGCAAGGAACGCACCGTCACGGGGGACCCGGCCTGTGAGCCGCAGGCGCCCATCCAGGGCTTCACCGTCAACTGGGAACGCCTTTTCCACAAGGACGGCAAGGTTGTCAAGAGGGAGCCCTACAGCTGGAAGTACAGCGCGGGCGATCGCATCATCTGCCAGCCCTGACGGGTGGGCCCTCCAGCCAGGTAGCGCTAAGCTGGGGGACGCCCGCTTGTGAGGAGAAACTGTGACGTACATCATCGGACTGCCGTGTGTTGATGTGAAGGACCGCGCCTGCGTTGAAGAGTGCCCCGTCGACTGCATCTACGAGGGCAACCGGATGCTCTACATCCACCCCGAGGAGTGTGTCGACTGTGGCGCCTGCGAACCGGTGTGCCCCGTCGAGGCCATCTACTACGAAGATGACGTGCCGGAGGAGCAGGCCGAGTTCTACGATGTCAACGTCCAGTTCTTCGACGAGATCGGCTCACCCGGTGGCGCCGCCAAGCTCGGCACCATCGACAAGGACCATCCGGTAGTTGAGGCGCTGCCGCCGCAGGGCAACTGATGGGCCTGGGGGCCCGGCTGCCGGATTTCCCCTGGGACACGCTGGCTGACGCGAAGCGCGTCGCCAGCGCCCACCCGGGCGGCCTCGTCGACCTGTCGGTCGGCACGCCCGTCGACCCCGCCCCGCAACTCGCGATCGATGCCTTGACCGCGGCGGGTGACGCCCACGGCTACCCGACGGTGTGGGGCGCTGCGGAGACCCGCTCGTCCATCCGCGCCTACCTCGAGCGGCGCTGGGCCTCCGTCCCACTCGTCCACGAGGGCATCCTGCCCGTCGTCGGCACCAAGGAACTCGTCGCCTGGCTGCCCCTCCTCCTGGGGCTGGGGCCGTCAGACGCCGTCGTTTTCCCCGAATGCGCCTATCCGACGTACGAAGTGGGTGCGCTGGTAGCGAACGCCCGACCGGTGCCACTGGACGATCCTGAGGGCCTTCCGGCCAACGCGCGCGTGATCTGGATCAATTCCCCGGCCAACCCGACGGGCCGCATCCTGTCACTCGAGGAGCTCCGCGCCTTCGTCGCCGCAGCCCGCAGGGTGGGCGCCGTGCTCGCCAGCGACGAGTGCTACGGCGAGTTCGCCTGGGACGCAGAGGCCGTCTCGGTGCTCGACCCGCGGGTCAACGACGGAGACCTCACCGGCCTCCTGGCCGTCCACTCCGTCTCCAAGCGCTCCAACGCAGCCGGTTACCGCGGCGGTTTCGTCGCGGGCGATCCGGCCGTGGTCCAGCCGCTCATCGGCGTGCGCAAGCACCTCGGCATGATGGTGCCGGCCCCCATCCAGGCCGCGATGGCCGCGATGCTGGGGGACCAGGGCCACGTTGAGGAACAGCGCCGGCGATACCTGGCGCGCAGGGCCGTGTTGAAGCCCGCGCTCGAGGCGGCCGGCTTCCGCATCGACCACTCCGAAGGCTCGCTGTACCTGTGGGCAACCCGCGGCGAGAACTGCCGCGACACCATCAACTGGCTGGCCGAACGCGGCATCCTCGCAGCCCCCGGAGACTTCTACGGCACCGCCGCGGCCCAGCACGTCCGCGTCGCGCTGACAGCCACGGATGAGCGGATCCTCGCTGCCGCGGAGCGTCTGAGCGTCTGAGCGAAAAGCCCCTGGCCCCTTCCCGGCGTGATGTCCGTGGCGGGTTGACAGAGTCTCAGACCGGCGCGTAGCGTTACCGGCGACGTCGATAGGAGGTGCCGCAATGTTGAACACAACCGTGCTGGCAGCGTTCGTCGCGCTCCTCGGCCGTCCGCGCGCTGCTGCCGCCTGAGCCACCACTGCGCCCTCTGACGCCCCTGCGTCCACCCCTCCTTTCGGATCATCTTTCTGCGTCGCCTGACGCGTCAAGGAACACCCATGCTCTCGCCCCATCGCGGCCGTTACGACTTCCCTCCGCCCATTTCCGCCGGCGACGCGCCTGACACCCGCTCGCCCAGCCGTTTCCTCTTCTGGCTCATCCGCTCCTTCGGCTGGGTCGTGCCCGCCATGACATTGGCGGCCTCGTCCTGGATGGTGCCGGGCGCGCTCACCCCGTGGCTGTTGGGGCGGGCCATCGACGCGGGCGTCCTGCGTCAGGACCTCCCCGCGACGATCGGCTGGGTGGCGCTGCTGCTGGGCGTCATCGCCTTCGGCGTCGTGGGCGGCATCCTGTTCCACACCTACGCGGTGCGGATGTGGCTACTCGGCATCTACGGCACGCAGCGCCGCGTCTCGCGGAAGGCCGTGCGGCTGGGGCACGTCCTCAACCGCCGAGTCCCGACGGGTGAGGTGCTGAGCGTCGCCTCGTCGGACAGCAACCAGTTCGGCGCCACCGTCGAGGCCTTCGGCGGTGCGCTGGCCGCGCTCATCAGCTTCCTCGTGGCCACGGCACTCATGCTCACCACGTCGGTTCCGCTGGGCCTGCTCGTGCTCGTGGCCACGCCGCTGCTGCTGGCGGCCTCCACCCCGGTGCTGCGTCCGCTGACCGCCGCGCAGGCTGCCGAGCGGACCGAGAACTCCACGCTGACCTCCATGGCCACGGACATCGCCACCGGGCTGCGCATCCTGCGCGGCATCGGCGGCGAGAAGACGTTCGCGGACAACTACGCCCGCCAGTCGCAGAAGGTTCGTGGGCTCGGCGTGCGGCTCGGTACCTGGCAGGCGGTTGTCGAGGCCATCAGCGTGCTCCTGTCGGGCCTGCTGCTCGTGGCCCTGGTCTACCTCGGCTCCCGCCAACTCCTCGAGGGCACGCTCAGCGTCGGCCAGCTGATCAGCTTCTTCGGCTATGCCGTCTTCCTGATGACCCCCATGCAGATGGCCTTCGACTTCGCCCAGAAGTGGGTGCAGGGCCTGGTCAGCGCGCAGAAGACCGGCGCGCTGCTGGGCACCGACGTGCCCTGGCGCGACGGGGACAGCCGCCTCGGCAGCAACCCTGTCCTGCACGACGAGGCCTCGGGCGTCACGGTCGAACCCGGCCGGATGCTGGGCATCGTGTCCGCAGATCCGGACGACTCCGCTGCGCTGGCAGACCGCCTGGGTCGTTACCTCCCTGATGAGGTGAAGGAGGAGGACGACGACGAGGGACTCTCGGGTCGTGCGCTGCGGCGCGCCCGCAAGGAGCGCTTCGAGGCCCGGCGCCGCCAGGCCGCCGTCGATGCCACCGTCGCCCAGCAACCGTGGGGCGTGACGGCCGACGGCGTCGACTACCGCGACCTCAGTGTGGCCGACCTCCGAGGCCGCATCGTCGTGTCCCACACCGGCGCCGGCCTCTTCGCGGGAACGCTGCAGACCGCCGTCGACCCGTGGGGCACGCATTCCAGGGAGGCCGCGGATGCGGCGCTGGTGGCGGCCTCGGCCGAGGACATCTTCGAGTCGTTGCCCGGCGGATGGCAGGGTCGCATCGACGAGAAGGGCCGCGGTCTGTCGGGCGGGCAGCGACAGCGGCTCGTCCTGGCGCGGGCGCTCCTCCTGGACCCGGACGTCCTGGTGCTGGTGGAGCCCACGTCGGCCGTCGACGCGCACACCGAGGCGCGGATCGCCGAGCGGTTGGCCGAACTGCGGCGTGGCCGCACCACGGTCGTGGTGACCGCCTCGCCGCTGATGCTGCGCCACGCCGACGAAATCGCCGTGCTGGTCGACGGACGCGAAGTCGTCCGCGGCAGCCACGACGACCTGCATGACAACCCGTACTACCGCCGCATCATCGCGCGCGGCATGGAGGACAGCCATGAGTGAACTACTTCCGGGCTCAGCCCGTACCTGGCGCGCTGAAGCGCCGGCGCCGCGCGTCCCGCCGGAGATGCATCCCCCGCGGGGCGTCGGGCCGCGGCGTCGCCTGCAGGCGCTGGTCACCCGGCACCACGCCCGCACCGCGACCGCGCGGGCGGTGTATCTCGATTCGCGCGCCCCGGCGCACGGCTTCCCGGTGGCCTCCTCGAAGGTCGCCTTCGGCTTCATCGGCGACCTCATGAGGAACCGCCGGGCCCTCCTCGGCTGGGCGATCGCGGGCAACCTGGCTGCGGCCGGGGCGGGGCTCATCGCCCCGTACCTGCTCGGTGTCCTGATGGACCGCGTCACGGGCGGCCGGCTGGGCCTCGAGGGACTCACATTGCTGGTGATGATCGTGGCCGGCGTGGTGGTGCTGCAGTCGCTGTTCACCTTCGCGGCGCGTCGCGTCTCCGCGGTGCTCGGCTACGACCTGCTCGCCGCCGCCCGCGAAGAGGTGGTGCGGATCGTGCTGCGCCTGCCGCTGAGCCACGTCGAATCGTCCGGCTCGGGGGACCTGCTGACCCGCATCACCTCCGACGTCGCGAAGATGGGAGTCGCGGCGCGCTGGGCCATCCCCACCCTCATCGTGTCGGTGGTGCTCATCGGCGCCACTCTGATCGCGATGCTGCTGAACTCATGGCTGCTCACGCTGCCCATGCTCGTGACGGCCTTGATCATGTGGTTCGGCGGACGCTACTACCTCGCGCGGGCACCGGCCGGCTACATCGCTGAATCCCGCTCGTACTCGGTCATCAACACCACGACGACCGAGACGGTGGAGAGCGCGCGCACGGTCGAGGCCCTCGGCCTCGGCGACCTCCGGGTGGGCCAGCTCGATGAGGACACCGAGGCGTCGGCCCAGGTGGAGCGCTACACGATGACGCTGCGCAACATCCTCTTCGGGATGGTGGACGTCTCGTTCCAGCTGCCGCTGGTGGGCATCGTGCTGCTCGGCACCTGGGGCTACACGTCGGGCTGGGTGACGATCGGCCAGATCACCACCGCGGCTCTGTACGTGTCGCAGTTGCAGGGGCCGCTCGACCGCGTCATCGCGGTGCTCGACCACCTGCAGCTCGGTCTGGTCTCCACGGCCAGGCTGATCGGTGTGGCTCAGGTGGACGACGACCGCACCCCGGGCCACGCGGTGCCCGACGGCGTCAAGCTCACCGGCTCCGAACTGCGCTTCGGGTACCGGCCGGACGTGGACGTGCTGCACGGCGTCGACGTCGACCTGGTGCCGGGGGAGCGGCTCGCCGTGGTGGGGCCATCGGGCTCCGGTAAGTCGACGCTCGCCCGGCTCGTGGCCGGCGTCAACCGACCACGCGAGGGTGAGGTCACCGTCGGTGGTGTCGACGTGATGGACCTGCCGCTGGACCGCCTCCGCACGGAGGTGGCGCTGGTGACGCAGGAGCACCACGTGTTCGTCGGGTCGGTGCGCGACAACATCGTCCTGGCCCGCGAGACCACGGCCTCGGACGCCGAGGTCGAGGAAGCGCTGCGGGCCGTCGACGCCTGGGGCTGGGTGTCGCGGCTGCCGGGAGGCATCAATGCGCAACTCGGGCACGGTAAGAACAACCTGACCCCCGCCCAGGCGCAGCAGGTTGCGCTCGCCCGGCTGATCGTCGCGGACCCGCACACGCTGGTGCTCGACGAGGCGACCTCGCTGATCGACCCGTCGTCGGCCCGCCACCTGGAGGACTCGATGTCGGCGCTGCTCGACGGCCGTGCGGTGATCGCGATCGCGCATCGGCTGCACACGGCGCACGACGCCGACCGCATCGCGGTGGTGGACAACGGACGCATCGTGGAACTCGGCTCGCACGACGAACTGATGGGCCTCGACGGTCAGTACGCGCACCTGTGGCGGACCTGGCGCAGCTGAGAATTCACCCGGCCAGAGTGACCACCACGGTGAGGTCGGGGCCGGGGGTCTGCAGTGTGTGCCACTGCCGGCTCTCGGCCCGCCATTCCCGGTCTGCCAGCGCGACGCCCGTGATGGCGGCGTCGTAGGAGTTGGCCACCGCATGATGGGCCGCGGCCCACGCGGTGGTCTCGTCCGTGGCGGTGATGCTCAGGCCGTCGTCGGTCTCCTCGACGGTGAGCGCAGGGCCGAACGCCTCCAACACCCTGTCCAGACCCTCGCGCCCGGGGCTGGGGTCCGGCTCGTAGCTGATGCAGCCCAGCGACGCCGGCACGGAGCCGCGCAGCGCCCCCACGACGGCCCGTGAATTCTCGACGTGCTTGCGGTACGCCTCGGGGTGGCCGCTGCGCTGCACCTTCTGGGCGATGTCGTTGACGTCGGTGGTGTCCCAGTTGGTGAACTTCACCAGCTCCTCGTAGAAGCGGGCCGACGAGTACCACGGGTCCAAGATCTGCTCCTCGGTGCCCCACCCGAAGGAGGGCCGCTGCTGGAACAGGCCGAGGGAGTCGCGGTCGCCGTAATCGAGGTTGCGCAACCCTGATTCCTGGTAGGCGGTGGCGATGGCGATCACCGCGGCCTGCTCGGGCAGCTCACGCTCCACCGAGGCTGCCACGATGATCGAGGCGTTGCGGGCCTGGGCCGGGGACAGCGTGAGCGAGCCGTCGGCCACCTGGACGTGGCAGACCTCCGGGGTGATGCGCTTCTGGACGTAACGCAAGCCCATCCACCCGGCGAGGCCGAGCGCGCCGACCACGAGGATCGCGACGAGCGCCACGATCAGTGGCCGCTTCATCAGTCGTTGGCGTGGAGGGCGGAGTTCAGCTCGACCTGCTGGCCGCGGCGGTGACGGGCGATGACGTTGCCCTGCACCGAGTCGCGGAGGAACAGCAGGTCGTTCTGGCCACTGAGCTCGCGGGCCTTCACCACGGCGCCGTCGTCGAGGGTGACCTTGGTGCCAGCGGTGATGTAGAGGCCCGCCTCGACCACGCAGTCGTCGCCCAGCGAGATGCCCACACCGGAGTTCGCGCCCAGCAGGCAGCGCTCGCCGAGCCGGATGACCTCCTGGCCACCGCCCGAGAGGGTGCCCATGATGGACGCGCCGCCGCCGACGTCGGTGCCGTCGGCCACGACGACACCGGCCGAGATGCGTCCCTCGACCATCGAGGTGCCGAGCGTTCCGGCGTTGAAGTTCACGAAGCCCTCGTGCATCACGGTGGTGCCCTCGGCGAGGTGGGCGCCGAGGCGGACGCGGTCTGCGTCTGCGATCCGCACGCCGCTGGGGACGATGTAGTCCACCATGCGGGGGAACTTGTCGATGCCATAGACCGTCAGCTGCTCACCGCGGGCCCGCAGCAGCACCCGCACGCGGGCGACGTCGCCCACACGCACGGGGCCCATCGTCGTCCAGGCGTTGTTGGGCAGCACGCCGAAGATCCCGTTCAGGTTGACCTGGTGCGGCTGCACCAGGCGGGCGCTCAGGAGGTGGAGGCGCAGGTAGGCGTCCTCCACCGTCTCCGGCGCCTCGTCCAGGTCGATGCTGGTGCGCACCACCTTGGTCTCCACCTGACGGATCTCGTCGACGAACTGGGCATCTGCCAGCAACGAGTTGGGCTCGTCGGTGTGGTCCGAGCCGAGCTTGGGCTCCGGGTACCAGGCGTCGAGGACGGCGCCGGTGGTGTGGACGCTGGCCAGGCCCCAGGCCCAGGCGGTGCGGGTCTCATTGGTCATGGACGCCAGTCTATCGGCGTGCCGGAGCGACCGGTGTCGGCCGCCGTCGCGCTCAACCGGCGTTGCGGTCGATCCACCCGAGCTGTTCACTCAGGCGGCCTGAGCCCTCCAGCGCGATGTCCGCCCAGTATTTCTCGGGCAGCTGATCCCAACGGGCCAGGGGCACGGAGATGGAGAGGGCGGCGACGGCGGCGCCCGCCGCGTCGCGGATGACGGCGGCGGCACAGGCCACGCCCGGGCCGGATTCCTCCCGCTCGATGGCGTAGCCGCGCAACCGCGACGTGGCCAGCGCCTTCTTGAGCTGGCCAAGGTCCGTGATCGAGTGTTCGGACAATGCCGGGAGCTGACCGGTGGGGTAGAGGCGGTCCACCTCCGCCGGTTCCAGTTCGGAGAGCAGCGCCTTGCCGAGCCCGGTGCAGCTGGCGGGGGCCCGCTTACCGACGCTGGAGATCAGCGAGAGGGACTCGCTGCCCTCGACCTTCGCCAGGTAGAAGACCTCCGCGCCCTCCCGGATGGCCACCGAACAGGTGTGGCCGGTGGCCTGGCCGACGTCGCGGGCCACTTCCGTGGCAGCGCCCAGCAGGTCGAAGCGCGCCGCGTAGGCGTTGCCCAGTTGGACGGTGCGCACGCCCAACTCGAAGTTCCCGATCTCGTCGCGCGTGAGGTAACCGCGGTGGGTCAGCGTGGTGAGCAGTTCGTGGACCGTCGTGCGCGGGAGCCCGGTTGCCTCGGCGATCTGGGCGGCGTTCCAGCGCGCTCCGCGCTCGACGAACAACTCCATGATGTCGAGTGCGCGCATCAGTGCGGGGGTCAATCGGGCCATGTCTCACCGTCTCAGGTCTTCCGAAATTGATTCTTGCATATGTCTTGACACGACGTCAGACGTATTCGATACTTAGAAAATCATAACGAAATCTCGAACAAGATTTCGACATCTCGAACACGAAGACGTGTGAGGAGGAAGCCTAGTGACCACGAAAGTCGCCATCATCGGTTCCGGAAACATCGGTACCGATCTGATGATGAAGATCCTGAAGCCGCAGCAGACCGCGTTGGAGATCGTCGCCATGGTCGGCATCGATCCCGAGTCCGACGGCCTGAAGCGGGCGGAACGGCTGGGCGTGAAGCCCATCGCCACCGGTGTCGACGGTCTGGTCGCCGACGAGGTGTTCGCCGACGTCGAGATCGTGTTCGACGCCACCTCGGCCAAGGCCCACCTCTACGACGAGAAGGTGCTGCGGGCCGCCAGGCCCGAGATCCGCCTCGTCGACCTGACCCCTGCCGCGATCGGTCCGTTCTGCGTGCCGGTGGCCAACCTCGACACCATCACCACCGACATGAACGTCAACATGGTCACCTGCGGCGGCCAGGCCACCGCGCCGATCGTGCACGCGATCTCCTCGACCGGTGCCACCGTTGAGTACGCCGAGATCGTCGCGTCGATCAGCTCGAAGTCGGCCGGACCCGGCACCCGCGCCAACATCGACGAGTTCACGGAGACCACCGCCCACGCGCTGGAGAAGATCGGCGGCGCCAAGAAGGGCAAGGCCATCATCATCCTGAACCCCGCCGAGCCCCCCGTCCTGATGCGCGACACCGTGTTCGTCCTCACCTCCGACGGGGACCGCGACCACATCCGCGCCGCGGTCAACGCCCGCATCGGCGAGGTCGCCGAGTACGTGCCGGGCTACCGCCTGAAGCAGGACGTGCAGTTCGAGGAGATCCCCGAGGACCAGAGCGTCAACATCCCGGGCGTCGGCCGGTTCCACGGCCTCAAGGTGTCCGTGTTCCTCGAGGTGGAGGGCGTCGGCGACTACCTCCCCGCCTACTCGGGCAACCTCGACATCATGACCGCCGCGGCGCTGCGCACCGGCGTCGAAATCGCCGCCCACCTGAACGACAAGGCTGAGGAGGCCGTCGCATGAGCACCCCCGAAGGCAAGCTCTTCATCTCCGACGTGACCCTGCGCGACGGCTCGCACGCCGTGCGCCACACGTTCACGCCTGAGCAGGTGGCCTCCGTCGCCGCAGCGCTCGACGAGGCCGGGGTCGACTCCATCGAGGTCGCCCACGGCGACGGCATGGGCGGCTCCACCGTCAACTACGGCTTCGCCACCCACTCCGACCTGGAGAAGATCGAGGCCGCCGCCGCAGTGGTCAAGCGCGCCAAGATCGCCATCCTGCTGCTGCCCGGCGTCGGCGTCATCCCGAACCTCCGCGAGGCCTACGAAGCAGGGGCGCGCTACGTCCGCGTCGCCACCCACTGCACCGAGGCCGACACGTCCGCCCAGCACATCGCCAAGGCCCGCGAGCTCGGCTTCAACACCGCCGGCTTCCTGATGATGAGCCACATGGCCGACGAGGACAAGCTCGTCGAGCAGGCCCTCCTCATGGAGGGCTACGGCGCGCAGTGCGTCTACGTCACTGACTCTGCGGGCGCCATGGTTCCCGAGCAGTACGCGGCCAAGATCAAGGCCGTGCGCGCAGCCCTGAGGCCCGAGACCGAGGTGGGCGTGCACGCCCACGAGAACCTGTCGGTCTCCGTCGCGAACTCCGTGGCCGCCGTGCAGAACGGCGCCTACCGCGTCGACGCCAGCCTCGCCGGTCTCGGCGCCGCTGCCGGCAACACACCCCTCGAGGCCTTCATCGCGGTCGCCGACCGCATGGGCTGGGAGACGGGCTGCGACGTGTTCAAGCTCGCCGACGCCGCCGACGACCTGGTGCGCCCCCTCATGCACCAGCCGGTCCGCGTCGACCGCGACACGCTCTCCATCGGTTACGCCGGGGTGTACGGCAGCTTCCTCCTGCACGCCCGCCGGGCCTCGGAGCGCTACGGCATCCCCACGCCGCAGATCCTCATGGAACTCGGTCGCCGCAACATGGTCGGCGGCCAGGAGGACATGATCGTCGACGTCGCCCTGGACCTCGCCAAGTCGCGCGCGGCCAGCTGAAACTCACCACCCCCCTAAAAGACCCGCCTGCTTCAAGGAGGAAGCACATCATGAGCAAACTGGCACAAGGCGATATCGTCAAGCCCATCAATGAGAACAACGAAGACTCATTCGACGTCGAGAACATCGACAAGGGAACGCGGATCAAGGCCCTCATGGGCTCCGCGGTCGGATCCACCGTGGAGTGGTACGACTTCTTCCTCTACGGCACCATGGCCTCGGTCGTGTTCGGCCCCCTGTTCTTCCCCTCGGAGGACCAGCTCACCTCGACGCTGCTCTCGCTGGCCTCGTTCGCGCTGGCCTTCCTGGTTCGCCCCATCGGCGGCGTCATCTTCAGCCACATCGGCGACCGCATCGGCCGCAAGAAGACGCTCGTCTTCACGCTCTCCCTCATGGGCGTCTCGACGGCCCTGATGGGCCTGCTGCCCACTCACGCCGCCATCGGCGCCTGGGCAGGCGTCCTGCTCACGCTGCTGCGCCTCGTGCAGGGCCTTGCGCTGGGCGGCGAATGGGGCGGCGGCGTGCTGCTGGCGGTCGAATACTCCCCGCGCAAGAAGCGCGGCTTCTACGGCGCGGTCCCGCAGACCGGCGCGCTCCTCGGCCTCGCCCTGGGCAACCTGACCCTCTGGTTCCTGGACTGGCTCCTGCCGGAGAACGCCTTCCTCAGCTGGGGCTGGCGCATCCCGTTCCTCCTGTCGGCACTGCTGGTCATGTTCGGCCTCTGGATCCGCGCCAAGGTCGACGAGACCCCCGCGTTCCGCAAGATCAAGTCTGAGCGCAAAGAGGTCAAGGTCCCGATCGTCGAGATCTTCAAGACCCAGTGGCCCTCGGTGCTCAAGGCCATCGGCGCCAAGTTCATTGAGACCTCGACGTTCTTCATCTTCGCGACGTACTCCGTCAGCTACGCGGTGGGTCTGGGCTTCACCCGTGGTCAGGCTCTCGGCGCCGTGCTCTTCGCGGCTGTCGTGGCGGTGCCCTGCATGCTCGCCCTCGGTGCGCTGTCGGACCGTGTCGGCCGCAAGCCGATGTACCTGATCGGCACGGCGCTGGCTGTGGCGTACATCTTCCCCTACTTCTGGATGATCAACCAGAAGTCGGTGCTCCTCCTCACGCTGGCCACCGTCGTCGGCTTCGGCGCCATCTGGTCCATCTACGGAGCCCTCATGGGCACCTTCCTGGCAGAGTCGTTCACCGCCGATGTCCGCTACACCGGCATCTCGCTCGGCTACCAGGTGGGCGCCGCCATCGTGGGCGGCCCGGCGCCGCTGATCGCCACGGCGCTCGTCGGCACGACCAACAACTGGTGGCTCGTGGGCGTCTTCGTGGCCGTGTGCGCCGCGATCTCGTTCGTCGCCGTCCTGATGACGCGTGACCGCTCCGGTCAGGTCCTCGACAGCCACTGATCCATCGCTCGGCACACACGGGGCCGCTCCTTCGGGGGCGGCCCCGTGGTGCGTCGGTACACTCCCAGCCATGTCCGTGCCGAAGATCCTCCTGTTCTACCGGTTCGTGCCGCTGACCGACCCCGAGGCCGTGAAGCTGTGGCAGTTCGAGCTGTGTACCCGTCTGGGGCTGCGTGGCCGCATCATCGTGTCCCCGCACGGCATCAACGGCACGCTCGGCGGGGAACTCGACGCCTGCAAGGCCTATCTCCGCGCGACGAAGCAGTTCGCGCCGTTCAGAGAACTCGACGAGAAGTGGTCGGCCGGCACCGGCGTCGACGACGCCGGCGCCTCGCTCGACTTCCCGCGGCTGTCGGTCAAGACCCGCCCGGAACTGGTCGCCTTCGGCGTACCCGACCTCGAAGTCACCACCGACGGTGTGGTCGGTGGGGGAGTGCGGCTGACGCCCGACGAGGTGGACGCCCTGGCGGCGGACCGACCGGACGTCGTCTTCTTCGATGGTCGCAACAAGATCGAGGCGGAGGTGGGCCGGTTCGACGGCGCCGTCGTCCCCGACGTGGTGAGCACGCCCGATTTCGTGGCCGAACTCGACTCAGGCAAGTACGACCACCTCAAGGGCCGCCCCGTCGTCACCTACTGCACCGGCGGGGTCCGCTGCGAGATCCTCAGCGCCCTGATGAAGGACCGGGGCTTCGAGGAGGTCTACCAGCTCGACGGCGGCATCGTGCGCTACCTGGAGCGGTTCGGGGCATCGTCGCGGTGGAAGGGTGCGCTCACCGTCTTCGACGCGAGGGAGACCGTGGCGCCCGAAGGAGCCGAGCCCATCGGCGCGTGCCACCGCTGCGGCACGGCCACCTCGCAGCTGGTGAACTGCGCCGACCTGGCGTGCCGCGTCCGGCTGGTCACCTGCCCCGACTGCGCGGCGCAGCCGGTGGGTTGTTTCGCCCATCCCACCGCTGCCTGACCCAAATCTAGATTCGGGGTTCTGGACGACACCACATCTAGATCCGACGCCCGGCGCCAATCGCCCCGAATTCAGATTCGGGGGCGTGCACGACACCAAATCTAGATTTGGTTCTTCGGGTGGGTGAGTAGAGTGGATAGTCTCGTCACCATGGTTTCTGATCTGGCCCGATTGCTGCAGGAGATCATGGACGTCGAGTCCGTGTCGGGGAACGAACGCGAACTCGCAGACCTCGTCGAGCGCCGCCTCCGGCGGTTGCCGCATCTGACGGTCTTCCGCGACGACGACTGTGTCGTCGCACGCACCACCCTCGGCCGGGCCGAGCGGGTGGTCGTGGCCGGTCACCTCGACACGGTGCCGGTGGCGGGGAACCTGCCGTCGCGGCGGATCGAACACGCCGACGGCGACCGCATCTGGGGCAGGGGTGCCTGCGACATGAAGGGCGGCGTCGCCGTCATGCTGCACCTCGCGGAAACCCTGACCGCGCCCAACCGCGACATCACGTGGATCTTCTACGACCATGAAGAGGTGGAGGCCACCCGCAACGGGCTCGGCCGCTTGGCGCGTAACCGGCCTGACCTCATCGAGGGGGACTTCGCCGTCCTGATGGAACCCACCTCAGCCCACATCGAGGGAGGCTGCCAGGGCACCATCCGCGTCGAACTGTCGACGACGGGCACCGCAGCCCACAGCGCGAGGTCCTGGATGGGCCACAACGCCATCCACGATCTGGCCCCCGCCCTGCAGACGCTGGCCGAGTACCGGGGCGAGGAGATCGAGGTGGACGGGCTCGTCTACCGCGAGGGGCTCAACGCCGTGGCCGTCTCCGGTGGCATGGCCTCGAACGTCATCCCGCCCCGGGCCACCCTCACGATCAACTACCGTTACGCGCCGGACAAGTCCGGCGACGAGGCGCTCGCGCTGTTGGGGCGGTGGTTCACCGGGTACGAGATGAAAGTCACCGACCTGTCACCCGCCGCCCGCCCCGGGCTCACCCTGCCGCTCGCGCGCGAATTCGTCGACGCCATCGGCGAGCCTGCAGGCCCCAAGTACGGCTGGACGGACGTCGCCCGCTTCAGCGCCCTCGGCGTACCCGCCGTGAACTACGGCCCGGGGGATCCGGCCTACGCGCACCGCGACGACGAGTTCTGCCCCGTGTCCGACCTGGAGAAATGTGCCGCGGGGCTCACCCGTTGGCTCACCGCCGCTGAGGAGACCCGCTCATGACCGAACCCCGCCCCCAGGACCTTGAGCCCGGACGCCGTCGGCGCCAGGGCCCCGTCGTGTTGCGCGGCCAGGAGCTCAACCAGCCCATGGCCGACAGCGCGCTGCTGGAGAAGGAGGACAAGCAGGGGTGGACCCACTGGGACCCGTGGCGGGTGCTGCGGATCCAGTCGGAGTTCGTCGACGGCTTCGACGCCCTCGCCAAGCTTCCCCCCGCCGTCAGCATCTTCGGGTCCGCGCGTACCAAGCCCGGTTCGCCCATGTACAAGGCCGGCGAGGAACTCGGCAGGAGACTCGTGCAGAAGGGCTTCGCCATCATCACGGGCGGGGGCCCGGGCATCATGGAGGCCGGCAACAAGGGCGCCATGGACGCCGACGGCTGTTCCGTGGGGCTCGGCATCGAGCTGCCGCATGAGCAGGGCCTCAACGACTACATCACGCTCGGGATCAACTTCCGCTACTTCTTCGTCCGCAAGACGATGTTCCTCAAGTACAGCCAGGGCTTCATCACCATGCCGGGCGGCTTCGGCACCCTCGACGAACTGTTCGAGGCGCTCACCCTCATCCAGACCGGCAAAGTGACGCACTTCCCGATGATCCTGTTCGGCACCGAGTACTGGTCGCCGCTGATCGACTGGGTGCGCGGCACCGTGCTGGGCGGCGGCTACATCTCCGACGGCGACCTTGACCTGGTCACGCTCACCGACGATGTCGACGAGGCGGTCGAGGCGATGGGGGAGCCCGGGCAGTTCGGTACTGTTTAGCCCATGTGGATCGCCATCTCCGTGGTAGCCCTCGCCGTGCTGGGGGCCGCCGTCTATGCCGGATCGGGCAAGTTGGGCGCCATGCCGCAGGTAGCGGTCAACGACAGGCCGAAGGGCAACGTTCCGGCGGGCCCTGTCACCCCGGAATTCCTGGAGGTGCTGCGGGTGCCCAGGGCCTTCACCGGCTACCGCCCGGAGCAGGTGGACCCCTACCTCGCCGGCATCGCATCAGGCCGTGCTGCACCGGCCGGCACGCAGTCGTTCGACGTCGTCAGGCGCGGTTACGACATGCAGGTGGTCGACGACCTGATCGAGCGTCCCCGCCCCTCCCAACTCCCGGAAATGGCCGACGACAGCGTCGCGGAAGACGACCAGGCGGCGTGCCGGCCGCCCACTGCAGAGCCGGCTTTGGTGGCCCAACCGGGCACGAACTTGCCGGATGCGGAATAATGGGCCGCAACGCAGTTCGTCTAGTCACAAGAATGAGGGTTGCAGATGGCAGCGATGAAGCCCCGCACCGGCGACGGTCCGATGGAAGTCACGAAGGAAGGCCGCGGCATCGTCATGCGCGTCCCCGTTGACGGAGGTGGGCGTCTGGTCGTTGAGATGAACGCTCAGGAAGCCACCTCGCTGCTCGATGCACTCAAGGGTGTCGTCGGCTGAGTTCCCGCCGAAACATGACAAGGGCCGCCCCTCGGGGCGGCCCTTGCAGGTTGGTGCAACCGTGCTCCCTCAGCGGGAGCGATGCGCCTCGATCGCCTTCTGGTAGACGTCGACGGTCTCCTGGGCGATCTTCGCCCAGGAGAATTCGTCGATGCAGCGCTGGCGGCCGGCCTTGCCGAACCGCTCCGCCAGGGCCCCGTCGCGGGTGACGCGGTTGATGGACTCGGCGAAGCCCGCCTCGAACTCGGCGACGTAGCGGGAGTCGTCGGCCTGAGCGGGGTCGTAGGCGACCAGCAGGCCGGTGTCGCCGTCGACGACGACCTCGGGGATGCCGCCCACGGCACTGGCCACGACGGGGGTCTCGCAGGCCATCGCCTCGAGGTTGACGATGCCGAGCGGCTCGTAGATGGACGGGCACGCGAACACCGTCGCGTTGGTCAGCACCTGGCGCACGGAGGCGCGGGGGAGCATCTCCTGGACCCAGATGACCGGCGCGGTGCGCTGCTTCTGGAGGTCGACGAACGCCGCGTCGAACTCGGCGGCGATCTCCGGGGTGTCGGGGGCGCCGGCCAGCAGCACCACCTGGGTGTCCGGGTCGAACTGCGTGGCCGCGCGGACCAGGTGCACCAGGCCCTTCTGCCGGGTGATGCGACCCACGAACGCGACGGACGGGCGGTCCAGGTCGACGCCGAGCTCGCGCAGGACCGTCGTGTCGTGGTCCGGCCTGAACTCGTCGGTGTCGATGCCGTTCTTCACGACGTGCGTCTTGGCGGGGTCAAGGTTCGGGTAGGACTCGAGCACGTCGCGTCGCATGCCGACGCTGACGGAGATGACCGCGTCGGCGGCCTCGTAGGCGGTCTTCTCGGCCCACGACGAGACGCGGTAGCCGCCCGCCAGTTGCTCGGCCTTCCAGGGACGGTGGGGCTCGAGCGAGTGGGACGTGACCACGTGGGGGATGTCGCGCATCAGCGCGGCCAGGTGACCGCCCATGTTCGCGTACCAGGTGTGGGAGTGGACGATGTCCACGTCACCCACCGCCGCGGCCATCGACAGGTCCGCCCCGAGCACCCTCAGCGCCGCGTTCGCGTCCGGCGGAAAGCTCTCGGCGTGCGCGGTGGCGCCGTCGCGTGGCTCGCCCATGCAATGGACTTCCACGTCGATGAGGGCGCGGAGTTGGGGCACCAGTTGAGCGACGTGAACCCCCGCTCCGCCGTAGATCGACGGGGGGTACTCCCGGGTCAGCAGGGACAGCTTCATCGTCATGCGAACATCGTTGCATATCGCTTCTGTCTCAGTGCCCGAGACAGGAGCCGCAAATTCATGGAAACGAACGCACATGGGCCGGAAAGGCAATAGGTTCAGGGCATGGTCGCACGCCCCAGAGTCTTGTCAATCGTTCTTGCTGGTGGTGAGGGGAAGCGGCTCATGCCGTTGACGGCCGATCGGGCCAAACCCGCGGTGCCCTTCGGCGGCACTTACCGCCTCATCGATTTCGTGCTGTCGAACCTCGCGAACTCGGGCCTGCGGCAGATCGCAGTGCTCACTCAGTACAAGTCCCACTCCCTGGACCGCCATATCGCCAAGACGTGGCGGTTCTCGACCATGTTGGGCAACTACGTCGCCCCTGTCCCGGCGCAGCAGCGGCTCGGGCCCCGGTGGTACCAGGGCTCCGCAGATGCCATCTACCAGTCGCTGAACCTGATCCTCGACGCGGACGCCGACTACATCGTGGTCTTCGGCGCCGACAACATCTACCGCATGGACATCGAGCAGATGCTCGACGCGCACATCGACTCCGGCCTCGGGGCCACCGTCGCCGGCATCCGCGTGCCGCGGAAGGAAGCCTCCGCCTTCGGCATCATCGACGCAGCGGCGGACAACCGCATCAAGAACTTCCTGGAGAAGCCGGCAGACCCGCCCGGCCTGCCGGATTCGCCGCACGAATCGTTCGCGTCGATGGGCAACTACGTGTTTTCCACCAAGGCCCTCATCGAGGCGCTGAAGGCGGACGCCGAGGACCCGACGGCCCGCCACGACATGGGCGGCGACATCATCCCGTGGTTCACCGAGCAGGGCGAGGCCCAGGTGTACGACTTCAAGGACAACATCGTCCCCGGAGCCACGGAGAAGGACGTCAACTACTGGCGTGACGTGGGCACCATCGATGCCTTCCACGAAGCGCACATGGATCTCGTCAGCGTCGACCCGGAGTTCAACCTGTACAACGAGGACTGGCCCATCTGGACAGACCAGGTGCAGGCCCCGGGCGCCAAGTTCGTCATCCGCGGCCGCGCCGAGGACTCCATCGTGACCCCGGGTTGCATCATCTCCGGCGGCGAGGTGGAGCGCACGGTGCTGAGCCCGAACGTCCGCGTCGACAAGTGGGCGCAGGTCTCGGATTCGGTGTTGATGGAGAACGTGCGGATCGGCCGCGACGCGGTGGTGCGCCGCGCCATCCTCGACAAGAACGTGGTCGTCCCCGACGGGGTGCAGATCGGCGTGGATCCGGAGCACGACAAGGCCCGCGGCTTCGACGTCTCGGCAGGCGGCGTAGTGACCATCGGTAAGAACGTCACGATTCCCCGCGACTGACCCCACACATGCGAATCGGGCCCGGCACAGCGCGGGCCCGATTCTCTGTGTCGGTGGGGATCAGGCTGCGAAGCCCAGGTTCTCCAACAGGCCGACGTAGGCCTCAGCCACACCGTCCGCGACGCGCCCCATCGGCGCCCGGCACGGGCCGACGTCGAAGCCCCGCAGGCCGAGACCGGCCTTGACCATCATGCAGCCCTGCGTCGCGAAGACGCCCTGGAAGGCGGGCAGCACGTGCTGGTTCGCGGCGATGGCCTCGGCCACGCGACCGGCCAGGAAGTGCTCGATGATCTCGCGGGCCGCAGGGGCCGTGAAGTGGGTGGAGGTGCCCACGACGCCGACGCCGCCGACAGCCAGCAGCGGTAGCAGGTATGCGTCGTCACCCGCGTAGTACGCCAGGTTGGTGCGGGACAGGACGGTCGAGGTCGACACGATGTTGGCCTTGGCGTCCTTGACCGCCCGGATCCGGGGGTGGCCGTCCAGACGGATCAGCATGTCTTCGGGAATGGGGATGCCTGAGCGGTGGGGGATGTCGTAGAGCATCACGGGAAGGTCAGTGGAATCGGCAACGGTGACGAAGTGCGCCTCCAGCGCATCAGCCGGCGGGCGGGAATAGTAGGGGGTGACGACGAGCAGCCCGTCGGCGCCCATCGACGCGGCCTGCTGCGCCAGGTCGACGGTGTGCGCGGTGCTGAAGGTGCCGACGCCGGCCACGATGCTGGCGCGGTCACCGACGGCGGTGACGACCGCGTCGAGGATCTGGCGCTTCTCCACGTCTGACGTGGTCGGCGACTCGCCGGTGGTGCCGTTCACGACGAGACCGTCGTGGCCCAGATCGTCCACCAGATGAGCGGCCAAGCGCGCGCACTGCGCATAATCGACCTCCCGACCATCGGGGGTCATGGGCGTCACCATTGCGGTGAGAACGCGGCCGAACACCGGCATCATGTCGTCGTCTGGACTCATGCGCCACATCTTAGGTCAAGACGCGCCGTGCCTTAGTAGGCTGTGGCCGTGAGCACTCCTGTCGAGAACCCCACCGCAGCCAGCTGGACCTTTGCGGAGGACCATGTGTCGCCGTCCGAAGCCGTCGCCGAGGCGCGTGATGAAGCAACCGTGTCCGGCCTCACGCCGGTGACCACGGGAGAGATCGCCCTCCTGAAGGTGCTGACGCGGGCCATCGGGGCTGGCCACGTCGTCGAGATTGGCACGATGATGGGCGCCACCGGGCTGACGTTCCTCGAGGGCATGGGCTCCGACGGCATCCTGACGTCGATCGACGCGGAGGCGGACAACCAGATTCCCGCCCGCGAGTTCTTCCTGAAGTCGGGGTTCCCGACGTCGCGGTTCCGCCTGATCGCCGGCTCGCCCATCGAGGTCATGCCGAAGCTGCGCGACGGCGCCTACGACATCGTCTACATCTCCGGCGACAAGCTGGAATACGTCGAGTACGTCGCCGGTGCGCTGCGCCTGCTCCGCCACGGTGGGCTGTTGATCGTGCGGGACGTGCTGTGGCACAACAAGGTCGCCGATCATTCGGACGAGTCCGACGAGGTCATCATCATCCGTGAAGCCCTCGAGGCGATCACCCAGTCTGAGTCCTACACCCAGGCGCTTCTTCCGGTGGGCAACGGTCTCCTGGTGGCGGTCAAGGACTGAGCCGCCGCCGTTGCCGCCGCCCCGGGGCGCAGGCTGTCTCTCCGGCCGTCACCGCTGTCTCCGCCGCGCACGGGGCGGCGAGGACAATCCACCGTCCCGCCTCGCCCGGCGTTCAGCCCACAGGGAACTTTTCGGGCGCGCGGCGCGTTATACAGGGAGAGTCACAGCTTGTTCACAGGTTGCTCTGGCAAGGTATCCGGGTATGGAGAGGCCCCCTATGTTCCGAGGAAGCAAGACGGCTAAGGCCGTCGCGCATACTTGGGTCGCGCCTACCTGGCAGGAACTGGTCCGCGACCATTCCGCCCAGGTGTATCGCCTCGCCTACCGCCTCACCGGCAATCAGCACGACGCGGAAGACCTTACCCAGGACGTGTTCGTGCGCGTGTTCAAGTCGATCCACAATTTCCAGCCCGGGACTCTCGAGGGCTGGCTGCACCGAATTACGACAAACCTCTTCCTCGACCAGGCCCGCCGCAAGCAGCGCATCCGCTTGGACGCCCTGTCGGTGGCCCCAGACCATGTCTGGGGCGAAAGCACTGGCCCCGAGGAACTGCACGACGACGCCGAGCTTGACGCCGACGTCTCTGCCGCCTTGCGCGCGCTCAGCCCTGAGCAGCGCGTCGCGGTGGTCCTGTGCGACATTGAGGGGCTGAGCTACGAAGAGATCGCCAAAGTTCTCGACGTGAAGCTCGGCACGGTGCGTTCCAGGATCGCCCGCGGCAGGGCAGCACTGCGCGAAGCCCTCGCGCACCGTGCGCCCACCGGGGGACGAACGCGCTATGCCGGAGTGTCCTGAATGGCCAAAGGCCCCTGCGAGAAATTCCACCCAGATCTGTCGGCCTATGCCGACGGGACGCTGCCGCCCAAACGCTGGGAACAGGTGACCTACCACCTAGCCGGCTGTGACAGCTGCTGCGAGGAGGTCCGGGCCATCAGCGACGTGTGCTCGAAGCTGAGCACCTACCGTTCCACCGGCACCCCGGATTCGCTGGCCGCCCGGCTCGAGAACATCGCCGGCGAACACGCCGCCACCCCCCTCTACATGGCTCACGGAGCCGGGGACCTGCCCTCCCAACGCCGACGCAGGGCCCAGCTCGCCTACCAGGGCGGCGTCGCGCTGCTCGCCGTCATGGTGTCCGCCGTCGTGATCGCGGTGCTCGTTGCGCCCACGCCCGTCAAGGTGTCGGATCCGGTCAAGGCCGCGCGGGAGCAGTACTCCCGGTCGCTGACCGCCATCAGCGTCAACGAGGCCGTCGGTGCCATGCTGCTCGCCAACGAGCGCGGCGCTGACTTCGGTGCCCCGGAGAGCTACGTGCCGCTCACCTCGGAGACGGAATCGCTGCCCATCACCCGTGAACTGGCCGCCAACCTCCTGCGGCGCGCCGCCGACGCTGACTACAGCCTCACCGGCACGCAGCGGGTGTGGGCCAGCAACGGCGAAGGCCGCTACCGCACCGCAGACGTACGCACCACGAAGATGGCGGGATTCGGTGCTCAACTGGAAGTGCTCGACGTGCGGGGCGACCTGTTCGGCTCGGCCTTCCTGCCGGAGGTCGGCACCAGCCCCGTCGAGGCGCCCTGGGGGTGGGAATACTCCCGCAGCGGCACCACCGAGCAGGTGGCGGGCCGCGACGCAGTGCGTATCCAGGCCAACTCCGGCGAACTCCCGGCTGCCAGGTGGTGGGTGGACGCCGCCACCGGCATCATGCTCTGGGCCGAACGCTACGACGCCCTCGGCCGGGTCAACCTGGCGGTCGGTTACAAGCAACTCTCCCTGGACGACGCCTCGTTCGAGCCGGACGACTCGGCCCAGCTGATCTCGCTCCAGCCCGCCTCCTCCTCAGAGGCGGACGACTGGTGCGTCGGCCTGGACGCCTGCCCCCACGCCGTGGGTGGCATGTCCCTGGTGGCGTACTCGTCGTCGGAAAAGGACGAGTCGCCGTCGATGAGCTTGGTCTACTCGGATGGCTACCACACCGCCGTTGTCGACTGGACCACCGGCGTGCTCAGCGACGGAGCCCTCACCGAAAGTGACCGCGCGGCGGACATGACGGTGGAGGTCTGGCAGGCGGGCGACGGGGTTCTTTCGGTGGCCTGCGACTGCGCACCGGCCATGATCAAGGCCATCGCCGGAGAGCTCCCAGAACCCGAGGCCTACCGGGAGACGATCGCCGAGAAGATCGCCGGCGGGCTCGTTCGCATGACCAGGGTGCGCTGATCCGGCCGCGGCCGGGTAGCCTATAGCCGTGTTTGGCATCAGTGCGACGGATCTCGTCATCATCCTCGTGCTGGCCGTGCTCATGTTCGGCCCCGAGAAGCTCCCCGAGTATTCGCGCAAGGCGGCGCGGCTCTTCGTCTTCTTCCGCGATGTGGCGAACAACGCCAAGACCACGCTGGCAACCGAACTGGGCCCCGAGTACGCAGACCTCGAGCTGCGTGACCTGCACCCGAAGGCCTTCATCGCCAAGCAGTTGCGCGAGGAGGTGGCCCTCATCGAAGACGCCAAGCGCGAACTGCTCGAGGCACAGGACACGCTGAAGTCGACAGCCACAGAGGTGAAGAGCGCGGCGAACGTGAACGCGCTGAAGAACGCCGCGGCGGACGGGTCGGCGCTGAACGAGCCGCCTGCGGACGCCCTGGCACTCGCCGGCCCCGTCGCCTCGCCCTTCGATCCCGAGGCGACCTAGATCAGGTCGGGATCCAGCGCCTGGTAGGCATGCCAGGCCGGCACTTCGTAGGGATGTGCGGCCAACATGGCGTCGATGGCCGCTCTCGCGCGCTCGCGCGTGCAGACGGCCTCGATCCGGACCTCCTCCACCACGGTGAGCTCACCGCTGGTGCCGATGAACGGGTCTGCCGCGTCGCTGGGGCGGAAACGTCCCTCGCCCGGGGAACTGAAGCTGCAGGCGGAGTACTCACCGAGCTGTCCCGCCCCGCCCCCGGCCAGCGCGGAGCGCACGGCGTCGGCGTGGGAGAGCGGGGCGAAACAGACGATGACGATCATTGCTGCCTCAGGCGTTGGTGGACAGCGGGAGACGGTGCCCCAGGAGCCCGCGCTTGGTGGCGGCGATCTGGTTGGCCAGGTCGATGATGGCGGTGGCAGACGGGTGCTCCGGGTGGCTCTCCACGATGGGCAGGCCGCGGTCTCCGCCGGCGAGCAACTGCTCGTCGAACGGGATCTGGGCGAGCATGGGTACGTCGTAGACGACGCGGTCCGTGAGCGCCTCGGCAACGAGCGTGCCGCCGCCGGAGCCGAACAGCTCGATCCGGTGAGTCTCGGTGCAGTGGGGGCAGGTGGTCTCGAGCCAGCTCATGTTCTCCACCACACCGATCACACGCTGCTCGAGGATGTGCGCCATGGTGCCGGCGCGCTCGGCGACCTCTGAGGCAGCCGACTGCGGGGTGGTCACCACGAGCACCTCGGAGCTGGGGATCTTCTGGCCCAGCGACATGGCGACGTCGCCGGTGCCGGGCGGCAGGTCGAGGAGCAGGTAGTCGAGGTCGCCCCAGTAGACGTCTGCCAGCAACTGGGTGAGCGCACGGTCCAGGATGGGGCCGCGCCAGGCGACCACCTGGTCACGCGACGGCTTCAGCATGCCCACGGAGATCACCTTGAGGCCACCGATGGCGGGCACCGGCATGATCATGTCGTCGACGACGGTGGGGCGCGCGTCGCCCAGGCCGAGGAGGTCCGGGATGGAGTGGCCGTAGATGTCCGCGTCGAGGATGCCGACGGAGCGACCCTGCCTGGCCAGCGCCAGGCCGAGGTTGACCGTGACCGACGACTTGCCGACGCCGCCCTTGCCGGAGGCCACAGCGATGACGCGGGTGAGGTTGCCGGGCTCGGCGAACTGGATCTTCCGCTCGACGGCGCCGCCGCGCAGCATCGAGCGCATCGCCTGGCGCTGCTCGTCGTTCATCACGCCGAGTTCGACGTTGACGGCGGAGACGCCCTCGACGACCTCGACCGCCTTCGTGACCCGGCCGATGATCTCGCTGCGCATGGGGCAGCCGGAGACCGTCAGGAGGACGCGGACGAACACGGTGCCGTCGTCGCTCGCCTGGATGTCGTCGACCATGCCCAGGTCGGTGATGGGGCGCCGGATCTCGGGATCCTCCACGGTGTGGAGTGCGGCGCGGACGTGCGGGAGCAGCGGGTGTTCAGTCACGGTGTCCTTCATATCTGGAGGTGCTTGTGCCCTCCACGGTACCCGGGGTGTACCGCCCCGGGGTATCGGGTCCGCCTTGGGGATGACCCTCGTCAAGCTGATGGTCAGTCAGCGCCGGGAGTTGAGGGCGTCGCCGAGGATCATGACGCAGGTGGCCACCAGGGCAGGCACCCAGAGCCCGGCCAGGCTGGCCACCACGACGACGGCGGGGCCAAGGACCACGCTCACCGTCAACCGCTCGCGGTAGCCCAAGCGGGTCCGCGAACCCGGGGCGAGCAGGTAGCGCCACAGGGCGAAGTAGCCCAGTACGAACAGCGCGGCCACCACGGCCCCCAGCCACCAGCCGCCGGCGATCCGCCACAGGGAGATCGCGCCCAACACGATGAGGGCCAGGTGACCGATGAGCAGGACGATGCCGAACCAGCGCACCTCGGTGGCCGATTCGGCGACCTCGGAGACCTCGTCGGGGTGCACCTCGTTGCGTGTCTCTCGCCGACCCGTCACCGCGCCTCCTTCTTCTCGGTCTTCTCATCTGCGCGCTCCAACCGGTCCGCCAGTTCACGCAGTTCGCTACGCAGTTCACCACGGACGAAGTCGCGCGTGGCCAGTTCACCCAGATGCATGCGGATGGCGGCGATCTCGCGCGCCAGGAAGTCCATGTCTGCCCGCGACTGCTGCGCCACGCGGCGGTCTTCGTCGAGACTCAATTTGTCGCGCACCTCCTGACGGTTCTGTGCCAGCAGGATCAGTGGCGCGGAGTAGGACGCCTGCGTCGAGAAGAACAGGTTCAGCAGGATGAACGGATAGGGGTCCCACTTCAGCCCAAAGAGGCCGATGAGGTTGATCATCACCCACACGATGACGAAGACCGTCATGTAGACGAGGAACTTCGCGGTGCCCATGAAGCGTGCGAAGCTCTCGGCGAAGATGCCGAACGTCTCGGAGTCGACGGCGACCTTGGGCAGCCAGGAACGCCGGCCCGGCGTCGACAGGGGATTGCGCTCAGACATCGGCAGCCTCGCTCACCTCGCTGGCGTCCACCTCGTCCATGAGGTCACCTCGCCAGTCGTCGGGGAGCATGTGGTCGAGCACGTCGTCGACCGTCACGGCGCCCACCAGGTGCCCCTCCTCGTTGACCACGGGGGCCACGACGAGGTTGTACGTCGCGAAGAAGCGGCTGACCTGCGCGAGCGGGGTGTGGGGGCGCAGCGGTTCCAGGTTGTCGTCGATGAGCGTGGTCACCATGATGGTGGGGGGCTCGCGGAGCAGGCGCTGGATGTGGACCGCCCCGACGTAGCGGCCCGACGGCGTCTCCAGCGGCGGGCGCGTGATGAACACCATGGAGGCCAAGGCGGGGGTGAGGGCCTCGACGCGGGCGTGAGCCAGCGCCTGCGCGACGGTGGCGTCAGTGTCGAGGATGATCGGCTCGGGCGTCATCATGCCGCCGGCGGTGAACTCCTCGTACGCCATGAGGCGCCGCACGTCGGCCTGTTCCTCGGGCTCCATGCGCTGGAGGAGGTCCTCGGCGACATCGGCCGGCAGGTCGCGCATGAGGTCTGCCGCGTCGTCGGGGTCCATCTCGGACAGGACGTCTGCGGCGCGCTCCATGTCGAGTTGCGAGATGAGCTCGATCTGCTCGTCCTCGGGGAGTTCCTCGATGGCCTCGGCGAGGACGTCGTCGTCGAGCGCGTCGATGACCTCGGCCCGCGACTCCGGCTCCAGGTCGTGGAGTTCCTGCGCGATGTCGGCGGCCTTCATGTCGGTGAACTCGGCGATGAGATGAGCGGCGGTGCGGCCGGTGGACAGGATGAGGTCCGGGATCTCCTTCCAGGAGACCACCTCGGGCTTGCCGCGGCCGCCGAACCCGAAGCGGCCGACTCCGGTCGAGGCGCGCAGTGCCACGGTGGCGAGTTCCCATTCGCGGTTGCGCACCTGGGCCATGGAGATGTCCTCGATCCGCGTGGGGCGGTCGCGGTGGATGTTGCGGTCGAGCAGATCCGCGGCGACGAGGACCTCGGCCTCGCGTCGCTGGAAGCGCCGGGTGTCCACCTGGCCCAGGATGGCCACCTGGTTGGGGCTGATGTCGTGCACGCGGATCATCGGCACGAAGATGCGGGCCCTGGCGAACAGCTCGACCACGAGGCCCTTCACCCGCGGCGCGCGGCCGTCGGCGCGGAGGAAACACACCACATCCTTCACGCGCCCCACCTGGTCACCAGCGGCGTCGACGATGGGCATGCCCAGCACACGCGAGATGAAGACCTGCGTATCTTTGCTGACCATGGGGGTAAATGTACTGGGAACGGAGCGGAAATGACTGGTAGGCACCAGCGCGCCAGGCGCACCATCCTCGCGGTGCCCGGTTCGAGTGAGCGGTTCATCGCGAAGTCCACCGGGCTCGACGTCGACGAGGTGTTCCTCGACCTCGAGGACGGCGTGGCCGTGGGCGCGAAGAAGGAGGCTCGCGGGCTGATCGTCGAGTCCCTGCGCGCGTTGACGTGGAAGGCGCCGACGGTGTCGGTGCGCGTCAACGACTGGATGACGCCGTGGACCCTCGGGGACGTGCTCGAGGTGATCGGTGGGGCCGGGGCCGCCGTGGACAGCGTGATCCTGCCGAAGGTCTCCACCCCGGGGCACGTCGAGGCCCTCGACCTGCTGCTCACCCAGGTGGAGCGCGAGCACGGGCTGGCGGTCGGGCGGATCGGGATCGAGGCGATCATCGAGGACGCCCGGGGCCTCGCTGCGGTGCAGGCAATCGCCGCGGCCAGCCCGCGGCTGGAGTCGCTGACGATGGGTCCAGGCGACATGATGGCCTCGCTCGGGATGCCCGGCCTGGGCGTCGGCGCCCTGGTTGACGGCTACCCGGGGGATCCGCTGCACCACGTGTTCGCCCAGATCCTGGTCGCCGCCCGGGCGAACGGGCTCCAGGCGATCGACGGGCCGTACGTCGCCATCCATGACCTCGACGGCTTCCGTGCCGCGGCCAGGAGGGTCGCGGCCCTCGGCTACGACGGCAAGTGGGTGTTGCACCCCACGCAGGTGGGCGCGGGGATGGAGGTCTTCACCCCATCGGCGGAGGCGATCAAGCGCGCCCGGGCGATGGTGGACGCGGCTGACAGAGCGGCAGAACGCGGTGTCGGAGCGGTGATGTTCGGCGACGAGATGGTCGACGAGGCCGGTGTGAAGCTCGCCCGCGCGCTCCTCGGCCGCATCGCTGAAATAGCGTGAGCGCCGTCTGCGGGGTCGCGTAGGCTTGAAAGCGGTTCAAGGAGGACACACAATGGCCGAGCCCGCATCGCCGATGGGGAAGTTGATGAAGCTCAACTACCCACAGCACGTCGTCGAGTACTCGACGTATGAAGAGGCCCAGTCCGCCGTCGACTACCTCGCCGACAACAAGTTCCCAGTTGAGAACATCATGATCGTGGGCACCAACCTCAAACTGCTGGAACGCGTCACGGGTCGTCGCACCTGGGGCAGCGTGATCGCGGCCGGCGCGGCCTCGGGCGTCATGACCGGCCTTCTCGTGGGCCTCATGCTGATGTTCTTCGTGGGCGGCGGCAACGCCACCATGCTGTGGGTGGGCCTGGCCATGGGCATCCTGTTCGGCATCATCGCCCAGGGCCTCACGTACGCCATGAGCGGCGGCAAGCGCGATTTCAACTCGCAGCGCGTCACGGTGGCGGCCAGCTACGAGGTGCTCGCCGAACACCGCGTTGCCCAGTCAGCGCGGGACCTGCTGATGCAGCGCCCCGGCGCACGAGCGGCGCTCTTCGAGTGACGGCGGAGTTCTGGGACAACCGTTACTCGCATCCGAACTACTTCTACGGGTACCGCCCCAACGATTTCCTGAAGCAGCAATCCTTCCTGCTCAAGCCCAACTCACGGGTGCTGTGCCTGGGCGACGGCGAGGGCCGCAACGGCGTCCACCTCGCCGGGTTGGGGCACCGCGTCGTGAGCCTCGACTTCTCCCGTGTCGCCCTCGACAAGGCGGCGGCGCTCGCTGCGGAGAAGGGCGTCGAACTCGAGACGTGGCACGTCGATCTGGCCGACTGGGTGCGCAACCCGGACCCGCTCGAGCAGTGGGATGCCGTGGTGTCGATCTTCGTGCACCTGCCGGCTGACCTGCGCCGAAGTGTGGCTCAGGTGGTCACGCGCCAGTCGGCACCGGGCGCCAAGCTGATCCTGGAGGCGTACACGCCGGCGCAGCTCTCGCTGGGCACGGGCGGGCCGAAGGACGTGGACCTGCTGCTGAAGCGCGACGACGTGGCGGCCGATTGGCAGGGCTGGCACCTCGACGTACGGCTGCTGGAGCGGCGGATCTTCGAAGGCATGGGGCACCAAGGGCTCAGCTCCGTCGTCCAGGCCCTGGGCCTTCGCGTCGGCTGAGGCAACCGGAGCCACCCTTCGGGCCTGCAGCGGGTCTCCGGTAGGTTAAAGCCCACCGAGTCGTGAGGAGTGCCGCATGGATCTCAACTGGAGCTACTACAACCCCAACTCGCCCGCAGAGCGGGTACTGATAGTCGGACCGAGCCTCGGCGGCAACGCCGCCCATCAGTGGACCAAGGTGGCCGCTGAACTGATCGACGACGTGCGTGTCGTGTTCGTCGACCTCCCCGGCTCCGGCATGGGTGCAGTCTGGGACGACGCGGACGAGCCGTCGCTTGACACCGTGGCCGCCGCCATCGCCGACGTGGCGGACGAGGTTCGCGCAGACCTCGGCGGGGACGTGCCCGTGTACTTCGCAGGGCTCTCAATCTCCGGCGCCACCGCGCTGCACCTGGCGCGTGACTACGCGAAGAGCTTCGCCGCCGTCGCCGTCGTGGCGTCCTCGGCCAAGGTGGGGGAGAGCGAGCGCTGGCGCGAGCGGGCCGACGCGGTCGACGCCCGGGGCACGCAGCACCTTCTGGAGGAGACCACCAAGCGGTGGTTCACCCCGGCGTTCCGGGCCGAGCAGCCCGCCGCGGTCGACGCGATCATGGAGGGTCTGGCCTCGTCGGACGACCACTCCTACGCGCAGCTGTGCCGGGCCCTGGCCGAGCACGACGTGCGCGAGGATCTCGGCCTCATCCGCATCCCCGTGATGATGATCGCCGGCGAGCGCGACACCTCGACGCCGCTGGCCAACGTGGAGGCTGTCGCGGAGGGTGTGCTGCGCGGCGCGCTGCACGTCGTCGAGGGCGCGGCGCACATCGTGCCGGTGTCACACCCCTCGCAGGTCGCCGAACTGTTGCGCGGCCTCCTCGAGCGCCCGCTTGCAAGCCGTGTCGTGAGTGAGTCCGAAGACTGAGGCCTGCTGAAGCCGGCCGAGCTGGGGGCCCTGACCAGGCGCTGGGCGCCCGGTTCAGGGGACCGTCACCCGGCGTCGCGCAGGTTCCTCATCCACTTCTCGACGGCGTCGGCCTCGCGGGGCAGTGACCCAGACAGGTTGACCGGGTCGCCGTCCGTGATGAGGATGTCGTCCTCGATCCGGATGCCGATGCCGCGGTACTCCTCTGGCACCAACAGGTCGCCCTGCTTGAAGTAGATGCCGGGCTCCACGGTGATGATCATGCCGGCCTTCAGCGTGCCCCCGCGGTACAGCTCCGCGCGGGCGGCGGCGCAGTCGTGCACGTCCAGGCCCAGGTGGTGGCTGGTGCCGTGCACCATCCAGCGGCGGTGGAAGCCGCCCTCCTCGGACAGGGATTCCGCGGCTGACACCGGGAGGATGCCCAGTTCCTCGAAGAATTCCGCCAGTACGGTGATGGCGGCCTGGTGCACGTCGGCGAACAGGTTGCCCTTGCGGCACGCCTCGATGCCCGCCGTCTGGGCGGCCAGGACGGCCTCGTAGACGCGGCGCTGCGGCTCGCTGAACGCGCCATTGACGGGCATGGTGCGGGTCACGTCGGCGGTGTAGAGCGTGTTGACCTCGACGCCCGCGTCGAGCAGGAGGAGGTCGCCGTCGACGAGGTCGCCGTCGTTGCGGATCCAGTGCAGCGTGTTGGCGTGGTCACCGCCGGCGGAGATCGTGTCGTAACCGACAGCGTTGCCCAGGTGCCGGGCGTGCAGGCCGAAGATGCCCTCCACCCAGCGCTCGCCCCGGCCGTTCCTGACGGCGGCGGGCAGTTCGCGGGCCACGGCCTCGAAGCCGACGCGGGTGGCGTCGATTGCGCGCTTCATCTCGCCCACCTCGAACTCGTCCTTGACGAACCGGGCCTCGGAGACGGAACGTGCCAGGTCGGCGTCGAGCGCGGTGGCCAGGTCGCCGCGCGCCTGGTCGACCATCTCCGTGATGGCCGGGTCGGCGTCGCGGATGACGAGCGTGCGGTTGCCGGCCGCGCGCAGCACCTCAGGGAGGTCGGCGATGGCCCGGCAATTCAGCTGCGTGGCCGCGGCCATCTCCTCGAGGGAGTCACGCTTGCCCACCCACACCTCGCCGTAGCGCGAATCCGCGTAGAACTCGCGGTCCGTGCGCGGGGCGCGGGGTTTGAAGAAGAGGGTGACCTCGTCGTCGCGGATGACGAGGACGGCATCGGGCTCGCGGTCCTCGCCCAGGCCGCTGTAGTACGTGAACGCGGTGTGCGGGCGGAACCGGTAGTCGGTGTCGTTGGAGCGCACCTTCAGCGGGCCGGCTGGGATGACGAGCGTCTGGCCGGGGTACTCCGCCGCCAACTTCTTGCGGCGCGCGGCCGTCCACTCACTGGCGGGCAGCTTCTCCGGCATGGCGTCGGAGTAGGGCTCCCAATCCTGGACGATGAACTTCTTGAACGCCTCGGAATAGGGGTCCCGGCGGTTCTCGGATGCGTCAGAAGGTGCGATCATGTCCGTCACTTTACGCTGTGGGCGCAGACCCTCAGCAGCCGCTCCTGAGGAACCGCTAGACCTTGCGGATGCGGATGGCCTCGATCATGTGGTCACGGTCCTTGACCAGGATGGCGGTGGCGCGCTCCCGTGTGGGCGTGATGTTCTGCCGGAGGTTCGGGCCGTTGATGGTGTCCCAGATCTGGCCGGCGAGCTCGACCGATTCGGCGTCGGACAGGTCCATGAAGCGGCGGAAGAAGCTGCGCCGGTCCTGGAAGGCGGTCTCACGGAGGGTGAGGAAGCGGTCCAGGAACCATTCCTTGATGTGCTCCTCCTTGGCGTCCACGTAGACCGTGAAGTCGAAGAAGTCGCTCACCGCCAGGCCCGGGTGGCCGTCGGCCTCGATGCGGGCGGGCTGCAGCACGTTGAGACCTTCGACGATGAGGATGTCGGGGCTCTCCACCACGATGTGCTCGCCCTCCACGATGTCGTAGACGAGGTGCGAATAGACCGGGGCGAGCACCCGGGGTTCGCCGGACTTCACGCCCATCACGAACTGCAGGAGCGCCCGGCGGTTGTAGGACTCGGGGAAGCCCTTGCGGTCCAGCAGCCCGCGACGCTGAAGCTCCGCGTTGGGATAGAGGAAGCCGTCGGTGGTGATGAGGTCCACCTTGGGGGTGCCGGGCGCGCGGCGCAGGAGTTCCTGCAGCAGGCGCGCCACCGTCGATTTCCCCACTGCCACGGAGCCCGCCACGCCGATCACGAACGGCGTGCGCTGCACATCGAGGCCCAGGAAGTCGTTGGACTGGGCGTAGAGCCGCCCGGTGTTGACCATGTGGAGGTGCAGCAACTGCGTGAGAGGCCGGTAGACCTCCGCGATGTCCAGCTGGCTCGTCGGGTCGCCGAGGCCCCTCAGCCTGGTCAGCGTTTCTTCGTCGACATTGATCTGGGTGGCGTTCGACTTCTCGGCCCACGCGCGGCGTTGCAGCGTGACGTACGGTTCGGGCACAGCGCTCCTCGGTTGCTGGGTGTGCAGCCAGCAAGCATACGCCCGTGCCCGTCCTGCGGGCGGGGAAGACCCCATGAGCAATTGGATGGGGTCACGCGTTGCGTAACGCGGTTACACGGCGTGTCGCCCCCGTGACCCCATCCAATTGCTCACGGATCGTCACGCGCCGAGCGCGAAACACTGCGAAGTGTCAATGTCAAGAAGTGGACAAGGGTGCTGTACGGTTTTCGACGTGTGTGGAATCGTTGGATACCTCGGAACCCGTGACGGACTCGACGTTGTACTGAGCGGCCTGCGCCGCCTCGAGTACCGCGGCTATGACTCGGCCGGCATCGCCATGCCGCACGACGGGCAGATCGCCTGGCGCAAGCGCGCCGGCAAGATCGCCAACCTGTCAGCGGCCATCGACGAGGAGCCGCTGCCCCGGAGCACCGTCGCGATCGGCCACACGCGGTGGGCCACCCACGGCGCCCCCAACGACGCCAACTCCCACCCCCACGTCGCCGAGCGCATCGCCATCGTGCACAACGGCATCATCGAGAACCACGACAAGCTCCGCGCGGAACTCAACGGCGCGACCTTCACCTCGGAGACAGATTCCGAGGTCGCCGCACACCTGCTCAACAAGGAGGTCCACGGGGGAGCAGGCCTCGTGGAGGCCATGCGCACCGTGGCGGCCAAGCTCGAAGGGGCCTTCACCCTCGTCGCCGTCGACGCGCAGGACCCTGACCGCATCGTGGCCGCACGCCGGAACTCGCCGCTCGTGGTGGGCAAGGGTGACGGCGAGTACTTCCTCGCCTCGGACGTCGCCGCGTTCATCGCGCACACCCGCGACGCCGTCGAGCTCGGTCAGGACCAGATCGTCGAGATCACCCCCGAGGGCGTCAACGTCACCACGTTCGACGGCGGCCCCGCCGAGACGAAGGACTTCCACGTCGACTGGGACCTGGAGGCCGCGCAGAAGCAGGGCTTCGACTGGTTCATGCGCAAGGAGATCTTCGAGCAGCCCACCGCGGTCGCCGATACGCTGCTCGGCCGCCTGAACGAGCGCGGCGAACTCGTCCTGGACGAACTGCGGATCAGCCCCGAGACCCTGCGCCGGATCAACAAGATCGTGATCGTGGCCGCGGGCACCTCCTTCTACGCCGGCCTGGTGGCCAAGTACGCCATCGAGCACTGGACCCGCATCCCCTGCGAGGTGGAGCTTGCCTCCGAGTTCCGCTACCGCGACCCCATCGTCGATCCCATGACGCTGGTGGTCACCATCTCCCAGTCCGGCGAGACCGCCGACACCCTGATGGCCATCCGCCACGCCCGCGAGCAGCACGCCAAGGTGGTGGCCATCTGCAACACCAACGGCTCCACCATCCCGCGTGAATCCGACGCCGTGATCTACACCCACGCGGGGCCGGAGATCGGCGTCGCTTCCACGAAGGGCTTCACCACGCAGCTGGTGGCCTGCTACCTGCTCGGGCTGTACCTTGCCCAGGTCCGCGGCATGAAGTACGGCGACGAGATCGCCGCGCTGCTGGCAGAGCTGGAGCGGATGCCGGCCGCCATCCAGCAGGTGCTGGACAACAAGCAGCCCGTGCTGGACCTCGCCGCCGAACTCGTCGACGCCACGTCGGTGTTGTTCCTGGGCCGGCACGCCGGCTACCCCGTCGCGCTGGAGGGTGCGCTGAAGCTCAAGGAACTGGCCTACATCCACGCCGAAGGCTTCGCCGCCGGAGAGTTGAAGCACGGCCCCATCGCGCTCGTCTCCGAGGGCCTGCCGATGTTCGTGATCGTCCCGCCCCGGGGCCGCGACCAGTTGCGCGACAAGGTCATCTCCAACATCGCCGAGGTGCGTGCCCGCGGCGCCCGCACTATCGTCCTGGCCGACGCCGACGACGAGGAGGCGCGCGCCGTCGCGTCGAACTTCATCGAACTGCCCAAGGTGTCGACGCTGCTGCAGCCCTTGGTCGCCGTCATCCCGCTGCAGCTGTTCGCCTGCGAACTGGCGACGGTGAAGGGTCACGATGTCGACCAGCCGCGCAACCTGGCGAAGTCCGTCACCGTCGAGTAGATGGGCGGTTCGGTCGCGGCGCTCGTGCCTCGGACGCGTCCGGCTCAACCAGCGTTAGGGTGCTTCCATGATCGTGGGCATCGGGACGGACCTAGTGGTCATCGAGCGTTTCAAGCGGATGCTCGAGGAACGGCCCAAACTCGGCGAGCGCCTCCTCACCGACGGCGAGCGCAAGCTCTCCGTCGAATCCCAGGCCGCGCGGTTCTCGGCCAAGGAGGCCCTGGCCAAGGCGCTCGGGTCGCCGGGCGGCATGCGGTGGCTCGACTGCGAGGTGGTCCGCTCCGACGAGGGCGTCCCGTCGTTCGCGACGACGGGCTCGGTCGCCGCCCGGATAGAGGCGCTGGGGGTGAGGCGCATCCATTTGTCCATCAGCCATGACGGTGGCTTCGCAACGACCATGGTGGTGTGTGAAGCATGAAGCAGGTCATCAGCGCGCAACAGATGCGCGACGCCGAGCGGCGGGTCTTCGACGCCGAACCCGACGTCGACCTCATGGGCCGGGCGGCCCTCGCGATCGCTCAACTGGCCGAGGCGATTGCACCCAACGGCCCCGTTCTCGTGGCCGTCGGCCCCGGCAACAACGGGGGAGACGGGCTGTTCGCCGCCGCCCACCTGGCGGACCACCGGCCCGTCACCGTGTGGCCGGCGATGGGGAAATGCCATGGAGCCGGACTGGCCGCGGCTCGAGGGGCAGGATGCCACGTGGTCGACGCCGTGGGCGCCGCCGCCGCCCTGGCTGATGCGGCCCTCGTGATCGACGCGGTGACGGGCCTCGGTTCGCGCCCGCACCTGCCCACCACCACCGCGACCTTCGCGGAGGCGTGCGACGCCGCGGCCGTCCCCGTGCTCTCCGTGGACCTCCCCAGCGGCCTCGACGCCGACTCCGGGCACCCGCACAACAGCTTCCGCGCCGAACACACCATCACCTTCGCCGCGTTGAAGGCCTGCCACGTGCAGGAGCCCGCGGCGTCGCGTTGTGGCGAGGTGCACGTCGCGGACATCGGGGTCGCGCTCCCTGAGAGTGCCTCGAGGGACGGGCAGCGGGGCGCGTCGAAGGGTGCGGGCCTCGAGGAGGTGCGACAGGCGGAGGAGGCCGACGTGGCCCTCTGGTGGCCGGTTCCCGATGCCACCTCCGACAAGTACTCGCGCGGCGTGGTGATGGTGGACACCGGGTCCGAGCACTACCAGGGAGCGGCCCTCCTCAGCATCGCGGGAGCTGTCAACGCCGGCGCCGGCATGGTGCGCTACACGGGCCGCGTGCACTCCGGCCTGGTGCTCACCCGGTTCCCGAGCGTGGTGATGGGCGAGGGCAGGGCTCAGGCGATGGTGCTGGGGTCAGGCTGGGGCGACACCGACGGCGCCGAGGGACGAGTAGCCAACGCCAAACTGCACGGCCTGCCCGCCGTCGTGGACGCCAACGCCCTGTACGCGCTGCCGCAGGGGCGGCTCGACGGCTGGTTGTTGACGCCGCACGCCGGTGAGCTGTCCCGGATCCTCGGTTGCTCGCGGTCGCACGTGGAGAGCGAGCCGGTCAGTTGCGCGCGGGAGGTGGCCCGCAGCACGGGGGCGGCCGTTCTCCTCAAGGGAGCCACGCAGTACGTGGCTGAGCCGTCGGGACGCGTGACGATCGCGGTCCCCGGGCCCAGTTGGACGGCCCAGGCCGGTTCGGGTGACGTGCTCGCCGGCATCTGCGGCACGTTGCTGGCGGCAGGTCTGCCCGCGTGGAAGGCCGGTGTGCTGGGGGCGAGCATCCAGGCGATGACCGCCTGGCGCCATCCAGGTCCCCACCCGCCGGACGTCGTGGCGTCGCGGCTGCCCGAGGTGATCGCCTCGGTCACTCCCCGGTGAAGAGTCCTTCGCCGATCCAGCCGCCCTCCTGGAAGCCCGGCGGGATGACGAACACGGCCGAGCCGATGGCGGTGGTCCACTCGTTGAGCGCGTCGCCCTGATCCAGCATCCGCTGCACGGGGATGAACTGGTCGGCGATGTCCGCTTGAAAGGCGCAAAAGATCAGTCCCGAGGTTTCCACCGCCGTGCCGTCGACCCAGTCGTCGTGGGTGTAGTTGAGGCCCCGCCGCAGCATCCGGCGGCCGTTGTTCAGCGATGGGTGGCTCCGCCGGGAGTGGGCGTCGAGTGCGATGACCGGCGCCCCGTCCTGCGTGGCCCCGAGGTCGACGTCGTCGCGTTCCCCGCCGCCGGTGAGCGGCGCGCCGGTGTCGAGCCGACGACCCACCGACGCCTCCTGCCGGTCCCGCACGGCTTCGTCCCACCCCACCAGGTCCATCTCGATGCGCCGCACCACCAGTTGGGTGCCGCCGGTGAGCCACTCGTCGGTGGAGACGACGGCGGCGCTGAGGGTGTCGCCGGTGGGGTTCGCCGAGCCGTCCACCTGGCCGAAGAGGTTGCGCCCTGTGACCGCGGCACCCATGGCGTCGACGGAGCGCCAGGAGCCGCGCTGGGCCCATCGTCGGGTGGCGAACGGGGCGGCGTCGGTCACGAACCGGCGCACGGCGTGGGCGACGCTGGTGGCGTCGTCGGCGGACACCCAGACGAGGAGGTCGCCGCCGGTCCAGCGCCGGTCGAGTGCGTCGTGCTGCATGGGCGGGATCTCCTGGAACCCGGCCGGGCGTTTCGCCTGCAAGCCGTCCAGTTCGAAGACACGGGGGCCGAGGCCAACCAGCGCAGTCAGCGAGACGCCGGGTTGGGCCATGTGAGGAGCGAAGTCGCCCGCGGCGGGGCGGCCCTCGGTGAGCGCGACCACATCGCCCGTCCAGGCCCGGAGCAGCCGGCCGAGTGCAGCCTTGTCGGTCTGGGGGAGCAGGTCGAAGGCGACGAGCTCACTCACCTGGGTCTTCGGTGTGAAGATGCCGGCCTGGTGCGCGCCGTAGGGGGAGTAGGTCTGTCCGACGACGCCGCCGTCGGTTCTCGGGTCTGGAGGGGGTGAAGCGGTGGCGCGCCCGGCGACCACTCCGGCAGCGCCGGCGATGCCGGCGGCACCGGCGTAACCGAACACGCCTCGACGGCTGACCTTTGACATGGCGCTCAGTGTACGTGTCTTCCGGCCCCTCATTACCCGCGAGACGATTACCCCACGGGGTATTGTCTGTGTAGTCTGGCGATCATGACGCTGCGTGCCCTCGCTCTTGCCGTTTCCGCCCTCCTCATCGCCGGCTGCACGTCGGCGCAGCCCGCCGCCCCGGGCGTCCTCGCCGCAGACGCCTGGGCCCGCACCACCGATGGTGCCGAGCGGCCGGACATGACCGCGGTCTTCGTCAACCTCACCAACCCCTCGGACGAGGACCGGGTGCTGGTCGAGGCCGACTGCGGCGACGTCGCCGAGAAGACCGAGCTCCACGTCATGGAGAACCAGGACGGGAAGATGGTGATGGTCAAGGCCGAGGGCGGCATGACCGTCCCAGCCGGCAAGCACTGGCACCTGGCGCCCGGCGGTCCGCACATCATGCTGATGGGGCTCACCCGCGAACTCCCGGCCGGCTCGGAGGAACTCACCTGCACCCTCACGTTCGACGACGGGCAGACCATCGAGATCCTCGCACCCGTCAAGCAGTTCACCGAGGAGCAGGACTCCTACCATGAGCACGCCGAGGATGGCACAGAGGTCACGCCGGCCGGATGACGACCGCCGGGTTTCATGAACCGTTCACCTCGTGTTCCCCCGGCTACCGGGAGTGGTTCACCCTCGTGAGTATTGTGGAACTGTGAGAGTCGCGATCGTCGCAGAATCCTTTCTGCCCAATGTCAACGGGGTGACCAACTCCGTGCTTCGCGTGCTCGAACACCTCAAGGCCCACGGCCACGAGGCGATGGTCATCGCCCCGTCCGACGGCGGCAAGACACCCAAGGACTACCTGGGCTTCCCCATCGTGCCGGTCAACTCGATCGGCTTGCCGGGCTACGACGTCGTGCGCGTGGTGACCACCACCAGCTTCAACATCGAGCGCATCCTCACCAACTTCCGCCCGGACGTGGTGCACCTGGCCGCGCCGTTCATCGTCGGTTACAAGGCGGCCTCCGTGGCCGCCAAGCTGGGCATCCCCATGGTGGGTATCTACCAGACGGAGATCCCCACCTACGCTGCCCGCTACGGCGTGCCTTCGCTGGAGCCCGTCTTCTGGCACCACCTGCGTCAGGTGCACTCACTGGCCTCGCTGAACTTCGCTCCGTCCACCTTCGCGCGTGACCAGTTGGTCGAGCAGGGCGTTCCCCGCGTCGGCGTCTGGGGCAGGGGCGTGGATTCCGTGCGCTTCGACCCCGCCAAGCGCAGCGACGCCTTCCGCGCGCGCTACGCCCCCAACGGGGAGCGGCTGATCGGTTTCATGGGGCGGTTGGCCTCGGAGAAGCGCGTGGAGGACCTGGCGGCTGTCGCGGCCGTGCCCAACACCCGCATCGTGATCATCGGCGACGGCCCGTTGCGCAGCCAGCTCGAGGCGACGCTGCCCAACGCCGTGTTCACCGGCCTGCTCAGGGGCGAGGACCTGCCCACGGCGTTGGCCAGCCTGGACCTGTTCGTCCACACCGGAGACCTCGAGACGTTCTGCCAGGCAATCCAGGAGGCCAAGTCCTCGGGCCTGCCCATCGTCGCGCCGCACCGCGGCGGCCCCATCGACCTGGTGGACCAGTCTCGCACCGGATGGCTGTACCGCCCCGGCGATCTGGAGGCCATGCGCGGCCACGTCGTGGACCTGATCGGTGACGATGCGAAGCGCCAGGCGTTCGGCGCGGCCGCCCGCGAGTCCGTGTTGGGACGCACGTGGGAGAAGGTCTGTGCCGAATTGATGGGGCATTACACCAAGGCCATCCGCATGTCGGTGCGCGGCGGCCACCTCGTCGGCTGAGCGTGATCCCCGCTGCGGGCGGGGTGCCGGAAGAGGGTGCACAGAGCCCTCAAATAGGGTATGCGGCCAATCTGGTGTAAGCTCGACAGGCCCGATGCGGCGCCCAATCGCGCCAACTTGACGCCCAAGCGTCAAATTTCCTATTTGAGCGGGCAGTCCAGTCTCAGGTGGACCTATTCCCTGAGCGCATACCCCTCGAAGGGCAACAACACAATGACTTCACCGAACCGTAAGGCTCGGTGGTCCGCTGACAAGCGCGCCACCAAGGGCCTCAATCCTCAGCGTCGCGGCGTCGGCCGCACCGACCGTCGCGATGATTCCGCACCTCTGAACCGCAAGCAGCGCCGCGCGCTCCAGTTCGCAGACCGCGAGCCGGGTTCAGAGAACCGCGAGAACCAGGGCAACGACGAGACCCGTCGCGACACCCGTCCCACCTCCTCGCGTCCCGCCAGCAACTGGGGCGACCGTCCCCGCCGCGATGACCGTGACGACCGTCGCCCCCCTTTTGAGCGCGACGACCGTCGTCGGGACGACCGTTCCGAGCGCGACGATCGCCGTCCGTCGTTCCAGCGCGATGACCGTCCCCGTCGTGACGATCGCGACGACCGCGCCCCCCGCTTCGACCGTGACGACCGGCGTCCCCGCTTCGAGCGCGACGATCGCCGTCCGTCCTTCCAGCGCGATGACCGTCCCCGTCGTGACGACCGCGACGACCGCGGCCGCAACGACCGTGTCAACCGCGACGACCGTTTCAACCGCGACGACCGTCGTCCCCGCTTCGACCGCGACGACCGCTTCGGCGCCGGCCCGGATCGCCGCGAACGCCGTAGCGACTCGTGGGGCGAGCGTCCGGCCCGCAAGCCGTTCGAGCAGCGCCACACGCACGAGCCGCGCGGCCACGAGGAGCGTCGCCGCCCGTTCGACCGCGATCGCCGCAACGGCTTCGACCGTCCGGAGCGCCCCAGCCTTGAAGAGTTCGAGGCCGAGGCGGACCAGATGAGCTGGGAAGCCACCACGGCCGAGGGTGTGCAGGGCGAGATCTCGTCCGGCTTCCTCGAGTTGGGTGTGCACGAGCAGCTCGTCCGCGTGCTGGCCGCGCAGGGCATCACCGAGCCGTTCCCGATCCAGCAGGCGACCATCGCCGACGCGATCGCCGGCCGCGACGTGCTCGGCCGTGGCCGTACCGGCTCCGGCAAGACGCTCGCCTTCGGCCTGCCGATGCTGAGCCGCCTCGCGGCCGGTACCCCCGTCGGTTCCCCGCGCGCCATCATCCTGACGCCCACCCGTGAACTCGCGCTGCAGATCGCCGACGTCCTGTCGCCCTTGGCGTCCAAGGTCGGCATCGACCTCACGCTGATCACCGGTGGCATGAGCTACGCGCCGCAGCTGAAGGCCTTCGCCCGCGGCGTCGACGTCGTCGTGGCCACCCCCGGCCGCCTCATCGACCTCATCGAGCAGGGCGCCGCAGACCTCAGCCAGGTCCAGGTCACCGTCCTCGACGAGGCAGACCACATGGCGGACATGGGCTTCCTCACCGAGGTCCGCACCATCCTCGACGCCACCCCGGAAGGCGGCCAGCGTCTGCTGTTCTCCGCCACCCTGGACAACGCCGTCGGTTCGCTGGTGCGCAAGTACCTGTCCAACCCGGTCACCCACGAGGTGGACTCCGAGAAGGCGTCGGTCAGCACCATGGTGCACCGCCCCATGCTGGTTCGCCCGCACCACAAGAACCAGGTCACCGCGGAGATCGCCAACCGTGACGGCCGCACCGTGCTGTTCGCCCGTACGCAGATGGGCACGGACCGTATCGCCGCCCAGCTCCGCGACGCGGGTGTCATGGCCGGCTCGCTGCACGGCGGTCTCACCCAGGGCGCCCGCGCCCGCATCCTGGCGGCGTTCCGGGAAGGCCTCGTGCCGGTCCTGGTCGCCACCGATGTCGCGGCCCGTGGCATCCACGTCGACGATGTGTCGCTCGTGCTGCAGGTGGATCCGCCGCACGACTCGAAGGACTACCTCCACCGCGCCGGGCGTACCGCCCGCGCCGGTAACGAGGGCGTCGTCGCGACGATCGTGCTGCCCCACCAGCGCAAGGTGGCCCAGCGTCTGCTGAGCCAGGCCGGTGTGCAGGCCGAGGGTCTGACCGTGGAGCCGGGTTCGCCCGAACTCCGCGAGGCCACCGGCGCCCGCCCCGTCAGCGGTGTGGCGATCCAGGAATCCGATTACCTGGCGCTCATCGCGCCGAAGCAGCAGCCGCGTCGTCGCCCCGACGGCCCGCGTGGCGGTGGCCGCGGTGGGTACCGCAGCGGAGGCCGTAGCCGCAACCGTTGGTGAGGCGTACTATTTCCCCGCTATGACATCTGATCTCGAAGTGCGGGTGGCCGAACCGGCCGACGCCGCCGAACTGCTGCAGGTCATCCGCGCAGCATTCTCGGCCCGCCGCCCGGTGGACCCACCCGCAGAGGCCCTCACAGACGCCGTAGCCGACATCGAGCATGCGCTCACCGTCGGCTCCGGCGTCGTGCTGGTGAATGAGGGTCACCTTGTCGCCGGCCTGCTCATCGAGCTCGACGGCGACGTGGCGACGTTGCGCCGGGTCTCCGTGCTGCCCGCATGGGCCGGCAAGGGGCTGGCGCGCATGCTGGTGCAGAGCGCCCTGACGCTCGCCGTCGATCTGGGCGCCCGTCGCGTCGAACTGGTGGCGCGCCAGGAGTTCCCGGAGATCGTCCAGTGGTGGCGGGACCATGGCTTCGAGGTGCTGGGCGGCGTGCCCAACGGCCACACGATGGGCCGCGACCTGCCGGTGATCATCGACGTGCCCACGGCAGAAGACATGCGCTCGCTCGGCCGCAGGCTGGCGGGGCTGCTACGCAAGGGCGACGTCATCGTCGCCACCGGCGACCTCGGCGCCGGCAAGACGACGCTCACGCAGGGCATCGGAGAGGGCCTGGGCGTCACCGGCCCGATCATCTCTCCCACTTTCGTGATCTCGCGCGTCCATCCGCATCCGGGTGAGGGCCCGGCCCTGGTGCATGTCGATGCGTACCGGCTGGGGGGGTCCGCCGAGCTCGCCGACATCGACCTCGACGCGTCGCTCTCCGAGGCCGTCACCATCGTCGAATGGGGCTCGGGCCTGGCCGAATGGCTGGCCGATTCCCGCCTCGAGATCGACATCGAGCGCGGTCTCAACTCGGACCAGCGCACCGTCCACCTCACCGGCATCGGCCCGCGCTGGGCCGGGGCCCTGGAACCGCTCAGGGAGCAGCTATGACCTGGACCGTGGGAATCGACACGAGCCACGTGGTGGCCGTGGGCATCGCCCGCGACGGTGCACCCGTCGCGAGGGTGATCGTCGACGACACCCGTGCGCATGCCGAGGCCCTCATGCCGTCGGTACTGGAGGTCTGTGCGCAGGCCGGCATCGCGCTGACCGAAGTGGACGAGTTCGCCGTCGGGATGGGCCCCGGGCCCTTCACGGGGCTCCGGGTGGGCATCGCCACCGCCTGGACCCTGGCCCTGGCCGGCAACAAGCCGGTGCACGGGGTGTGTTCGCTCGATGTCGTCGCACGTCAGTGGGTTGAAACCGCGGACCGCTCGCCGGCCGTTGACGGCCGCCTCGGGGGAGGCTTCATCGTCGCCGCCGACGCCCGGCGCAAGGAGTTGTACTGGGCCACCTACGACGCGGACGGCAATCGCACCGGCGAGCCTCAGGTGAGCGCCCCCACGGAACTTCCCGCACTGCCGGTGGCGGGCGCGGTCCCCGTGGAGTACCACGAGTTCCTCGACATCCAGGGCCCGCAGGCGCTGGACCCGGCTGTCCTCGCGGCGCGCTGGGCCACCCTTGCCCCTGCCGGGGACGAGCCCTACTACCTGCGCCCGGCCGACGCGACGGTGCCGGGCAAGCCCAAGTCTGCGCTTCCGCGCCTGCGAGCGCGCCGATGAACGTCGACATCGCCACGCTCGACGACCTCCCCGCGATCCTCGGGCTCGAAGACCACTTCGAACGACGCGTCTGGTCAGAACAGTCCTGGCACGACGAACTCGTCGGCCTCGGCCGGCTCGTGCTGATCGCCCGGAAGACGGCGGGCAACGTCATCGGGGTCGCCTGTTTCCAGCACGTGGACGAGGTGGTCGACCTGCACCGCATCGTGGTGGCACCGGAAGAGCGGCGGCTCGGCTTCGCCCGCGTCATGCTCGTCGCCGGCCTGCAGTGGGCCATCGCCCAGGGCGCCAGCCGCATGCTGCTGGAGGTCGACCACACCAACGTACCGGCCATCGCCCTGTACCGCGGCTACGGGTTCCGGCAGGTGGCCGTCCGCCGCGGATACTACGCGCCGGACCGCGACGCGCTCGTCCTGGAGCGGCAACTGGAAGGCGTCGACGCGGATTCCGTCGGCATGTGGGACATGGAGGCACTCGATGACTGAACCCCTCGACGACGCTCAGGGCCCGCTGGTGCTTGGCCTCGAGTCGTCCTGTGACGAGACCGGCGTCGGCATCGTCCGCGGCCGCACGCTGCTTGCCAACGAGGTCGCCAGTTCGGTGGACCTGCACGTCCGCTTCGGCGGCGTCGTCCCCGAGGTCGCGAGCCGCGCGCACCTGTCGGCGCTGATCCCCACCATCGAGCGCGCCGCCGAGAAGGCGGGGATCAAGCTCGCCGACGTCGACGCGATCGCCGTCACCGCAGGCCCGGGCCTGATGGGCGCCCTGGTCGTCGGGCTGGCGTCCGCCAAGGCGCTCGCCGCCTACCTCGGCAAGCCGCTCTACGGCGTCAACCACCTCGTCGGCCACGTCGCCGTCGACCTGCTGGATCACGGCCAACTCCCCACGCCCGCCGTCGCGCTGCTGGTCTCCGGCGGGCACACGTCGCTGCTGCATGTCGAGGACATCGCCACGAAGATCACGGAGATCGGCGCCACCATCGACGACGCGGCCGGTGAGGCCTACGACAAGGTGGCCCGCATCCTCGGCCTGTCCTATCCGGGCGGTCCGGTCATCGACAAACTCGCGCAGGAGGGTGACCCCAAGGCCATCCGCTTCCCGCGCGGCCTCACGGCGCGGCACGACCTGGAGAAGCACCGCTACGACTTCTCGTTCTCGGGCCTCAAGACCGCAGTGGCCCGCTGGGTGGAGCAGCGGCGCCTCGACGGTGAGGAGATCCCCGTCGCAGACGTCGCCGCCTCGTTCCAGGAAGCGGTGTGCGACGTGCTCACGGCCAAGGCGGTCGCCGCGGCGCAGGAGTACGGCGTGGACACGATCCTGCTGGGCGGGGGAGTGGCGGCCAACTCGCGCCTGCGCACGCTGCTCGAAGAGCGCGCCAACGCCGCCGGCATCGAACTGCGTCGGCCCCGGCCGGCCCTCTGCACCGACAACGGCGCGATGATCGCGGCCGTGGCCAGCGAGGTCATCCGGGCGGGCATCGCACCGTCGGGTCTGGACATCTCTGCACTCTCCGGCCTCCCCGTCGGGACCATCTCCGTCTGAGGATCGGATGTGTTCGTTCAAATGGCGCCGGAGTAGCACGGCGGGGTCAAAGACGCAACAAGGTAACGATCTGGTGTCAAAGAACCTGTGATTCTTCCACGACGCACTTAATTGTCGATAAGGTCGCCAACACTAAGTTGGGCCCACTGCGTGGGGCCCACGAGTGTCGTCCTACGACAAGGAGAATCAATGAAGTTCAGGCGAACATCCGCCTCGCTGGCAGTGATGCTCAGCGGCGCGCTGCTGCTGAGCGCTTGCACCAGCCCCGACGAGACCGAAACCCCGCCGGCCAGCGAAACCACCGCGGCCACGGGTTCGGAAAGCCCCGGTACTGAAGACACCGCCAGCGCCGATCCCTCGGCGTCCACGGACCCCTCGGCGTCCGAGGGTGAGAACCCCGCGGCCTGCCTGCAGGACGTCGGCATCACCGAAACCCAGGACGGCGAGGTCCGCTACACCGCAGGCCCCGGCGACTGGAGCGGTTACAACTCCATCACCTACAAGACGTACTCGACGTACAACTCGGCCGTTGCCGCACACATGTTCTCGAGCTTCATCTACTTCGGCACCGATGGCACCATCTGTGACAACAAGGACTTCGGCTCGTACGAGGTGCTGTCCGAGGATCCGCTGGAGATCGAGTACACGATCAACGATGACGCGGTGTGGTCTGACGGCACCCCGGTCACCATCAACGACTACCTGATGGACTGGGCCGCCCAGAACCCCGAGTTCCTCGTCCCCGGCTACGCCAGCGGCGAGAACCCCGACGCCCCGGTCGTGTTCGAGCACGTCTCCAGCTCCTTCGCCCAGTACGTGCCCGAGGGCCCGCAGGGCGAGGTCGGTTCGAAGACCTTCACGGTCAAGTACACCAACCCCTACCCCGACTACAAGCTGACCGTGGGCTCGGCGCTGCCGGCGCACGTCATCGCTGAGAAGTCCGGCCTCACCCCCGAGGCGCTGGCCCAGGCCGTCCTCGACCGCGATGCCGAGACCGTCAAGAAGGCCGCCGAATTCTGGAACACCGGCTGGGCCTACAACCCGGGCGAACTCCCGGCAGACCTGGCTGACGTCCCCTCCTCCGGCCCGTACAAGCTGAAGGAAGGCGGCTGGACCGCTGGTCAGTCGCTGACGCTCGAGGCGAACGAAGAGTACTGGGGTACTCCCGCCGCCACGAAGAACCTCATCTTCCGCTTCATCGACGACGCCCAGCAGGTGCAGTCGCTGCAGAACGGTGACGTTCAGGTCATCCAGCCCCAGGGCACCGTCGACCTCGTCGGCCAACTCGACGCCATCGGCGACGCCGTCAAGGTGGACAAGTACTCCTCCCTCACCTGGGAGCACCTCGACTTCAACTTCCGCGACACCAGCGCCTTCGCTGATGCCAACGGTGGTCTCGAGCTGCGTCAGGCCTTCGCCTACTGCGTCCCGCGTCAGCAGATCGTCGACCAGCTGATCAAGCCGATCAGCCCCGACACTGTTCTCATGAACGCCCGCGAGGTCTTCCCGTTCCAGGACGAGTACCAGGGTGTCGTTGACGCTTCCTACGGTGGCGAGTACGACACCGTCGACATCGAGAAGTCGAAGGAACTCCTGGCAGCTGCCGGCGTCACCGCTCCGGTGGACGTGCGGATCGGCTACCGCGCCGGTAACCAGCGTCGTACCGACACGGTTGCCGCGATCAAGGCCTCGTGTGACCAGGCCGGCTTCAACATCATCGACACCAACGCGGCTGACTTCTTCGAGGTCGCGCTGCCCAACGGTGACTACGAAGTCGCTCTGTTCGCGTGGGCCGGTTCCGGCCAGATCACCTCGGGCGAGAACATCTACGCCACGGGCAAGGGCCAGAACTACGGCGAGTACAGCAACGAGGACGTCGACGCCGCATGGGCCGAGCTGACCAAGACGCTGGACCGCGAAGAGCAGCTCGCTGCCATCGAGAAGATCGAGACGGCTCTCTGGGACACGCTGTACGGCATCCCGCTGTACGCCCACCCCGGCATCGCTGCCTACGACGCAGGGCTGCAGAACGTTCGCGCCACCTCGACGCAGGACCAGGTTTCCTGGAACGCGCCGCAGTGGCTGAACAGCTGACCTCCTGAGGTCAGTGCCTAGCCGCTGAAACCGAATAGGGGGCAGGTGACTTCCCGAAGTCACCTGCCCCCCTTTCGTTGCCAACCATGCCAAGTGGCGTAGACTCAGCCAGCGCCAGAGTTGGACAAGCGCGGGTTCAGCTCGAGAAACCTGTAAGGAACGCATACCTGTGATCAGATACATCGCCAAGCGCTTGGGGATCTCCGTCCTCGTTCTGCTGCTCGGCTCGCTGTTGCTGTTCGTGTTGACGATCAACTCCGGCGACCCGCTCGAAGACCTACGTGAATCCAACGCCCCCAACCGCGCCAACCTCATCGCGCAGCGCATCAACTACATGGGGTTGAACCAACCCTGGTACGAGCGCTACTGGGACTGGCTGTCGGGAGCGTCCAAGTGTCTCGTGGGCCAGTGTGATCTCGGGCTGGACCGCAAGGGCCAGTCGGTCAATGCCATGGTCGTCACGGCGGCAGGCTCGACGCTGCGCCTCGTCGTCTTCGCCACCATCCTCGCCATCATCATCGGTGTGACGCTGGGTATCGTGACCGCCATCCGGCAGTACTCGGGCTTCGACTACGCCGTCACCTTCATGGCCTTTGTGTTCTTCTCCCTGCCGGTCTTCTGGTTCGCCGTGCTGCTCAAGCATTACGCCGCAATCGAGTTCAACAACTGGATAAAAGAGGCCAGCTTCAGTCCACAGTCAATAGTGATCATCGCGGCGTTACTGGCATTCGTTCTGATGGCCGCCATCGGCGGTGAATGGAAGCGTCGGCTCATCAACTTCGCTGTCGCTTTCGTCGTCTTCGCCGGCGCACTGTTCTATTTCGACGCCGTCACCTGGTTCCGCCGGCCCTCGATCGGCCTGCCCATCTTCGCCATCGTCGCGCTGGCGCTGGCCGCCCTGATCGTCGGCATGACCTCCGGTTTCGCGAACAAGAACGTCCGCAACGCCGTGGCCACCACCGCAGTGGCGGGGATCATCGGCTACGCGCTGATGCGCGGCACCCTCATGACCAACCCCTCCTGGCTGCTGTTGGCGCTGTGCTTCCTCGGCGCCGTGGCCATCGCACTGATCAGCGGCTGGTTCTGGGGAGGCTTCTCCCGCAAGCAGGCGATGATCTCCTCCTTCATCTGGTCCCTGATCGCCACGCTGGTGGCGGCCGGAGACCTGTTGCTGAGCAACTGGTCCAAGTACCTCAAGGAGATCCCGCGGCCCGTGCCCACCATCGGCTCGGAGACCCCCAACTACGATTCGACGTTCTGGAACCACGCCATCGACTCTCTGACGCACATCGCGCTGCCGACGGTGGTGCTGACCCTGATCTCGATCGCGGCCTACACCCGGTACACCCGCGCGTCGATGCTGGACGTGCTCAACCAGGACTACATCCGCACCGCCCGTTCCAAGGGCATCTCGGAGCGCAAGGTGATCACCCGCCACGCGTTCCGCAACTCGCTGATCCCGCTCGCCACCATCGTCGCGTTCGACTTCGCCGGCCTGATCGGCGGTGCGGTCATCACGGAGACGGTGTTCGGCTGGCAGGGCATGGGCCAGTTGTTCAACGTCGGTCTCAACCAGGTTGACCCGGCACCCGTCATGGCCTTCTTCCTGGTCACCGGCACGGCAGCCGTGTTGATGAACATGCTGGCGGACATTGCCTATGCCTTCCTCGACCCGCGGATCGCGCGCTAAGGAGATTGACGAATCATGACTCAGGATCCGAACCGCACCCCTCTGCAGATCGAGGGCGACGCCTTCTCCATCGAGGACGACGTCGAAACCAGCAACACGAAGTCGTACTCGCAGGGCCAGTTGGTCCGCAGGCGCTTCTTCAGGCACAAGGGCGCCATGGTCGCCCTGACCGTCCTGATCCTCCTCATCCTGTTGGCGTTCACGTCCATCGGCGTGGGGCCCCTGCCCGGATGGTGGGACAAGGACTTCATCAACGCCTACCCGCCGGTCAACAGCGGCCAGCCGACGCTGCAGTTGTGGCCCTTCCAGATCGGTGAGCACCCGTTCGGGCAGAACACCATCGGCAAGGACTACTTCGCGCTGGTCATGAAGGGCGCCCAGCAGTCGCTGTTCATCGCCTTCATGGTGGGCCTGCTGGCCACCTTCATCGGCACCAGCATCGGCGCCATCGCCGGCTACTACCGCGGCTTCGCCGAAAGCCTGCTCATGCGCGTCACCGACCTGTTCATCATCATCCCCACCCTGGTGCTCGCCGCGGTGCTGGGCCGGATGGCCGGATCGAGCATTCCCCTGCTGGCACTGGTGCTGGGACTGGTCTCCTGGACCGGCCTCGCGCGCCTGGTGCGCGGTGAGGTGCTGTCGCTGCGCGAGCGCGAGTTCGTGGCGGCCGCCCGCGCCGTCGGCACGTCCGCGCCGCGCATCATCGTGCGCCACATCCTCCCCAACGCGCTGGGCACCATCGTCGTCAACGCAACCCTGCTCATCTCGTCGGCGATCCTGCTGGAGACGGCGCTGTCGTTCCTCGGGTTCGGCGTCAAGGCGCCCAACACCTCGCTCGGTCTGCTGGTCAGCGAGTTCCAGAATGCCCTGACCACGCGGCCGTGGCTGTTCTGGTGGCCCGGCATCTTCATCCTCATCATCGCCCTGTGCGTCAACTTCATCGGTGACGGCCTGCGCGATGCCTTCGATCCCCGCCAGCAGATGGACTGATCATGACGACAACTGACAACCAGTACACCGGCCCGCGGTTCACCGGGGAGAACCCGGTGCTGAAGTTCGACGAACTCGACGTGCGGTTCCGCACCGAGTTCGGCACCGTCCACGCCGTCAAGGGCCTCACCCTCTCGGTGGAGCCCGGCGAAGTGATGGCGCTGGTCGGCGAGTCCGGCTCCGGCAAGTCCGTGTCCGCGACGACTGCGCTCGGCCTGCTTCCGAAGACCGCCCGCATCCAGGGCGAGACCCGCGTCGGCGACAAGACCATCAACCACCTCAGCCCCCGCGAGCTGCGCAAGGTGCGCGGCAAGAGCGTCGCGATGGTGTTCCAGGAGCCCATGACGGCGCTCAACCCCGTCATCAAGATCGGTGACCAGCTCATCGAGTCGATGGAGGTGCACGGTGTCGCCTACGGGCGCCAGGCGTGGAACCGGGCCATCGACCTGCTCAAGGCCGTCGGCATCCCCGGCGCCGAGCGGCGCGTGAACCAGTTCCCCCATGAGCTCTCAGGCGGTATGCGCCAGCGCGTCGTGATCGCCATGGCGCTGGCGTGTGACCCCGAGGTCATCGTCGCCGACGAACCCACCACGGCCCTCGACGTGACGGTGCAGGCCGAGATCCTCGACCTGCTGCGCTCGCTGAAGGACAAGCTCAACACCGGCATCCTGCTCATCACGCACAACATGGGCGTCGTGGCGGACATGGCCGACAACGTGGCCGTGATGTTCAAGGGCAACATCGTGGAGCGGGGCCCCGTCGAGCAGGTGCTCCTCAACCCGCAACACCCGTACACCAAGAGGCTGCTGGCGGCCGTGCCGCACCTGGGCGACGGCCCCGGCCAGTTCGGCGAGGCGCCCAACCCGGTCGCGGAGGAGGCTGAGGCGGCCCTCGACGTGCGCAACCTCGTCGTCGAGTACCACCGCGCGGGCAAGAAGCCGTTCCGCGCCGTCGACGACGTGTCGTTCGACGTGCGCCGCGGCGAGATCGTCGGGCTGGTGGGCGAATCCGGCTCCGGTAAGTCGACGATCGGCCGGGCGCTGCTGGGGCTCATCCCGTCCCATTCGGGCGAGGTGCAGGTGCTGGGCGAGGACCTCCTCTCCATGCGCGGTAAGGAACTGCGCCGGCTCCGCAAGCGGATCGGTGTCATCTTCCAGGACCCGGCCGCTTCCCTCAATCCCCGGTTCCCCGTCGGCGATGTGATCTCCGAGCCGCTCGAGGTGCACAAGGTGGGCGACCGCAAGTCGCGCGAGAACCGCGTGCACGAGCTGCTGGAGGCCGTCCAGCTGCCGCGCTCCGCGTTCAACCGCTACCCGCACGAGCTCTCCGGCGGTCAGCGCCAACGCGTGTCCATCGCCCGCGCCCTGGCTCTGAACCCGGACCTCCTGATCGCGGACGAGCCCACCTCGGCGCTCGACGTGTCGGTGCAGGCCTCGGTGCTGGCGATGTTCACCACGCTGCAGAAGGAATTCGGCTTCGCGTGTCTGTTCATCTCGCACGACCTCGCCGTCATCGACTCGCTGGCGCACCGCGTCGTCGTGATGCAGTACGGCAAGATCGTCGAGGCCGGGAGCCGCGAGCAGGTGCTGCTGAACCCGCGGGAGGAGTACACCAAGCGACTCCTCGCCGCCGCGCCCGTTCCGGACCCCATCGAACAGCGCGAGCGTCGCGCCGCCCGCCACGCATTGCTGAAGGAACTCGGCGACGAGATCGTGGAGTTCGACGCCCGGGAACTCGACTTCGAGAAGTGACGCGCACGGCCGCACTCGAGGCGGCGATGCTCGAAGCGGATCCCTCGTCCCTGAAGGCGGGGGAGCGGCTTCGGGCGCGCTTCACGGCCGACGAGGTCGCCTGGGCGCTGACCCAGGCGGCGCTCCGGCGCAAGGGAGTGGCGAAGTTCACCCGCGCGTCGGAGATGTTGTTCACTCCGGCCGGGCTGGAGCAGGCCTCCCGCGAACCAGTCGCGCGCTGGAGGGCCCAGCGGTTCCTGGCCGCCGGCGTCACGGAGGTCTGGGACCTGGGCTGCGGCATCGGTGCGGACGCGATGGCGTTCGCGGCCGCAGGCCTGCGCGTCGTCGCCGTGGAGTTGGACCGCGAGACCGCGGCCGTGGCCCGGCACAACCTCGATCTGGTGGGCGGCGGCGAGGTCACCGTCGCTGCCGCTGAGGACGTCGACGTGCCTGCGGAGGCCGCAGTGTTCCTCGACCCGGCCCGGCGAACCGCGCGGGGCCGAACCTGGAATGTCGCCGATTTCGCGCCGTCGTGGGAGTTCGTGCTCGCGCACCTGGCGGGGGAGCGGTTCGCCTGCGTGAAGCTCGGCCCGGGAGTGCCCAAGGAACTGATCCCGGGCGACGTCCAGGCGTGCTTCGTGAGCCACCACGGGGACGTCGTGGAGGCCTCGCTGTGGAGCGGACTGCCCGAGGGGCCGCAGGCGGTGGTGTTGGCGTCGGCGCAGGACGAACTGGGCCCGGCCGGGCGCCGTCCGCTGGACGTGCGGCCCGTGGGCCGCTACCTGATCGAGCCCGACGGCGCGGTGATCCGGGCGGGCCTGCTGGATGCGATCGAGCCGGAGCGCGACCTGTGGCTGCTCGATGCGCACATCGCCTACCTGTCGTCCGATGAGCCCGTCTCCTCGCCGTTCGCCACGGATTTCGAGGTGCTAGAGGACCTGCCCTATGACCTCAAGGGTTTGCGCGCATGGGTGCGCGACAACTCCGTCGGGACCCTGGAGATCAAGAAGCGCGGGCTGGAGATCGATCCGGCCGCACTCCGCCGGCAGTTGAAGCCCAAGGGGCCCAACGCCGCGACGATCGTGTTGGCCCGCACCGTGCGGGGTACGCGGGCCCTCATCTGCCGCCGCGCCCTTGGTACCGTCAAGCCATGCCCTTCGCGCCCGAACTGACCACCCTCGGCTACATCACGTCGCCAGACCGCACGCGGGTGCTGCTCTGCCACCGGGTGGCCCGCTCGCACGACGAGCAACTGGGCAAGTACAACGGCCTGGGTGGCAAGGTGGAGCGCGGCGAGGACGTCGCAGAGGCGATGCGCCGCGAGTTGCGGGAAGAGGCCAACATCGAGGTCACGGAGATGGAACTGCGCGGCACGGTGGCGTGGCCGGGCTTCAACGGCCGCGACGTGTTCGGCTTCGTCTTCCTCATCACCGGTTTCACCGGAAGCATCCCGGACAGCAACGTCGAGGGAGACCTGGGCTGGCACGACGTGGCCACCATGATGGAGCTGCCCATGTGGGACGGTGACCGCCATTTCCTCCCGCTCGTCTTCGACGACGGGCCCCAGTTCCACGGCGTCATCCCCTACGACGGTGGGCACAGCGTCGGCTGGAAGGTGTCGCGCGTCGCCCGATGAGCGCCTAAGCTCACCGCCATGGGCAAACTCGGCGACCAGCAGGTGACGGACGACGATGTCCGCGAGGCCAACCGCGCGAACTGGGACGAGCGGGCCACGCTCCACGAGGCCGGCTCCTACGAGGTGTCTCGCTACGCCGAAGACCCCGAACAGATCTCCAGCGTGGTGACCGACGACCGCGCACCCCTGGCGCGGGCCCTCGGCCGTGACCCGCTGGCCGCCAGGCCGCTCGAGGGCCTCGACCTGCTGCACCTCCAGTGCCACATCGGCACGGACACCCTGTCACTGGCTCGGCTGGGCGCTCGCGTCACGGGCGCGGACTTCTCACCGGCCAGCCTCGAGGCGGCACGTCGGCTCTTCGCCGCCTCCGGCGCTCCGGGCACCTTCATCGAGACCGACGTGCAGCACGCCGGCGACAACGTGCCGGGCAGCTTCGACGTCATCTACACCTCCATCGGCACCGTGACGTGGTTCCGCGACCTCGACGCCTGGGCGGCCGGCATAGCCAAGCTCCTGCGGCCCGGCGGCACGTTCTACATCCGCGACGGGCACCCCGTCATGTTCTCCCTGGACGACGAACGCACCGACGGCGAACTCGTCGTCCGGTACCGCGGCATGGCCGACGGCACCTCCGAGGTGTGGGACGACGAGGACACCTATGGCAGCGACGACAAGCTCACCAACGTGCGCACCTATGACTGGCCGCATTCCCTCTCGGAGATCGTCAGCGCCCTCATCGGGGCCGGGCTGACCATCACGGGGATGGACGAGGGACGGACCCTCCCGTGGGACGCCTTGCCGCAGATGACGCTGACCGCGGACGGTGGCTCGTACGAGCTGCCCGAACACCAGCGGTTCCTGGTGCCGTTGACGTACACCATCACGGCGCGCAGGTAGCCCGGGGGTCAGGGCGCGAGCTTGCGCCCCTGCAGCACCGCTGACAGGAACACCACGAAGATGCCTGCCACCGGGACGATCAGGAGGCCCATCCGCAGTGAGACGTTGTCCGCCACCGCGCCCACGATGGGCGGCGACACCAGGAAGCCCACGCGAAGCAGCCACGAGACGATCGTGAGCCCCGTGCCGGCCCGCAGTCCCGGCAGATTGTCTCCGGCGTGCATGGCGGCGGGCACGAAGGTGGCGCAGCCGAAGCCGGCCGCGGCGAAGCCCAGCACCGTGCCGGGCACGCTCGGCCAGGCGAGGGCGAGGCCCATGCCCACGGCGATCAGCACGCCGCCGAAGCGGGCGACGGCGCGCTCACCCCAGTGGTCGACCATGCGATCGCCCAGGATCCGGCCCACGAACTGGGCGCCCACCAGCGACACGAAACCGAAGGCGGCGAGAGCGGCCGGGGCGCCCAGCGTCTGGAGGTACAGGGTGGCCCACGAGTTGCCGAGGTCTTCGACGACGCTGCCGGAGATCGAGATCAGCGACAGAGCGGCCAGCAGCGCGATGATGCGGGGGCTGATGCCGCGTCGGACCTTGTCGGCGACCTCATGGGGGTTGGCGACGGCGCGCTCGTCGCCGTCGTGACCGGGCAGAGCGTTGCGCTGCGCCACGACAGCGACGACGGTGAAGAGCACCGCTGAGATGCTCAGGTGCACCCCGAGCGGGAGCTGCAGCGCGATCGCGGCTGCGGCCATCAGCCCGCCCGCCACGGCACCCATGGACCAGAAGGCGTGGAACGAGTTGATGATCGACGAGCCGTAGCGCCGCTGCACGCGCAGCCCGTGCGCGTTCTGGGCCACGTCGATGATGGCGTCAGCTGCGCCGACGGCGAACAGCGCCCCGGCGAACAGCGCCAGCGACGGCGACACCCCGGCGGCCAGCACGAAGAGGCTCGCGAGCATGGTGCCGTAGGTCGCCACGCGGGCGGAGGTGAACCGTCGGATGAACCAGGCAGCCGTCAGGCCGGCCACGATGGCTCCCACCGGCATGGCGGCCACCGCGAAGCCGTAGACAGTGTTGCCCAGGCCCAGCGCCGCCTTGATCTCGGGGTAGCGGGGCAGCACGTTGGCCACGATCGCGCCGTTGGTGAAGAACATGGCGTTGACCGCGAAGCGTGCTTTGCGGTCCACCAAGGGGATCGTCCGGACGGTTGTCATGCGCCCGATGGTAGCGAGCACTCGGGGTGCGCGGTTGCTCAGGCGTCCGTCCCGACGGCGGCCAGCTGCTACGCCTGACCGTCCTTGAGGATGCCCAGGTAGGCGCACACCTCGAAGCCTGTCGTGAGCAATTGGATAGGGTCACGGTCTGTTTGATGCCTTCTGTCGGCGTGTCGCGTCTGTGACCCCATCCAATTGCTCACGCACTGGGACGGCGACCACCTACCCGAGACTGAGAAGTGCGCGCCGCTCCGCGAGGATCTGGGGCAGCAGCGTGCCCACCCGGCCGATCGTCTTGTCGGTGAAGTGCACAGGCAGCCACCCGATGCTCGCCAGGTCGGCGTCCCGGTCCCGGTCCCCATGGAAGGACTCCGCGCTCGAGTGGTAGGCAAATCCGTCGAACTCGACGGCGACCTTCTCTCTTCGGAAGGCTGCGTCGAGGTAGTACGTGACCCCCTGGATGCTTATGCGGTAGTTGGCGACCCAGCCGGTGATGTCGTGTCCACGCAGGATCCCGTGTCCTTCCTTCTCGAGGAAGGACCAGGGTTGCTGCTCGCAGGCTTTGAGGATGTCGCGGCGGCGCTTGTTGCCGCGCCTCTTGGGTGTCAGTCGGAGTGCCCGCTGAAGTGTTCCGATGGTCACCTTCTTCCGACGCAGCGCCTCGTAGACGACAGCGTCGTCGAGGTCCGGGATGAGATCCAACACGGTCAGTTCTGGCACGGTGATGGCGGCTCCAGCCAGGCGCGTGGTGAGTTGCACGGGGATCACCCGTTGTTCCACGGCCATCCCGTACCCGGGTGAGATCGGTCGCGGGCATGCCAACTCCCACGTCTCCGGAAGTGCCAGGTCCTCCCACCAGGTCAGTGCTGCAGCCGCGTGCCTCGTGACTACAAGGTCCGTGCCGTAGGCGCCGACCGCCCTGAGCCTGCCTTCCGGCGACGACGCCACGTGGGGTAGGGCGTACACCCCTGGCAAGACCCGCTCGAGTCGCTGCCGGAAGGCATGGGCGTTCAGGGAGCGCGCTCGCTCAGGCGCGAGTCGGGCGCTCATCACGCCGTCGGGGAGGAACTCTGTCAGACCGCTCATGACTCGATGCTCACCGCCGCGAGGGGCTAACGGAAGGGCGATTCTGCAGCTTGTGGATAACTCCGTGAGCAATTGGATAGGGTCGCGGGCCGTTTGGTGCCTTCTGTCGGCGTGTCGCCGCCATGACCCCATCCAATTGCTCACGGCGGGACCCAAGCTCAGGCAGAGTCCGCGCCGGGGTTCCGCGAGGGGGTGTGCCGGGCACATCGGTCTTGGCACTCGGCTTGATTGAGTGCTAAAGCCGCGATAGTTTGGGGACTGGCACTCGACACCCTCGGGTGCTAACTGCCTAGGCGGCACCGCGACGACGCCCGGGTCCAACAGAAGAAGACATCTCAGCCGGTTTCGGCCGGAAGACACAAAGGAAGGTGTTTGACGTGGCAACCACGATCAAGCCTCTCGAGGACCGCATTCTGATCCAGCCCCTCGAGGCCACCCAGCAGACCCAGTCGGGCCTCTTCATCCCCGACACCGCCAAGGAAAAGCCCCAGGAGGGCAAGGTCATCGCCACCGGCCCCGGCCGCATCGATGACAAGGGCAACCGCATCCCCCTCGATGTCGCTGAGGGCGACGTCGTCATCTTCTCGAAGTACGGCGGCACCGAGGTCAAGTACGACGGCAACGAATACCTCCTGCTCAACGCGCGGGACATCCTCGCCGTCGTCTCCAAGTAAGGGCTGATTTCACCCATGGCAAAGATTCTCGCTTTCAACGAGGAAGCCCGCCGCGCTCTCGAGCGCGGTGTTGACGCACTCGCCAACACCGTCAAGGTGACGCTCGGCCCCAAGGGCCGCTACGTCGTCCTCGACCAGAAGTGGGGCGCCCCGACCATCACCAACGACGGCGTCACCGTCGCCAAGGAGGTCGAGCTCGACGATCCTTACGAGGATCTCGGCGCCCAGCTGGCCAAGGAGGTCGCCACCAAGACCAACGACGTCGCAGGTGACGGCACCACCACCGCCACCGTGCTCGCCCAGGCCATGGTCCACGCCGGCCTGCGCGCCGTGACCGCCGGCATCAACCCGGTCGGCCTCAAGCGCGGCATCGACAAGGCCGTTGAGGCCGTCGTCGAGCGCCTGCGTGAGAACGCCCGCGTGGTCGACACCACCGCCGACATGGCGTCGGTCGCCACTATCTCCTCGCGTGACGAGCAGATCGGCGAGCTCATCGCCGAGGCGTTCGACAAGGTCGGCAAGGACGGCGTCATCACCGTCGACGAGTCGCAGACCTTCGGCACCGAGCTCGAGTTCACCGAGGGCATGCAGTTCGACAAGGGCTACCTGTCGCCGTACATGGTCACCGACACGGACCGCATGGAAGCCGTGCTGGATGATCCGTACATCCTGATCAACAGCGGCAAGATCTCGTCGATGAACGAGCTGCTCCCGCTGCTGGAGAAGGTCATCGCCGCCAAGGGCACGCTCTTCATCGTGGCTGAGGACGTCGACGGCGAAGCGCTCTCGACCCTCGTGGTCAACAAGATCCGCGGCACCTTCACCTCCGTGGCCGTCAAGGCCCCGGCCTTCGGTGACCGCCGCAAGGCCATGCTCGAAGACATCGCCATCCTCACGGGTGGTCAGGTCGTCGCGCCCGAGGTCGGCCTCAAGCTCGACCAGGTTGGCCTCGAGGTGCTCGGCCGCGCCCGCCGCGTCGTCGTCACCAAGGACGCCACCACCATCGTCGATGGCGCTGGCGAGTCCTCCGAGGTCGACGGGCGCGTGGCCCAGCTGCGCGCCGAGATCGAGCGCACGGATTCCGACTGGGACCGCGAGAAGCTGCAGGAGCGGGTCGCCAAGCTCGCCGGTGGCGTGTGCGTGATCCAGGTCGGCGCCGCCACCGAGGTGGAGCTCAAGGAGAAGAAGCACCGCATTGAGGACGCCGTCTCGGCTACCCGTGCGGCCATCGAGGAGGGCATCGTCGCCGGTGGCGGCTCCGCCCTCATCCATGCCGGCGCGGTGCTCGCTGACGGCCTCGGCCTCGAAGGCGATGAGCTCGCCGGCGTGAACGTCGTGGCCAAGTCGCTCGCCGAGCCGCTGCGCTGGATCGCGGAGAACGGTGGCGAAGCCGGCTACGTCATCACCTCCAAGGTTGCCGAGATGGAGGTCGGTCACGGCTACAACGCCAAGATCGGCGAGTACCAGGATCTCGTTGCCAACGGCGTGATCGACCCGGTCAAGGTCACGCGCTCCGCGCTGGCCAACGCCGCGTCCATCGCGTCGCTGCTGCTCACCACGGAAACCCTCGTCGTCGACAAGCGCGAAGACGAAGACGCCTGATCTGACACCAGTCGCTGCAAGGCCCTGTCCGGTTCGCCCGGGCGGGGCCTTCTGCGTTCCCCGGGCGTCGAGCTGGCCAGCTGCCGGCGCCGGCGCTAGCCTGGTCCCCGACCTGGGAGGGCGGCGAAGTGGGCAAGCGGATCACTGTGGTTGGCGCGGTTTCGGTGCGGGACGGACGCATTCTGGCGGCCCGCCGGAGCGACTCCATGTCACTGCCCGGGCTCTGGGAGTTCCCCGGTGGGAAGATCGAGCCCGGCGAGACGCCGCAGGAGACGCTGCGCCGCGAGATCGACGAGGAGCTGGGCTGCACCGTCGAGGTGGGCGACTTCCTCACCCGCACCGAATACCACTACACGTTCGGGCTCGTGGACCTGAGCACCTACTGGTGCCGGATCGTCGACGGTGAACCTGCGCCGACTGAGCACTCCGAGCTGCGCTGGGTGGAGGCCCATGAGCTGACGGAGCTGGAGTGGGCACCGGCTGACGTCCCGGCCGTCGAACTGATCTTCGCGGCCCGCGGGCAATGGAGCTGACAGCGGGCTTTGGCCGCGACCTGACGTTCGGTTTCGTCGACCGCACGCAGACCTCACCCCGCCTCCACCAGCCCCGGCTGATCGTGAACGAAGGCCGAGACACCATGCTGCGGACGATCCGCCACGAGCTGCGCCGCGCCGAGAGCTTCGTGTTCTCCGTCGCTTTCGTCACGCCGGGCGCGATCGCCGCGCTGAGACAGGCGCTGCTCGACTTCCCGGGCGCGGGCACCATCGTCACCTCGACGTACCTGGGCTTCAACTCGCCGGCCGCCTTCGACGAACTGCTCAACCTGCCGCGCATCGAAGTGTTGCTGCTGGACGGCGCCTCGGAGGGATTCCACGCGAAGGGCTATGTGTTCCGTCAGGAGCACAGCTCGACGGCCATCGTGGGCAGCTCGAACCTCACCGAGTCAGCCCTGCTGCGCAACCACGAGTGGAACCTGCGCTTCTCAGCGTTGGCGGACGGTGACATCGTGCACCAGCTCGAAGCCGCCGTCGACAGGCAGCGTGCCCGGGCGGTGCCCCTCACCCGCGCCTGGGTGGAGGCCTACCGCAAGTCCTGGCGACCGCCGGCCGCTCACAGCGCCCCGCACCAGAGCCCGGAGGCGGGGGCCGGCGCGGCCGGCATGGTCGTCGCCAACTCCATGCAGGTGGAGGCGTTGGCCGAGATCGACCTGGTGCGGGCCCGGGGGGAGAAGCGCGGCCTCGTCGTGTCCGCCACCGGCACCGGCAAGACCATCCTCGCGGCCCTCGACGTGCGAACGGCTCAACCGCAACGCATGCTGTTCGTGGTGCACCGGGAACAGATCCTGGACAAGGCCATCGCTGAGTTCCGTCGGGTCCTCGGAGCCACCGCCAGCGACATCGGCAAGTTGGCGGCTGGCCGGCGCGAGGTGGATCGCCGCTACGTGTTCGCCACCGTCCAGTCGCTGTCCAACGCCCTGGGCGACATCGCCCCGGACGCGTTCGACTACGTCCTCATCGACGAGGTGCACCGGGCCGGCGCCCACAGTTACCGCCGCATCATCGAGCATCTCAGCCCGGCGTTCCTCCTTGGCATGACGGCCACCCCGGAGCGCACCGACGGTTTCAACATCTTCGAGCTGTTCCACTACAACGTGGCTTACGAGATCCGGCTGCAGAAGGCGCTGGAGGCCGACATGCTGGCCCCCTTCCACTACTACGGGGTCACCGACTACGTCACCGGTGACGGTGAGGTCATCGACGACACGACGAGCCTCGCCCGCCTCGTCGACCGCGAACGCGTCGACCACGTGCTCGCCGCGGTGGAGCGCTACGGGCAGGCGGGGATCCTGGTACGCGGCCTCATCTTCTGCTCCCGCAACGAGGAGGCCAGACAGCTGTCCCAGGTCCTCAACGGGCGCACCCTGCGAGGCCACAGACTGCGCACGATGTCCCTGTCCGGCACGGATTCGGTCCGGGCCCGAGAGGACGCGGTCGCACGGTTGGAACGGGGCGAGCTCGACTACCTCCTCACCGTCGACATCTTCAACGAGGGCATCGACATCCCTGCCATCAATCAGGTGGTGATGCTGCGCCAGACCCAGTCGGCCATCGTGTTCACCCAGCAACTGGGCCGTGGCCTGCGCAAGGCCGCCGGCAAGGACTACCTCGTCGTCATCGATTTCATCGGCAACTACGCCAACAACTACCTGGTACCGGTGGCGTTGTTCGGCGACTCCAGCCTGTCGAAGGATTCGGTGCGGCAGAATCTCATCGAGGCCGAGGAGGCCGGCTCGATCGCCGGGCTGTCCAGCGTCAACTTCGACGCCATCGCCCGCGACCATGTCTTCAAGGCCATCGCCCAGGTCAAGCTTGATTCGATGGTGGCGCTGAAGAAGGCCTACACAGAGATGCGCAACAGGGTCGGGGGAGAGCCGAAGCTCCTGGACTTCGCGCGGTTCGACACTGCGGATCCGGTGGTGCTGGGCACAAAGGAGAAGAACTACTGGCGGCTGTCGGCCAAGTTCGCCAACGTGCAGGGCCCCACGCCCCGCCAGACAAGACTGCTCAATCTGCTCACGGTCGAGCTGCTCAATGGGAAGCGGCCGCACGAACTTGTGGTGCTCCGGGCGCTGCTGGAGGAGGGCCGGCTCACCGGGGCCGACATCGTCGAGCGCTTGCGCGCACGAGACTGCACCAGCACGCCCGAGGTGGTGCGCAGCGCTGTCAGCATGTTGACTCTCGGGTTCTTCCCGGCGAAGACGAAGCCCAGCTACCATCCGCTCGCGGTCGAGAGCGACGGCGGACTGGAACTGAGCCCCGAATTCCGCGACGAATGGGCCAACACCGATTTCCGGGCGCAGGCCACCGACGTCATCGACACCGGCCTCTTCCTCGCCCGTCACCGGCACGGCTGGGCGCAGACGCTGCGCCCGGGCGGGCGCTACTCGCGCAAGGACGCCTGTCGGCTGCTCAACTTCCGCGGCGACGAGACGGCCACGCTCTACGGCTACAAGGTGGACGAGTTCTCCCGCACCTGCCCCATCTTCGTGACCTACCACAAGGGCGACGAGGTGGAGTCCTCAGTGGCCTACGGCGACGAGTTCCTCGACGAATCCACGATGCGGTGGTTCACCCGCAGCAGGCTGCATCTGGGCAGCCGGGAGGTGCGCCGCATCGTCGAGCACAGCGTGGAACTGCACCTGTTCGTCAAGCGTGACGACGCCGAGGGTCGCGACTTCCTGTATCTCGGCACCGTGAGCCCGCACAATGCGCGGCAGGAGACGATGCCCACGGACGACAGGTTGTCCGTCGTCACGATGCACCTGCGTCTCGACGAGCCGGTGGAACGGGGCCTCTACGACTACCTCACGGCCGGCCCTGCCCCCGCCCAGGCGACGCTGGCAGATCTGGGGTGGCGGGAGGCAGCGCTCGAGCTGCCGCTATTCGCTCATCCTCAAACCGCGCAACGGAAACGGTAGTGCCATAATCGGGCGATGACCACCGCGCGCGACGACAATCTCGGCCAGACGCAACGCTCCCTGGCCGAGCGTGCGCGCGACGTCATCCGCGACCGCATCACCACCGGCGCCTACCAGCCCGGGTACCGGATCAAGGAGCGCGACCTCTCCGAGGAGCTGGGCATTTCGCGCATCCCGGTGCGCGAGGCGCTGGCCGGGCTGTTGACGGAGGGCTTCATCACCCTGCAGCCCCGCCGTGGCGCGGTGGTCACCGAACTGGTCCCAGAAGACCTGCGGGAGATCTTCGAGCTGCGCGAGGCCCTCGAGGTGCAGGAGGTCGAGCTCGCACTCAAGCACGGCAGCGAAGCGGAACGCGCCCGGCTGCTGCGCGTCGTCGAGAAGGAACAGTCCGCCCTGAAATCTGGAAACCGTGACCTGGTGCGCCGGTACAACGCAGAATTCCACGAGGTGCTGGTCCAGATGACGCACAACTCGCTCCTGGCCACGATGCTCGAGCCGCTGCGCAACCGGCTGAACTGGTTGTTCAAGCAGAACGACGACCCGGCCGCGATCTGCGGTGAGCACTTCGAGATCGCCCAGGCCATCGTGTCGGGGGACAGGGAGAAGGCGCGGGCGCTCGCCGAAGTGCACGTGGGGACCTCACTGCGGCTCGCCCACACGCTCCTCTTCGGCGACACGGAAGCCTGACGCGAGGAGAACCCGCCCGGGAGACCGAACAGGCTGAACCTCACCCGGGCGTAGATCAGGACAGGCTGGACCGGGCAGGCGTCTCCCTTTCTACGCGGGATTCATCATTTCCGGAGCCGTCCGCCGCTCGGCCACCGGTTAGCCCAGCCTCAGGCGGCGGCGTAGACTGAGGCCTCGACTGGCCGCGACCGAAGGGTGACCAAGTGTCCGAGGAACTGACTGGATCGGGGGTGCCCGCGCCGTTCGGCGTGCTGGGGCTCACCTATGACGATGTGCTCCTTCAGCCCAACCAATCAGACATCATCCCCTCGCAGGTGGACACCGGCACCCAGCTGACCCGTCGCATCAGGCTCAACGTTCCGCTCGCTTCCGCCGCGATGGACACCGTCACCGAATCCCGCCTGGCCATCGCCATGGCGCGCGAGGGTGGCATCGGCATCCTGCACCGCAACCTCAGCATCGAGGACCAGGCGCACATGGTTGACCAGGTGAAGCGCTCGGAGGCCGGGATGGTCTCTGAACCCATCACCGTCGGTCCCGACGCCACGCTCGGGGAGGTCGACGACCTCTGCGCGCAGTTCCGCATCTCCGGCACGCCCGTGGTGGATTCCGACGGCACGCTCCTGGGCATCATCACCAACCGCGACATGCGCTTCGAGGACGACGCCTCCCGCAAGGTGGGCGAGGTCATGACGAAGATGCCGCTGGTCACCGCCCACGTCGGTGTGACCAACGACGAGGCCATCGGTCTCATGGCCAAGCACAAGATCGAGAAGCTGCCCATTGTCGACGGCCAGGGCAAGCTCAAGGGGCTCATCACCCTGAAGGACTTCGTGAAGGCCGACAAGTACCCCCACGCCGCCAAGGACGACTCGGGCCGCCTGCGCGTCGGCGCCGCCGTCGGCTTCTTCGGCGATTCCTGGGACCGCGCCATGGCGCTGGTGGAGAAGGGCGTCGACGCCATCGTCGTCGACACCGCGCACGGCCACAGCCGCGGCGTCGTGGACATGATCCGGCGCCTCAAGGCAGAACCCCTCGCGGCTGACGTTGACATCATCGGCGGCAACGTCGCCACCTATGCCGGCGCCAAGGCCCTGGTCGAGGCCGGCGCAGACGCGGTGAAGGTGGGGGTCGGCCCCGGCTCCATCTGCACCACCCGCGTGGTGGCTGGCGTGGGCGTGCCCCAGGTCACCGCCATCTACGACGCGGCCCGTGCCGCCAGGCCGGCCGGCGTCCCGGTCATCGGCGACGGCGGCCTCCAGTACTCCGGCGACATCGCCAAGGCCATCGTGGCCGGCGCCTCCAGCGTCATGCTCGGTTCGCTCCTGGCCGGCTGCGCCGAGAGCCCCGGCGAGCTGGTGTTCATCAACGGCAAGCAGTACAAGAGCTACCGCGGCATGGGCTCGTTGGGCGCCATGGCCGCGCGCGGGCGCAAGGCCTCCTATTCGAAGGACCGCTACTTCCAGGGCGACGTCACCGCCGATGACAAGCTCATTCCCGAAGGCATCGAGGGACAGGTCGCCTACCGCGGCCCGCTGGCCGCCGTGGCCTACCAGTTGGTGGGTGGCCTGAGGCAGTCCATGTTCTACTCGGGCGCGGGCACCATCGCCGAGCTCCAGGACCGGGGGCGTTTCGTGCGGATCACGGCTGCGGGCCTGCGCGAATCGCACCCCCATGACATCCAGATGACCGCCGAAGCGCCGAACTACTCGTCGCGCTAGGAAGAGAACAGGTATAAACAACCACATGTACGAGCTTGAGCGTTCCAAGCGCGCCTCCCGCGCCTACAGCTTCGACGACGTCGCCATCGCGCCCACGCGTCGCACCCGCAGCGACGAGGAGGTGGACCTCTCCTGGAAGATCGACGCCGTCAGCTTCGACGTGCCCATCGTGGCCGCCCCCATGGACTCGGTGATGTCGCCGGCAGCGGCCATCCGCATGGGGCAGCTCGGCGGCCTGGGCGTGCTGAACCTGGAAGGCCTCTGGGCCCGCTACGAAGATCCCCAGGCCCAGTACGAACTGATCACCCAGCAGTCGGACCAGGTCACCGCCACCAAGCGGCTACAGGAGATCTACGCCGAGCCGGTGAAGGCGGAACTCATCCGCGACCGCCTGGCTGAGATCCGCGGGGCCGGGGTCCCGGTGGCCGGGTCGCTGTCGCCCGCCCGCACGCAGGAGTTCGCGCCCATCATCGAGAAGGCCGGCATGGACTTCTTCGTCATCCGCGGCACCACCGTCTCGGCGGAACACGTCGGCGGCGAGGACACCCTCAACCTCAAGGACTTCATCTACCGCTTCGACACCCCGGTGCTCGTCGGTGGGGTGGCCACCTACCGTGCGGGTCTGCACCTCATGCGCTCCGGGGCGGCCGGCGTCCTCGTCGGCTTCGGCGGCGGCGCCACGCACACCACCGCGTCGGTGCTGGGCATCCAGGTGCCCATGGCCTCTGCGGTGGCAGACGTGGCGGAGGCCCGTCGTGACTACCTCGAGGAGTCGGGCGGCCGCTACGTGCACATCATCGCCGACGGCGCCGTCGGGCGTTCCGGTGACATCGCCAAGGCCATCGCCTGTGGTGCCGACGCCGTGATGGTCGGCTCACCGCTGGCCCGCGCCACCGAGGCCCCCGGCCGCGGCTGGCACTGGGGTTCCGAGGCGTGGCACGCCTCGTTGCCGCGTGGCGAGCGCTCCTTCTTCGAGCAGGTCGGCACCCTCGAAGAGGTCGTGCTCGGCCCGTCGCGGGTTCCGGACGGCACGATGAACCTGGCCGGCGGTCTCCGCAAGGCCATGGCGCTGACCGGTTACACCGACCTCAAGTCGTTCCAGCGCATCGAACTCATCCTGCTCTGACGATGGGGATCCCCATGGACGAAGCCCTCCACGAGCTGAAGCGCCTGCGCGGCAGCATCGACAACATGGACTCCGCCCTCATCCACCTGCTGGCTGAGCGCTTCAAGGTGACCCAGCGGGTGGGGGAGCTCAAGGCGAAGGCGGGGCTGCCGCCGGCAGACCCGGGCCGCGAGGCCCAGCAGATCGCCCGGCTCCGTGCGCTCGCGGAGAGCGCGGAGCTGGATCCTGAGCTGGCGGAGAAGTTCCTGACGTTCATCGTCAGCGAGGTGGTGCGCCACCACGAGCGGATCGCCGCGGAGCAGGCAGACTGACGCCCTGAGCCGGCCACCTCGGGGGAGATTGCCGGCTCAGTCGTGGGCGTTGATCATGAACTCCGCCGCCCGCACCAGGTAGTCGCGCAGGGCGGCGTCGTCCTCCGGGGCGAGATCCAGCGTGTCGCAGGCGTTCATCATGTGGTGCACCCAGCGGTCGCGCTGCAGCGGGGTGACGGCGAATTCCAGGTGCCGCATCCGCAGCCTCGGGTGGCCGCGCTGCTCCTGGTAGGTCTTCGGGCCGCCCCAGTACTGCTCGAGGAACATCCTCAGCCGGTCCTCCGCCGGCCCCAGGTCCGCTTCGGGGTAGAGCTCCCGCAGCGGGGCGTCATCGGCGACACCTTTGTAGAACTCATGCACGAGTTGATGGAAAGTCCCGTAGCCGCCCACGCGGTCGTAGAAGCTCTTGTCTGTCACGGACCCATTGTGTCAGGAGCCGGCGACGCACCCTTTACAGCAACCTGAACGTGGTGTCAGGATTGGCGGCAGCGGCCCACCCCCACCGACGAGGAGCCCGCCATGAACGAATTGACCCCGCAGCGGATCCAGACCAACCGCCTCACCCACAACGTGTGGACTGCCGGTCCGGAGGACGGCACGCCGCTGCTGCTGGTGCACGGCAACCTCAGCAGCGGCGGCTTCTGGCGGTACGTCGTCGAGCACCTCGGCGCCGACGTGCGGGTCATCGCGCCGGACCTCCGCGGCTTCGGTGACACCGACCCCCTCCCCATCGACGCCCGGCACGGGCTGGGCGACATGGTCGACGACCTCCATGACCTCCTCTCGTACCTGGGTCTCGCGGGGCAGCGCAGGGTCAACGCCGTCGGGTGGTCCATGGGCGCCGGGGTCCTCCAGCAACTGATGCTCGAATACCGCGACGACCTGGCGTCGGTCACCCTCATCGCACCGCTGTCGCCGTACGGCTACGGCGGCACGAAGGGAACCGACGGCCAACCGGCGACGGCCGATCACGCCGGTGCGGGTGCTGGCGGGGCCAACCCCGCGTTCGTCGCGCGGCTCGCGGCCCACGACACCAGCGAGGGCGACCCGCAGACCAGCCCCCGCGTGATCATGCGCACGTACTTCGGCGGAGGTGCCAACCACGCCAACCTGGACGAGGATTTCCTCACGCAGGAACTGGTCAAGATCCGCACGGGAGACGACTTCTACCCGGGCAACGCGGTGACCTCCGAGAACTGGCCCGGCTCGGCGACGGGGGATCGCGGCGTACTCAACACCATGAGCCCCAGGTGGTACAACACCGCGGGCATCGTAGACCTCGAACGCAAGCCGCCGGTCCTGTGGATCCACGCCTCGGAGGACAAGGTGGTGGCCAACGGTTCGTTGTTCGACCTGGCCACGCTCGGCCAGCTCGGCGCCATCCCCGGCTGGCCCGGCGAGGACGTGCTGCCTCCCCAGCCGATGGTCGATCAGACCCGGGCGGTGCTTGAGCGGTACCGCGCGAACGGGGGAGAGGTCAGGGAGGTCTTCCTGGAGGGCGAGGACCACGGCATCCCGCTGGCCGTCCCGGGCCTCGTCGCTGAGGAGGTCACGCGCATCCTGGTCCAGTGATTCCGCGAGGAACATGCTTGTACAGCTGTATAGGTAGTTATACGCTTGTATCGTGATGGATGACCGGACGACGAGCGCCAAGCTGCGCGACGCGTGTATCGAGATCGTCGCGGAATCGGGGGTGAAGGCCGCGACGGCGCGCGCCGTCGCCGACCTGGCCGGGGTGTCGCTGGGCCTCATCCGCCATCACTTCGGATCCATGGGGCAGCTCCTGCACGCCTGTGACCAACACGTCGCGGATCTCGTGCGCAACGGCAAAGAGGACGCCATCGCCCAGGGCGCCGGGTTCGACGCGCTGGCAGCGCTCCGGGGCACCGGCTCCGAGCACGTCATGGGCTACCTCGCCATGCGCCTCACCGACGATTCCGAGGGCATCAACCACCTCGTCGACGCGATGATCGACGACGCCGAGGACTACCTCGCGGCAGGCGTTCAGGCCGGGCTGCTCACGCCCACCGACGATGAGCGGTCCCGGGCCGTCCTGCTGACGATGTTCGGGTTGGGCTCGCTCAGCCTGCACAACCACCTGAGCAGGCACTTCGGCATCGACCTGCGCAGCGCAGACCCATCCACCCAGCCCGGCTTCGCGCGCTACCTCCGCGTCCACCTGGAGGTCTTCGGCGGCCTCCTGCAACCCGCGGTCCGTGAGCAGTACCTCGCGGCCATCGATCAACTGTCCGAGGAGGACGCATGATCCCCATCCAAACGCGGCAGCTCACCAAGCACTACGGGTCCTTCCCCGCGCTGGTGGACCTCGATCTCGACGTGCGGCAAGGCGAGGTCTTCGGCTTCCTCGGCCCGAACGGAGCCGGGAAGTCCACCACCATCCGCGTGCTGATGGGCGAGCTCAACGCGACCTCGGGCTCGGCCACGGTGCTGGGTGCCGCACCGCGCGAGGTGGCCCACCGCAACCGGCTGGGTTATCTCCCGGCGGACCTGGCGCTGTGGCCGGCGATGACAGGACGGGACACCCTGAAGTTCTTCGCCAATCTCCGCGGGGGAGTCGACTGGCGCTACGTCGACCAACTCGTGGAGCGCCTCAAGGCGACCCTCGACAAGCGCGTCGGTGAACTCTCCAGCGGCAACCGGCAGAAGATCGGCCTGATCGCCACGTTCATGCACAAGCCCGAACTGCTCCTGCTCGACGAACCCAACGCAGGCCTCGACCCCCTCGTGCAGCACGAGTTCTGGGCCATGATGCGCGAGGTCGCCGACGACGGCCGAAGCGTCTTCCTGTCGTCGCACACCCTGTCAGAGGTGGAGCGCGTGGCGGACCGGGTGGGCATCATCCGTCAAGGTCGCCTCGTCGCCGTGGAGGAGGTCGCTGCGCTCCGCGCCATGCAGATGCGCCGTATCGAGCTGGATTTCGACGGCGAACTCGAGGAGGGTTTCCTCCGCCGGATCGACGGCGTGCGCGACGTGGAACTGAGGCCGGGGCGCGCGGTCGTCGACTTCAACGGTGACATGTCCGCGCTGCTCGGGGCCGTCACCGGCCTCACCACCCTGCGCGACCTCCGCACCAACGATGCCGACCTCGAGGAGATCTTCCTGGCCTACTACAAGGACGCGAAGTGAGCACCGCGGTCCTCCGCAAGGGCCTGGCCGACGGGTGGCGGGGCCTGACGACCGCCGCCGCAGTCGTCGCCGCGATGCTGGTGTTCGGGCTGATCGTCTACCAGGACATCGACCTGAGCATCTACGAGGCGCTCCCGGAAGCCGTCCGCAGCGTGATGGGTGTCCCCGTGGAGGCGGACGCGTCCGTGCTCGCCTACAACGAGATGCTCGGGGCCATCGGCGCGATGGCACTGGCAGGCGTAGGCATCGCGATCGGGGCCCAGGCCGTGGCCGGCGAAGAGGGCAACCGGACGCTGCCCCTGGTGCTGGCCGCGCCCGTGTCGCGCACGGCCTACGCCTTGAGCAGGGCGGTGGCCATGGTGCTGCTCCTCGTGGCCGCGACGGTCGTGATCTGGGCGGGCGGCGCGCTGGCGCCGCTGGCCCTCGGCATCGACATCGGCCAATCCGATCTCGGTGCCCTCATGACCCACCTCGGGGCCAACACCGTGTTCCACGCCGCCGTCGCGTTCGCCGTCGGCGCGCTCACCGGCCGCAAGTCTCTGGCGGCCGCGGTAGCTGCCGGCGTCATGGTGCTGGGGTGGCTCGGCGCCGGGCTGCTGCCGCTGTGGCGTGAGGGCTCGGCGGAGTGGGTGCCGTGGACCTGGTTCAACGGCTCGAAGCCGCTGGTCAACGGCGTCGACGGCGGGCACCTCGCCCTACTGCTCGGTGGGACCGTGTTTCTGGTCGCGGTGGGGGTCGTCGGGTTCGCACGGCGCGAGATCCGCCTGCATGAGGGTGGCGTCTCGCTGAAGGAGCGGCTCCACGCGCTCCCGGTCGTCGGGAAACTGGTGCGCCCCACCGGTCGGGGCCAGTCCCTCCTGGGGCTGCGCTTCGCCTCCCAGCGCACGCTGCTGATCACGGTGACGTTCATCATGGGCGCGCTGATGGGCCTCGTGATGGGCCCGTTGTACTCGTCGATGGAGGCGGACCTCAACCAGTTCGCCGCGAGTTTCCCCGAGGCGATGGTGGCGATGTTCGGCGGTGGCAACATGTCCACCCCCGCCGGGTTCCTCCACATCGAAACGATGGGCATGATGGCCCCCATCGCCGTGATCCTGCTGGCCACCGCAGCCGCGTCGGCCGGCATCGCGGGGGAGGAGCACGCCGGGCGGCTCGCGGGACTGCTCGCCACCCCCGTCTCGCGCTCCCGCGTCTACTGGACCACCGCTGCGGTCATGGCCGGCTACGTGCTGGTGGTCAGCGTCGGGCTGTTCCTCGGACTGTGGGCGGGCAACGCGCTGGGCGGGCTCGAGGTGGAACTCGCCAACGTCGCGACCGCCTGCTTCCTGATGGCCTGCCTCGGCTGGGCCTTCGGCGGCTTCGCGCTGCTGTTGTCCGCCGCCAGCGGCCGGCCCGGCCTCGTCGTCTGGGGCACCACGGGCGTGGCCATCGCGACGTACTTCGGCTACACGCTCCTCATGGCGGCGGGCAGGGAGGAGTGGGGATGGTGGTCGCCGTTCCGGGCCTACCTGTACGGCGCCCCGATCGAGGTGGGCATGGCGTGGTGGCAGCCGACGTGGCTCCTGGTCGCCGCCGTCGCTTTGGTCCTGGCAGGGCTTCCCCTGTTCGCGCGCCGCGACCTCCGCTGAGCCATGCTGACCGACGAGATCCGCGCCGCGCTGCGTGCCCAGGCCGATCCGGCACGCGCCGCCGGCCAGCAGCGGTACATGAAATCGGCGCTGCCGTACTACGGCCTGACGTCACCTGCATTGAGGGCGGCCCTGAAGCCGGTCCTGTCCCGGTCCCGGCTGGCGTCGGCCGACGGGTGGCGCGCCGCCGTCGTCGACCTCTGGGACCACGCCACCCACCGCGAGGAGTGGTACGCCGCCCTCGCAGTCCTGCGCCACGGTCGCTACCGGGCCTTCGCCCTCGAGCCCTCACCGGAGAACATCGCCTTGCTCCGCCACCTCATCGTGACCGGGGCGTGGTGGGACGTCGTCGACGAGCTCTCTGCCCGCACCGTGGGGGAACTCCTCCGCGCCCAGCCCGCCCTCATGACACCGCTCCTGCGCGGCTGGGCGGAGGAGGAGGACCTCTGGCTGCGGCGCACCACGATCATCTGCCAGCGGTTGTTCCGGGAGGCCACCGATCGTGAGCTGCTGACGCACGCGATCGAGCACAGCATCAGCGACGGCGACTTCTTCGCGCGCAAGGCCATCGGCTGGGCGCTGCGCGAGTACTCCAAAACCGACGGCCCATGGGTGCGCACCTACATCGCGGCCAATGCGGACAGGCTCTCTCCGCTCTCGGTGCGGGAGGGCCTCAAGTGGCTGGGCCGCCCGTCGTCGGCAGGTTGAGCCCTCCGGCCGGGCGTGCGTTGCCGCACCGGTATCGTCGAGGGGTGGACATGGTGGAGATCTCCCTCGACAGCCCCGTTTCAGCGCTGGGCCGCCTCCTCCTCGTCGAGACGGAGGCCGGCCGGAGCATCATCCGCAGGACCTCCCAGGGCGGCACCCACACGCTCACCGCGTACCTACCGGACGGCCGCAAGACGGACTTCGAGGGCGTGCGCGGGGAGCGCACCCTGAGGCAGGCCGTGGCCACCGTGTCGGCCGCCCGCCCGCTCCGGGCCTTCCAGGTGGAGGGCGGCGAGGTCACGGCCAAACTGCGGCCGGCGCAGACCTTCCTGTCCTACCTGCCGTGGGTGGTGGGGATCGCGCTGGCCGGCCTGGGCGGCGTCGGCGACGCCTTCGGCCTCCTCCGCTTCGTGTTCCTCGCGCTCGGCATCACCATCATCATCGTGGCCCAGGACGCCTTCAAGAAGGGCCGCCGGTACCGGGACTGGGCCGTGGAGACCGGCGACGGCGACGTCAGGGCCATCGACTTCCCCCTGCCGGCGCTGCCTGAGGAGATCGAGGTCGACGACGTCAAGGAGGAGTACGGCCGGCTGCTCAGTGACATCGTCTACCGCATCGAGTGCCCCGCCCTCTTCGACCCGCACGAGCCCACGTCGAAGGAGTTCACCCTCGCACTGCTGCAATGGGACAACAACGACGGCGTGGCCGGCGATGACGAGCGGCGCGAGCTCGCCCGCCGCGTGCGGGCAACCTTCGCCGCCGCACGGGCGAACGCCGAGCGGATCGGGATGGCGCACCTGCCGCAGGCGGCCCAGTTCCGAGCGACCACGGCGCTCAAGGCCGCCAGGCTCGCCGTCGATGAAGCGGCACCCGCGCCGGAGCGGGAGACCGCGCTCCGCCGCGCCGTCGAGATCCTGGACGAGTTGGCGCTCTACTACCTGCCGACAGGGTCAGAGGCGCGCCGGGCGATCACGGGCAGCACGCCGCCGCAACTCCCCGGAAGGCGGGCCTCCTGATGTACGCCACCTGGCAACAGGTCCCGCCCGACACCACGTGGGCCGGCTTCGCGCCCGGCGCGGTGCTGCTCTACAACGACGACGAGGCCGTCGTCGTCGACGCGCGGCGGGGACAGAAAGAGAAGATCAAGCTGCGCATCCAGCGGCCCAACGGCGAGCGGTTCGAGCGTGACGTGAAGCCCGGCGAGTCCCTGGGCGCCCAGGCGACCTCCCTCCTGGAGGGCCCCGGTGCCCGGGCGATGGTGCTGCCTGCCGTGATCTGGCACGAGGACCAGCTGTTCTCGCCGCGCAACATCGCCGCCCTGCTGGCCAGCGCCCTCGTGACCACCGTGTTCATGGTCCTGACCAGCCTGAACTCGAACCCGATGTCGTTTCTGTACCTGTCGTTCATGATCGCCGGCGCGGCCGCCATGGGCGTGCGGCGGCTCTGGAAGGGCGGCCGGCTCACCTTCCTTGCGCCGGACCGTCTGGGCCTGACGACGGGGACGATTCACGCCTATGCGCTGACGCGCGAGGCGGGCAAGTTGTGGGTTCCGCCGACGCCCGGCTCGGACCGGCGCGGCCTCGCCTACCAACGCGTCGACGCGATCCGCGACGCCTACCTGGGCCTGCGCGGCGACATCGCATACCGCATCGAGTCGCCGGCGCTCTTCGACCCGAAGGTGCCGGCCACGGCCGAGTTTGAGGCGGCGTTGGTGGCGTTCGACGACGTCACGGATCTCACCTCCACCGACGAACTGGACGAACGCGCCACCGAGGTGGAACTGACGTTCAACGTGGCGCAGGCCAACGCCGAACGTCTGGGACTCAGCCATTTCCCGGAACACGCCCGCGCGGATGCGCGCCGCGCGGGCAAGGCTGCCAGGCTCGCCGCCGGAGCCACCACGGAGGGGGAACGCCAGGCATCGCTCGCGCAGGTCAAGCGCATCCTCGACTCGCTGGCGCTGTACTACCTCCCCGCCGTCGACGAGAAGCTGGCCATCGAGAAGTAGCCGCCGATGGCTCAGGCCACGACGTCGCGCCAAGAGTGCCGCGGACGCCACCCCAGCTTCTCGGCGGCGGCCCGGTTGCTGAGCAACGTGCCGAACTCCGCCACCTCGTCCGGCACCGTCAGGTCCGGGTGGATCGCCTTGAGGGCGTCGCGCGTGGGCATGTCGAGGATGATGTCGTCGGCGGCTATCACGAAGGAGTGCGCGCCCGTGAGGTCCGCGGTGAGCGCGTCCTCACAGGACTGGGCGACGTCGCGGGCGTCGATGTAGCCGAACAGGTTCCAGCGGCGCGCCTCAGGATCCTTCGCGAACGACGGCTGCATGGCGTAGTCGTCCACCGTGAAGATGTTCGACAACCGCAGCGCGATCACCGGGATGCCCGCCCACCGGGCCACCTCGGCGGCCATCGTCTCCGTCATCACCTTGCTGAGCGAGTACGTCGAGTTCGGCAGCGGGTAGTGGTCCTCGTCGACGGGGACATAGCGCACCTCGTCGAACGGCAGCCCCAGGGTGGTTTCGCTGGAGGCCCACACGATGCGCTTCAGCCGCAGCTTCCAGGCCGCCATGAACACGTTGGTGTTCATCAGCAGGTTCTGGTTGAGCGTGTGGGTGTCGGTGTGGATGTTGTCTGCCGGGATGTTGGCCAGGTGGATGACCGCGTCGGCGTCGACGAGGAGGTCCATGGCCTCACCCACCTGCGTCAGGTCCGCCTTGAAGAAGCGGCCGTCGTACCAGGAGGGGCGCGGTGCGAGATCCGTGGCCACGACGTCGTGGTCGGTGTTGTCGGTGAAGTGGCGCTGGGGGGCCGGCCCGGCCTGGCCGCTGGCGCCCGTGATGACGATTCTCATGCCTTCAGACTAGGGCGGCCGCTGCCTGTCGGCAGCGGCCGCCCTAGTCTCAAGCGGAAAGATGGTCGATCAGTTGTCGATCAGGCCCTCGAACAGGACGGTGGAGAGGTAGCGCTCGCCGAACGACGGGACGATCACCACGATGGTCTTGCCGGCATTCTCCGGGCGGGCCGCAACCTCGGCTGCTGCCGACAGTGCGGCGCCGGAGGACAGGCCGACCAGGAGGCCCTCCTCGCGTGCGGCCCGGCGGGCGAAGTCGACGGCCTGGTCGATGTTGCGGGGCAGGACCTCGTCGATGACGGAACGGTCCAGGATCTCGGGGATGAAGTTGGCGCCGATGCCCTGGATCTTGTGCGGGCCGGGCTGGCCGCCGGAGAGGATCGCCGATTCCTGCGGTTCCACGGCGACGATCTGGACGCTGGGCTTGCGCTCCTTCAGGACCTGGCCGACACCGGAGATGGTGCCGCCGGTGCCGATTCCCGCCACGACGATGTCCACGGCGCCGTCGGTGTCGTTCCAGATCTCCTCCGCGGTGGTGTTGCGGTGGATCTCCACGTTGGCGGGGTTGGCGAACTGGCGGGCGAGGATGCCGCCGCGCTCAGCCGCGATCTCCTCGGCGCGCTCGACGGCGCCGCGCATGCCAGCGGGGCCGGGGGTCAGCACGAGCTCGGCACCGTAGGCGCGCAGCAGTGCGCGGCGCTCCAGCGACATGGTCTCGGGCATGGTCAGGACCACCTTGTAGCCGCGGGCGGCGCCCACCATGGCCAGAGCGATACCGGTGTTGCCCGAGGTGCCCTCGACGATGGTGCCGCCGGGCTGCAGTTCGCCGGAGGCCTCAGCTGCGTCGACGATGGCCACGCCGATGCGGTCCTTGACGGAGTTGGCGGGGTTGTAGAACTCGAGCTTCGCGGCGACGATGGCGTTGTCGCCGGCGACCCGGTTCAGCTTTACGAGGGGGGTGCGACCGACGAGGGCCGTGACGTCAGAGTAAATGCTCATGCCACCGCCAACCGCGGCGACGGGGGGAATATTCCCCCGCGACGGAATTCGGCTCCACGAATCTTCCAGGGCCCGGCCGACGTGCTTCGGTCCCGACGAGCTGGCGACGTGTCCAGGGTCGGTGAGCGAGGCTCTCCCCGTTAGGGCGGAGCCGCCCCGCGACATTAGACTCCTCACCATGACTGCCCACGAGAAGGTGCTGGTCGTCGACTTCGGCGCCCAGTACGCCCAACTGATCGCGCGCCGTGTGCGCGAGGCCAATGTGTACTCGGAGATCGTCAGCCACAGGCTGAGCGTCGAGGAGATGATGGCCCAGAAGCCCGCCGCGATCATCCTCTCCGGTGGACCGTCGTCGGTGTACGCCGACGACGCGCCCTCTGTGGATCCCGCCATCTTCAGCGCGGGGGTCCCGGTCCTGGGCATCTGCTACGGCTTCCAGGCGATGGCGCAGGCCCTCGGCGGCACGGTCGCGAAGACCGGCCAGCGCGAGTACGGCCGCACGTCCCTGTCGATCGCCGAGGGCGGCTGCCTGCTCGGCTCGCTGCCCAACACCCTCAACGTCTGGATGTCGCACGGCGACTCCGTCAGCAAGGCCCCCAAGGGCTTCAAGGTCCTCGCCCGTACCGCCGGTGCTCCGGTGGCGGCGTTCGAGGACAGGGAGCGCGGGCTCGCCGGTGTGCAGTGGCACCCCGAGGTCAACCACACGCAATGGGGCCAGCAGGTCATCGAACACTTCCTGTTCAACATCGCCAAGCTGACTGCCGACTGGACGCCGGAGAACATGGTCACGGAGTCCATCAACGCGGTCCGTAGCCAGGTGGGTGACAAGCATGTCCTCTGCGCGCTGTCCGGCGGCGTCGACTCCGCCGTCGCCGCCGCGCTCGTGCAGCAGGCCATCGGCTCACAGCTCACGTGCGTGTTCGTCGACCACGGCCTCCTCCGGGAGGGCGAGGTCGAGCAGGTCCGCACGGACTTCGTGGCGGCCACCGGCGTGGACCTCGTCTTCGCCGACGAGCGTGAGCGCTTCCTCACCGCCCTGGCAGGCGTCAGCGATCCGGAGGAGAAGCGCAAGATCATCGGCCGCGAGTTCATCCGCACCTTCGAGGAGAAGGCGCGAGAGATCGCGGGCGACCGTGGCATCGACTTCCTCGTCCAGGGCACGCTGTACCCGGACGTCGTCGAGTCCGGCGGCGGCGAGGGCGCGGCCAACATCAAGAGCCACCACAACGTCGGCGGCCTGCCGGACGACCTGCAGTTCACGCTGATCGAGCCGCTGCGCCAGATGTTCAAGGACGAGGTGCGCGCCGTGGGCGAGCAGCTCGGCCTGCCTGAGGCCATGGTGTGGCGCCACCCGTTCCCCGGCCCCGGCCTGGCCATCCGCATCGTCGGCGAGATCACCGAGGACCGCCTCGCGATCCTCCGCCAGGCTGACGCCATCGCGCGCGAGGAACTGGCCAACGCCAAGCTGGAGCGCGAGATCTGGCAGTTCCCCGTCGTGCTGCTGGCGGATGTCCGCTCGGTGGGCGTGCAGGGCGACAGCCGCACCTACGGCCACCCCATCGTGCTGCGCCCCGTCGTGTCCGACGACGCGATGACGGCCGACTGGGCCCGTCTGCCCTACGAACTGCTGGAGAAGATCTCCAGCCGCATCACCAACGAATGCCCCGAGGTCAACCGCGTGGCGCTCGACATCACGAGCAAGCCGCCGGGCACCATCGAGTGGGAGTGACGAAAACCCCCAAGCTGCGTTGCAGCTTGGGGGTTTTTCTCTGCGGTCAGATGTCGTAGTTGGGTCCCTTGGGGCCCTGGTTCTTCCGGTCGTCGTACCAGGTGCGTGCCTTGTCGAACCCCTCCTCGGCGATGGTGCCGCCGTCTTCGCGGGGGATGACCGCCCACAGGATGAGGTACACGAGCAGGCCGCTGCCGGCGAAGATCGAGATGAGGATGAAGGCGACGCGCACCATGGTGACGTCGACGTCGATGGCTTTGGCGACGCCGGCGGCGACGCCACCGATCATGCCGTTACGGGAGCGGGTGAGTTTCATGATTGTTCCTTCCGGTGGGTGGTGCGGCCACGTGTTGCGAGGAGCCCGATCGTGCCTGCTGCGGCCAGGGTGACGGCGAGGATGGGCTGAATGAGGGGCGAGGCGATGTGCCCCGCGAGGAGGAGTACGACGGCGAAGCCGACGGCCACCAGGCCGATGGCCAGGGCGGCGATGTCCAGGGATGGGCGGTTCATGCGGACTCCTTGATGAGCACGTCGGACAGTTGGGCATGGACGTCGATGTGGAGACCCCCGGTCGCCGTGCCACCGTCTGCGGGGCTTCCCGGTGCCATGGTCACGTCGGCCAGCCACGAGGTGGTGGTCATCTCCTCGACGGGCCCGGGCAGGATCAGCTCGACGTCGGAGGCGATCACCTCGACCCGCAGTACCGTCTGGTCTTCGAGCTCCACGCCGCTCAGGTCCACGACGCCCTCCCTGCCGACGAGCCGCACCACGTGGGTGTCCTCGGCGGGGGCAAGGGCGGGGCCGACGGCGGTCTGGGTGGCGAGCCACCCCGTCGCGACGATCGAGGCGGCCAGAGCGGCCAGCACCACGCGGGGGATCCGGCGGTCGCGGGCGGCCAGGGCGCAGATCACGGTGACCACGCCGCCGGTGGCGGTGGTCGCGGCGAGCGTGGTGCCCAGGTCGTAGCCGAGTAGCCCGGCCGAGACGAACGACGCTGCCATCATCGCCACGATGACCGCGACGCCCATCCACCAGCCGTTCCTGGCCTGCGGCCCCAGGATGCGCGGCGCTGGCGGCTCCTCCGGGGCGTAGAGGTCGACGGTGGGCAACTGCCGCGACGGTACCGCCGCGCGATGCGAGCCCACCGCCTCGTTGATGCTGCGGCGCCAGTGCTCCACCAGCGTCTGGTCGTCGAGCGGGGCGACGGTGGGCGCGGCCGGGGGGAAGAGGCGCGGGGCGCCGGGGACATAGCGGGTCGAACCCGGGGCGGAGGGGCCGGAGGGCAGCGGGTAGTGGGCCGGCGGGAACGCTCCGGAATTCCGCGCACGACGGCGAACCAGCACCAGCGCGATGAGCACCAGGACGCCGGCGCCCCAGGGGAGGGGGAGGGCGGCGTCGAGGGTGGCCACCACGATGACGGTGGAGATCACGACGGCGGCCTTCTGCATGAACGGGGACCAGTCCCGGAAGCCGGGCAGCACCTGGTCGATGGGGCGGGTGCCTTGCGGACCGCGGGTCAGGACGGTGCCCCAGCCGTAGAGGGCCAGGCCGAGGCCGGCGCAGAAGGCCAGCACGATGAACACCACGCGCACGAGGACCACGTCGACGCCCAGCCGCTGGGCGATGGCGCGGCTGAGGCCGGTGGAGACGCCGGCGGCCTCCGGGCGCTGCAGGGCGCCGAGGCTCGGGTCGAACCAGCCGAGGTCGAGTTCTGTGGTCATGGCTTCAGTCTGCTCTGACCCGAGCCGAAAGAGCATCGGGTGAGCCCCTGAAGCGCCCCTGGAAAGGGTTCTCCGGTCTGGCCTGGGGGGGATGCCCGTGACAATCTGGGGTCATGACTCAGCTACCGGTGGTGCCCAGCGTGCCCGCGCGCGCGCCGCTGCAACGCCGCGTCGAGTCCGGTGTGATCGCCGGTGTGGCCGCCGGTCTCGCCGCCCACCTGGGCGTCAACGTGCGGATGGTGCGGTTGGCCTTCGTGATCGGCGCCCTGCTCTCCGGCCTGGGTCTGCTCGCCTACGGCGCCCTGTGGGTGCTGCTGCCGAGCGGCAGGTTGGAGGAGGCCGCGGGCCTCGAGGCCGCCACCCGACGCGGCATGCGCCCCACGCTGCTGCCCGCCTCGCGCCCGGACCACGGTGTGCTGGTGGCCGGGGGCCTGGTGGTCGTCGGCCTGCTGTGGCTTTTCGTCTCGGGCGGTGTGGTCCCGACGGCGCTGTTCTGGCCGATGGTGATCGGTGGTGTGGGCATCATCGTGATCTGGCTGCAGGTCGACGAGCGCGTGGCCACCACCCGCAGCACCGACACGCGATTGTGGGCCCGCGTCACCCGCGGCGGCGGCACGATGAGCATCGTGCGCCTCGTCGGCGGGCTGGTGCTCGTGGGCGCCGGAATCTCGTGGACGCTCGCCACGCAGATCGGCCTTGCCCAACTCCCAGGGGTGCTCGGCGCCTCCGCGCTGCTCCTGGCCGGCCTGTTCATTGTGGCGGCCCCGTGGCTGTACCAGCACCGCAACCGCGTGCGCCGTGCCGACGCGGAGCGCCACCGCGCCGAGGCGCGCGCCGACATGGCTGCGCACCTGCATGATTCCGTCCTCCAGACGCTTGCCCTCATCCAGCGCCAGGCGGACGATTCCGCCACCGTCGCCCAACTGGCCCGCCGTCAGGAGCGTGAACTGCGCACCTGGCTCTACGGCGAAACGGCCCGCGCCGCGTCGCTGCGTTCCGCCCTGCAGGAGATGGCCACCGACGTGGAGGGCCGGTTCCCCGTCGACGTCGAACTGGTCTGTGTGGGTGACGCCACCGTCGACGACAAGGTGGAGGCCCTCATCCTCGCCACCGGTGAAGCCGTCACGAATGCGGCCAAGCATTCGGGCGCGCCACGCATCGACGTGTACGCCGAAGTGGACGATGGACAGATCGAGGTGTTCATTCGGGACCGTGGCAAGGGGTTCGATACCGAGCAATTGCCCGACGGACGCATGGGCGTGAGAGAATCGATCCGGGCTCGCATGGAACGTTACGGGGGTAGCGCGACGATCCGCTCGGAGCTCGGGGACGGCACTGAAGTGAAACTGGAGATGAGCGGATGAGTGAGGATCAGGCCCATGATGTGGCCGGGTTGCGGGTTGTCATAGTTGATGACCACGCGATGTTCCGGGCGGGCGTCAACCACGAGATCGGCCAGCACGTCACCATCGTGGGTGAGGGTGAGGATGTCGAGACCGCGGTGAAGGCAATCCTCGAGACCGAACCCGACGTCGTGCTGCTCGACGTGCACCTCCCCGGTGGAGGCGGTGCTGAAGTGATCAAGCAGGTGCTGCCCACGAAGCCAGATGTGAAGTTCCTGGCGCTCTCGGTTTCCGACGCGGCGCAGGACGTGATCGGCGTCATCCGCGCCGGCGCCCGCGGCTACGTGACCAAGTCGATCAGCTCAGAGGAACTGATCGAGGGCATGGCGCGCGTGGCCGCCGGTGACGCGGTGTTCTCCCCGCGGCTGGCCGGCTTCGTGCTGGACGCCTTCAGCGGCGCCATCGACATCGCACAGGTGGACGAGGAACTGGACAAGCTGAGCGCCCGCGAGCGTGAGGTGATGAAGCTCATCGCCCGCGGCTACTCCTACAAGGAGGTCGCGAAGGAGCTGTTCATCTCGATCAAGACGGTGGAGACCCACGTGTCGTCGGTGTTGCGGAAGCTGCAGCTGTCGAACCGGCACCAGCTCACGAAGTGGGCCACCGACCGCCACCTGGTCTAGCCGCTGCCGCTGTTCAGCTGATCTTCGCCAACACCCGGCTTCGGGTGCCGGTGTAGACCAGTTCGTACTCGCCCACGCGGACGCTTTCGCCGTCGGCCAGCTTGGCCTTGACCGCCTTCTCGCTGCCAACTGCGGCCTTCACCAGCACCTGTTCGCGCTTGCTGGCCATCGCCGACACCGCACCCGAGGGTCCCGTTCCCGGCTGTGGGGGAGTCAAGGACACAGACCTTCCGGTGAGCAGCAGTTCCTGCACCAGTTGCCCGTCGCGCAGCACGGTGAGGGCTCCCTCGAGCTTGGGGCGGGTGAGGTAGAAGAGCGCCGCCAGCGCCAGGAGGACGAGCACCGCGCCGCCGATGATGAGCGGGAGCGGGTCGAGTTCAGCCTGCTCAGTCTCGGCCGGAGGGGGTGCCAGGGGCGTGGGGGAGGGACTCGGCTGTGGCGTCTCTCCGGCGACTGCGTCTTCTGACGCGGCGGGCACCGGCTCGTCGAGCAGCTGGAGCGGGGCGGCCGTCAGAGTCAGTTCCACGGGGGTCCGCAGCTCCGTGCGCACCACCTCGCTCCAGGAACTGTCCGCCACGGCGGTGACGAGGAGGTCAGATTGGCTGCCGTCCCACTCGTCCACGGTCAACGTCAACGGCAGGTCGACAGTTTGGCCGGGGCTGAGAATCACTTCGTCCGGCAACCCCTCGACGGCGACCGGAGCTGAGCCGGAAACCTCCGCCGCGAGGCCCGTGAGGTGGGTGGGCAGAAGGCTGTAGGTGGACGAGACCTGCAGAGTTGTGGCGTGCTTGCCGGCGCCCAGGGACTTGGCGTCAGCGAATTTCGCGGTGAGGGTGCCGGCCTCCAGGTCGGGATCCAGCTTCTGCTTGGCCTGGAAGGTGAGCAGTTGCATGCGCAGGTCGCTCAGCACGTCGGCGAATTGTGCGACGGGGATCTCCTGCGTATCCGGGAACACCCCGGTCATCAGGCCGGCGTCGGTTTCTTCTCCCACTGACAGGGCGTAGGTGGCGATGTCCCTGCCGCTCAGGGCCGAGGCCCGCGCCTTGAGGTCTGCCCACCCCTCGGAGGTGGGCTCAGCGAACGGCGAGTCCAGCTTGGTGTCGAGGTCGCCGTCCGTGATCAGCACCAGAGCGCCCGCAGGCTTGGCGTCGGGGCGTTCAAGCTCCTCAAGGCCAAGTTCGAGGCCGGCGCCTATGTCGGTCTGGTCACCGGAGGGCTGCGCGGGGAGCTCGTTCAGTACTGCCTGGGGGTCGTCTCCGCGGGGTCCGCGGTAGGCGACTCGTGCGCCGTCGTCGAAGGTGACCAGTGCGACGTGATCCGTGGGTTGGAGTTGGGTGAGAGTCACGCCGAGCGCCTCAGCCACCCGCACGTACCGGTCTTCGGCCCGCATCGACAGCGACGTGTCGACGACGATCACGTAGTCCGATTCCTGTGGACGGACCTGGAGGGCCTCGAGGACGTCGTCGATGGTTGCGGCCGGCGGCGCGGCGAACGCCGCCCCGATTTGTGCCGAACAAAGCAGCAAACTGACGAGCACGGCTGACAGACGTCGCATGGTGCCCTCCCCCCAGATGGTCACGTGCTGCTCACCCTAGCGTCACGCGCTGTTGGGTGGGTAGTGGGATCAGCATGCACCCCCCTATCATGCCCAAGGTTCAGTTTGGATGTTTGGACTCGCACTTTCCTGCAAATCATGTATTGTCCTGCTTGCGACCCGTTGGGGGACGGGTCGCCCGAAGTCCGTCACCTCTGCCGGGTCGGGAATTCTTCCCCCGTCGAAAGGAAGAGTCATGTTCAATTACATGGAGACCGTCCTCCGCGGTGTCATCGGGTCCAGAATGAAGTCGGAGAAGGGCGCCACCGCCGTTGAGTACGGCATCATGGTCGCGGCCATCGCGGCCGTCATCATCGCCACCGTGCTTCTAATCGGCCCGGAGCTCAACGAGCAGTTCAACAAGGTCTTGAAGGGTCTTCAGGACATCCCTGCCTGATAGTTATCGCGGGCCTCGAAACAAGGCGAACGAGGGCCTCATCCCTGATGGTTTGTGGTGAATGTGACGAGCCACAAACCATCAGGTGATGCCGGTGACATAGAGAGGCGCACGGAGATGAAGTCCAAACTGGATCGAGGAGCGGCGGCCGTGGAGTTCGCCATCGTCGCCATGCTCCTCGTCACCCTCCTCATGGGGATCATGGAATTCGGCTACGCCTTTTTTGTCCAAGGCAATATCGCGGGGGCTGCTCGAGAGGCCGCTCGTGCCTACGCGATAGATCCGGCTGGCACCGACGTCTCGGACGTCGCCGCGGACTACGGTATGCCGAGCGGGGCGACGGTAGCATTAGAACCCCCAGCGGGTTGCAGCCCCGGCGGGCCGGTCACCGTCACCATCACCTACACCTATTCTGGCCTGACCGGCTTCTTCGGCGGGCTCGACCTCACTGGAGAAGGGACCATGCGATGCGGAGGTTGAATCATCGCCGCGATGAGCGCGGGGCTTCCGCCGTCATCGTCGCGATCATGCTGGTGGTCCTTGTCGGCTTCGGGGCCCTCGCCGTCGACGTGGGTTCCCTGTGGTGGGACAAGAAGCAGATCCAGAACGGCGCCGATGCTGCTGCTCTGGCGCTGGCGCAGACTTGTGCTGCGGGTGCGTGCGAGGCGGACGAGCCAGCCATGGCGCAAGACTATGCGGCCTTCAACAAGAACGACGACAACGTGACCGTCACGGCTGCCGATATCACCCACACCCCCAACTCCGTGAGTGTAAAGGCCGCCACCACTCGCGAGCACTGGTTGGCACCAGTCATCGGCATCGGTTCCAGTGATGTTTCTGCACAGGCCACTGCCACGTGGTCCGGCGCGCCTTCCAGCATGAACACCATTCCCTTCGCAGTCAGTTACTGCCAGTTCTTCTGGCAGAACGGCGTCTACAACGGGACTCCCACCAAGGGGACCGAGCTCTACATCTACTCGAAGAGCAAGCCCAAGGATTTCCCCAACGTGCCCTCAACGGAGGCTTTCCCATGCGCCGCCAGCAACAGCGCTCATAATGAACTCAGTGGCGGGTTTGGCTTTCTGGAGGCGGATGGCGACTGCGTGACGAAAGTCACGATAGGCAGCAACCCAGACGAGCGATGGGTGGACAGCAGTAATGGTGAGGGATTTGACACCTCCTGCGATCCGGACGATATCCGGAGATACATGGGTGACTCCCCAGGCCAGATCGTCAAAGTGCCGCTCTTCGACAATGCTGATAAGAATAGCGGCAGGTACAGGATCACCGGCTTTGCCGCCCTCGAAGTCACTGCCTACTGCCTGCAGACGCAGGGGTGGGCCAGTGTTCCGAGCGATGCGTGCGCTACCGATCCTGTCAACGGAAAGAACGCATATATCAAGGGTAAGTTCGTGGGATTCGGGTCTCTGGCGGACTGGGAGAACGGTAGTGGCGCTGGTGTCGATTTTGGCGTCGTGAACGTCCGGCTGACCGGATAACTAGCAGGACTGAGCAGAGGACTTACACACATGAACAAGCGCGGTGTCTTCGGAGCGTTGGCCCTCGTCCTAGCCTTAGTGGGCGGCGTACTCCTATTTCTCTACGTCAGCGGCGCCGACGACCGTGCGATGGCCACGCTAGAGCCCGTCCCCGTTCTGGTGGTGAGCAACGAGATCCCGGCCGGGCTGGGCACGGCAGAGATGGCCCAGTACGTAGAGGTCCGTGAGATCCCTACCGACGCCGTCGTGCCTGGTGCGTTGACGAAGGCCAGCGAACTGCCCCCAGGGCAGGTAGCCGTCACCGCGCTTCAGCCGGGAGAGCAGGTGCTCGCGGCCCGCTTCGTGAGCGCCGACGACAACCAGGTGGCTGCATCAGTGCCCATCCCTGAGGGCCTACAACTGGTCTCGATCCAATTGTCGCCCGAGCGGGTAGCAGGAGCGCAACTCAACGCTGGCGACAAGGTGGGCGTCTTTGCGTCGATGGAGGTCGAGGTCGAAACCGTCGGCATCGCGCCCGCCGCGTCCCCTTCGCCCGCCCCCGCGCCGACGGCAGGGGAAGAGGAAGAGGACACTCGCTTCCTCACGAAGCTCATCGCCAACGATGTTCTAGTTGCTCGCGTACAAGGTGCACAATCCACGCAGCCGACCGATGACGAAACCGCCGGCACGCAGACGCTCCCTGGTTCTGAGGTCATCGTCACCCTCGCGGTGGACGCTCCGCTGGCGGGGAAGATCGTGTTCACCAAGGAGTACGGTTCCATCTGGTTGTCCCGCCAGACGCCTGCCACTGAGATGACGGAGAGCCGCATCGTCGAGGCGTGGACGGTGTTCGAATGATCCAGCTGCTCCTGAGCACGGCGGACGATTCGCTCGAGGAGCGACTCCACCAAGCCATCGGTGATGGATTCACCCGGGTACCCCCGCCGCAATTGGCGGAGCAGGATGACCCGGTGGCGTCGTTGTTCGGCAGGGCCGCCATTCCAGACGTCGTGGTGCTCGACGCTACCGGAATGGAAGACGCAGCGATGCGGATCGCTTCGGATCTTGCGCAGCGAGCAGACGTGCTGTTGGTGCACCCTGATCCCGGCCTCATCGGGGTGGCTGCCGTCCGGGCAGGGGTGCGAGACATCATCCCCGTCGCTGCAGAACCGCACGAATTGCGCGCCGCGCTCGACCGCGCAGCCGATCGTGTGTTCGCATCGCGCGCAGCCCAGGACATGCCCGGGATGCTCCCGCCCCCTGTCAGTGGTCGCACCGGGGTCGTCGTGACAGTCACTTCCCCCAAGGGCGGCGTCGGCAAGACAACCGTGGCCACCAACCTGGCGGTTGGCCTGGCTCAACGCTTTCCGCAGCAGGTAGTTCTCATCGACGCCGACGTGCACTTCGGGGACGTCGCCAGTGCGCTCAACCTGCAGGCCCAGCACTCGCTGCCGGACATCGCGCGCGGTCCCGCCGCCAGAGACAGCATCGCAGTGAAGAGCTACGTGACACAGCACGTGACCGGACTCTTCGTGGTCCCAGGCTCGGATTCTCCCGCTGATGCCGATACCGTCACTGGCGACGATCTGGCCCAACTGGTGTCGCTGCTGCGTGGCCAATTCGCCTACGTGGTCATCGACACCGCACCGGGACTCACCGACCACACGCTCGCGGCACTGGACCACACGGACCATCTGGTGCTCGTGACCAGCCTCGATGTGCCCGGTGTGCGGGGTCTGCGTAAGGAGATCGACACGCTCAATGACCTCAAGATGATCGCAGGCAGACGCACCATCGTCGTGAATTTCAATGAGCGCTCACGCGGCATGACGATCGCAGATGTTGAGGCCACCATCCGCGCCGGCGTCGATGTAGCGCTGCCCCAGTCCAATGGAGTGCCGCTGTCAACCAATCAGGGCATTCCACTCCTGCAAAGCGGCGGCCGAGACCCGGTGAGCAAGGGGCTCCTGTCGCTGGTGGATGCCGTTGCGCCACAGACTCAGGCGAGCCATAGAGGGCGGCTGTTCCGGAGGAATCCATGAGCCTGAGGGAACGTCTGGAGGGGGTCAGGGAGAGGTCAGCGGAAGCGCCAGCCGCTCCGGTGTGGTCACCGCCTGATCCCACGGAGCAGAGCCCATGGGGGCGCTCGGAGCCGCAGCCGCTGGGAGCTCGGTCGGCGGACTCTCCCGAGCGTGCTCCGGAGGCCGAGTTACACGCTGTGCCCGCCCCCGCGGCACGAGTCACGGCGCGGCTGTCGGAACGGGCACCCGTCGCGACAACGGCTCCGCCTGCCAGGAGTGACGCGCTCAGCGCGTTGAAGGCTTCGGCCGTGGACACCCTGTTCGCTCGACTTGGCACTCGAGTGAACGACCCCGATATGGACGAGTCCAGCCTGCGGAGCATGGTGATGGACGAGTTGAACTCAGTTGTTGAAGCGGCGAAGGTGCCTCTCACCACTGCGGAGCGCCAGCGCCTGATGCGTGAAGTAGAGGCTGACGTTCTAGGCTTGGGCCCCCTGGAGCCGCTGCTCGATGACTCCACGGTCACCGAGATCATGGTCAACGGTCCGGAGTCCGTATATGTCGAACGCAAGGGCCAATTGACACGCAGCGAGGTCTTCTTCGACGGCGAACCACATCTGAGGCGAATCATCGAACGCATCGTCACCAGGGTGGGTCGGCGCATCGACGAGTCATCCCCGTTGGTGGATGCTCGTCTCGAGGATGGCTCGCGAGTCAATGCCATCATTCCCCCGCTTGCGGTGAGCGGCTCCACCTTGACGATTCGTAAGTTCTCCAGGGACGCACTTTCTGTCCTGGATCTGGAACGCTTCGGCACCATGACACCCGAGATGGCGGAATTGCTCAAGGCCTGTGTCGAGGCGCGGCTCAATATTCTGGTTTCCGGCGGCACCGGCACAGGCAAAACCACGTTGCTCAACGTGCTGAGCTCCTTCATTCCCTCAAACGAACGGATCATCTCCATCGAGGATTCGGTGGAGCTCCAACTCCAGCAGGACCACGTGATTCAGCTGGAGTCCAGGCCGGCCAACATCGAAGGAAGGGGCGAGATCACGATCCGTGACCTGGTGCGCAACTCGCTGCGCATGCGACCCGACCGCATCGTGGTGGGTGAGGTCCGTGGCGCGGAGGCGCTGGACATGCTGCAGGCCATGAACACGGGTCACGACGGCTCCCTTTCCACAGTTCACGCCAACTCACCGCGCGACTGCCTGGCCAGGCTGGAGACCCTGGTCATGATGTCAGGCTTCGAGCTCCCGCTGCGCGCCATCAGAGAGCAGGTCTCCTCGGCCGTCAACCTGATCGTGCAACTCACCCGGCTGAGGGACGGCACTCGACGGATCACTGCCGTCACCGAAGTGAGTGGCATGGAGGGGCAGATCATCACCTTGCAGGATGTGTTCCTTTTCGACTACTCCGCCGGCGTCGATCCGAATGGTCGGTTCAGGGGTCGGACGATCCCTACCGGTGTGCGCCCCATGTTCACGGACCGCTTCCAGGATCTGGGCATCGAACTGTCCCCCTCCGTGTTCGGCGGTCCCGGCTGGGGCGGCTTGCGATGAGCGGTGACACGCTCGCGTACATCGGTGGCGGCTTGGTGTCAACCGCAGTGTTGACCTGGCTGGTGCTCTACTTCACTGCTGGACGCACGGTGCCGATGTCGCGACGGCGTCCTCCCGACGCTGCACCCGCCGGCCTGGTACCGCAGGCCGCCAAGGCGGCCTCAAGCGCGGCAGGGTATGCGCTGGGTGGCCGGGCACGAGCGGTTGAGGAGTCGCTCGCCGCCGCGGGCATCCGCATGCGGCCGCAGGATTTCATGGTGCTGGTTGCCTCTGGCGCGGTGGCGGGCTTCGCCCTCGGCCTCTTGCTAGGCGGACCGGTCCTGCCCTTGTTGGCACTGATCCTCGTCCCGCTCGCCGCTGTGCTGAGTGTGCGTTTCAAAGCGGCGAAACGACGCCAGCTCTTCGGTGACCAATTGGAGGAGACCCTGAGCACCTTATCTGGCAGCCTTCGCGCTGGCTTCAGTCTCCCCCAGGCCTGCGCCACGGTGGCGACCGAACTCGATGAGCCCACCTCGTCCGAGTTTTCCCGAGTGGTGAATGAGACGCGACTTGGTAGACCTTTCGTGGAGGCGTTGGCTGACGTGGCGCGGCGTAACGAGAATGAGGACTTCGATTGGGTGGTCCAAGCCATCGCGATCAACCGCGAAGTGGGAGGCAACTTGGCTGACGTGCTGGCCGGGGTCGGCGCGACCATCCGGGAACGTGTGCAGTTGAAGCGTCAGGTTGGTGCCTTGGCTGCGGAGGGGAAGCTGTCTGGGGTCATTCTAGGGGCCCTTCCACCCGGTATGTTTTTGGTACTCTGGGCCGCTAACCCCACATACATCGGTCGATTCGGTGAGTCCATCATCGGCATCGGCGCGTTGATCATCGCTGGCATCATGATGGCTGTTGGCATGTTCTGGCTGAGCCGCGTCATCAAGATCAGGTTCTGAGGTGAGCGCGGTGCCTTCCATCGTCTACGTCGGTTTGGCGTTCCTGGTGCTAGGCACCGCGTACCTGCTTGGTCTCCTGCTGGTCGGCGAAGGCCGTGTTCGGCGAGGCGTACGGGCCAACCTGCAGCGGGGCATGGCGGGACGGTCGGGAGGAGGCAGAGTCGTCGCAGTCCCTGCTCTCGGTCTCAAGCTCGCCGGTACGCGGGCTGCCGGGAATCTCGACAAGCTGCTCATGCATGCTGGTCGGCCAGCCGCCTGGCCGCTGGAACGCGTAATCAGCCTCAAGATGATGTCCACACTGATCATGATCGCTCTCGCATTGCTCATAGTGAGGAACAACCCCTCCCTCGGATCCATCGGGCTCGGAGCCTTCCTCATTGCTTTTGTCTTCTTTCTTCCGGAACTCCTTTTGTGGAACACCGGCATCAAGCGTCGGGAAACGGCGCAACTGGAATTGCCGGATGTCCTGGACCAGATGAGCATCGCTGTCGAGGCCGGGCTGGGCTTCGACGCTGCGCTGGTCAGGGTCGCTCGGAACGGGCGCGGGGTCTTGGCGACGGAACTCATCCGCACGCTTCAGGACATTCAACTCGGCCAGCAACGGCGTGTGGCTTACCAGGCCTTGGCGGATCGGCTTGCGGTGCCTGAATTGCGGCGTTTCATCAGATCGGTCATCCAAGCGGAAGAACACGGGATTGCCCTCTCAGAGGTGCTGCACACTCAGGCGAAGGAACAGCGAGTCGCGCGCAGGCAGCGGGCCGAGCACAAGGCGATGGAAATCCCCGTCAAGGTTGTCTTCCCCCTGGTTCTGTTCCTCATGCCCGCCCTGATGATTGTCATTATGACTCCTGCAGCCATCAGCATCATCGAGGCCTTCTCCGGATGACCTGGCTCTGGACCGCGCTCCTGGCCGCTGCCGCGGCCGGGCTGGCGTCGAGGTTTCTACCAAGGGTGGCGCTGGAGGCGACCACGAAGCTCATCGGGACGGTACCTCGGGCAGCGATTCTGGGGGCTGGGGTAGGCCTCATCACCTCGGAGCTTCTGGAGGCCGCAGCCCTGGCCGTCATCGCCGGGTTGGCTGGCGTCCTGTTCGTCGTCGACCTCAAGGAACACCGGCTTCCCGACACTGTAATCCTCACCGGACTCATCGCCTGGGCGATAGGCATCGTCGCCATGGCCGCCACGACGGGGGACTGGGGTGCTCTGCTCCGGGCGTTCCTGGCCGCGCTCGCGATGTTCGCCGGCTTCTTCGTCGCGGCACTACTGGCCAACGGGATGCTCGGGTTCGGGGATGTGAAGCTGTCGGCGCTGCTGGGCGCCGTGCTCGGCTGGTACAGCTGGATGGCGGTGGGCCGCGGCCTGTTCTTCGGGATCGTCCTGCACGGCCTCTTCGCGGTGGTGGTCCTCATCGTCACACGGGACAGAAAGGCCGACGTGCCGATGGGCCCGGCGCTGATCGCCGGGGCCGCGGCGGCCATCGCGATCAGCGCCTGAGGCTCACCAGAAGACGGCGATGCCGGCGTTGAGCAGGGTGAGGGCGAAGATGCCCCAGAACTGCCCGGGCGCCACCTGATCCTTCTTGCGGTTGATCAGCACCAGCACGAAGATCGCGATCAGCACGAGCAGCTTGATGCCGATCTTGATGTTGTTGACGTGCCCGTCACCCATCTCCAGGATGCCCACCAGAGCGAGGCCGGAGATCAGCATCGTGAGAGCACCGTGGAACATGGCCGGATTGACGATTCGGTGGGGCCCCTTCAGCTGAACAAAAGCGCCTCCGAAGAGCGCCGCGAAGCCGATGAGGTGGAGCAGAAAGAAGATTCCGTGCACGATTTCCATGGCTCCAGACTCTACCCTTAAGGGGGGAACCCAGCCCAATTCCACGCACCTCAGGGACAGTTCAGGGTTCGAAAGCATTTACAGTGACCCCGCCTACTGCCATGCTTGAGGCATGTTATGGACAATCATCGTTTGGATTATCGTCGGCCTCATCGGAGGCGCTATCGCCAAGGCCATCATGCCTGGGCGTCAGGGTGGGGGCTGGCTGGCCACCATCATCCTGGGCATCATCGGTGCATTCGTTGGTGGTCTCATCGGTTCGCTCATCTTCGAAGGTGAGCTCAATCTGACCGGCCCCAACTTCTCCATCGGCGGTGTCATCACCTCCATCATTGGTGCCCTCATCGTGCTCGCCATCTACGGTTGGGCTCAGCGCCGCAAGGCCTGATCCCTCCCTCTGACCCCGAAGGGGCGCCCGGCTGCTGCCGGGCGCCCCTTCTTCTGTCTGCCGAAACCGGCACCGGTCGCAGGGCGATCAGAAGAACGGGCGCCAGGGCGACAGGAACAACTCCGTCACCTTGGCCACCACGGAGCGGCTCGCCCAGCGCTGTTCGTTCAGCTCGATGCTGTTGGACTGGTCCGTGCGGAACACGTCCTCCATGTGCTTGGCGACGCTCTCGTCGGTCACCTCGAGGTTCACCTCGTAGTTGCCCCACAGGCTCAGCCTGTCCAGGTTGGCCGTGCCGATCGTTGACCACACGCCGTCCATGGTGGCGGTCTTCGCGTGCACCATCGCCCCCTGGTACAGGTACAGCTTCACGCCAGAGCGCAGCAGGTTCGTGTAGTAGCCGCGCGACAGCCAGTCGGCCACCACGTGGTTGGAGCGGCCCGGCACGATGATCCGCACGTCGACACCCCGGTTGACGGCGGCACGGAGGCCGGCGATCAGGTCGTCGTCGGGGATGAGGTAGGCGTGGGTGAGCCAGATGTGTGAGGTGGCCCTGTCGATGGCCTCCAGGTACATGTTGCGGATGGGGTACACCTGAAGGCGCGGCATGTTGCGGTGCACGCGCACGGTGGGGAGCCAGTCGCGCTCCGGGTTGTCCTCGATCCGGTCGTGCTCCTTACGGACGTGGAGGTTCCAGAAGTCGATGAACGCGTTGTCCAGCTCGGCGACCCCGGGGCCCACGACGCGGGCGTGGGTGTCGCGCCAGCCGGTGGCGTACAGCGAGCCGATGTTGTAGCCGCCGATGAAGCCGACCCGGCCGTCGACGGTGAGCAACTTGCGGTGGTCGCGACCCCAGTGGCGCGGCGACCACGGGATGGGAATCGCGGGGTGCGGCATCGTCGCGATGTTCTTCGGGATCGACGTGAAGAACGCCCGCGGCACCACCAGGTTGGCGAACTCGTCCCAGATGGCGTGCACCTTCACGCCCCGGTCGGCGGCGCGGCCCAGCGCGTCGCGGAACCGGTGGCCCGTGGCGTCGCCCTTCCAGATGTAGGTCTCGAAGTAGATGGTGTGCTCGGCCGCGTCGATGGCCTCGATCATCGCGTCGTACAGGTACTCGCCGTAGGTGTAGACGGTGATCTCGTCATCGGCCACGGGCAGCGGTTCCGGACGGGTCACCGGGAACTTGCGCAGCTTGCGCTTCTTCTTCCGGAAGGACTCGACGACGGTCAAGGCGATCATGGAGAGGATCTGACCGATCAGAACCGCGGCCGTGAGGCGGTTGAAGAACCGTCGTGCGCGGCTCCAGGTGGTCTGCATGGGCATAGCGTACCGACGGAGTCGTCGGCGCGAGCCGGTAGGCTGGGCAGCCGACATGAGTGACTCCCTTTTCCCGGATCTTTTTGCCGTCTTCCAGCCCGACGAGCCCGCTCCGCCGCGCGCGGAGGCACTGGTGACCCCGCGGAAGGCCAAGGCGAAGCAGGTCAGCGAGGAACAACTGTTGGAGGGTCTCAACCCTCCGCAGCGCCAGGCCGTCGTGCATGCGGGCAGCCCCGTGCTGGTGGTGGCCGGCGCCGGCTCCGGCAAGACGCGTGTATTGACCCGGCGCATCGCGCATCTGGTCAGCCAGCGTGACGTCCATCCCGGCTCCATCCTGGCCATCACGTTCACCAACAAGGCCGCCGCGGAGATGCGTCAGCGCGTCATCGAACTGGTGGGCAACCGCGCCAAGCTCATGTGGGTCTCCACCTTCCACTCCGCGTGTGTGCGCATCCTGCGCGCAGACATCGACCGCTTCGGCATCGCCAAGTCCTTCTCCATCTACGACGACGCAGATTCCAAGCGGCTCATGTCGCTGGTGGTGCGCGACATGGAGCTGGACCCCAAGCGTTACCCGGTGCGCGCCGTGATGAACGCGGTGAGCAACTACAAGAACGACCTGGTCGACCACGAGCGCGCCGCCGCAGAGGCGGAGAACTCCCGCCAGGAGACGATCGCGCGGGCCTACGCCGATTACCAGGGCCGGCTCGTCGCCGCCAACGCGCTGGACTTCGACGACCTCATCATGACCGCCGTCCACCTGTTTCAGGCGTTCCCGGACATCCGCGAGAAGTACCGCCGCCGCTTCCGGCACGTGCTGGTGGACGAGTACCAGGACACCAACCATGCCCAGTACGCGCTCATCCGCGAGCTGTGTGCGGGCGAGGTCACCGGCGTGGTGGAGGGATCCCCGACGGTGGAGCCGGCGGAGCTGATGGTCGTCGGCGACTCGGACCAGTCGATCTACGCCTTCCGCGGCGCCACCATCCGCAACATCCTCGACTTCGAATCGGACTTCCCGGGCGCCGGCACCATCGTCCTGGACCAGAACTACCGCTCCACCCAGAACGTCCTCACCGCCGCCAACGCGGTGATCTCGCGCAACCAGGGCCGCCGCGACAAGCACCTGTGGTCCGACCTGGGGGAGGGCGACCTCATCGTCGGCTGGGTGGCAGACACGGAGCGCGACGAGGCGCAGTTCATCGCGGACGAGATCGACAGGCTCTCCGACGCGGGCGAGAGCCAGTACGGTGACACCGCCGTCTTCTACCGCACCAACGCCCAGTCGCGCGCGTTCGAGGAAGTGTTCATCCGCGTCGGGATGCCCTACAAGGTCGTGGGCGGCGTCCGGTTCTACGAGCGCCGCGAGATCCGCGACGCCATCGCGTACCTGCGCGCCATCGTGAACCCCGCAGACGACGTCTCCGTGCGCCGTATCCTCAACGTGCCCAAGCGCGGCATCGGCGACAGGGCGGAGGCCGCCATCTCGACCCTGGCCAGCGCTCAGCGCATCACCTTCTTCGACGCGCTCCAGCGCGCGGAGGAGGCGCCCGGCCTCGCCAGCCGCTCCGTCAAGCTGATCCAGGGCTTCGTGGACGTGATGAACATCCACCGCGCCATGGTGGCCGCGGGCAAGCCCGCAGACGAGGTGCTCACCTCCATCCTGAAGGAATCGCACTACCTCCCTGAGTTGCAGGCGTCGACAGACCCGCAGGACGAGACCCGCATCGAGAACCTCGTCGAGCTCGTATCGGTGGCGGCGGAGTTCGTCGCCGCGGCGAACACCATCGACCTCGACGATGAGGAGGCCGTCGAATCCGGCCTCGTGGCCGGCATGCCGGAGCCCGACGACTCGCTCGCCGCGTTCCTGGAGCGCATCGCGCTGGTGGCGGATTCGGACCAGGTGCCGGACCACGACGAGGGCAAGGGCGTCGTCACGCTGATGACCCTGCACACGGCCAAGGGCCTGGAGTTCGACACCGTGTTCCTCACCGGCATGGAAGAGGGCATGTTCCCGCACATGCGGGCCCTGACAGACCCGAACGAGCTGGAGGAGGAGCGACGGCTGGCCTACGTCGGCATCACGCGCGCCCGGAAACGGCTCTACGTGACCCGCGCCGCCGTGCGCGTCACCTTCGGGCAGCCGGCCTACAACCCGGCGTCGCGGTTCCTGGAAGAGATGCCGGCCCACGTCCTGGATTGGCGCCGCACCGGCGCCGCCACCACGCAGTGGGCGAGCACCGCCGCCACGCGCAACCGCCAGACCTCCGCGTCGATCCAGAGCTTCGGCTCCGGCAACGGCCCGCTGAAGACCGTGCTGAGCGTGGGCGTGGGGGACAGGGTGCTGCACGCCAGCTTCGGCATGGGCACCGTGGTGGCCGTGGCAGGAGCCGGCGACAACCTGAGGGCCGATGTGGACTTCGGCTCGGCGGGCACGAAGCGGTTGAGCGTGAAGCACGCGCCGATGGAGAAGCTGTAGCGCACTTCGCGAAAGACAGTGCTGGGTTTGTGACCGTCTACGGTCCCAAACCGAGCGGCGAAGGCTGTCCTGGTGTGAGCCACGCGTTCAAGGAGTGCTGACGACTACTTGGAAACGCCCAGCGATCGCAGGAACACCATCGGGTTCGACGCGCTGTACACATCGCCCGGCGTCACGCCCGGCTTGTAGTACTCGAAGTGCAGGTGCGACCCGAACGAGCGGCCGGTGTTGCCGACGTAGCCGATGAGCTGGCCCGCCTTGACGGTCTGGCCGGTGCGCACGGCCTTGCGGCTCATGTGCGCGTAGAGCGTGGATCCACCGTTGTTGTGCTGGATCACGACGTTGGTGCCCGCCCAGCCGCCTGCGGTGGGGCTGAGCACGACGCCGGAGGCGGCAGCGTAGATGGGGGTACCCGTGGGGGCCGGGAAGTCCTGGCCGGTGTGGTAGCGCGACCACTTGCCGCGCTGACCGAAGCCCGCGCCGACGCGGTAGCCGGACTTGACCGGCATCGAGCCGCCCTTGCTGGTGAGGTTGTCGACGTCCTCGGCGGTCATCGACTCGACGTCGCCGACGTTGATGCCCTGGGCCTTCGCGGCGCTGGCGGCCTTGCGGGCCCGCTCGAGCAGCTTCGCGGCCTTTTCGGCCTCTTCCTTCAGCTTCTGCGACTGGGCGGCGACGAGCTCCATGTCGGCGTCCATCAACTTGTCGCGCTCGCCCATGGAGAGATCTGCCTGCGACTGCGTGGCGGACTGGTTCGCGGCGCCCAGCTGCTCCTGGCGCTCCTGCGCTGCCTTGTCTGCGACGACGTCGGTGAGGCCGCTGCGTACCGCGTTGCGGCTCACGTCGTCGCTGCGGTCTTCGAAGCTCTCGGCTGCCGCCGACATCGCGGCGGCGGGGATGGCGGCCGCTACGTCCACCCCGCTGTCGAGGTCATTGCCACGGGCCGTGAAGGCGAAGGCGAAAAGTGCGGAGGCCCCGACGGCGCCGGCGACGCCCATGGCGACCATTCGGCGGGAGATGCCCAGCGCGCGGGAGGCGCGGCGTGCGGGCGATGCTGCGGGGGTGACGACCTCTGCTTCGAGGATTTCGTCGGTTACAGGGTCAGCGGCGCGACGGGCGTTGCGCAACGGGCTGTGGTTCACCTGGTTCCTGACGTCAAGAGGGGTTCTGTAGGTCATTCCGAACGGAACCTTAACAGTTCTCAGGAACCTCTCAAAATCAAACCGAAATATTGTCCACAGATCTTTTCTGCCGTGCCGTGTGACGGGCCGAGGGACTGCGGGGCCAGGCGCGCTCGTTCGTGCGAAGGGCTACCGTATCGGCCCTTGTCCCGATACGCTGGCGACGCTCGATCGTCCCAATTGAACAGGAATCACTGTGGATCTCCTCGAATACCAAGCGCGCGACCTCTTTGAGCGGTTCGACGTACCCGTGCTGGCCGGACGCACGGCCACCACCCCCGAAGAAGCCCGTGAGGCCTACCGGTCCCTCGGCTCAGGAACCGTCGTCGTCAAGGCCCAGGTACGCACCGGCGGCCGTGGCAAGGCGGGCGGCGTCAAGCTGGCCCACGACGAAGAGGCCGCCGTCGAGACGGCCCAACAGATCCTCAACCTGGAGATCAAGGGCCACCCGGTCAAGGTTGTGATGCTCAGCCCCGGAGCCGACATCGCCGAGGAGTACTACTTCTCGATCCTCCTGGACCGCGCCTCCCGCGGCTATCTCGCGATGTGCAGCGTGGAGGGCGGCGTCGACATCGAAACGCTGGCGGAGGAGCGGCCCGAGGCCCTCGCCAAGGTCGAACTGGACCCCGTCGACGGCATCACCGCTGAGGCGGCGGAGCGCATCCTCACCGAGGCGGGCTTCCCCCAGGAGATCCACGCGGCCGTCAGCCCCGTGCTCCAGAAGCTGTGGACCGTGTTCGTGGAATCAGACGCCACGCTCGTCGAGGTCAACCCGCTCGTCAAGACGGCCGACGGCACCATCCTCGCCCTCGACGGCAAGGTCACCCTCGACGCCAACGCAGATTTCCGCCACCCGGAGTGGGAGCAGTACGAGGAGCACACCGCGGACGTCGACCTCGAACGGCAGGCCCGCGAGCTCGACCTCAACTACGTGAAGCTCGACGGCTCCGTCGGCGTGATCGGCAACGGCGCGGGCCTCGTGATGAGCACCCTCGACGTGGTGGCCGCCGCAGGCGAAGAGTTGCCCGGCAAACCCAAGCCCGCCAACTTCCTCGACATCGGCGGCGGCGCGTCGGCCCAGGTGATGGCCAACGGGCTGCGGATCATCATGAGCGACCCCCAGGTGAAGTCCGTGTTCGTCAACGTCTTCGGCGGCATCACGGCCTGCAGCGACGTGGCCAACGGCATCGTCCACGCGTTGGAGATGCTGGGCGAGGAGGCGCGGCTGCCCATCGTCGTCCGGCTCGACGGCAACTCCGTCGACGTCGGCAAGGCCATCCTCGAAGAGGCCAACCACCCGCTCATCACCGTCAAGAACACGATGGACGAGGCGGCCCGCACCGCGGCCAAGCTCGCCTCGGAAGGAAACTGACATGGCGATCTACATCAACGCCTCATCGCGCGTCCTCGTCCAAGGGATGACCGGCCGGGAGGGCCGCAAACACACCCAGCGCATGGTCATGTCCGGCACCCGCGTCGTCGGCGGCGTGACGCCCGGCAAGGCCGGCGAATCCGTGCTCTTCGAGGAGGACCCCGTACCGGTGTTCGGCTCGATGGTGGAGGGCGTGGCCGCCACCAACGCCGACGTGTCGGTGGTGTTCGTGCCGCCGAAGTTCGCCAAGGCCGCCGTCATGGAGGCCGTGGAGGCCGAGATCGGTCTGTGCGTGGTCATCACCGAGGGCATCCCCGTGCGCGACAGCGTCGAGTTCCAGGCCGCGGCGGCCGACGCCGGGACCCGCATCATCGGCCCTAACTGCCCGGGTCTCATCTCTCCAGGCCGGTCCAATGTCGGCATCATCCCGGCGCACATCTCGGGTCCCGGCCGCATCGGCCTGGTGTCGAAGTCCGGCACGCTGACCTACCAGATGATGTACGAACTGCGTGACCACGGCTTCTCCACGGCCGTCGGCATCGGCGGTGACCCAGTCGTCGGGCTCAAGCACATCGACGTGCTGCAGGCCTTCGAGGAGGACGACGAGACTGACGTGATCGTGATGATCGGCGAGATCGGAGGCGACGCGGAGGAACGCGCCGCCGACTACATCAAGGCCAACATCACCAAGCCCGTCGTCGGCTACGTGGCAGGTTTCACGGCACCGCCCGGCCGCACCATGGGTCACGCGGGCGCCATCATCACCGGCTCGAGCGGCACCGCCCGCGCCAAGAAGGAGGCGCTGGAGGCCGCGGGTGTGCAGGTGGGGGAGACCCCGTCGCAGACTGCGCAGCTCGCCCGCGACGCCATCGCCAAGCTGCGCGCCGGGCAGCTGGTCTGATCAGTTGAGCTGGCTGGCCCGGACGGAGATCCGGGCGGCCAGCTCGGTCAGCTGCTCCTGGGTGAACTGCACCTCGGGGGTGGCGGAGATGATGGTGTAGGCCACCTTGTTCGTGGCCACGCTGACGATGAGTTGGTAGGTGACCTTCTCAGTGTCCGAGATCGCCTGCGTGGCGGTGAACACCAGCGACGACAGCGCGTTGCCTTCGGCGTCCTTCGCCGGCACGGGCGCGTGCTCCGCGATCTCGGCGGTCAGGACGCGCTGGCCGCAGGTGCGCAGGTTCGTGCCGAGCTTGGTGACGAAGACCGCGGCCTCCTCCGAGGAGGGGAAGGTGAACAGCAACTCGTCGATGCCGAAGCGCTCCGGGATCTTCTCGTCACGCGTCAGGGCGTAGGCCGTGCGCTGCCGCTCGGTGGGGCCGGCCTCGGTGGCCAGTTCCATGTTCTCGCAGCCCATGTTGGTGCCGTCGACGGGATGCGGGCCGGTCATCGTCCAGCGTCCGGCCCCCGGGTGGATACGGGGAAGGTCGACGGGGACGAGCCAGCCCTCGGGCGGCGCAGGAGGCACGATCGCGGGGGCAGCCGTCACCTCGGTGGGGCCGGGTGCGTCCTGGGCCTCAGCCAGGTCCGCCTGCGACCGCAGCAGCGAATCCGCGACCACGTTCTCCTCGACGGGCTGCGCGTCGCGCGCCACGTCGACCATCTGCAGGGCGGCGCCGTCGCGCGTCAGGAGGACGGTGTGGTACTTCGCCACCGCCTCCTCCTGGACGATCGTCACCTGGAAGGTCTCCTCGGCCAGGCCCTCAATGGTGGTGGCGCGGACCAGCCGGGCGGGCACCTCGCGGCACGTGGTCAGGGAGGCGATGCGCTCGCTCATGACGCTGCTGGCGGCGTCGACGTTGGCGTACACGTCGATGCGGTGCAGCGTGGCCAGTTTGTCGTCGCCGCTGGTGCCCAGCGTGCGCTGGAAGGAATGGGTGGGGTTGACCGTCGGCTGGGCGGTGCTCAGGCAGATCGCCCGCATGGTGTGGTCCGACTGGGTTTCCGTGGTGGAGATGACGGACCAGTCTGCGGCCGGGGCGATGGGGGCCAGATCGTCCGCCTCCACCAGATCGGCGACGTCAGCGGGCTGGTCCGTCACCGAAGGGCTTCCGGAGGTGGGCGACTCGGGCCCGCTGGGAACGCCGGTCGGCTCGTCCTGCATGCCGCGCACCACGAAGAACGCGATGAGGCCCACCACCAGCGCGCCCACCAGCCCGGCCAAGGCCCAGGTGCCCAGCGTCATCTTGTGCACGGAGACCCAGGAGGGAGCCGCGGCAGGGGCCGCGGGGCGTTCGACCTCCACCGGGGTGTCGCTCGACATGGCGGAGCGACGGGGGGCCGGGCCCGGCCCGTCGGCGTACTCCCCGGCGGAGCGCGGGAAGACGGGGGCGGGGATCATCGGCTCGGGTTCTGGGGCGACGGGTACCGGGGGAGGGGCCACCCTGAAGGGGACGCTGCCGGGGCGGGCGAAGGGGCTGTCCCCTTGGCCCCTGGCCGGCGCGTCCGGTTCGATGACCTCGACGGACTCGACGGGCTCGGCCGGTTCAATCGGCTCGGTGGGTGCAACCGGCTCAACCGGGTCGTCGCCCAGCCCGGCGGCGGGCGTCGATTCTTCTGGGGCTGCAGCGCCGCGTCGCGGCCGGGCCGCGTCGGCTGCTGCGGTATCGTCCGGAACCAATGGCGCCTGAAGTTCCTCGTCGGGCTGCAAGGCCCGGCGGGCACGGAAGGTCTCGTCAGACACAGGGGCTCACCTCCTCCGGAGCGCTGATTGGCCGAGTTACGTTGGGCCAGACTACCGGGGTGGCTGAAGGCCGCGCGAGAACCTCAACGGAAGGGTGATGGTGGACGGGTTCCAACACCGCACTGTGGCGGTCGACGTCGATCCGACGCCGACCCCGGAGCCGCGGCACTGGCCGTGGTCCTGGTATCTGCCCGCCATCGTCGGCCCGCTGGCGGTGCTGGTGGCCGGGTGGCTCCTCCTCTCCGGCTTCGGAGTGGTGGCGTGGCTCACCTCTCCCGACGCCCAGCTCACCCCCGCCCTCCGGATCGCGGCCGAGGTGCTCGTCCTCGCCCACGGCGCGCCCGTGCAGATCGCGGGGCAGGCGGTCTCGATCGCCCCGCTCGGGTTGACGCTCCTGCTCCTCTTCCTCGCGCTGCCGTTGGCCTCCCACTCGGCCAAGCAGGCCGCGGCCCAGGGCGCCCAGAAAGACGACACCGGTGGCCTCTGGGTCGACGGCGAACGCCTCGTCGCCAAGGTGGCCGGCACCTTCGCGCTCACGTACGGAGCAGCCGTGGTGGTCCTCGCTGCCACGCTGGGGGTCGCCTCCTGGCGTGCGGTGGTCGGCGGGCTGGTCGTGGGCGGCGTGGCCGGATTCTGGGGAGCAGCCCGCGGCATCGGCTACTCGCCGACGGAGACCTGGCCCGTCTGGCTCTGTTCGGTCCCCAGGGCCATGGGGGCCGCCATCCTCGCGGTGCTCGTCGGAGCCATCGTCGTGACGGGCCTGGCCGTCTATTCGGGGTGGGACCGGATGGGCGGCATCGTCGATGCTCTCGACGGCGGCACGAGCGGGTTGGTCCTGCTGGTGGTGCTGCATCTCCTCTACCTGCCCAACATCGTGCTGGCGGGCGCCTCCTGGCTCCTCGGCGCGGGCCTCACGCTGGGCGACGGCTCCGTGGTGACGATGACGGTCACCGACGTCGGGCTGCTGCCGGCCATCCCCATCTTCGGCGCCGTGCCTGCAAGCGGGACCGCGCCCACGTCGCACCTGTGGTGGCTCGCCGTCGGCGTCATTGCGGGCGCCGTCGCGGCCCTGGTTGTCGCCTTCGCCCGGCCGCGCGCCCGCTTCGACGAGACCGCGCTGGTGGGCGGGCTCTCCGGAGTGGCGGCCGGGGTGCTCATCGCCACCGTGTGCAGCATGGGCTCTGGCGCCCTGGGGGACGACCGCCTCAGCCACGTCGGTGCCCGGATGCCGGAACTGCTGGTCTTCGCGCCCACCATCCTGGGACTGTCCGGAGTGGTGGCCGGCCTCGTCGTCGGCCTCGTCCGGCGCCGGCCGCACGCAGGAAAGCCGGCTGACGAGACGTCCGACAAGACACCCGGCGAGCCCACGGCGTAGGGTGTGCGGGTGACCACCCGCGTTGTCGTTCTGCTGTCCGGTTCGGGCACCCTGTGCCAGGCGCTGCTGGACGCCATCGACGCAGGCGAGGTCGACGCCCGGGTCGTGGCCGTCGTTTCGGACCAGCCCTCGGCCCTCGGGCTGGAACGGGCACGTGCCGCAGGGATCCCCGCCGTCGCCCATCCGCTTGCCAGAGGTGGCGATCGCGGTGCCTGGGACGCTGAGCTCACGCGGGTCGTCTCTGAGTTCGAACCGGACCTGGTCGCCTCCGCCGGCTTCATGAAGCTGCTGGGCTCCGAGTTCCTCTCGCGCTTCGGTGGCCGCACCATCAACACCCACCCGGCGCTGCTGCCGAGCTTCCCCGGGATGCACGGTCCGCGCGATGCGCTCGCCGCCGGTGTCAAAGTGGCCGGGGCAACCGTATTCCTCGTCGATGACGGTGTCGACACCGGTAGGATCCTGCTTCAGGGGGCCGTCGACGTTCTGGATGACGACAACGTCGAATCCCTGCATGAACGCATCAAGACGGTGGAACGCCGCTTACTGATCCGAGCCGTCTCCGAGTGGAAGAAGGAACACCCGTGACCGAGCTGACCCCGCTGCGCCGAGCCCTCGTCTCGGTATACGACAAGTCAGGACTGATTGAACTCGGACGTGACCTTTCGGCCGCAGGCATCGAGATCGTGTCCACCGGATCCACGGCCGCCAAACTGGCCGCCGCCGGCATTGAGGTCACCGGCGTGGAAGAGGTCACCGGCTTCCCCGAGTGCCTCGACGGCCGGGTGAAGACGCTCCACCCGCACGTGCACGCGGGCATCCTGGCGGACCGCCGCCTCTCCACCCACCGTGAACAGCTCGACGACCTGGGCATCGCCCCCTTCGACCTCGTGATCACGAACCTCTACCCGTTCGCCGCCACGGTCGCCTCCGGCGCCTCGCAGGATGAGTGCATCGAGCAGATCGACATCGGCGGGCCCACCATGGTGCGCGCGGCCGCCAAGAACCACGCCTCCGTCGCCATCATCACCTCCGCCGAGCAGTACCACATGCTGCGCGCCGCCATCGCGGCCGGCGGTTTCACGCTGGCGCAGCGCAAGGAACTCGCCGCCGCCGCGTTCGTGCACACCGCCAGCTACGACGTCGCGGTCGCCTCCTGGATGTCCGGCGACGTCGTCGGACATCCCGGCGGGTTCCCCGCCTGGTACGGTGCCACGTGGCACAAGGTCGCCGACCTGCGCTACGGCGAGAACTCGCACCAGAAGGCCGCCGTCTACCGCAACAGCAACGGCACCGCCGGCCTGGCCGACGCCACCCAGCTCCACGGCAAGGAGATGAGCTACAACAACTACGTCGACGCCGACGCGGCCCGCCGTGCGGCCTACGACTTCGAAGAGCCCGCCGTCGCCATCATCAAGCACGCCAACCCCTGCGGCATCGCCACCGGCAGCAACATCGCCGACGCCCACCGCAAGGCCCACGCCTGCGACCCGGTCTCCGCGTTCGGCGGCGTCATCGCCGCCAACCGCCCCGTGTCGGTGGAGATGGCGCAGCAGGTGGCGGAGATCTTCACCGAGGTCGTCGTCGCTCCCGGGTACGAGAAGGGCGCCGTCGAGGTGCTCTCCGGGAAGAAGAACCTGCGCATCCTGATCGCCGAAGGCTCCACCAACGAGGGTATGGCCATCCGCGAGATCGACGGCGGGCTGCTCGTGCAGCAGGCCGACGCGATCGACGCCGACGGCGACGACCCCGCCAACTGGACGCTCGCTGCGGGCGAGGCGGCCGACGAGGCCACCCTCGCGGACCTGCTGTTCGCCTGGCGCGCCGTGCGCGCCGTCAAGTCCAACGCCATCCTGCTCGCCAGCGACGGTGCCTCTGTGGGCGTCGGCATGGGGCAGGTCAACCGCGTCGACTCCTGCCACCTCGCGGTGGACCGAGCCGGTGACCGGGCCCGTGGGTCAGTTGCGGCCTCGGACGCGTTCTTCCCGTTCGCCGACGGCCCCCAGGTGCTGCTCGACGCGGGCATCCGCGCCATCATCCAGCCCGGCGGGTCGGTGCGTGACCAGGAGGTCATCGACGCGGTGACCGCGGCCGGCGTCACGATGTACTTCACCGGCACCCGCCACTTCTTCCACTGACGGAGGCTCACCCCATGACTGCAGTCAAGCTCGACGGTAAGGCCACGGCCGCCGCGATCAAGGCCGAACTCACCGTCCGCGTGGCGGCCCTGCGCGAGCAGGGCGTGGTGCCCGGCCTGGCCACTGTGCTCGTGGGCGCAGACCCCGCCAGCCAGAGCTACGTGCGGATGAAGCACCGCGACTGCGACGAGGTGGGCATCGCCTCCATCCGTGTGGAACTGCCTGAGGACGCGACGGCTGAGCAACTCCGCGAGGCCATCGAGGGACTCAACAACGACCCGGCCTGCACCGGCTACATCGTGCAGTTGCCCATCCCGAAGCACCTCGACGAGAACTGGGCGCTGTCGCTGATCGACCCCGACAAGGACGCCGACGGCCTCCACCCCATCAACCTCGGCCGCCTGGTGCTGAACGAACCGGCCACCCTGCCCTGCACCCCGCGCGGCATCGTCGAACTGCTGCGCCGCCACGGCGTCGAAATCAGGGGTGCGGAGGTCTGCGTGGTGGGCCGCGGCATCACCGTCGGTCGCCCGCTGGGCCTCATCCTGACCCGCCGCAGTGAGAACGCCACCGTGACCCTCTGCCACACCGGCACCCGGGACCTGGCGGCCCATACGCGGCTCGCCGACATCGTGGTAGCCGCGGCGGGGGTGCCGGGCATGATCACGGCCGACATGATCCGCGAGGGTGCCGCGCTGGTGGACGTGGGCGTCAGCCGCGTCGACGGCAAGACGGTGGGCGACTTCGCCCCCGACGTGTGGGACAAGGCCGGCTTCGTCACGCCGAACCCTGGTGGTGTCGGGCCGATGACCCGCGCCATGTTGCTCAGCAACGTCGTGGACCGCGCGGAGCAACTGAATGATCTTCGGCGATAGGCTCGAAGGCCGGCTGAGACGACGGGCGAGGGACCGGCCCGCAGACTCCTACCCTGACAGCCCGTGGGCCCTGTCGCTCACGGTGGCCGTGCTGGGCGTGGGCGTCGTCTTCGCAGCGCTGGGCCGGTGGCGCCTGGCGTCCCTGGTCATCGGGGCGGCGCTGCTGGTGGGCGCCGGGCTGCGTCTCATCCTCCCGCGCATGGTGGCGGGCCTGTTGGTGGTGCGCCGACGCTGGATCGACGTGAGCGTGCTGGCCGTGCTCGGCGCCGCCGTCGTGGCTCTCGCCTTCATCGTGCCGCCGTCTGCCCCCTAGCTCGAGGGGCGGGCGCCCCACAGTTCGCCGGGCCTGCCCTGCATGGGTGTCCAGCCACCTCCGCCGCTGAGGATACGCTGCACCTCCGGCCGCTGATGGAATACCAGTTCGGCCAGTTCACGGTGCATCCCCAACCAGGCCCGCGGCGGCGGCCCATCCGGGAGGGCCTCGAGCCTCCCGCGGAGTAGAGCGAGCTCGGTGACGTTCTGGATGAAGTCCTTGAGCAGCCGCTTTTCCCGCCCAGCTGCTGCCACCATGCGACGGCGCGCGCCGAGGTCGGCGAGCCATCCGGCCTCCAAAGGCGTGATCCAGCCGAAGTGCACGAGCGCGGGGAGTTGGCGCACGACGGTCGCGCGCTCCCGCTGCCTGGCCACCATGCCGACGATCAGCAGGCCGACGAAGACCAGTAGTTCGATGCCCGCGGCGATCAGGAGGCCGCGCATGCCGAGGAGGTCCGTGGAGGAGTTGTGCATGAAGTGCAGCGCGACGGCCAGGCACCAGGCGAGGAACGGCCACCCCACCCGCATGAGGCCCCTGGCGTTGACGCCGGCCCAGATGCCGATCGAGACGATGATGGTCAGCATGGGATGCAGGTAGGCCACCAGGAGGAGCCTGAGGAGGATGACCTCGACGGAGTCGTACATGGTGTCGGGCCTGAGTGCATAGGTGATGTGTTCGATCCACGAGAACCCGAGCCCCACCATTGCGCCGTACACGATGGCGTCGGTGAGGCTGTTGAACTCCGCGCGCCCCCGTCGGGTGCTGAGCAGGACGATCACGAGGAAGAGGCCCTTGGTCGACTCCTCGATGAGCGGCGCGGACACCATGACGGCTGCGTTCTCGGACTGGAGCGAATAGGCCACGACCGTGTTCACGATGCCGCTGACCAGGGCGGAGACGCCGGCTCCCCACACGAAGGCGCCGATGATGAACAGCGGCGGCTCGGGTTCCCACTTGTCGAGCCAGCGCACGAAAGCCACCCCGAGGGCCAGCACGGCGGTGAACGCGAGCACCGCGACGACCGACTGGGTGACCGGCCGGTCGAGGAAGACGAGCAGGCCCAGCAGGGTGCCTGCGCCGCCGACGACGAGGAAGAGCAGCGGCAGCACGACCGCCTGCTTCTTGTGCCGCGCCGCCTGTTGATAGGTGGGGTAGCTCATGGACCCCACCGTATTGCCTGTGCGTGCCGTGCCGCCCGTGCGCTGTTGCCTGCCGGGTGTGTGCTGCGGCTGTGGCTGCGCCTGACCAGAGTGAAGTTGTGCAGCGGACTTCCTGCACAACTTCACTCAGCTCGGGCATTGGGGCGACGAGAGGGTGGGCGTTGTTGAGTTGTGCAGCGGACTCGCTGCACAACTTCACTCAGCTTGGGCGTTGGGACAGCCTCGGCAGGGCGTCATCGTGCGGGACCAACCCCGAGAGACAAGCAGTTGCGCGACGGCACGCGCCACGTTGCACGGATGGTTGACGATGTCGTTCCATCCGATCCGCAGCGTGACGTAGCCACGCAGCGAGTTCTTGTTGTCGCGCTCGAAGTCACGGAAGACGCCGTCTCCGGAGTGGCCGAGCCGTCCGTCGAGTTCGATGACGACGGCGACCTCAACGTAGGCGACGTCGCTGTAGCGGCTGGGCTGCAGGCTCACCTGGCGCACGCCGTCGGGCAGACCGTGGCGCTGCTCGACATCGCGGAAGTAGCGGCGTTCCAGTGCGCTGTGCACGCCGCCTGCGATGTCTCCCAGCGCCTCGACGATCAGCGCCCTGTGCCGCACATGGGGATTGGCCAGCGCGGCGTCGAGCAGTCGGCGGGGCGTGGTCCGTCGGGAGGTCACCGCCCGGGCGAGTTGACTGAACAGCGCCTCGCGCTCGGCCTCGGCGCACATGAGCAGAGCAGTCTGCTCGATCCTCGCTACCGGTGGCTCGCCGCTGGCCTCGATCCGCGGCATCCGATGAAAGCGCCAAGAGCCTCGGTCGACCCGTTGGTGCGGGGTGAGCACGTCGATGCTCGACGGCGGGGCGCAGAGCCCGAGCTTGTGACCTGCCGCCTCGAACCCCAGCGCAGCGTCCGGCCCGCCGAGCAGGACGCCGCCCCACGCGAGACCGTCCCAGGTCGGGTCGGGGGAGAGGGAGTAGAGGCCCCGGGCGAGGGACCACCAGACGTGGTCGTCGAGGAAACGCTGCGTGACGGCGCGGGTGATGCCGGCCGTGGCGGCCTGTTTCGTCGTGAAGACCCCGCCCTGTCCGCGGGCGATGGCAATGAGGTCGGCAGGCATGACGATCTTGTTCATGCCACCACTTATGTTCAGCCGATAGCCCGGCTCCCCATGCCGTCGCGCATCTGTGCATAACCCGGGCCGACGGCGGGTCGGGCGTTGTTGAGTTGTGCAGCGGAGTCGGTGCACAACTTCACTCTGTCGGGCCGGGGCCTCGACGGCGGGTCGGGCGTTGTTGAGTTGTGCAGCGGAGTCGGTGCACAACTTCACTCTGCTGGGCCGGGGCCTCGACGGCGGGTCGGGCGTTGTTGAGTTGTGCAGCGGAGTTGGTGCACAACTTCACTCTGCCGGGGCGGCCGACCCGGCGACCCGACGGCGGGCTCAGATTCATTGACGGCTCACCACTCCTTCCGGAGGCCGCGACCGCAGCTTGCGCCGCGCAGTTACGATGTACGCGTGCAAGAGACCATGACCTCGTCGTCGGAGATCCTCGACCCCGCAAACCCGGGCGGCGACCCGCGACCGGTGCCGAGCAAGCGCCAGCGCTACATCCTCTTCGGCGAGATGCTCGCCTTCGCCATCGTCAGTCTCATCGCGTCGTGGGTGCTGAGCTACGACGCCATCGTGCTGGCCGCCAACCCCGACGCGGACCTGGCCTGTTCCATCAACGAGGTGTTCGACTGCGCCAAGGTCGGCGCCACCTGGCAGGCCAACATCTTCGGCTTCCCCAATGCGTTCCTGGGCATGATCGCCGAACCCGTCGTCATGACGATCGCCGTCGCGTCGCTCTTCGGGGTGCGGTTCCCGCGCTGGTTCATGTTCACCGCCAACGCGGTCTACTTCCTCGGTGTCGTCTTCGCCTACTGGCTCCTCTACCAGTCGTCCTTCGAGATCGGCGCCCTGTGCCCCTGGTGCCTCACTGTCACCGTCGCCACGACGTTCGTGTTCTGGTCCATGACCGCGTGGAACATCCAGGAACGCAACCACTACTTCTCCGCGAAGACCGCCGAGAAGCTGGAGCGTTTCCACCGCAACGGCTGGTTGACCATCTCGTTCATGGCGTGGCTCGCGCTCATCGTAGTCATCGAAATCCTGAAGTTCGCGCCCAAGTTCATCTGAGCCCAGCTCAACTGAGCCCGTGCGCACCGGCCTCCGACGGGGCGGTAGAGTCTCCCTGGTAGGACCTACCGTTCCAAGAGAGGAATGAGAAGTGAGCACTGCAGCTCCCGTCAAGATCGCCGTCACCGGCGCCGCTGGTCAGATTTGTTACAGCCTCCTGTTTCGCATCGCGAGCGGCTCGCTGCTGGGGGACACCCCCATCGAGCTGCGCCTGCTTGAAATCACCCCGGCGCTGAAGGCCCTCGAGGGCGTCGTCATGGAGCTCGACGACTGCGCCTTCGGCAACGTGGTCAACATCGAGATCGGCGACGACCCCGCCAAGGTGTTCGACGGCGTCAACCTGGCCATGCTGGTCGGCGCAATGCCGCGCAAGGCAGGCATGGAGCGAGGCGACCTGCTGTCCGCCAACGGCGCCATCTTCACCGCGCAGGGCAAGGCCCTCAACGACGTGGCCGCCGACGACGTCAAGGTGCTCGTCACGGGCAACCCCGCCAACACCAACGCGCTGATCGCCATGGAGAACGCTCCCGACATCCCGGCCGAGCAGTTCAACGCGCTGACCCGTCTCGACCACAACCGCGCCCTGTCGCAGTTGGCCGCCAAGCTGGGCGTGCCGGTCACCGAGATCACGAACATGACCATCTGGGGCAACCACTCGGCCACCCAGTACCCGGACATCTTCAACGCCAAGGTCAACGGCCAGAGCGCCGCTGAACTGGTCAACGACCAGGCCTGGCTGGAGAGCACCTTCATCCCCACCGTCGCCAAGCGCGGCGCGGCCATCATCGAGGCGCGCGGCCTGTCGTCGGCAGCGTCGGCAGCCAACGCCACGGTCGAGCACATGCGCGACTGGGTGCTGGGCACCCCGGACGGCGACTGGGTCTCCATGGCCGTGCCGTCCGACGGTTCCTACGGCGTGCCGGAGGGCATCATCTCGTCCTTCCCGTGCACCGTGAAGGACGGCAGGTACGAGATCGTCCAGGGCCTCGAGATCAACGAGTTCTCCCGCGCCAAGATCGACGCCTCGGTCGCCGAACTCACAGACGAGCGCGAGGCCGTCACGGCCCTCGGCCTCATCTGAGCTGAACAACAACACACCGGCCCGCCCCCGAATCGGGGGCGGGCCGGTGTGCGTTCAGCCTGTCGGTCAGTGGTCGAGGGCACCTGCCGCGCCGGCGCCGGTCATGGAGCGGACCTCCATCTCGGCGGCCTGATCGGCGAACTGGTTGTGGTCCGGCTTCAGGACGGAGCCCAGCCAACCGAGGAAGAAGCCGGCCGGCACGGAGAAGATGGCCGGCGAATCCCACGGGAACCAGGAGAAGTCGACGTCGGGGAACATCGAGCCGGGGCTGCCCGACACCGCGGGGGAGAAGGCGATCAGCACGATGGCGGTCACCAGACCACCGCTGATCGACCACACTGCGCCCGCCGTCGAGAACTTCTTCCAGTACAGCGAGTAGAGGATGGAGGGCAGGTTCGCCGAGGCGGCGATGGCGAACGCCAGCGACACCAGGAAGGCGACATTCTGCTCCTTCGCGACGATACCGCCCAACACGGCGACACCGCCGATGAGGACCGACGTCCAGCGGGCCACCTTGACCTCCTTGGCCGGGTCCGCCTTACCGTCCTTGAGTACGTTGTTGTAGATGTCGTGCGCGAACGACGCGGAGGCCGTGATCGCCAGGCCCGCCACGACGGCGAGGATGGTCGCGAACGCCACACCCGCGATGACCGCCATCAGGACGGCGCCGCCCAGGTGGTAGGCGAGCGCCGGGGCAGCAGCGTTGGCGCCGCCGGGCATGCCGCGGATGGCCTCGGGGCCGACCAGCCACGCGGCACCGTAGCCGAGCACCATCGTGAACAGGTAGAACGCACCGATGAGGCCGATGGCCCAGGTCACGGAGCGACGCGCCTCCTTGGCGGTGGGCACCGTGTAGAAGCGCATCAGCACGTGGGGGAGGCCGGAGGCGCCGAGCACCAGGGCCATGCCCATCGAGATCAGGCCGATGGGATCGGTGTAGCGCTCCATGGGAGCGAGGAGGTCGAAGGTGGGCAGTTCGGGGTTGGCCGCACCGTCGGACGCGGTCTTGTCGATCGCCGCACCGATGAGGGCCGACATGTTGAAGCCCTTGAACGCCAGCACCCAGATGGTCATGATCAGCGCGCCCGTGATGAGCAGCACGGCCTTGATCATCTGCACCCACGTGGTGCCCTTCATGCCGCCGATGAGCACGTAGCCCACCATCAGCGCGCCCACGATGCCGATGACCAGGTTCTGGCCCCAACCGGAACTGATGCCCAGCAGCAGCGACACCAGCGCACCTGCGCCGGCCATCTGCGCCAGCAGGTAGAAGAAGGAGATGACGAGGGTCGAGGTGGCTGCGGCGGTGCGGACGGGCTTCTGACGCATGCGGAAGCTCAGCACGTCGGCCATCGTGTACTTGCCGGTGTTGCGCAGCGGTTCGGCCACTAGGAGCAGCGCGACCAGCCAGGCGACGAGGAAGCCGACGGAGTAGAGGAGGCCGTCGTAGCCGTACAGCGCCACGGCGCCGACGATGCCGAGGAACGACGCGGCGGAGAGGTAGTCGCCCGCGATCGCGAAGCCGTTCTGGCGGCCGTCGAATTGGGCGCCGCCGGTGTAGAAGTCGCCGGCGCGCTTCTTGCCGCCCTGGCTCACGCGGATCACCACGAACATGGTGATGACGACGAAGCCGGCGAAGATGCCGATGTTGATCAGCGGGTTGCCCAGCAACTGGGTTTCGAGAATGGTCATCGTGAGTGGCCCTCCAGCTCAGTGCGCAGTTCGCCTGCGACGGGGTCGACCTTCCGGGTCATGTAGCGGATGTACAGCCAGGTGATCAGGAACGTGCTGATGAACTGGCCGATGCCGAAGAGGAAGCCCACCGACACGTTGCCGAACACCGGCGTCATCATCAGGTCCTTCGCGAAGATCGAGCCCAGGACGTAGGCGAGGTACCAGACGAGGAACACCACGGTCATGGGGAAGGCGAACGAGCGGAACACCTTCTTGAGATGTTGGAAGTTCTCCGATTGCTGGACCCGGTGGAACTCTTCTGGGGGAATGATGCCCCGGTGGGGCGATGTGACGTCATCCATGACGGATTCTCCTCAGGCGTGGCGCATCGTTGCGCGCCTGCATGCTAGCAATCGGGCAGTTCGTTTGCGTGTATCTGTGATTTATCCCATCACACGGAGCGGGTTGTCCAGGGGGCAGCGCCGGGCATGGGGGACCTCGCCCGCGGGGCACCGCGCCGCATACCGCTAGGCTGAGCGCCATGCATCAGCTCGTCGTCACTCTCGACTGCCCTGATCGCCCCGGCATCGTCCACGCGATCACCGGAGGCATCGTCCAGGCAGGCGGGAACATCACAGAACTCCAGCAGTTCTCCTCCCCGGACACCGGCCGCTTCTTCACCCGCATCCACGTCGAGGACGCAGATCCCGAGGCGCTGTACACCTCCGTCGACACGGCAACCCGGGGCTTCGACGCACGGCTGCGGGTGGACGACGCGACGCGCCCGGTGCGCACCCTGCTGCTCGCCTCCAAGGCCGGTCATGCGCTCAACGACCTGTTGTTCCGGTGGAAGGGCGGCGACCTGCCCATCGACGTCGTCGGCATCATGGCGAACCACGCCGTCCTCGCGCCCATGGCCGCGTTCTACGACGTGCCGTTCAAGCACCGCTTCGTCACCCCCGAGACCAAGCCGGCCTTCGAGGCGGAGATCCGCCGGGTCGTCGAGGAGGAGGACGTGGAGCTGGTGGTGCTCGCGCGTTACATGCAGATCCTCAGCCCGGAACTGTGCGAGTTCCTCGCCGGCCGGGCCATCAACATCCACCACTCGTTCCTGCCCGGCTTCAAGGGCGCCAACCCCTACCGCCAGGCACACACCCGCGGCGTCAAGCTCATCGGGGCCACTGCCCACTTCGTCACCGGCGACCTCGACGAGGGCCCGATCATCGAGCAGAACGTCGTCCGCGTCGACCACACGATGGACGTGGCCAAACTGGTCCGCAAGGGTCAGGCCCAGGAGTCGCAGACGCTGGCCGAGGCCGTGCGCCTCTTCGCTGAGCACCGTGTGCTGACCGACGGTGACCGCACCGTCATCTTCCGCTGACCAGGCCTCCTGTTGCTAGGAGATATCGCCCTCATCGGGCTGTTCATCATCATCGGCGGGGTCTTCGCGGCCGCCGAGATGGCTCTGGTGACCCTGCGGGAGTCGCAGATCCGGCGCCTGTCGCTGAAGGGTAGCCGCGGCCACGCCGTCGAGCGGCTCACCAGCAATCCCAACCTCTTCCTGTCGGCCGTGCAGATCGGTGTGACCATCTCCGGCATGCTGTCGGCCGCCTTCGGTGGCGCCACCATCGGCGCCCGTCTCGTCCCGGTCCTGGTGGGCTGGGGGATGGCGGAGAATGTCGCCGCACCGCTGTCGCTGGTGCTCACCACTGTGGTGATCGCGTACTTCTCCATCGTGGTGGGGGAGCTCACCGCCAAGCGTCTCGCCATGCAGCGCCCGGAGACGTTCTCGCTGGCGCTGGCGCCGCTGGTCTCCGGCATCGCGAGGCTGGCCCGCCCGCTCATCTGGGTGCTCGACATCAGCACCAACTTCCTGGTGCGGGTCCTCGGCGGCGACCCCACCCAGTCGAAGGATGCCGTCACCGACGAGGAACTGAGGGCCATGGTCATCAGCTCCACCACCCTCGGGGTGGAGGAACGCAGCATCGTCGACGAACTCTTCGACGCCGGCGAGCTCAGCCTCCGCGAGGTGATGGTGCCGCGCACCGAGGTGGACTTCCTGCCGGCCGACATGCCCATCTCGCTGGCCTACCGGGAGGTGCGCGGCGCCCCCCATTCCCGCTACCCGGTCACCGACGGTTCCTCTGACCGCATCGTCGGCTTCATCCACGTGCGCGACCTCATGGACGTGGAGGGCGCCGCCCGCTCCGGCGACGTCCGCTCGCTGGCCCGTGACGTGCTCTTCCTGCCCGAGACCGTCAAGATCCTCACCGCCATGACTGCGATGCGCAGCCGAGGCGCCCACCTCGCCATCGTGCGCGACGAGTACGGCGGCACGGCGGGCATCGTGACGCTGGAGGACCTGTTCGAGGAACTCATCGGCGACATCACCGACGAGTACGACCTGGCCGACGGCGATGCGGCGCGCGAGGTCAATGAGGTCGACGGGCTGACCACCATCGAAGAGTTCGCCGAGTTGACGGGCCACGTCATCCCAGAGGGCCCCTACGACACCGTCGCCGGCTACTACATGTCCGTGGTGGGGAAGCTGCCGGTGCCGGGCGGCCTGATCAACGTCATGCTGGAACCCGTGCGGAACTCCGCCGGGGCGCGCGCCGCCTGGTACACGCTCGAGGTCCGCGAGCTGGACGGCCGACGCGCCGCGTGGTTCACGTTGCGCCGCGAGGCGGCTGCGGAGCCACAGCAGGAGAGCTCGGCGCCGCACCAGGAGGGGGACCCGGATGCCTGACGACGGCATGGGGCTGCTCACCGGGCCCCGCGTCGAGCCGCTGCTGCGCGCCGCCGTCGAGCATCAGGGCGGGAATCTGGTGAGCTGGTCGCTCGACCACGTCGACGCCGCGCCGGAGCATTCCACCACCGCCACCTACCTGGCGCAGATCCGCTGGCCCCACGGTGAACGCACGGAGCTGCTCGGGGTGAGCGCCCGCACGGGGGAGTTGTCCGCGTCGGACGCGCGCGCGGAGATCTTCGACGACGGCAACCGCCGCGTCGCCGTGTGGCTCTACCCCAACGACCCGGACCTGCTCGGGCTCCCGACGGCGGCCTTCCCGGAGAAGATGGCAGAGGCCCTCAACGCCGGGGGAGTGCTGGCGCGTCCGGTGACGGGTGGCCAGCTGTCGTTGTCGATGATCGGCTACCGGCCCCGCCGACGCGCCGTGGTGAAGGTGGTCGTGAACGACCCGCACATGGTATTCTACGTCAAGGTGCTGCGCGAGAGGCTGTTCGCGGACGTGCTGGCCAAGCACACGATGCTCCGCGATGCCGGCATCCCCGCGCCTGAAGTGGCACTCGCCACCCCTGACCACCTCCTCGTGACCCGCGAACTGCCGGGCATGGCGCTCGCCAGGGCGCTCTTCGAGCCCGGCGATCCCTGCACCGCCGAGGACCTGATCGGCATCCTCGACGCGATGCCGCCCGCCGTCGCCCGGTTGGAACGTCGCGCCCCCTGGGCCGAGGCCGTCGGTCACTATTCGCGGATGGTGTCGGCCACGCTGCCCGACGCGGGGGACGAGCTCGCCTGGATGACCGACGAGATCACCAAGAGGCTCGCCCTCTTTCCGCCCGGCGACGAGGCCACCCACGGCGACTTCCACGAGGGTCAGTTGCGCGTCTCGGAGGGCCGGATCGTCGGCATGCTCGACGTCGACACCATCGGGCCCGGCAGACGGGCCGACGACCTGGCCTGCCTCATCGGACACCTCTCCACCATCCAGCGGATGAACCCGGAGCAGGAGGGCAAGGTGCGCGATCTGTTGGCGCGCTGGGTGCCGGTGTTCGACCGACGCGTGGACCCCGTCGAACTGAGGCTGCGGGCCGCCGCCGTGATCATCTCGTTGGCGACGGGTCCGTACCGCAGCCAGGAGGTGGACTGGCGGCAGCAGACACTGCAGATGATCCGCTCCGCGGGCGCCCTGGTGCGCCAGGTGGTGTGATCCAATCCGCGATTGTTGCGTATCTATAACGATCAACTGCAGCGCAACAAATGTCCCAGCCACGGAGCGGTATTGTCGGGTTGCCCCACTGAAACCGGACCAACAAGGAGGATCTTCGTGAAGAAGTCCCTGCTCAGCCTCGTTTCGGTCGCTGCGGCCAGCGCTCTCGCGCTCGCCGGCTGCGCCGAACCGCCCGCCACCACCGAACCCGGCACGGAAACTTCCGCGGCCGTTGAGACCAGCGCCGAGGAAAGCCCTGGCACGGAAGAGAGCCCCTCGACGGAGCCCTCGACCGACGCGTCGGCCTCGGCCAGCGCGTCCGGCAGCGTGGACGCCGCAGACTTCACCGCCTGCATGGTCTCCGACGCCGGTGGCTTCGATGACAAGTCCTTCAACGAGACGGCCTACAACGGCCTCATGCGCGCCAAGGACGAACTCGGCATCGCCACCAACCAGATCGAGTCCAACGCCGAAGCCGAGTACGCCGGCAACGTGCAGGCCATGATTGACGCCAACTGCAACATCATCGTCACGGTCGGCTTCGCTCTCGCCAACGCCACTGAGGCCGCAGCCAAGCAGAACCCCGAGACGAACTTCGCGATCGTCGACTATGGCTCGTTCGAAGGCGTCGACAACGCCAAGGGCCTGCTGTTCAACGCTGCTGAGCCCGCGTTCATGGCCGGCTACCTCGCCGCGGGCATGAGCCAGACCGGCACCGTCGGCACCTTCGGTGGCGCCAACTACCCCACCGTTTCCATCTTCATGGACGGCTTCCACGAGGGTGTCAACTACTACAACGAGGCCAAGGGCGCTTCCGTCAAGGTCATCGGTTGGGACGAGGCCAAGCAGGACGGCCAGTTCATCGGCGGCAACAACCCGTTCGGTGACATCCCCGGTGGCAAGAACACCGCCAACACCCTGATCGCTCAGGGCGCTGACGTGCTCCTCCCCGTGGCCGGCCCCGCCGGCATCGGCGCTCTCCAGGCCGCCCAGGAATCCGGTGGCAAGGTCAACGCCATCTGGGTCGACACCGACGGCTACGAGTCCGCTCCTGAGTACGGTGCTCAGATCATGACGTCCGTCGAGAAGGGCATGGACGTCGCAGTGTTCGAGGCCATCAAGTCGGCCCTCGAAGGCAGCTTCTCCTCCGAGCCGTACGTCGGCACCCTGGAGAACGGTGGCGTTCTGCTGTCCGATTACCACGACTTCGACAGCAAGATCCCGGAGGAACTCAAGGCCGAGGTCGAGCAGGTCAAGGAAGACATCATTGCCGGCACCATCGAAATCACGTCGCCCAGCCAGCCCTGAGCTTCGCTGAGTTGACCCAGGGGAGGGGCGCAACGGCGCGTCCCTCCCCTTTCTTCGCACCGTCCCACAGGGTTTCGGCGCCGCCCTCAGGCCGCGCCGTCCTCGACCCGCTACGCTACGAACCACGCCGCACCAGGCGAGGGGAGGAACTCCGACGTGACAGTAACCACCGCGCAGGCACCGACGCTGACGCTGGACCACATCACCAAGCGATTCGGATCGCTGACGGCCAATGACGCCATCACCGTGGACATCACGCCGGGGCGCATCCATTGCCTCCTGGGCGAGAACGGCGCCGGCAAATCGACGTTGATGAACATCCTCTTCGGGCTCCTGCAGCCGGACGAGGGCGAGATCCGGATGGGTGATGAGGTGCTCAACCTCACCAACCCGAAGCACGCCATGGCCAAGGGCATCGGCATGGTGCACCAGCACTTCATGCTGATCCCGGTCTTCACCGTCGCGGAGAACATGGTGCTCGGCCGCGAACCCGGCAGCGGGGGCCTCCTCGACATCAACTCCGCCCGCAAGGCGGTGCGCGAACTGAGCGAGCGCTACAACATGTTTGTGGACCCCGACGCGCTGGTCGAAGACCTGCCGGTGGGCATCCAGCAGCGCGTGGAGATCCTCAAGGCCCTCGCGGGCGGCGCGCAGTACCTCATCTTCGACGAGCCGACGGCGGTGCTCACTCCGCAGGAGATCGACGAGCTGATGCTCGTGATGAAGGCCCTCCGCGACGAAGGCAGGGCGATCGTCTTCATCACGCACAAGTTGCGCGAGGTGCGCCAGGTCGCCGATGACATCACGGTCATCCGCCGCGGCAAGGTCGTCGGCAAGGCGGAGCCCGGCGCCTCCGAGGCCGAGCTGGCCACCATGATGGTGGGCCGTTCGGTGTCGCTGAAGGTGGACAAGAAGCCGGCGGAGCCCGGCGAACCCCGCCTCACGATCAATGAATTGACGGTGGCCGCCCCGTCGGGTCAGGTCGCCGTCGACCACCTCAGCCTGGATGTGCGCGGCGGCGAGATCGTGTGCATCGCCGGCGTGCAGGGCAACGGCCAGACCGAACTCGTCGAGACCCTGCTCGGCACCAGGACGGCGCTCAGTGGCACCGCCACCCTCGACGGCGTGGACATCACCCGCGCCAAGCCGGCGAAGACCATCAAGGCGGGCCTCGGCTACGTGCCGGAGGACCGGCACCGCGACGGCTTCATCGGCGAGTTCTCCATCGCGGAGAACCTCGTGCTCAACAACCTCGACGAGTTCTCCCGCGGCGGTTCGCTGCAGCTGAAGAAGATCGCCGACAACGCCGTCGCCCGCATCGAGGAGTTCGACATCCGCGCCGGCTCGCACACCCAACCGGTGCGCTCGCTCTCGGGCGGCAACCAGCAGAAGGTGGTGCTCGCCCGCGAGCTGTCGCGCGACCTGTCACTGCTCGTCGCCAACCAGCCCACCCGCGGCGTGGACGTCGGCGCGATCGAGTTCCTCCACACGCGCATCGTGGAGGAACGCGACCGCGGCACCGCTGTGCTGCTCGTGTCCACGGAGCTGGAGGAAGTCGAGTCCCTCGCGGACCGGATCGCCGTCATGTACCGCGGCAAGATCGTCGGCATCGTGCCGCCGGACACCCCGCGCAATGTACTCGGCCTCATGATGGCCGGCATCAGCCACGAGGACGCACTCGCCACGATCAAGGAGGCCGGCAATGAGTGACAAAGTGAAGGCACCCCGTCCGGCGTGGGTCACCTCCACCATCATCACGGTGGCGTCGCTGATCCTCGCGTTCATCGTCGGCTCGTTCGTGATGGTGTTCACCGACGCCGAGGTCGCCTCCACGTGGGGCTACTTCTTCTCCAGGCCCAGCGACGCGCTCGCCGCCTCGTGGGACAAGATCTCCGCCACGTTCTACGCGATGTGGGTCGGCTCCATGGGCTCCTGGGTGGCCATCACCAACACGACGGCGGAGGCTGCGCCCCTGATCTGCGCGGGCCTCGGTGTCGCCGTGGCGTTCCGCGCCGGCCTGTTCAACATCGGCGCCCAGGGCCAGGCGATGCTCGGCGGCCTGACGGCCGCCTTCATCGGCTTCAGCATCAAGGGCCTGCCGATCTTCATCCACCTCCCGTTGGCCATCGTCGTGGGCATCGTGGCGGGCGCCATCTGGGGCGGCATCGTCGGCCTGTTGAAGGCGAAGACCGGCGCGCACGAAGTCATCGTGACCATCATGATGAACTACATCGCCGGTTCGTTCCTGGCGTTCCTCATGCTGCAGCCGGCGTTCCAGACGCCCGGCCGTGCAGACCCGATCTCGCCGGTCCTGGAGTGGACCGCCACGCTCCCGCGCCTGGCCGGTACGCGGCTGCACCTGGGCTTCTTCCTGGCCATCGCGGCGGCCATCGTCTGCTGGTGGCTGCTGGAGCGCACCAAGTTCGGCATCCACCTGAAGGCGGTGGGCCTGAACCCGAACGCCGCCGCCACCTCGGGCGCCAGCGTGGCCAACGTGACCATCCTCACCATGGCCCTCGCCGGTGGCCTCGCAGGCCTGGCCGGCGTCCAGGCCGTCACCGCCCCCGAGCTCCTGACCGGCACGCCCACCCAGATGACCGGCACGATCATCGGCACGTTGGGCTTCGACGCCATCACCGTGGCACTGCTCGGTAGATCGAGACCACTGGGAGTGGTGCTCGCGGGCCTGCTGTTCGGTGCCCTCAAGGCTTCGCGCCGCACGATGGTCACGATGGCCAACACGCCGGACAAGCTGACAGACCTCATCCAGGCCCTCGTCGTGCTGTTCGTGGCCGCGCCCGCGTTCGTCGCGTGGCTGCTGCCGTTCCTCAACGAGCGCAAGACCAAGCGTCGTTCCGTTCCTGTCGCGAAGGTGGCTGAAGCATGAGCACCCAGACCCTGCCCATCCCGGACAGCGACCTGCGCCTCGTCAAGAAGGTCGAGTCGCCGGAGGCGAAGGCCCAGCGACTCTCCACCGGCACCCTGATCGCCGTCATGGGCGTCGCGCTGTTGGTCATGGCGTTCACCGTCAACAAGTCCGGGCGGATCGCCCTGTCCGATGCCTTCTCCGAGGTGCAGTTGCCCACGCTGGAACTGCCCGGCACCGCCACGGTCCTCATCGCGGCCCTGCTGGTACTCGGCGCCGGTATCGGCTACCTCACCGGGAAGCTCAGCGGCAGGATGCGCACGCTGGCGGCCGTGGTCGCCGGCCTGGGCATCGTCGTCGGCTTCCTGGTGTGGGCCGCGGCCAGCTCACCGCTGCCGTTCACCCTCACCAGCCAGCTGAACCTCACGCTCGAATACGCGACGCCGCTGTTCTTCGGCGTGCTGGGTGGCGTGCTGGCGGAGCGGGCGGGCGTGGTGAACATCGCCATCGAGGGCATGTTCCTCACCGCGGCGTTCTCGGCCTCGCTGACCTACAGCATGACGCAGTCGTTCGTCGCGGCCCTGTTCGCGGCCGCGTTGGCCGGCGTCATGATGGCCGGGATCCTGGCGCTGTTCACGCTGCGTTACCTGGTGGACCACGTCATCATCGGCGTCGTCATCAACGTGCTGGCCACGGGCCTCACGGGCTTCATCTACCAGCAGTTGGTGGCCAAGGACATCGCCACCTACAGCAACGTGCGGCCCATGCTGCCCATCCGGATCCCTGGCCTGGCGGACGTCCCCTTCCTCGGGCCCATCCTGTTCACGCAGCGACCCCTCACCTACATCGCGTTCGTCGCGGTGCCGCTGGTGTGGTTCCTGCTGTTCCGCACCAAGTGGGGCCTCCGGGTCCGCTCGGTGGGCGAACACCCGCACGCTGCAGACACCGTCGGCATCAACGTGCTCTGGACCAAGGCCTCGGCCGTGCTGCTCGGCGGCGTGTTCGCCGGCATCGGTGGCGCGTACTTCACCATCGGCTCGGTGGGGTCGTTCCAGGACAACAACCCGACGGCGGGCAACGGCTTCATCGCGCTCGCCGCGGTGATCATGGGCCGCTGGCACCCCGTCCTCGGCGCATTCGTCGCCCTGTTCTTCGGCTTCGCCCGCGCGCTGGCCCAGAACACGAAGCTCATGCAGCTTCCCATCCCCAGCGACTTCATCGAGATGCTGCCGTACCTGGCCACCATCATCGCCGTGGCGGGCCTCGTCGGACGCGTGCGGGCCCCTGCCGCAGACGGCGCGCACTTCATCAAGAGCCACTGATGACGAGCATCGACTGGGAGGCGCTGCGGGCCACCGCCCTCAGCGTCATGACCCGCGCCTATGCGCCCTACTCGAGGTTCCGGGTGGGGGCGGCGGCGCTGGTGGACGACGGGCGCGTGGTGAGCGGCTGCAACGTGGAGAACGCCGGCTACGGCGTCACGCTGTGCGCAGAATGTGGGCTGATCTCGGACCTCGTCGCCGGTGGGGGTGGGCGCCTGGTGGCGTTCACCTGCGTCGGTGGGGAGACGCGCGGCGAGGTGATCACGCCGTGCGGACGGTGTCGCCAGCTGCTCTTCGAGCACGGCGGCGCAGACCTGCTGATGGAGACCCCGGCGGGCATCGTGACCTTGGCGGAGATGTTGCCGCAGGCCTTCGGCCCCGCCAACCTCACCTGACCGCACGCCTCCCGCGGCGCTGCCGCTGGTGTGCGACGCAACGGGAGGACCGACGCGTCTACTGGTACGACACGAGGTGGGGCAACGGCTCGACCTGCGCCACCGTCTGCTGAGGCGTCAGCATGGGCAGGTCCTCGTCCTCGAAGTTCTTCCAGCCGAGGAACACGTTCTGGGGGAGGTCCTTCAGCAGCGCCTGCCAGGTGGCCTGCTTCGCCGGCTGGCCGCCCTGCCCGTCGGCATGCATGAGGTACTGGATCTCCGGGCGGCTGGTGTCGAGCCGCTCCCTGCCGATGACCATCCGGGGCTGGAACTGGTGCAGGACGAGCACCTTCGACGGCAGGTTGTTGTCGCGCACCAGGTCTGCCAGCCAGGTGCCCACGGCGTTGACCTCTTCGATCGCCACCTGCCCGATCTGACGCAGGTGCACCTGGTTGGGCTTGAGGCGCCACTCCGGATCGAGCGCCAGACCCACCGACGGGCGGCGGAGCAGTTCCTCGTACAGCTTGGCCTGCGTGAGGAAGTCGACGCGGCCGGGCTGGAGGTCGATGATGACGTAGATGTCGTTGGCCTCAGCGGCCTCGATCCACGGCATGATCGTCTCGATCGGTGTGCGGTTCGAGTAGGAACCGTCGGCCGTCTTCGACGCCGAGGCCACCGTGACGATGATCTCGAACGCCCCGATGACCTTCTCGTCGGGCAACAGTTGCTGGTATTCGGCGACGAGGGCGTTGACCCGGGTGACCGCCTGGGCGGGTGGCTGTTCGCCCAGCATGCCGAGCACCGGGGCCGTGGGGTGTCCGTAGAGCGCGACCATGCGTCGGCCCGGGAACGGGGTGGTGCCGCCGCCAGGCAACTCGGCCACCTGCGGGGTGGGCGAGGGCTCGGGGGAGGGGCTGCTCGGCTCCGGCGACGGGCTGGGCGACGCTGAAGCCGACGGGCTGCGGGGAGCCGTGGCCGGCGAGGCCGACGTCGGGCTCTGGGACGGGGGTGTCTCCGGCGAGCCTTCGTCGGTGCAACCCGTCGCCAGGGCGAAGCCCCCCGCTGCGGTTCCCGCGATCAGTGCTCTTCTGTTCAGCGCAGCCATTGCTACAGCTTGCCACGGATCGGGAGCAGCTCCCCGGCCTTGCCCGGTAACCTGAGCCCATGCTGAGCCTCGACGACTTGCGCGCGCTACCCAAAGTTGCGCTCCACGATCACCTCGACGGAGGGCTGCGCCCGGAAACCGTCATCGAGCACTGCGCAGCCAACGGCCACGAGCTGCCGACGACGGATCCGGAGGGTCTGCGCCGGTGGTTCTTCGAGGCCGCAGACTCCGGCTCGCTGGTGCGCTACCTGGAGACGTTCGCACACACGGTCGCCGCGATGCAGACCGCCGAACAGCTCGAGCGGGTGGCGCACGAGTTCGTCGTCGACCAGGCCGAGGACGGCGTCGTCTATGCCGAGGCGCGCTGGGCCCCCGCGCAGCACCTGGCCAAGGGGCTGACGCTGCAGCAGTCGGTCGAGGCGGTGCGCGACGGCTTGGCCTCGGGCATGAGGGCGGCCGCGGCGTCGGGCCACGCCATCGTCGCGCGGCAGATCCTCACCTCGCTGCGCCAGGACGACCCCACCGTCGAGATCGCGCAACTGGCCATCGACAACCGTGACGACAGCGTCTGCGGGTTCGACATCGCCGGAGCGGAGGACGGCTTCCCGCCGTCGCGTTTCGAGGGCGCGTTCCGGCTGCTCAAGAAGCACAACATGTTCTTCACCATCCACGCAGGCGAGGCCTTCGGGCCGCCCTCGATCTGGGAGGCCGTGCAACTGTGCGGCGGCAACCGCCTGGGCCACGGCGTGCGGATCGTCGAGGACCTGACCATCGAGGAGGACCGCGTGCGGTTCGGTCGGCTGGCGGGCTACGTGCGTGACGCCCAGATCCCGCTCGAGGTGGCGCCGTCGTCGAACCTCCAGACCGGCATTGCGGGGGAGATGAAGGACCATCCCATCGACCTACTGAAGGGCCTCCAGTTCAACGTGACCGTTAACTGCGACAACCGGTTGATGAGCGACACCAGCATGTCGCGGGAGTACCTCAAGCTGGTGGAGACCTTCCACTGGGACCTCGACGACGTCGAGAAGACCACAGTGGGTGCGATGCGCGCGGCGTTCCTGCCGCACGACCAGCGCGAGTCCATGATCCGCGAGGTCATCCGCCCGGCCTTCGCCGCCGCCCGCTGACGGCGAAAGGCCGGGACTGCTGGATCCACCGAAGGATGGATGCCTGCCGGGGGAAACCTGTGAGCGGAATCGCGACGATGGATACATGCTGAATCGACTCTTCCTCTCCGCCGGAACCTGGACCGCCCTCGGACTCGCCTCGGGCCTCTACTGGCGCGAAATGACCAAGATCAACGAGTTCACCGGCGACACCATGCTCTCGACCGCCCACACGCATGCACTGGCGCTCGGCACCCTGGTGTTCCTCGCCATCCTTGCGCTGGCCAAGGTGTTCCCCATCGCGGAGAAGAGCGCCAAGCTCTTCACGCTGCTCTACAACATCGGCCTCGGCTTCACGTTCGGCTCCATGGTGGTGAAGGGCACCCTCCAGGTGCTCGAGGCCCCCATCGCCACCTCCGCCATGTGGCCCGGCTTCGCGGGCCTCGGTCACATGATCCTGACCGGCACCTGGGTGTACTTCTTCGTCATCCTCGGCAGGGCGCTGAAGGCCGACGCCCGCCAGCCGCTGGACACCGCTACCGTGGAGGCGTGACGACCCCTTCCCGACGTGCCCACGTGGGCGTGGCTCGCGCGCCCAGGTGGTCGGCGTCCTGGTGGCTGCGGTTCGGTCAGGCGGTGCTGTTCATCGGCCTGCTGATCATCGCCAGCCTGCTCCCCGACGGCGGCGCGGCCGTGGTGGTCGCCTGGCCCATTGCGCTGCTCACCCTCCTGGTGTTCGTGCTCGGGTTGCAATTCGTCGACCGGCTGGGCACCGTTGGCCTCACCGTGTGGATGGGCATTCTGTTCGCCCTGTCGGGGTGGACGATGTGGATCTCCCCGGCGTATCTGTGGATCGCCTTCCCTCTGTGGCTGCTGGGGGCGGCGCTCCTGCCGCTCCTGACCTCGCTGCTGCTGACGGCGGTTTCGCTCGCGATGATCGTCACGGTGCTGACCATGGCCGGTGGTGGCACCATCGGCTCCGTGCTGGGCCCGCTCTCCGGGGCGCTCATCGCCGTGGGGTTCTCCCGAGCGGTGCTGAAGTTCGAACATGAGGTCTCGGAGCACCGCCGGTTGCTCACCGAGGTGCTTCTCGCCCACGAGGAGACCGCGCGCCTGCAGCGCGAGGCCGGTCAGCTGGCCGAACGCACCCGGCTCGCCCACGACATCCACGACACCTTGGCGCAGGGTTTCTCCTCCATCGTGCTCCTTGCCCGGGCTGCGGGCCGTAAAGCAGCCGACGACCCGGCCCGGGACCTCATCGCCCAGATCGAGGCCACGGCGACTGAGAACCTCGCGGAGTCACGCCGCGTCGTCTACGCCTTGGCCCCCGAGGAGGCCGGTGCAGGGGGCCTCGCCGCACCGCTGCGTCGCCTGACGGCGGAGGTGGCCGAAGCACTCGGAGCGCAGTGGGACGTCACCGTCGACCCCGAGCTGCCCCGGCTCGCCACGTCCACTGAGGTGGCGCTGCTGCGCGCGGCGCAGAACGCGTTGGCCAACGTGCGCCAGCACTCGCGGGCCGGCCGCGTCGGCGTCGAGCTGGCCCGCGCAGGGGACCACGTCCACCTTGACGTCGTCGACGACGGCATCGGGTTCGACCCGGCCGTCACGGTGGAGCGCACCATGAACGGGGGCTACGGGCTGCGCGCTCTCCGCGAGCGCCTCGCAGACCTGGGCGGTGAGCTCACCGTCGAATCGGAGCCGGGAGGTGGCACGGCCGTCACCGCCCGCCTGCCCCTCGTGCGGGCGGACGAGGCGTTGCCATGATCCGGGTACTGCTGGTGGACGACCATCCGGTGGTGCGGTCCGGCGTCGCGGCGCTGCTGAGCGGGGCCGACGCCATCGAGGTGATCGGGTCCGCAGCCACGGGCGAGGAAGCACTGCGGCTGGTGGACGAGTTGTCGCCCGACGTGGTCCTCTGCGACCTGAGGCTGGGAGAGGGACTCGACGGCGTGGGCGTCACCGAGGCGGTCAGACGCCGGCCCCGCCCGCCGGCGGTGCTGATCCTCACCACCTACGACAACGACTCCGACATCGCCAGGGCCGTCCTGGCCGGGGCCGCGGGGTACCTGCTCAAGGATGCGCAGCCCGAAGACATCATCGAGGGCATCGCCGACGCAGCTGCCGGGCGGCTGGTGCTCTCGCGCGACCTCGAGGTGCGCGTCGTCGAACGGATGTCGCAGGGCGTGCCCGCCGTGAGTGCGCGGGAACTCGACGTGCTGCGTTTGGTTGCCGAGGGCAGCACCAACCGAGAGATTGCCAGGCAGTTGTTCATCTCCGAGGGCACCGTGAAGACGCATCTGGTGCACGCCTTCGGAAAACTGGGGGCTGATTCGCGTACCGCCGCGGTCGCTGCGGCGCGCCGGCACGGGCTCCTGAACTAGCGCGCGATCCAAGTCCGGAAAGCCCTTGCGTCCTTGCGCACCTACTGTATATAGTGGATATATACAGTAAGGAGCTGGTCGTGACCCTCGACATCGTGATCTCCAACACCAGTGGAGAGCCGATCTACGAACAGATCAAGCAACAACTCAAGGCGGCCATCCTCCGGGGCGACCTGCCGGAGGGTGACGCCCTGCCATCGATCCGCGGCCTCGCCCGCGACCTCCGGGTGTCCGTGATCACGACCACCCGCGCCTACTCAGACCTGGCGCAGGAGGGGTTCGTGACCAACGTGCCGGGCAAGGGCTCGTACGTGCTGCCCCGCGACACGGACCTCGTGCGCGAACAGATCCTGCGCGAAGTGGAGACCCACTTCGCCGACGGTCTGCGGAAAGCGCGCCTGGCCGCCCTCACCCCAGCCGAGCTCCACGCGGTGCTCGACGCACTCATCGAACAGGAACTGTGATGACTTCACGAGACCTCACCTCGGCCCCCGACGCGGAGTTCGCGCTGCGGGGAGTGACCAAGAAGTACCCGGGCTTCGCGCTCGGACCCCTCGACCTGGTCGTACCCCGCGGCTTCGTCATGGGCCTGGTCGGCGCCAACGGCGCGGGCAAGACCACGGCGATCAAGGTCGGCCTCGGGATGGTGCACCCCGACGAGGGTCGCGCGCAGGACGTCGACAGGACCAGGTTGGGGGTGGTGATGGATTCCGCGCCGTACCCGGCCCTCTGGAAGGTGCGCGACGTCCACCGCGCCCTTGCGCCGTTCTATCCCCGGTGGGACCAGGCCAGGTTCGACGAACTGCTGGGCTGGGCCGGCATCGACGAGAAGAAGTGCATCAAGGAACTGAGCCGCGGCATGTCGATGCGCCTGCAGCTCGCCGTCGCCCTCTCGCACGGCGCGGAACTGCTGGTGCTCGATGAGCCGACCAGCGGCCTCGACCCGCTGGCCCGGCGCGAACTGGTGGACATGCTGGCGGAGTTCATGACCGATGAGCGGCACTCCGTACTGTTCTCCACCCACATCACCACCGATCTCGACCGGGTGGCGGACTACATCACCCTCCTCCACAACGGCCGGGTGCTGACCAGTGGTACGCGCGATGAACTGGTGGAATCGTTCCGCACGGTGCGCGGTGCCAGATCACACCTCGACGACGTGCGCGGCCTCGTACGCGGCCTCCGCCTGCACGACGCGGGGTGGGAGGGCCTCATGGCGACCGAGCACACCGTCGCCCTCAACGGTTCCGCCGCGGTGGAGGAACCGAGCCTCGACGACATCATCGTCGCGTTCGCGAAGGAGAACTGACATGACGAACCTGTGGTCCATGATCAAGCTCGACCTGCGGGCGGTGTTCGGGGGCAACGTCCGGACGCTCGCCTTCCTCGGTCTGGTCCTGGTTGCGGCGGCCCTGTTCGGGGGCACCGCGATGGGCGTGCCCATGGCAGCGACGGTCGCGTCCGTCCTCTCGCTGAACGTCTTCACGGCAGACTCGCTCCATGGCCTGACCCGGCTGCACGGCTCCCTGCCCGTGGCTCGTCGCACGGTGATCACGTCGCACTTCCTGGTGGCTCTGGGGCTGATGCTCGCGATCGTCGCCGGTGCGGTGACGCTGGCCGCGCTGGGGGACACGGTGCGCGGTGAGCCGAGCGACGCGCTCCTCAACGGGTTGCTCCTGTTCGGCGTGCTGAGCATCGTGATCGCCGCCCAGTTCCCCTTCCAGGTACGCTACGGGCACCAGACCGCGCGCGTGATCCTGATCGCCCTGATGGGAGTGGTGGCCTTGGGGTTCCTGTTCGTGGCCACCGTGGGCGCCACATTCCTGGAGGGGCTGGAGACGGGATCTGCGGAGGGCTCGCTCACCGTGTTCCCGTGGCTGGTGGCGGGCATCGCCGTGGTCGTGTGGGTGGTCTCCTACGCCGTCAGCCGAAGGATCTACGAGCGTCAGGACCACTGAGTCGCCCGGCACTGGCGCTAATGTCGTGCCATGACTGAGCCGAACGCCCCCGTTGCACCCGTTGCCGATGTCAAGGACTGGACCTGGGTCACCACCCGGGCCTGTCCTGAGTGCGGCTTCGATCCCGCCACGGTGTCGCCGGAGGACCTGCCCACGCTCATCCTGGGCGCGGCCGAGCGGTTCGAGGTCGCCGTCGAGCGGAGGGGCGCGGAGGAGCGTCCGTGGCCGGAGACGTGGTCGCCCATCGAATACGGGCAGCACGTGGCGGACGTCATGGCGGTCATGACGGAACGTCTGGGCCTGATCCTCGACAGCGACGGCGCGGGCACCGAGTTCGAGGACTGGGACCAGGACGCCGCCGCCGTGGAGAAGGAGTACTGGAAGGCCAACGGCCACGCCACCGCCGTCCTCATCAAGGAACGGGCCGAAGCCGCGGCGAAGGCGTGGGCCGAGCCCGTCGGGGAGCAGTGGTCCTGGGCGGGGCTGCGGGGTAACGGCTCCGAGTTCACGGCGCAGTCACTGGGCCTGTACTTCGCGCACGACCTGATCCACCACCTGCACGACGTCGCCGGCTGAGTCGCCTGCGGGTGGTTCGAACCCTGGCGGTTCGCGGTCAGGGAGCCAGGTACTGCCTCAGGTGGTCGCCGGTCAGGGTGCCCGCATCCATCAGGCCTTCGGGCGTACCCTCGTAGACGATGCGGCCACCGTCGTGGCCGGCGCCCGGGCCCACGTCGATGATCCAGTCGGCGTGCGACATCACGGCCAGCGAATGCTCGATCACGATGACGGAGTTGCCGCGGTCCACGAGGCCGTGGAGCATCTCCAGCATCGCCTCGATGTCGGCGAGGTGCAGCCCCGTGGTGGGCTCGTCCAGCACGTAGACGCCGGCACCCTCGGCCATGCGGATCGCGAGCTTGATGCGCTGGCGCTCGCCGCCGGACAGGGTGGAGAGCGGCTGCCCGAGCCTGAGGTAGCCCAGGCCCACCGCCAGGAGGCGGTCCAGGATCTTCTTCGGGGTGCCGGCGGTGAACACCTCGGCGGCCCTCCCGATCGGCAGTGCCAGCACCTCGGCGATGTTGAGCCCGTGGAGCCGGTACTGCAGCACCTCGTCGGTGAACCGTCGGCCCTCGCACACCTCGCAGGTGTTGGCCACCCCGGCCATCATGCCCAGATCCGTGTAGACGATGCCCAGGCCCTTGCAGTTCTCGCAGGCACCGGCCGAGTTGGCGGAGAAGAGCGCGGGCTTGACGTCGTTCTCCTTCGCGAACGCCGACCTGATGGGGTCCAGCAGACCGGTGTACGTGGCGGGGTTGGAGCGGATGGAACCCCGGATCGCGCTCTGGTCGACCACGCGGATCTCGCCGGCCTTCTTCAGCGCCCCAGACTGGATCGAGCCGTGGATCAGCGACGACTTGCCTGAACCCGCCACGCCCGTGACCACCGTCAGCACGCCGAGCGGCACGTCGACGTCGACGCCCTTGAGGTTGTGGGTGGTGGCCCCGCGGATCTCCATCGCGCCCGACGGCGTGCGCCGGTGGGTGCGTAGCGTGGGCTTGTGGTCCATAAGTTCACCGGTGATGGAGCCGGACCTCCGGAGGCCCTCGAGGTCGCCGACGTAGACGATCTCGCCGCCGTCGGAACCGGCGCCGGGGCCGATGTCGACGATGTGGTCCGCCCGCTCGATGACCTGCGGCTTGTGTTCCACGACGAGCACGGTGTTGCCCTTGTCGCGCAGCGACTGCAGGAGGTCGATCATCCGGTTGATGTCGTGCGGATGGAGGCCGACGGTGGGCTCGTCGAACACGTAGGTCACGTCCGTCAGCGCGGAACCGAGGTGGCCCACCATCTTGACCCGCTGGGCCTCGCCGCCGGACAGCGTGCCGGATTCGCGGTCGAGCGACAGGTAGCCGAGCCCCACCTCCACCAGCGAGCCGAGCTGGTCCGCCAGCGCGGTGAGGACGGGGAGCGCCTTCGCCGAGGTGGTGTGTCCTGCCAGTTCCAGGACCCATTCGCGCAGGTCCGAGACCTGCCACGCCAGCGCGGCGGGCAGCGTCACGCCGTCGACCTCAGCGGAGCGCGACGCCTCGTTGAGCCGCGTGCCGCCGCACTCGCGGCAGGCGACGAAGGTGCCGATCCGCTCCGCGAATTCGCGGATGTGCTTCTGGCCGGCCTCCTTCTCCGGGTTGAGGAACTGGCGCTTCACGCGCACGACGATGCCCTCGTGCGTGGTGTTCATGCCCAGGAACTTCACCCGGGTGCCGGGGTCGTACATCAGCCGTTCGAGCTCCGCCGGCGTGTAGTCCTTGACTGGCTTGTCCGGGTCGAGCTCCGGGTCCTCGCCGTACATCTTCCACTGCCAGGTGCCCACCCCGTAGCCAGGGACGGTGATGGCGCCGTCGTTGAGGGAGAGTTCGGTGTTGACGATGAGCGACTCGTCGACGGCCGACACCTTCCCGTTGCCCTCGCAGGCCGGGCACATGCCCTGTGGCGTGTTGAAGGAGAAGTGGAAGCTGGGTCCCACGTGGGGCGTGCCCAGGCGGGACCAGACCAGCCGCAGCAACGAGTTGACGTCGGTGGCGGTGCCGACGGTGCTCCGGCTGTTTGCTCCCATCCTTTCCTGGTCGACGACGATGGCGGCCGACAGGTTCTCCAGCCGGTCCACGTCCGGCCGGGCGGGGGAGGCCATGAAACTCTGCACGAACGCGGGGTAGGTCTCGTTGATGAGGCGTTGCGACTCCGCCGCGATGGTGCCGAACACCAGGGACGATTTGCCCGAACCGGAGACTCCGGTGAAGACGGTCAACTGCCGCTTTGGGACGTCGACCGAGACGTCCTTGAGGTTGTTGACGCGCGCACCGCGGACCTTGATCTGATCATGCTCTGCCACCGGGCAAGTATGCCCCGCCGCGTCGTCTCCAGCCAGAGGCCTCGGCGACCCGGCCCGTGAGCAATTGGATAGGGTCGCGACGCGACACGCCGAGAGATCACCGCTGGGGGTCCCGTGACCCCATCCAATTGCTCACGGAAGCGACGCAGGGCCAGCCGGGGCCGGGGCGCGGTGAAGTAATGTGACAGGATGATCATCGAGGTCCCCGCCGGAGCGCCGCGCATCACGCTGCGGCATCTCGACGCGGACGGGCGTGCCTCAGATCTCGTCGGCCACCTCATCGCCGCCGACGACGACCGCCTGGTGGTGCTCCCCGAGGACAAGCCGGCCGTGTGGCTGCAACGATCGACGGTGAAGAACCTGAAGCGGGTCCCGGAGCGCACCGTGCTGCCCGCCTCGCCCCCTGACGCGATGCAGCGGATGCTGGACCGCACCTGGCCGGGGCTGCGTCGCGCCCGGTTGGGCGGCTGGATCCTCCGCGACGGGAACCGCCGCACCACCCGGGCGAACTCCACCCTGGTGGGCGGCGACCCCGGGATGCCGTGGGACGTGGCGCTCACACTGGCCGACCAGTGGCGTGGCCGGCCCACCATCCTGCAGGTGGTGATGGGTGACCCCGTCATCGACCTGGCGAAGGCCGCGGGCTACGAGTTGCGTGGCCCCACCGTCGTGATGGTCGCCCGGGCTGATGACCTGCCGTATGACCACGTCGAGGTCAAGGTGTCGCCCGAGCCCGACGAGGGGTGGCTCTCCATCTGGCGGGGTGGCCGCACGGACGCCGACCTGGTGGCGGAGATGACCAGTGCCCCGGCCACCTATGCGCAGATCCCCGGCATCGCCGTGGGGCGCGTGGCCCTCTGGGGTTCGTGGGCGGTCATCTCGTCGGTCGAGGTCGCTCCCGCACTGCGGGGCACCGGCTGGGGCCGGGCCATGACGCGGGCGCTGGTGGATTCGGTCGAGTGCCGCTTCGTCGCCCTGCAGGTGGGGGAGGAGAACACCGCCGCCCGCTCGCTGTACGCCAAGGAGGGTTTCGTGGAGCACCACACCTACGCGTACCTGTTCCCGCCCACCGTCGCGTGAGTTTCAAAGTGTCGCGGGCTCCCAGGCCACGACGCTGAATCTGGATCCGGGGTCGCTGAAGCCACTGAATCTGGATGTGGCGTCTCACCGCGACCCCCAGCCCAGACGCCGAATCTGGATTCAGGGTCCCTGACGACACTGAATCTAGATTTGGTGTCCCAGCGCCCGGATCTAGATTTGGTGTCCCCTAGCGCCAGCCGGCTGCGGGGTCGGGACCCCACCGGTCCGGAGGTAGTCTGTCCGGCGTGATTGTTGCTGCCGCAGACGGTTCCTCCCTCTCCAACCCCGGCCCGGCAGGCTGGGCCTGGTACATCAGCGACGACGCCTGGGCCTCCGGGGGATGGCCGCACGGCACCAACAACATGGGTGAACTCATGGCGGTGCTGGACCTGCTGCAGTCCACGGCGCACGTTGACGAACCCCTGCGCATCCTCTGCGACTCCCAGTACGTGATCAACTCCTTGACCAAGTGGCTGCCGGGATGGAAGCGCCGGGGCTGGAAGAAGGGTGACGGCAAGCCGGTCCTCAACGTCGAACTGATGAAGGAACTCGACGTCGCGATGCAGGGGCGCAACCTGCACTTCGAGTGGGTGAAGGGCCACGCCGGGCACGCCATGAACGAGGCGGCCGACGAGCGGGCCAGGTCCGCAGCGTTCGCGTTCCAGCAGGGTGTCGCCTTCGATCCCGGCCCGGGCTTCCCGTCTGCTGCTGCCCCCAAGTCGAGGGAACAGGCGTTCGCCATCGGGTCCACAGATCCGGAGCCTGACCTGTTCTCCGTGGGCGAGCCCGAACCTGCGCCGTCGGGCCCGAGCGGAGGATGCCCCGGCACCGCTTCGGCGCGGGTCAAGGCCAAGCTGCTGCAACTCACGCGCGAACTCCTCGACGACGAGGTACGAGGCGACTCCCGGGCGCTCGTCGCGCTGCTTCACCCCGACTTCGTCGCCCATGCGCTCGACGGCCGGATCGTCGACAGGGCGTACGGGGCATGGCAGCCCACGTCGTCGCGCTTCGAGGTGCTCGCGGTGGACACCTATGCGGAGGGAGTTGCGGGGGTGCGCTGGCGCCAGGGTGACGATCTCAGCCGCCTGCGCTTCTCGTTGTGGCAGCAGACCCCCGACGGCTGGCTGATGCGGTTCGCCCAGGTCACGTTGGCCGAAGCCGTCGGCTAACCCGGCCGGGACCAGGGAAGAGGAAAAAGCTCCCCCGCGGAGGGTGCCCTGCGTGGGGTCACGCTGGGCAGTCCCCGCGAGGGAGCTTTCTTGACGTCCCTCCGTCAGAGGAGGTCGTTCTCCTCGAGCCAGTCGCCGGCGATCTCCTCCGAGCCCAGTTGCTCGTCCACGCTGCGGGCGTTGAGTTCGCGCAGCGCCTCCGGGGTCAGCTTCTCGTTCACCGACGCGATCGCCTGCTCAGCGGCGTCGTCGACCTTGTCGGAGACCAGCGGAACCACCTGCTGCGGCAGGATCAGGCCCTCCGGGTCTTCCAGCACGATGAGGTCGTTGGCGGCGATGGCGGGGTCCGCGGTGTAGATGTCGGCCACCTGGACCGTGCCGTCGGTCAGCGCCCGAACCGTCAGCGGGCCGCCCGAATCCTCCACCGGGAGCACCTCGATGTCGACGCCGTAGATCTCCTTCGCCCCCCCCGGTCCGTAGGGACGGGTGGCGAACTCGGAGTTCGCGGCCATCTTCAGCGGCTCCCCGACACCGGCTAAGTCGGCGATCGCCGTCAGGCCATGCTCCTCGGCGAAGGCCGCCGTCACGGTGTACGAGTCCTGATCCGTGGCCTCGGCCGGGTCCAGCACGCGCAGCCCGTCCGGGAGTGCCTCAGCCAGGGCGGCGTTCACCTCGTCGGCGGTGCGGGCCGTGGTCTCGGCGTCGACGTACTGCAGCAGGTTGCCGGTGTACTCAGGGAAGACGTCGATCTTGCCCGCCTCCAGTTCCGGCAGGTAGGTCTCGCGCTGCCCGATCTGGAACTGCCTGTCCACCGTGTACCCCTCGGCCTCCAGCGCCTGGGCGTACAGCTCGGCGATGATCTCGTTGGAGTAGTACTGCTGGGAGCCGACGACGAGCGTCTGCCCGCCCACCGGCTGAGCCGAGGTGGCGTCGGCGGAGGGCTCGCCGAGTGGGTCTGTGGATGCGCAGCCGGCCAGGGCGAGGGCGGTGGCTGCCGCGAGGATGGTCAGGCGGAGGGCGGTCATGGTGGTTCCTTCCGTGAGGTGGTCAGGGGGTCCTGATACCGGCGGGCGTCACCCGGCGTTGCAGCCAGGCGAACACGAGGTCGACGATCAGCGCGATGGTCATCACGGCGAGCGCGGCCCCGAGCATCTGAGGGTAGTCCTGGGTGCGTAGGCCGAGGAAGAGTTGCCGCCCCAGACCTCCTGCCCCGACGTAGGCGGCGAGAGTCGCCGTGGCGATCACCTGCAGCATCGCCGAGCGGATGCCGCCGGTGAGCAGGGGTAGGCCCAGCGGCACCTCCACCCGCCACAGCACCTGGCGCGGACTGAGCCCGGTGGCACGTGCCGCGTCGATGGTGGCGGGCTCGATGGCGCGGATCCCGGCGTAGGCGCCGGCCAGGATGGACGGGACGGAGAGGATCACGAAGGCCACCATCGGCCCGACCAGGCCCACCCCGAAGGCCAGGCCCGCCAGGGTGAGGACCCCGAGCGTGGGCAGGGCGCGGGCTGTCCCCGTGGTGGCGACGGTCACGCCGTCGAACCGGCCGCTGTGCCCGACCAACCAGCCGACCGGCACCGCGATCAGGCACGCGATCGCCACGGCCACCACCGAGTAGGTCAGGTGCTCCACAGCCCGGTGCAGCACCCCGCCGTCGCCCATCAGGTGGGCGGGGTCGGTGAGCCAGACGACGGCGTCGATGAGGTGTCTCATGCGCGCCGCCACGGCAACAGCCAGCGTCCGAGCAGCACCCAGGCCGCGTCGAGGACCAGCGCCACGACGGCCGTCATGACGAGGCCGGTGAGGATCTCCGCGGTGATCCCGCGCTGGAACCCGTCGGTGAACAGCATGCCGAGGCTGGGGACGCCCAGCACGGCACCGACCGTCACCAGCGACACCGTGCTGACGGAGGTGACGCGCAGGCCTGCCAGCAGCGTGGGCCCGGCCAGCGGCAACTCGACCGTCAGGAACCGCGCCGCCCGGGTGTACCCGAGCGCCCTCGCCGCATCGACCGGGCCCTTCTCGTTGGCGCGCAGCGCGTCGACGACCGCCGGGACCATCAACGCCAGCCCGTACAGCGTGAGCGCGACGACGACGTTGAGGCTGTCGCGGACGCCGGTGCCGATCAGGGCGGGCAGCACGATGAAGAGCGGCAGTGAGGGGATGGCGTATAGGAGAGCAGCGCCAGTGACCAGCGGGGCGCGGAGCCGCCGCCGTCCCGCCGCGAAGCCTCCGATGACCAGGGCCACCAGGAAGCTCGCGGCGATGGCGGGCACCGCGAGGGCGAGGTGGGCGAGCGTGCGCTCCCAGATGAGGTCGAGGTTCGCGGTGATCCAGGTCACGACGGCTCCGCGAGTCTCCCCGCGGCGCGGCCACGGCCATCGACGACGATGCGGCCCTCCGCCGAATCCACGATGTGCAGCGCCCGAGCGTCCCTGCCCAGGCCCAGGAACTCCGCGACGAACGCGTTCGCGGGTGCCGCCAGGATGTCCGGACCGGTGCCCCGCTGGGCCACGTGGCCGCCCTGCTCGAGGATGATGATCTGGTCGCCCAGCAAGAGGGCCTCGTCGATGTCGTGGGTGACGAACACGATGGTCTTGCCCAACTCGGCCTGAAGGCGCAGAAGTTCGTTCTGCAGGTCCGCGCGCACGATGGGGTCGACGGCCGCGAACGGCTCGTCCATGAGGAGGATGTTGGGGTCAGCGGCCAGGGCGCGGGCCACGCCGACGCGTTGCTGTTGGCCGCCCGAGAGTTGTGCGGGGTAGCGACCAGCCAGGCCGGCGTCGAGGCCGACCAGTTCCATCAGTTCTGCCGAACGTCGATGGGCGTCGCGCCGCGTCGTGCCCAGCAGGCGGGGCACGGTCGAGATGTTGTCGACGACGGTGCGGTGCGGCATGAGACCCGCGCTCTGCATCACGTAGCCGATGCGTCGGCGCAGGGCGACTGGGTCCTGGCCGGCGATGTCCTCGTCGTCGATCAGCACCCGCCCCGCAGTGGGTTCCACCATGCGGTTCACCATCCGCAACAGGGTGGTCTTGCCGCATCCGGACGAGCCGACCAACACGGTGGTGGTGTGGGAGGGGATGCGCGCGCTGAACTCTGCCACGGCGGGCGTGGGGCCGCCGTACAGCTTCGAGACCTGCTCGAATTCGATCACGCGGCCACCGCCATGCTTGCGATCCTAGCCACATTGTCGGCGCACACCAGGGGGTCTGGCCGCACTGCCACGGCTCTCTGCCCGGCCCCTAGGGCGTCAGTGGGCGCCGAGTTGCCCCGAGAGTCGCTGGTGGCGGGCCGCCGACGACGCATTCAGGCCGACGATCTCGACGCTCTTGCCGTAGCGCTCGTACTTCGACTCGATCGCGTCGAGAGTGGCGACGGTGGACGCGTCCCACACGTGCGACTCGCTGAGGTCGATCCTGACGTGGGCGGGGTCGCCGGCGTAGTCGAACTGGTAGACGAGGTCGTTGCTGGTGGCGAAGAAGAGCTCACCGGTCACCTTGTAGACGGGGCCGCCGTCGCCGTCGAGGCGCTGCACCTTCGCGAACCGCGCGACGCGGCGGGCGAAGACGATGATCGCCACGTTGACGCCCACCAGCACGCCGATGGCGAGGTTGCTCGTCAGCACCGTGACGATGACGGTGACGAACATCACGATGTTCTCGCTGTGCGGCATGCGGCGCAGGGTGGAGGGCTTGATGCTGTGCCAGTCGAACGTGGCCACCGACACCATGACCATGACGGCCACCAGGGCGGCCATGGGGATCCGGCCGACGGCGGGGCCGAAGCCCACCACCAGGATGAGCAGGAACACGCCGGCCAGGAAGGTGGAGATGCGCGTGCGGGCGCCGGAGACCTTCACGTTGATCATCGTCTGGCCGATCATGGCGCAGCCGCCCATGCCGCCGAACAGGCCCGACATGATGTTGGCCACACCCTGGCCCCAGCCCTCGCGGGTCTTGTTGGAGTGCGTGTCGGTGATGTCGTCGACGAGCTTGGCGGTCATCAGCGACTCCATCAGGCCCACCAGCGCCATGCCCAGCGCGTACGGCGCGATGATGCGCAGCGTCTCGAGCGTGAACGGTACCTGGGGGATGAGGAGTTCGGGCAGCGACGTGGGCAGCTGGCCCTGCCCGGCGACATCCGGCAACTGCCAGCCGAGGGCGACGACGAGCCCGGTGATCAGCAGGATCGCCACCAGCGGGGCGGGCACCACGGATGTGAGTTTCGGGAAGAAGACCATGATGGCGATTCCCAGCGCGACGAGGGGGTAGACCAGCCACGGCACATCCTGCAGGTGGGGGATCTGGGCGATGAAGATCAGGATGGCCAGCGCGTTGACGAAGCCCACCATCACCATGCGGGGGATGAAGCGCATCAGCCGCGCCACGCCGATGACGCTCAACAGGATCTGGAGCAGCCCGGCCAGCAGCACCGTCGCCAGGAAGTATTCGACGCCGTGGTCCCGCACCACGGGGGCGATGACCAGGGCGACGGCGCCGGTGGCGGCAGAGATCATGCCGGGACGACCGCCCACCACCGCGATGGTCACCGCCATGACGAAGCTGGAGAACAGGCCCATCCGCGGATCCACGCCGGCGATGATCGAGAACGAGATCGCCTCCGGGATCAGCGCGAGGGCCACGACGAGACCGGCCAGCACCTCCGTCTTGAGCCGGCGCGGGTTGCGCAGCGCCGCCAGGGTGGAGGTGGAGCGTTCACCCGCCTCGGGCACGGCGGACGTGGACACAGTGGTCTGACTCATGGATCTCCTGCGATGAGGCCCACGCGGAGGCGGCGGGCCGGGGAACTGAGGGCGCGCGACGGGCGCGCCGGGCAGCACTTTACTGACAGCGGCGGCGTGCGCGAAAATCTTCTCCCGGCGAAGGGGTGTCCGGACCGGAGGCGGGCCGGGCGGCGGTCGGGTCAGCCCAGCGTGCCGTCGACGTAGTACCAGCGGCCGTCCACCTGGGTGAAGCGGCTGCGCTCCTGCAACACGCCCATGCCGTCGGGCGAAAGGAACGTGGCCGTGAACTGCACGGTTCCCTCGTCGTCCCAGGCGTTGCCCCGCTCGGTCTGCTCGATCACGAGGCCGGACCACTGGGTGCCGTCGTCGAGGCTGATCGACGGTGGGCGCGTCGTCGGGTGCCAGGTCTCCATGAGGTGGTCACTCAGGCCGAACACGAACGCGGAGTAGCGCGACCGCATGAGCGCGACGGCCGTGGGGGCCGGGCGGCCGTCATGGAAGCGGCCGCAGCAGGCCGAGTAGACCTTGCCGGTGTCGCAGGGGCACGGCAGCGGTGCGCTCATAGGTTGTCTCCCCAGGTCCAGGTGATGTCGGCCTCGCGTTCAGGGGCGAAGCTACCACCCAGCTGAAGGCAGTTCTCCGGCGAGTCGAAGGACTCCCCGCCGAGCACGAGCCGCAGATCCTGGATTCCTCGCTCGCAGCGACCGTTGCTGAGCCACTTGAGGGTCAGTAGCGCGGAGGCGCCTGGCTCGAGGAGCGGGCTGGGCTCAGGGCCGGAGGCCGGTGCGGTGGTCATGTCGCCCCAGATGTTGCCCAGGTCCCGGCCGCGGAAGGCGGGTTCTGGCAGGATGACCGTCTCGTCGGTGCAGTTGCGGACGCGCGCCCAGTGGAAGCGGCTGCCCAGCGCCGCGTCGTAGCCGACGAAGGCAACGGACAACGCCTGACCTTCGGAGCAGGGCGGCTCCTCGTCGACGTACACGATCTGGGGCTTCTTCTCGACGGGCGGGTCCTGGTCCAGGGGTTCCACGCCCCGGGGGGATGGCTCGGGCTCCGGGAGACGGACGTCGGGCGGCAGTTCCGGCGGTGCCTCGACGGCCGGCTCGGCCCGCTGGGTCGCTGCGCCACAGCCGCCCAGCAGTAGTGCCAGCACAAGAAATGTCAGGAACCTCATGCCCCGACCCTAGGGGCTGATCCCAGGTGGCTTCTGTGGGCGTCAGCACTGCGGTACCCACGAGCCGTTGCGCTGGACCGAAGGAGGATCCGGGCTGGGACCACGGACGGACACGGCTCAGCGACGCGCGATGCCGTAGTGCGCAGCAAGGGTGTCGAGCGTGGCGAGATCGACGTCCAACATCGTTTCGAACGTGTACTTCGTGAGGTTCGGGCTGAGGACGTGAACCATGATCGACGAGCGCCTGGCACCGTTGTCGCGGTGGACGGTGGCGATCTGCCGGCCGACCTCCTCCAGCAGCGCCTCGTTCGTGGCGGGGTCGTTGGTGTCCGAGCGGACGGTGCCGGAGACCCAGGCCGAGTCCCTCCCGCCGAACGCCCCCTGCATGGAGTAGCTGAAGTCCGTCAACTCCTCGACGTGATCCAGCGGCTCCAGCGCCTCGACGAGGCGTTGATTCCATTCCTGGTCTGTGACCTCGGCGTCCTTGGATCCGCATCCGAACAGTCCGAAAACCACCACACCTACTCCCATCAACAGTGCCCTTCGCTGCATCAACGTCCTCCGGCCGCAGCAGCAAGCCTGGAGACGAGTTGCGCCCCCAACTGGCCGGGCGGCACCTGGGTGATACCCGGGCGTCCGGGCACCATGTAGTAGAGGTTGCGCCCGACGGCCCAGGCGTCGTTGGACGCGGAGGGACCGGTGCTCGGCTCGCCCACGGCGTAGGCGAAGACGCTGGCCTCAGGCTCGAGGGCGTCGCGGACGTCTGCGGGCAGGGTGGGGAGTTGTAGGAGGCGCTGGGCGAACAGGGTGCGCTCGTACTCCCACGCGGTGGGGACCTCCTCCAGCTTCAACGTCAACGGCACAGCCTCGTCGCTGCGCGGGAGCCGGGGGTGGGCGCGCGCGAGATCCAGCGGTGGAAGGGCGCGGCGCAGTAACAGCCACGGATCCGACGACGGCGCCAGCGCCACCTCGAGCATGGGATCCACGCCGGTGGCCTGCCACCCGTCATCGGTGGGCGCCACCGCGGCTCTCGACGTGACCGTCACCATGTCGTCGCCCAGCACGAAGACCATGGCGTCGAAGGCGACGTTCTGGAACACGGAGACCAGTTCCATCCCGGCGCGCGCCTGCTGGGCGACGCGCAACGCCAGTCCCCAGTCGGTGGCCAGGCCGCGCGGGGTGATGATGCCCGCCGCCTCCCAGCCCGCGAGGGTGTCCTCGTCTACATGGGGGAGTGTTTCGTCGCGGATCTGTTCCATGGCCGCGGCCCAGGTCTCGAACCCCACCAGGCCCACGCGGATACCGTCCTGGGCCACCATCGTCTCGTCGGTCATCACTTCACCTCTCGTCCGAACTCTACGGAATAGGTGGTGGTCGTGCCGTTGAAGAAGCTGCCGTAGCTCTCCTCCAGGGCCTGGACCGGGCCCAACGCGGCCACATCCTGCCGGTAGGTGTCCTGCAGGTGGGTGTACGTGGGCAGGTAGTCCGCCGGCCCGGAGCCGGAGTGGTCGAGGGTGATGTTGGTCACGTTCCCCGGTACATCCCTCGTGCCGTCGAGCCGGTATCCGTTGACGTCTGTTCGGGGGACGGGGTCGTACTGGGTCTGGAAGTTGTAGACCGGCACGTCCGGCCGCATGTTCAGCGACTCCGTCGGCGCACCCGCGCTGATGATGCCCTTCACGTCCACGCCGCTGAGGAACTGGTCGTCCGTGATCAACTGCCCAGCCGCGATCCCGCCCTGCGAGTGCCCCGTCAGCAGCAGTTCCGGCCGCCCGGTGGGTACCGGCAACCCGTTGGCGCGGCGGTGGGCCAGGTCCTCGGCTATGGCGTCCTGGATAGCCTGCGACGCGGCATGCGTGGCAGAGGTGGGGCCCACGCCGTGGTGGAGGAAGTTGGCGGCCCAGTCCAGCCCTGACGGCTGCCCGGCCCACCCCTCCATGGTTGTCATCGCGTGCGCGGTGCCGGAGATGGCGGCCACGTAGCGCACGTCGCCGTTCTCGTCCTCGACGGCGGTGACCGTGACGGAGGTGCGCTCGGCCCCGCCGCGTTCATAGGCCTTCATCATGGTCTCCATGACATCTGACAGGCCCGCGTAGCTGCTCGCGCGGGGATTGCGCTGCACCGGCCCGACGTAGGGCGTGCCGTCCTCGAAGATCTGCAGGTCCCGGCCCACCACGGCGTTGCCGACGACGCCTGCGCCCTGCCCCAGCCGCGTGATGGCGTAGGCGCCGAGTTGCGAGAGGTAGGGCGCCTCTCCGTTCTCGCGCCAGTTCGCCAGCCACTGCGGCGGGTTCTCTCCCAACTCCGCCCAGCGGTCCCAGGCGGAGCCCACCGCCTGGGCGCGACGGTCGAAGAAGTCCTGGACGCTGGCGGCCGCGTCGGTGGCGGTGTCCACCGCCCACTCCATGCCCTCGCCGACCCGGTTTCCGATCCAGCGCCCACCGTCGACGGCGGCATCGCCCCAGCCGACGATCGTGCTCTGCGCATCTGCCGCCCACAGTTTCGCCGCGAGGGAGGCGTCGCAGGCGTTCAGCCGGAACAGCAGCGAGACGACGGAGGCGCTGAGCTGCATCCTGACCACTGGGCGGCGCGGGTCGAGGCTGAAGCCCTGCTCGTTGGCGATCCCACCGCTGTCGCCGATGGAGAAACCCCACCGGTGGGCCTTGTCGAGGGTGCTGTGTTGCGCGTGCTGGATGTCGTCGAAGGTGCCGGCGGCGCTGTCCAGCGCGCTCGCGACGGGCGGCAGTTCGTCGGCGCGGCGCCGCACGGACCTGATGAGCGTGCGGTGGGCCTCGCGACCCCGGCCGGCGGCGTCGCCGTCCCAGGTGGAGAAGTCGTAGGACTCCAGCTGCCCGTGTATCCGCGTCAGAGCCGAGTGGCTGTTGAGCAGGCCCTGGGACTGGGCCCGCAGTTCGACGGGCTGCATGGCGAGGCCGTCGGACCACCTCACGGCAGGCCTCCGAAGAAGCCCGTCGCCGACTCGGTGGCGGCATCCTCGGCGGCCCGGTAGTTGCGGGCGGTGGTGTCGAGCGCGGTGGCGAACCCGAGGAGGTCTGTCGTCAACTGCTCCGCTGAGGTCACCCACTCGCCGTCGGTCTTGGCGGCGCGGCCGGCGCTCAGGCTGCCGGGCAGCGCAGCCACCACCCGGTTGAGGCGCATGCCCTTCGTGGCGCCGGGCGCATCCGCCGCGAGCGCATGCGCGTCGTCGGCGGTCTGCTCAAGCGCGCCGTAGTCGACCTTGTAGCCCTCACCCATGCCCCTGACCCTATGCAGGGCAGGGGTCACCGAGGCTAGCCCCGGAACGTGGGGAGGTCGTGGGCCCGGAACTGGCCCATCACCCGCTCGATGAGGTCCTTCGACGGGGGCTCGGTGTCCGCGAGTTCGTAGGGGATGCCGAGGGATGCCCACTTGTCGCGGCCCATCTGGTGGAACGGCAGCACCTCGACCCGTTCGACGGCATCACCCAGCGTCGCGACATGCGCGGCGACCGCGTCGACGTTGGCCGTGTCGTCGGTCAGGCCGGGGACCAGCACGAAGCGGATCCACATCCGGTTGCCCCGCTCCGCGAGGCGGCGGGAGAAGTCGAGCGTGGGCTGCAGTTCGCGCCCGGTGGTGCGGACGTAGGTGTCCGGGTCACCCGATTTGATGTCCAGCAGCACGAGGTCGACGTCGTCCAGCAGTTCGTCGGACGCGTTGCGCCCCAGGAAGCCGGAGGTGTCGAGGGCGGTGTGCAGGCCCATCTCCTTCGCGGCGCGCAACAGGCGTCCTGCGAAGACGGGTTGGAAGAGGGGTTCGCCACCGGAGAGCGTCAGCCCGCCGCCCGTGGCGCGGAAGACCCCACGGTACCGGCGCACCTTAGCAACGATGTCGTCGAGCAGGACTGGCTCGCCCTTGTTCGTGAAATACGTGTCCGGGTTGTGGCAGTACAGGCAACGCAGCGGGCAGCCGGCCAGGAAGACCGTCAGCCGCGTGCCCGGCCCGTCGACCGCGGTGACGAGTTCCCAGGAATGGACGGAGCCGAGCTCACCGCTGCGGACGGCAGCGATGTGCTCGGCGTGCGTCATGTCGCCGGCCGACGCGATGCCGGCCGTGCCCGACGTCGCGCGCAGGCGCGGGACGTCGAGCAGTGGCAGCTCTTCTGTGGTCACGCGTTCCCGTGGAACGTGCGGGCCAGGACGTCGCGCTGCTGGTCCTTGGTGAGCTTCACGAAGTTGACGGCGTAACCCGAGACGCGGATGGTCAGGTTCGGGTAGTTGTCCGGGTTCTCCATCGCGTCCTCGAGGGTCTCGCGGTTGAGCACGTTGATGTTGGCGTGGAACAGGCCGGGCTGGTGCGAGCGCTCGTCGCGCGACGCCTTCATCGTGGCCAGGCGCTCATCGAAGGTCTTGACTGACATCTGGGGTTCTCCTTAGTTCTCGGGCACGAAGCCGGCGTCGAGCAGGCCGACGAGGTTGCTCACCTGTTCGGCCTTGTCGCGGCCGAGGCCCGACGGGGTGATGGTGTTGGTCAGCGAGATGCCGTCGAGGGCATCGTGGTAGTCGAGCTTGCCCACCGACAGCATGGAGGCGAGCATGCCGTGCGAGTCGGCGCCGTTCTCCGGGTTGGCGCCCGGCGCGAACGGGGCGCCGGCCTTGTGGCCCGACGGGAAGGCGCCGGTGTTGCGGCCGTACACCACGTTCGAGGTGATCGTGAGCACGGACTGCGTGGGCAGCGCGTCGCGGTAGAGGTGCTGCGCGCGGATCTTCTGCATGATCGTGTGCACCACGACGGCGGCGATCTCGTCGGCACGGTCGTCGTCGTTGCCGTAGCGGGGGAAGTCACCCTCGGTCAGGTAGTCGATCACGAGGCCGGTCTCGTCGCGCACCGGGGTGACTGTGGCGTAACGGATGGCCGACAGCGAGTCCGCCACGATGGACAGGCCGGCGATGCCGCAGCCCAGCGTGCGCAGGATGTCGGAATCGTGCAGCGCCATCTCGATCGACTCGTAGGCGTACTTGTCGTGGCTGTAGTGGATGATGTTGAGCGCCTCCACGTAGGTGGCCACCACCCAGTCCAGCACCTGTTCGTAGCGGTGCCACACGTCGTCGAAGTCCAGGGGGCCGTCGCCCGTGACGGGTTCGTAGCCCTTCACGATCTGCTTGCCGCTCATCTCATCGCGGCCACCGTTGATGGCGTAGAGGAGCGCCTTGGCGGCGTTCATACGGGCGCCGAAGAACTGCATCTGCTTGCCCACCCGCATGGGGGACACGCAGCACGCGATGGCCGCGTCGTCGCCCCAGTAGTCGCGGATGCGGTCGTCTGCCTCGTACTGCAGCGAGCTGGTCTCGATCGAGATCGCCGCGCAGAAATCCTTGTAGCCCTGGGGGAGGGCCGGATCCCAGAAAACGGTGATGTTCGGCTCGGGGGCGGGGCCGAGGTTGCGCAGCGTCTGGAGCAGACGGAACGAGGTCTTGGTGACCATCGAGCGGCCGTCCTCGCCGAGGCCCGCGTCGGACCAGGTGGCCCAGTAGGGGTCGCCGGAGAAGATCTGGTCGTAGTCGATGGTGCGCAGGAACCGCACGATGCGCAGCTTGATGACCAGGGCGTCGATCATCTCCTGGGCGTCGGTCTCGGTGATAAGGCCGGCGGCCAGGTCACGCTCGAAGTAGGCGTCGAGGAAGGCCGACAGACGGCCGATCGACATGGCCGCGCCGTCCTGGCTCTTGACGGAGGCGAGGTAGCCGAAGTACGTCCACTGCACGGCCTCCTTGGCGGTGCTGGCGGGACGCGAGATGTCGAAGCCGTAGATCTCACCGAGGTGCTTCAGCTTCTGCAGAGCCTTGATCTGCTCGGAATGCTCCTCGCGGTAGCGGGCCCAGTGCTCGCTGAAACCTTCCTCGGCAACGGCGTCCTTGGCACGCTGCTTGTCGGCGATCAGCGCGTCGACACCGTAGAGGGCGACGCGGCGGTAGTCGCCGATGATGCGGCCACGGCCATACGAGTCCGGGAGGCCGGTGATGATGTGCGAGGAGCGTGCGGCGCGGATGCGCGGCGTGTAGATGTCGAAGACCGCCTCGTTGTGCGTCTTGCGGTACTTGGTGAAGATCTCCTTGACCCGCTCGTCCGGCTTGGTGCCGGCCTCACGCAGCGCGGTCTCGACCATGCGCCAGCCACCGAACGGCATCATGGCGCGCTTCAGCGGGGTGTCGGTCTGCAGGCCGACGACCACGTCGTCGCCCTTCCAGATGTAGCCCGCAGGGAAGGCGTCGATGTCGGCCGGGGTCTCGGCGTCGACGGCGAACACGCGATTGCGTCGCTCGACGGAGAGGTAGTTGTCTTCGAGGCGCTGCCAGGTGGCAGTCGTCTTCTCGGTGGGACCGGCGAGGAAGGAGGCGTCGCCGTCATACGGGGTGTAGTTGCGTTGGACAAAGTCCCGCACCTCGATCTGGGTCCGCCAGGGGCCCTCTGTGAATCCGTCCCACTCGGTGGGCTCGTTTACCAATGTGTCTTCGGCTACGTTCAACGTCACGAGTGAGTAGTTTACGACGATTTGTAGGACTAAGCGATTCGGGCATAGTGGCTGAGCGGTGGAGGCCCCGGCAGGGGCCCGCAGTTTGGATAAATACGCACCAGACGGCCCGCAGCTCCCAGAGGGTGGGCCGGTGGGCAGAGTGAACGAGCGCTTCCGCACGCCGGAACCCGACGGATTCCCACCACATCGCCGCCCTGTGGCAGCGACGATAGGATGACGCGCATGAGTCACGTTCTTGCTGCCGTTGCCTGGCCCTACGCCAACGGCCCCCGCCATATCGGTCATGTCTCGGGCTTCGGGGTTCCCTCCGATGTGTTCTCCCGGTACATGCGAATGGCGGGCCACGACGTGCTCATGGTCTCCGGCTCGGACGAGCACGGCACCGCCATCCAGGTGAAGGCCGATTCAGAGGGCCTCACGGCTCGCCAGACGGCGGACAAGTACCACGGTCAGATCGTCTCGGACCTGCAGGGCCTCGGCCTCAGCTACGACCTGTACACGCGCACCACCACACCGAACCATTACCACGTGGTGCAGGAGATCTTCACCGCACTTCACGAGAACGGCTACATCGTCGCGAAGACGCAGATGGGCGCCATCTCGCCGTCGACGGGGCGCACCCTGCCGGACCGCTTCATCGAGGGCACCTGTCCCATCTGCGGGTACGACAACGCCCGGGGCGACCAGTGCGACAAGTGTGGCAACCAGTTGGATCCGGCAGACCTCATCGACCCGAAGTCCAAGGTCAACGGCGAGACCCCCAACTTCGTGGAGACCGAACACTTCTTCCTCGACCTGCCGAAGCTCGCACCGCAGCTGGCCGAATGGATCGATTCGCGTGAGGACTGGCGCCCCAACGTGCTGAAGTTCTCGCACAACCTGCTCAAGGAGATCCGTGAGCGCGCCATCACGCGTGACCTCGACTGGGGCGTGCCCGTCCCGCTCGACGGCTGGCGCGACGCCCCGATGAAACGCATCTACGTCTGGTTCGACGCCGTCATCGGCTATCTCTCGGCGTCCATCGAATGGGCCAAGCGCACCGGCGACCCGGACGCGTGGCGCAAGTGGTGGAACGACGACCGGGCCAACTCCTACTACTTCATGGGCAAGGACAACATCGTCTTCCACTCCGTCATCTGGCCGGGCATCCTGCTGGGCGCCAACGGCCAGGGCACCATGGGCGGCACCATCCGTCCCGAACTCGGCGAGCTGCGGCTCCCCACCGAAGTGGTCAGCTCCGAATTCATGACCATGCGCGGCTCGAAGGTCTCCAGCTCGCGCGGCGCCTCCATCTTCGTCGGCGACTTCCTCGACGAGTTCGGCCCCGATGCGCTGCGCTACTACATCGCCGTGGCCGGCCCCGAGAACCAGGACACGGACTTCACCTGGGAGGAGTTCGTCCGCCGGACCAACTTCGAGCTGGCGAACGAGTGGGGCAACCTGGTCAACCGCTCGATCTCCATGGCGCACAAGAACAACGGCGCCATCCCCGCCATGGGCGAGCTCACCGACGAGGACCGGGCACTGCTCGACGCGTCGCGGGAGGCCTTCCACACCGTCGGAGACCACATCGCCGCCCGCCGCTTCAAGGCCGGCATCACCGAGGCCATGCGGGTCGTCGGCCTCGCCAACAAGTACATCTCCGACATGGAGCCCTGGAAGCTGAAGGACGACCCGGCCCGCCGCGACACCGTTCTGCACGTCGCCCTGCAGGTGATCTCTGACTGCAACACCCTCCTCACCCCGTACCTCCCGCACGCCGCGCAGCAGATCTTCGAGGCGCTCGGGAACGAAGGTGTGTGGGCCGCGCAGCCCCAGATCGTCGACGTGACCGACGGTGACCTGACCTACCCCACCCTGCAGGGCGACTACGCGTCGCAGCAGGCGGTGTGGGAGTCGCGCCCGATCGTCGCCGGCACGCCCTTGCAGAAGCCCTCGCCGCTGTTCACGAAGCTCGACGAGAAGCTGGGCCAGACCGGCCCCGCGTTCGCGCCCATCCCGGAGTAGGCCGGGTCTCTCCTCAGCTGTCGCGCCCGCGGAAGGCGGCGCGGAGCTGCTCCCGGTGCACGGCCGCCACTGCAGTGAGCGGGATCCCGGCCGGGCACACCTCGACGCATTCGCCATACGTGGAGCAGGGGCCGAACTGGGCGTCCAGCGCCTCTCCCACGGCCCGGGCGCGCTTGCCGCGCTCCAACGTCCCGTGCGGGATCAACGCGAGATGGGCGAGTTTGGCGCCGGCGAACAGGTGGGCGGCGCCGTTGGGGCAGGCGGCGACGCACGCGCCGCAGCCGATGCACGCCGCGAAATCCAGGGCGAGTTCGGCGTCGCCGTGGCCGACGAGCAGGTCGTCGGCGTCCGGCGCGGTGCCGGCCATGACGTCGACGTGCCCCCCGGCCTCGATCAGCCGGTCCAGCGACGAACGGTCCACCACCAGATCCCGCACGACGGGGAACGCAGCCGAGCGCAACGGCTCGATGCGCAACGTCGAGATGCCCCCGAAGGCGCGCAGGTGCTGTCGACAGGACGGCGTCTTCGGCACCGGGCCGTGGGGGCGGTCGTTGACCGTCACGCCGCAGGCACCGCAGACCCCCTCCCGGCAGTCGGATTCGAACTGGATCGGCTCCACGCCCGAGTCCGCCAGTTGGTCGTTGAGCCTGTCCAGCAACTCGAGCAGGCTCATCTCCGGCGTCGCGTCGTCGACGACATGCGTCTCGAAACGTCCCTGGGCCGTGGGCGAATCCTGCCTCCAGACCTCTATCTCTATTCTCATCGGTAGTTCCTCACCGCCAGGGGCACCAGGTCGAAGCTGAGTTCCTCCAGGTGCCGGGTGTGCCTGCCCTCGGGTGTGGTCTCCCAGGCGGAGACGTTGCACCAGCGCCCGTCGTCGCGGGCAGCCTCGCCGTCGGCCGTCGCGAACTCCTCGCGGAAATGGGCCCCGCAGGATTCGGTGCGGTCCAACGCGTCGAGGACCATCAGCTCCGCCAATTCGAGGAAATCGGCGACTCTCGCGGCGCGCTCCAACTCCTGGTTCAGCCGGTCCGCCGGCCCGGCCACCTTCACGTCGCGCCAGAACTCCTCGCGCAGCGCCCGCACCTCGTCGAGCGCCGCCCGCAGGCCCTGCTCGCTGCGTGACACGCCGCAGCCGCGGTACAGGATCTCGCCGAGGCGGCGGTGGAAGGCTACGGGGCGGGCCACGCCGTGGTTGTCGACCAGCCTCCGGGTGCGGTCCCGCACCCAGGCCAGCGACTCGGCGGCCTCAGCCGAGCCCGCTTCGAGGAGGGGAGTGCCGACGAGGGGCGCCAGGTAGTTCGGCACCGACAGCGGCAGGGTGAACCAGCCGTCGACGCAGGCGCTCAGCAGCGAGTTCGCGCCCAGCCGGTTGGCGCCGTGGTAGTTGCTGCCCGCCTCGCCGCCGACGAACAGGCCGGGCACCGTCGTCATCTGGTCGTAGTCGCTCCACAGACCGCCCATGGTGAAATGCGCCCCCGGCGCGATCCGCATCGGCACCACGTACGGGTCCTCGCCGGTGGCGTCGTGGTACATCTCGAACAGGTTGCCGTAGCGCTCCGCGATGGCCTGCCTGCCCAGCCGCGCGATGGCATCGCGGAAGTCCAGGTATACCGAGTTCTTCAACGGCCCGACGCCTCGGCCGGCCTCGATCTCGTCCCTGGCCGCTCGCGAGGCGATGTCGCGCGGCGTCAGGTTGCCGAAGGCGGGGTAGCGGCGCTCGAGGTAGTAGTCGCGCTCGGCCTCGGGGATGCTGCCCGCCGGCCGATCATCACCGGGCTTCGCGGGTACCCAGATGCGGCCGTCGTTGCGCAGAGACTCGCTCATCAGCGTCGTCTTGGACTGCCAGTGCGAACTCACCGGCAGCGCTGTGGGGTGGAACTGCACGAACGACAGGCTGGCGAACAGCGCGCCGCGCCGGTGGGCCCGCCAGGTGGCCGTCGCGTTGGAGTTCATGGCCAACGTGGAATGGAAGTAGACGGAGCCGTAGCCGCCGGTGGCCAGCACGACGGCGTGGCCGGGCGTGAAGCCGACCTCGCCGGTGACCAGGTCACGGGTCACAATGCCCTGGGCGCGGCCGTCTGCCACGACGAGGTCCAACATCTCGGTGCGCGTGTGCAGCCGCACAGTGCCGCGCGACACCTGCCGGAGCAGCGCCTGCGCGGCGGCGACCTGCAGTTGCTGGCCTGTCTGGCCGCGCGTGTAGTACGTCCGCGACACCTGCACGCCGCCGAACGAGCGGGTCGCCAGCTGCCCGCCGTACTCGCGGGCGAAGGGGGCGCCGATGGCCTGGAGGTGGTCGATCACGCGGACCGACTCGGTGGCCAGCCGCACGACGTCGGCCTCGCGGCCGCGGAAGTCTCCGCCCTTGACGGTGTCGCTGATGAAGCGGGCCAGGGAGTCGCCGTCGACCTTCCGGGCGCGGGCCGCGTTGATGCCGCCCTGGGCCGCGACACTGTGGGCCCGCCGCGGCGCATCGTGGAACGTGAAGCACTCGACGTGGTAACCCAACTCTCCCAACGCCGCAGCGGCGCCGGCCCCGGCCAGGCCGGTGCCCACCACCACCACGGTCATCTTTCGCCGGTTCGCGGGGCTGACGAGACGGTATTGCGACGTGCGCCGCGCCCACGCGGTGGCGGGGTTACCGGCCGGCACGTGCGCGTCGAGCATCATGCGATCACCCCGGCCAGGACCAGCACGGGAATGGCGGCGTTCCCGGCTACGACGGCCAACGCCAGCACCGCGCCGACGGCGGCCCAGGCTGCGCGGAACCGCCGCCCGGTCACGCCCCAGTCCTGCAGCAGCGCGCGCCAGCCGTGCCAGATGTGCGCGCCGATGACCACCATGGTGAAGGTGTAGAAGGCCGCCATCCACGGCCGCGAAAAGCTCGCCACCAGGTTCGCGTAGGCGGGGATCACCCCGTCGGGGCCGGCGTGGGCGTAGGAGCCGGGGGCGACGAGGGCGCCAATGGTGAGGTCCAGTAGGTGCACTACCACGAACACGAGGATGACCACCCCACCGGGCAGCATGGTGCGCGCGCCCCAGGCGGTGGCCCGTGGCATGGACCGACGGCGGTGGGAGCCGCGCGCCGCACGCCCACGCAGCCACAGCGTCACCGCCGCCCACACGTGGACGACCAGGCTCACCGCGAGGGTCACTCGGAGGGCCCAGAGCACGCCCTTCTTCGGGATGAGTGGGTAGCCCACTTCACGCAGCCACGTCGCGTAACCGTCCAGGGAGGCGGGACCCCCGTAGACCTTGAGGTTGCCGATCATGTGGATGAACACGAACCCCACGAAGACCACGCCCGTGACGGCCATCACCTGCTTCAGCGCAAAGGTGCTGGGTCGTTTCCTCATCGCGGCCGGTCGTTCCAGTACGGCGGTCATGTCCCGACCGTAGCCCAGCACCCGCCGGGATCAACCGCCGGGGTGAGTCACCGTCGCTTCACGGAGCCGAGGGCCCGGCGCATCGACATCCCCCGGAAGCCGGCCGCCAGCGCGGCCCGCCGCAGCGCCGGCTCGGAGCGGTAGAGGGCCCAGCCGCGGCGGAGCAACAGCACCGGTGGCTTGCGGTGCTCCTTGAGGTCGCGGGCCAGGCGTCGCAGGAAGTTGGCCGCCCGTCGCCTGTCCAGCCACAGGGCCTCCACCGTCAGACCTTCGGCGCGGGCGGCGGCCAGCGCCTGGATGGCGAAGATGCCCTCGGCCAGCACGATCTGCGCGGTGCCGAGGTCGACGGTGCGGGTCCCGACCCGTCGGGACAGGGAGATGTCGTAGACAGGCAGCTCCGCCCGCCCGTCCCGCAGCAGGGTGCGCAGCGTGTCGACGGCCAGTTCCATGTCCCAGCAGGCGACATCGTCCCAGTCCGGGATGCCCATGGGCGTCATGGGGAGATCCGGATGGTCGAGGTCGCGGTAGAAGTCGTCGAGGGACAGCGCGACGACGTGCTCGCCGTCGGCTGCGAGGCTGGTGATGCGTGATTTACCGCTGCCGGAGGGACCCGCGATCAGCACCAGCGTTCGAACCATGGGACAGAATCCTAAGCCACAGACCAGCGCCGATCAGCATCGGCCACCGGCGCTGGGGGCTGTGCCCGCGACCGCCCCAGCCTGAGCACGCGACACCAAGGGGTGTGGCGGAGGTGGGGCGCCTCTGGTGTGCTGGACGGATATCCCGCTGCGCCAGCAGCGCGAGACCGGAAGGGACGCACCATGAACGACCTGTCGCCCACCCTGATCGCGGTGATCATCGCCGCCATCATCATTGTCATCGTTGTGATCGTGCTTATCGTCCGCGCCGCGGGCAAGCGCAGGACGGAGCAGCTCGTCGAGGATCGGCGCCATGCGGAGGAGTTGCGGCGGGACACTGACCGCGACCGGGTGGCCCTCCGCGAGCAGGAGTTGGGCGTGCGTAAGCAGGAACTCGAGGCGGAGCAGGCCCGGGTGAACGCCGAGAAGGCCCGCATCGAAGCGGAGCGGATCGAGCGGGAGGCCGCCGAGCGGCGCGGCAGTCTGGCCGAGACCCAGGCGGACATCGACCGGCGTACCCGCGAGGCCGAGGAACTCGATCCGGACCGTCGCGACGACGGTTCGATCCGCCACGATGCGCATGAGCTGCGCGACACCGACGACCACCGCGGCGTCACAGACGACCACCGTCGAGACGACCATCGCCACTGATCCCACTCAATGAACGAGGGGCGACTCCACCGGAGTCGCCCCTCGTTCGTGTTCGGGTGAGGTTCACCAGCTTCCGCCGCCACCGCCGCCGAAGCCGCCCCCGCCGCTGAAGCCGGAGAAGCCGGACGAGCCGCCCGTGGCCTGGCTCATGCCGTCCATCCGGGCCTCGTTCATGACGCTGTTGAACGAGCTGGTGAGGTTGTTCATGGCGCTGGCGAAGTAGTAGCCGTGCATGAGATCTGCGCCGATGTACCACGAGGTGTCGGCCTGGTAGATGCCCTCGGCGCCGAGCTGCGCGAACAGCTTGGACCAGCGGTCCGCGACGCCGAACACGATGGCGTAGGGGAGGTACTTGGAGAAGATGTCCTCGCCCTCCTCGAAGCGGAGGGTCTCCTTCTCCGCGGTGCGCAGGTACAACTCGAAGCCCTTCGCCTGCGCCAGGTAGGCCGAGCCGGTGGCCGTGCGCTTGCGGAAACCGCCTGACAGCAGGATCAGGCCGATGCCGAACAGCGCCACCGGGATGGCGAGCAGGCCCCAGCCGAAGGCGCCGAAGACGAACCCGATGCCGACGGCCACCAGCAGGAGCAGCACACCCATGCCGATGGGCACCATCTGCGCCACCTGGGGATTGCTCTTGAACCAGCCCTTCTGGACGACGGCGTTGTACAGGCCCTGCCGCGCGTCGGGCAGCACATTCTGGAACTTCGCCTTGCTCAGTTCGCGGGAGCGACGCACGGCCTGGCCCTTGAAGATGTCGCCCAGCAGCTTGCGCTCATAGGGCAGCAGGGTCTCGCCCGCCGGCGGATTGGTGGCGTAGAGGGTGAAGTCCTTGCGCCCGTCCGATTCGATCTGCAGGAAACCGCGCACGGCCAGGTCGATGATGGTCGCGGACACGTCGACGTTGTCGGCCGTCGCGTCGATCAGGGTGCCGATCTCGCCGGGGGTGGCGCCCTTCGGCGGATGGAACTGGACGGTCACGGGGGTCTTGCCCGCCTTGGTGCCGACGCGTCCCTGCTCGCCCGCTGTGGGCGTGAGGCCCGGGGTCAGGCCCAGGAAGACCTCGTCGCGGGTGTGCCTGCGGCGCACGATCAGCAGCCCGGCGATGGCCGCGATGAGGCCCGCGCCGGTGACCGCGCCGGTGGCGGGGGTCAGCTCGAAGGGGCTGACGATCTCCTCGATGGTCTGCGTGGCGCCGCCGAAGGTGCCGGCGGGGAACCCGGCGACGACCTGCACCGGGGTCTTCGGGTTGACGGCGGGGACGGCGAACGTGGCGCTGTTGCCGCTGTAGGACGTCTCACACGGGGTCTGGTTGTCGTAGGGGCCGTAGAAACAGGCCGTCTTCTCCACGCCCGCGGGGCCCGTCACGGTGACCCGCACGTCGCTGAACCGCGACTCCCACGCGCGGCCGATGACGTCCCAGTTGAACTCGTCGAGGCCAGACTCGGGATGGTCAGAGGCGATGAGGCCCTTCACGTCGTAGGAGACGACGTAGTCCTGGGGCGTGGTGTTGACCACGTTGGCGTTGCCGATGCGCAGCCGGAAACCGTCGGAGCTGCTCTCACGCTGCACGTCGGTGCGGGCACCGGTGGGGGAGGAGACGCTGATGTTGTCGTACTCGAAGATGTAGCGCTTGCCGTCGCCCTCCTGCTGGGTGGGGAACAGGAAGTAGGGCCCCCGCCCGTTGAACGCCGCGAAGTCCATCGTGAAGTCGACCTCCACCTGGGCGATCCCGTCCTCGGTGAGGTTGACGTCGACGTAGTAGCGCGTGATCGGCGCCGAGTCGTCCGCGGCGGCGGGTACCACGGCCCAGGCGGTGAACAGGACGAGCAGAAGTGCCGTGAAGGCGGCGCGCAGCTTGAGCATGGTTCCAGAGTACCCAGGCCGAGGGCAGGGGGAGCGTGGCCCGGCAGCCGCAGGGATACGTCCCGTTCCGCGAACCCGGCCGAGTACGCGCAGAAAGGGTACGGTTCAGGGGTGAATGAAACCCCGGCGCGCATCACGGTGGCGATCGTCAACGACTACCCCGTAGTCGTGGAAGGCGTGGCGCAGTTGTTGGCGCACGACACCCGCCTCCAGCTCGTCGAGCTGGACACCATGACCCACCCGCGGCAGGCCGTCGACATCGTCCTGTTCGATGCGTTCGGCCAGTTGCATCTCGAAGACGACATCCGGCAATTGCTGGCCAACCCGAAGTACGGCCGAGTGGTCGTCTACACCTGGAACATCAGGCCGGAGCAGGTGGCGCAGGCGCTCGAGATCGGCGTCCACGGCTACGTGTCCAAGGTGGCCGACGGCAACACGTTGTGTGACGCGCTGGTGCGCGTCCACGGTGGTGAGCGGGTCATCGAGCCCAAACCGGTGCCGCACGAGATCGAATCCGGCGACTGGCCGGGCCGTCGTCACGGCCTCTCGGCGCGTGAGGCCGAGGTGATCGCCATGATCACCCAGGGCATCACCAACGATGAGATCGCCAAGGCCAGCTACCTCAGCATCAACTCCGTCAAGAGCTACATCCGCTCCGCCTACCGCAAGATGGGCGTCGAACGCCGTAGCCAGGCCGTGCTCTGGGGCGTGGAGAACGGGATGCTCCCACGCCGCCAGCGCAGGGAACTCTAGGCCTCCACGCCCAGAGCGGCCGCCATCTCACGCCTCAGCGTGACGAGCTTCTCAGCCGCCCGGACACGCGCGGCGGGCACGTCCTGGGACTCGTCGACGCCCAGCCGCACCTCCAGGTAGCACTTGAGCTTCGGCTCGGTGCCCGAGGGGCGGGCCACCACGTGCACGGATCCCCCCGTCAGCTCGACGGCGTCCGTGGGCGGTAGCGCCTCGGAGCCCTCCGCGAGGTCTGCCACGACGACCGGCTCACCCAGCAGAGCGGCCGGCGGGTCCGAGCGGAGCCGCGCCATGGCGTCGGCGATGAAGGACAGATCCGCCACCCGCACCGAGAGCTGCGACGTGGCCGTGAGCCCGTGCGTCCGCGAGATCTCGGCGAGCCGGTCCGCCAGCGTGCGGCCCTCGGCCTTGAGCCCGGCGACGATCCGCAGCACGGACAGGGCCGCGGTGATGCCGTCCTTGTCCGGCACCGCACGGGAATCGCAGCAGTAGCCGATGGCCTCTTCGTAGCCGAAAGCGAGGTCTGCCACCCGGCCGATCCACTTGAAGCCGGTGAGCGTCGTGACGTGCGGCCTGCCGGCGGCGCGCGCCATGCGGCCGAGCTCGGTGGAACTCACCACGGAGTTGGCGAACCGTCCGGGGACGCCGCGACGGATGGCGTCGTCACCGAGGAGCGAGCCCAGTTCGTCGCCGGTCAGCATGCGCCACTGACCGTCCACCACCGCGGCCACGGCGCAGCGGTCTGCGTCGGGGTCGTTGGCGATCACGACGTCGGCACCCTTGTCGGCCGCCAGGGCCACCGCCAGGTCGATGGCGCCCTTCTCCTCGGGATTGGGGAACGCGACGGTGGGGAAGTTCGGGTCTGGCTGCGACTGCTCGCCGACCTCGTTGGCGGCCGGGAGCCCGACCGCCTCGGCGACGGCGCGGACGGTCGCGGTGCCCACCCCGTGCATCGCGGTGTGCACCCAGACGACGTCGCGCGGGGCGTCGGCGGGGTAGAGCGTCACCGCGCGGGCGACGTAGGCCCGGCGCAGCTCAGCTGTGACGTCGGTACGCTCAGCGCCGCGGGGGAGGTCCGTCCAGTCGCGGGCGGCGACCTTGGCGATCTCGGCGGCAATCTCCGCGTCTGTGGGCGGCACGATCTGGGAACCGTCGCCCAGGTACACCTTGTAGCCGTTGTCCTGCGGCGGGTTGTGGCTGGCGGTCACCACGACGCCGGCGACGCAGCCGAAGTGCTGGATGCCGAAGGCGATCACCGGAGTGGGCGTGGGTTGCGTCACCCACAGCACCTCGAAGCCGGCGCCGGCCATGACACGGGCGGTGTCCTCGGCGAAGTCCGTCGACTTGTGGCGCGCGTCATAGCCGACGATGACCTTGCCACCGTCGTGCCCCTGGGTCTTGAGCCACGCGGCGAAGCCTGCGGCGGCCTGGGTGACGACCGAGCGGTTCATCCGGGCGGGGCCGGGGCCGAGTGCTCCGCGCAGGCCGGCGGTGCCGAACTCCAGTGGGCCCGCGAAGGCCAACTTCAGTTCCTTCTCCGCCGCTTCGCGGAACGTCGGGTCGTTGGCCTGGGCCTGGACGATGAGGTGGTCGAGCTGTTCGCGGGTCTCCGGATCCGGGTCCATGTCGCGCCAGCGGATGGCGGCGTTCAGCAGGTCCTGCATCACAGCCTCCCCACGATGGCAGCAAGCAGCGCGGCCAGCCGCGGGCCCGCGTCGCGCCCGGCCTGGAGCACCTCGGCGTGGTCGAGGTTGCTGTCGCTGAGCCCGGCGGCGGCGTTGGTGACGAGCGACAGGCCGAGGACCTCAAGGCCTGCTTCGCGGGCCGCGATGGTCTCCAGCGTGGTGGACATGCCGACGAGGTCGCCGCCCAGGATGCCGGCCATGCGGACCTCTGCGGGCGTTTCGTACTGAGGTCCGCGGAACTGGACGTACACGCCCTCGGGCAGGCCGCCGGCGGCTTCCTGGGCCTCGGCGCGCAGACGCGTGGAATAGGCCTCGGAGAGGTCCACGAAGTTGGCGCCCTCGAGGGGGGTGTCGCCAGTGAGGTTGATGTGGTCCTTGATCAGGACGACGGTGCCGGGCGCCCAGTCCGGGTTGAGGCCGCCGCAGCCGTTGGTCAACACCATGGTGGTGGCGCCCCAGGCCGCAGCGGTGCGCACGCCGTGGGCCACGGGCGCGACGCCGCGACCCTCGTAGTAGTGCGTGCGGCCGGTGAAGATCGCGGCCAGCTTGCCGCGCGCGGTGCGGACGAGGAGCAGTTTGCCGCCGTGGCCGCTGACCACGGGCTTGCTGAAGCCGGGGACGTCGCCCAGTTCGAGTTCGCCGACCGGCTCCCCGAGGGAATCTGCCCCGGAGGACCAGCCGGAACCCAGCACGAGGGCGGTGTCGATCGCCTGTTCGCCCAGACGGTCACGTAGATACGTTGCGGCCTCGGCGGCCAGCTCAAATGCTTCACTCACGCCCATCAGCATAAGTGAGCCGCCTCATGCGTGGCGCGGCTATGGAAGGATGGGGGCCGTGACCAAGGTTGTGATCATCGGTGGTGGGCCCGGCGGCTATGAGGCCGCCCTCGTCGGAAATCAGCTGGGCGGTGAGGTCACCCTGATCGAACGCGACGGGCTCGGCGGAGCCGCGGTGCTGAGCGACTGCGTGCCGTCGAAGACGCTCATCGCCACGGCAGAGGTGATGGTCCGCATCAAGAACGCGAACCAACTCGGGCTGCACATCCAGGCGGAGAACGTGCGCGAAGTGGTCAAGGTGGACCTGGCCGAGGTCAACGAGCGGGTGCTGGCACTGGCCAAGGCCCAGTCCGACGACATCGCGGCCAAGCTGCGTCGTGACGGCGTGCAACTGGTGACCGGCCAGGCGCGCCTCGACGGTGCGAACCGCGTCGTCGCCACCACCGAGGCGGGCGAAGAGACCTTCGAGGCCGACATCGTGCTGGTGGCCACGGGCACCACGCCGCGTGAACTGCCCGACGCCAGGTGCGACGGCGAGCGCATCCTGAACTGGAAGCAGGTCTACAACCTCACGGACGTCCCGGAGCGGCTCATCGTCGTGGGCTCCGGTGTGACCGGCGCGGAGTTCGCCTCCGCCTACGACGGCCTGGGCTGCGAGGTCGTCCTGGTGTCGTCCCGCAAACAGGTGCTCCCCGGCGAGGACCAGGACGCCGCCGCCGTGCTGCAGCGCGCGTTCGAGCGCCGCGGCATGCAGATCCTGTCGGAGAGCCGTGCGGTCGCCGCCCGGCGGCAGGGTGACGGCGTCGTCGTGACGCTGGAGGACGGCCGCGAGGTGGAGGGTTCGCACTGCCTGCTGGCAGTGGGCGCCATCCCGAACTCCGCCGGTCTGGGTCTCGAAGAGGTGGGCGTCGAGCTGGGCAAGTGGGGACACATCCCCGTGGACCGCGTCTCGCGCACCTCGCACCGCAACATCTACGCCGCCGGCGACGTGACCGGCGTGTTCGCGCTGGCCTCGGTGGCCGCCATGCAGGGCCGCATCGCCATGTGGCACTCGCTGGGCGACGCGGTGGCGCCGCTGGACATGCGCACGGTGTCGTCGAACGTGTTCACCACCCCGGAGATCGCGACGGTGGGGGTGACCCAGAAGGCGGTCGACGCCGGTGAGGTACGCGTCGCCTCCGTGCTGCTGCCGCTGGCCCCCAACGCCCGCTCGAAGATGATGGGATTCACCGACGGGTTCGTGAAACTGTTCTGCCTGCCCACCACCGGCATCATCATCGGTGGCGTCGTGGTCGCGCCCCGGGCCTCGGAGCTGATCCACGCCGTGTCGCTGGCCGTTGCGCAGAAGATCACCGTGGACGAGTTCAGCCACGCCTTCACCGTCTACCCCTCGATGTCGGGCTCCATCGCCGAGGCTGCCCGTCGTCTGCACAACCGCGACGACCCCTTGATGACGCAGTAGTCGCAGCAGGCCCCCGCTGCGGTTCGCCCTGGTCGAGTCCCAAACGGCGAGCTGCGCCTCGGTGCTGGGTTTGGTGCCATGGACGGGCACAAACCCAGCAGCACGCAGTGTCGCCCGTCAGCCGCGCAGCTCGGGGAACTGCTCGTAGCGGAAGTCCTCGATGCGGACGGCGGTGTCGTGCTCGCGGGCCCGGAGCACCACCCTGCGGACCTTGCCGCTCAGGGTCTTGGGAAGCGTCGAGAACTCCACCCGCCGGATCCGCAGGTACGGCGCCAGGCGTTCCTTCGCGTGCAGCAGGATGGACAGCGCTGTCTCGCGGGACGGTTCGAAACCGGCCGCCAGCGACACGTACGCCTTCGGGACGGCGGCGCGGATGGGGTCCGGCGCGGGCACGATCGCGGCCTCGACGACGGCGGGGTGCTCGATCAGGACCGACTCCAGTTCGAACGGCGAGATCTTGTAATCCGACGCCTTGAACACGTCGTCGGTGCGCCCGACATACGTCAGGTAGCCCTCCCCGTCGACGTTCACCAGGTCGCCCGAGTGGTAGCGGCCGTCCTCCTGTGCCGTGGGCGCACCCCCGAGGTAGCCCGACATCAGGTTGTACGGCCACGGGTCGAGCGGCAGCGTGATCTCGCCCTGGCTCGCCACCTCGCCGGTGTCCGGATCGACGATCTGGATGCCCACGCCCGGCAGGATCTTGCCCATGGCCCCAGGCTTGACCTTCTCGCCCGGCGCGTTGCCGATGGTGCAGGTCGTCTCGGTCTGGCCGTAGCCGTCGCGGATCGTGAGGCCCCAGGCGCGTTCGACCGTCGAAATCACTTCGGGGTTCAGCGGTTCGCCCGCGCCGACGATGTCGCGCAGGGCCGACGGCTTCGAGCCCAGATTCGCCTGGATCATCATCCGCCACACGGTGGGCGGGGCGCAGAACGTGGTGACCTTCGCGTCCTCGAGTTCCTTCAGCATCTTCGCCGCGTCGAAGCGGCTGTAGTTGTACGAGAACACCGTCGCCTCGGCCAACCACGGCGAGAAGAAGCTCGACCAGGCGTGCTTGCCCCAGCCGGGGGAGGAGACGTTGAGGTGCACGTCGCCGGGTCGCACGCCGATGAAGTACATCGTCGACAGGTGGCCGACGGGGTAGCTCAGCTGGGTGTGGGCCACGAGCTTGGGGTCTCTCGTGGTGCCGGAGGTGAAGTAGTAGAGCACCGGGTCGTTGATGTCGGTGACCACCTGGCACGGGGCGGCGGGGGAGTCCGCGGACTCCGCCATGCTGAGCCATCGGTCGTGGGCGTGCCCCGTGGTGATGAGGGTGGCGCCGTCGATGAGGTCGAACTTGTCCTCGTCGACGGGGTTGGCGATGACGGCGCGGACGTCGGCGCGCTGGATGCGGTCCACCAGGTCGAAGTCCTGCAACGCCTGCGCGGTGGGCAGGATGATGCCGCCGATCTTCATCACGGCCAGCATGGCGTCCCACAACTCCACCTGGTTGGCGAGCATCAGCATGACGGCGTCGCCCTTGCGCACACCGGCCGCCGTCTGCAGCCAGCCGGCCAGCCGGTCCGAGCGCTCAACCAGTTCGCCGTAGGTGTAGCGCTCGTCCGCCCCGTCCTCGTCGCGGATCCAGAGCGCAAGGTCATCGCGGTCGCGCCCGATGGCGTCGAACCAGTCGATGGCCCAGTTGAAGTTGCCGGTGATGTCCGGCCACTCGAACCGGGCGCGGGCCTCGTCGCCCTGTCCCACGAGGTCGAGGAGGAGATCGCGGGCGGCGCGGATCTTGGTGGTGGCGTCGGACATGGAGCTCCTCGGGACGTTACCTGGCCGCACTTGTGGGACTCCCACAACTGCCGGGCCCCTGTCAGTCGTCGAGCAGACCCATCAACAGTGAGAAGCCGCCGATCATCAGGGCCCCCGTCGTGATCTGGCGGATCACGGGATCTGACCCGTAACGGCCGTAGTAGCCCTGCGCCCAGGCGGCGTGGCGCGGGTCTTCCCAGTAGGGCACCGGCATCAGCTGCGGGCCCGCGTGCACCATGCGGATGGAGGGGTCGTTGCCGGTGCGGACGCGCTGCGCGTCGGCGGCGCACGCGGGGACCTCACGCATCGCTCCGCCGGGCGGCGCCCACTGGACGTTGGCGACGGAGGTGCCGTGCGCCGGGTCGAAGAAGCAGGGCGGGCGGTGCTCCGGGACCGGCGCGCCGTTGGAGCGTGCCTTCACACAGGCGATCGCGTAGCGACCCTCGTCGAGGATCTCCGTGATGCGCTTCACGTCGGCGTTGCTGCGGGCGTGTTCGAGCTGCTGCTTGGCGCCGTCGTAGGAGTCGAGGGCCTTGCCGTAATCAGCTTGAGCGTCCGCGTCGAGGGTGCGGCCCACCACGTCGAAGTCGAGGTCTCGGAGCTGCTCACCGAACGTGGTGATGTCGGCGTTGACCGCGTCCCGCGACGCGGGGGAGAGGGGCTGGGCCGCCGAGGGGTCGTAACCCTGGCCGTAGCCCAACTGCTGCCCGAAGCCGAAGTGCTGACCGTAGCCCATGGGCGGGCGGAAGAACTGCTGCGGCTGGCCCCAACCGAGCTGCGGTTGCCGGGGCTGCTGATCGAGCTGGTCGGATCCGCTGCCTCGCACCGAGCGGCCGATGCCGAGCACGATGGACACCGCCACCATGATGAACATGATCGTGAAAATGCTGCCGAACACGCGTCCTCCAGTCGTCAGTCCCTCCAGAATAGGCGCGGCCTCCAAGGAATGGAACGACGGCGGTGCCGGTGGCGGTCAACGCCACCGGCACCGGTGAGACAGCTCAGTGGGGTACCCCCGTCACTCGGGCTCGACGATCTCGCAGAGGACCTGGCCGGCCGTCACGGCCTGACCGGCCTCGACCTTCAGGTCCACCACCACGCCGTCGCGGTGGGCCTTGAGCGGCTGTTCCATCTTCATGGCCTCGATCACGGCGACGGTGTCGCCCTCGGCCACCTGCTGGCCCTCCTCGACGGCCACCTTGACGATGGTGCCCTGCATGGGCGACGTCATGGCGTTGCCGCTGGCTGCCGCGACCTTCGAGCCACCCCGGTCGCGCTTCGTGGGCTTCTTCATGGCCTTGCCGGACGCGGGCCTGCCGCCGCCGAAGCCGCCGGGCAGCTTGACCTCGACGCGCTTGCCGTTGACCTCGACCGTGATGACCTCCGGCTCTTCGTGGTCATCCTCTTCGCCGAGGAGGCCGGTGTAGGGCGGGATCTCGGTGGCGAAATCCGTCTCGATCCAGCGGGTGTGCACTGTGAAGTGCCCGTCCGCCGCGGTGTAGGCGGGATCTGCCAGCACCACCTGGTGGAACGGCACGACGGTGGGCATGCCCTCGATCTGCAGTTCGGCCAGGGCGCGGCGGGAGCGCGCGATGGCCTGCTTCCGGTCCGCGCCGGTGACGATGAGCTTGGCCACGAGGGAGTCGAATGCACCCGGGACGGTCATGCCGACGTGGTACCCCTCGTCGACGCGGACGCCCGGGCCCGACGGCGCATGCCACTTCACCAGGGTGCCGGGGGCGGGCATGAAGTTGCGGCCGGCGTCTTCAGCGTTGATGCGGAACTCGATGGAGTGGCCGCGCACCTCGGGGTCGCCGTAGCCCAGTTCCTCGCCGGCGGCGATGCGGAACATCTCGCGCACCAGGTCGATGCCGGTGACCTCCTCGGAGACGGGGTGCTCCACCTGGAGGCGGGTATTGACCTCGAGGAACGAGATGGTGCCGTCGGTGCCCACGAGGAATTCGCAGGTGCCGGCGCCGACGTAACCGGCCTCCTTGAGGATGGCCTTGGAGGATTCGTAGAGCAGCGTGACCTGTTCCTCGGAGAGGAACGGTGCGGGGGCCTCCTCGACGAGCTTCTGGTGGCGGCGCTGCAGCGAGCAGTCTCGGGTGGAGACCACAACGACGTTGCCGTGGGTGTCCGCCAGGCACTGGGTCTCCACGTGCCGCGGCTTGTCGAGGTACCGCTCGACGAAGCACTCGCCGCGCCCGAAGGCGGTGACGGCTTCGCGGGTGGCGGACTCGAACAGGTCCGGGATCTCCTCGAGGGTGCGCGCCACCTTCAGGCCGCGTCCGCCGCCGCCGAAGGCCGCCTTGATGGCCACCGGGAGGCCGAACTCCTCGGCGAACGCGACCACTTCGCTTGCGTCGGCGACGGGATCCGCCGTGCCCGGAACCTGGGGAGCGCCCACCTTCTGGGCGATGTGCCGTGCCCTGACCTTGTCGCCGAGCGACTCGATGGCGGCGGGCGGGGGCCCGATCCAGATCAGGCCGGCGTCGATGACGGCCTGGGCGAACTGGGCGTTCTCGGCGAGGAAGCCGTATCCGGGGTGGATGGCGTTGGCGCCCGCGCGCTCGGCGATCCCGAGCAGCTTGGGGATGTTGAGGTAGGTGTCCGCAGGGGTCGCGCCGTTGAGGGCGTACGCCTCGTCGGCCAGCTTGACGAACAGTGATTCTGCGTCGGAATCTGCGTAGACGGCTACGGAATCGATTCCAGCATCCCGCGCGGCACGAATGACTCGTACAGCGATTTCTCCGCGGTTTGCGATCAGAACCTTTGAGACGGCGTCGTTGCCCACTTCTCCTCCTGCATTCGTTTGTGCCTCGGAGTCTAGTGGGCGGCGCTTCGCGCGGATGGAATGTCCATAACCTTGTGGATTCTGCGCGGATGTGCGATCACGAGGGGGTGTCGCGGCGCTCCGCCGTCTGCTCCCGTTCGGCCATGTCGGCGGCGCTGGGGCCCGACATCTTGCGGTCGCGTTCCTCCGCGTCGGGGGAGCCGGAGTAGAGGCGGGCCTCCGGGCTGCGCGACGACAGCGTGGTCTCCAGCGGGGACTCCTCCTTGCTCCGGACATCGGCAGGCTTGCGGCGATGCGACAGCCACGAATGGAGCCACTTCGGCAGGGCCGGGTCCTCCTCCGTGTCCTCGAGGCTGCCGGTGGCCGCCGGCATCACGCTGGTCTCCTCCAGGGCCTGCTCCGCCTCCCATTCGGTGACGACCCTGTCGACGAAGTCCTCGCGTTCCTCAACCGGCGGGGCCGTCGTCGTGTCGGGCTCGAGGCGGGTGCGGGGCAGGGCGTAGACGGCCTCGTGCTGCACCCAGGCGATGAGGTCCTCGCGCACCAGGCAGCGCAGATCCCACAGCTGGCCCGACGTCGCGGCGGAGACGACCGCGCGGATCCTGACATGGCCGCCCGTGGCGTCGGTCACCTGCATGGAGGCCGTGCGGCCGTCCCACAGTTCGCTGGAGCGCACGATGCGGGTCAGCTCCACCCGCATGGCCTCCACCGGCGCCAACCAGTCCAGGTCGAACTCGACGGTGCCGAGCAGCTTGGGCTCGCGTCGCGTCCAGTTCTCGAAGGGCTTGCTGGTGAAGTAGGTGCTGGGCACGATCCAGCGGCGGTCGTCCCACGCCCGGACGACGACGTAGGTCAGCGTGATCTCCTCGACGGAGCCCATCTGCTCGTCGAAGACCACGAGGTCGCCGACGCGCAGCGCGTCCGAGAACGCGATCTGCATGCCCGCGAAGATGTTGGCCAGCGACGACTGCGCGGCGAGGCCGGCGACGATCGACAGCACGCCCGCCGAAGCCATCAATGACGCGCCGATCGCCCGGAACTGGGGGAACGTCAGGAGCGCCCCGGCCAGGGCACAGATCCAGATCACGGCCAGGCCCACGCGCATGACGATCTGCAACTGGGTGCGGATCCTGCGGAAGTGGGGCGTCTCCTCGGCGTCGTCCTCGCGGCTGAGGAGTGTCTCGCCGATGGCCCTGATCACTCCGGTGAGCAGGAAGGCGGCGGCGAAGATCATCAGGATGAGGAACACCTGGAGGAAGATCGGCCGCCACTCGGGCGCGGCCTGCAGCACGCGCGGGCGGGTGACGAACGCCACAGCGAGCCCAGCGCCGAGCAGGATGAAGAAGATCCGTTGCGGCAGCCTCATGCGCCGGATGACGAACTTGCGGGTGCGGCGTTTGACGATGAGCCTCAGCAGGGCCGTCAGGATGAGCGACACGATGAAACCTGCGAGGAGCCCGAGCCCTGCCCAGAGCAGCACCGTCAGCAGGTCGAGCGTGTCGGGAGTCATGGTGAGAGCCTAGTCGCCGGACTCCTGCGGGGTCTCGCGATCCGTGCGCAGCGAGAGGGCGGCGAAGGAGTCCGACGTGGTGAAGGCCCCCTGCCAGCGGCCGTTGGTGAACAGCATCGACTGGTTCTTGTCCGCCGTGATCGTGAAGCCCATGCCCGCGAGGTTCTCGCGGAGGTACGCGGCGATGTCCTGCCCGGAGGGGGAGGAGAACACCGCGGTGACGTTGTTGTAGGAATCGATGCGGTCCGTGATCGAGGCGTGGAGCGGGACGGAGAACATCTCCGGCGCGTTGACGTAGCCCAGCGAGCTCAGCAGGACGCCACCCTCCGGCGCGTCGCTCACGAGCGGCGACGACGCCGGGGCGGAGGGGGAAGGTTGCGGTGCGGCGGAGCACCCCACCAGGGCGAGCGCTGCCACCAGGGCGATTCCGATCCGTTGCACGGGGACGATCCTAGGCCACGTCCGAACCCCGGCCCGTCGCCTAGGAACGCTGGTCCACCCACAGCGAGTGCCAGGGCACGCCGGAGTCGATCACCATCTGCCGAACCAGCGGCAGCGAGATCCCGACGACGTTGAAGGGGTCGCCCTCGATGGACGTCACGAACGCGCCGCCCAAGCCGTCGATCGTGAACGCACCGGCCACCCGCTGGGGCTCCCCGGTGGCCGCGTAGGCCCGGATCTCCTCATCGGACAGGTCCGCGAAGCGCACCATGGTGGAGCCGACCCGCGTCTGCTCCGAATACCGCTCACCCTGGTGCACGACGATGTGGTGGCCGGTGTGCAACAGGCCCTCATGCCCGCGCATCCGCTGCCAGCGGGCGATGGCCGCCTCCTCAGTACCGGGCTTGCCGTGCGCCCGGCCCTCGAACTCCAGGACCGTGTCACACGCGAAGAGCACGAAGTCGCCCACGAGGTGGGGCACGACGGTGCTGCCCTTGGCCTCCGCGAGCCTGGCCGCCAGGCGGGTGGGTACCGGATCGACGATCTGACTCTCGTCGAAACCGGACACCACCACCTCGGGATCCAGGCCCGCGTTGCGCAGGACCTGCAGTCGCGCCGGCGACTTCGAAGCCAGAATCACCCGCATCTGATCACATGCGGTTGAACGTACGCCACGCCTCGCGGCCCGTGATCAACGGGCCGCGGACGGTGCGGTAGTAGGACTTCCAGCCGCCGGCCAGCGGCCGGTCGGCCGCCGAGCGCAACGTCTCACGCCGGGCGGAGGCCACGAGCACGGCGGTGACCGCGGCCATCTCCTCCTCGGTGAGAGTGGCCTTGCCGAATTCGAGCGAGCCGGTCACAGCGGGATGTTCCCGTGCTTCTTCGGCGGCAGCACCTCGCGCTTCGAACGCAGCAGGCGCAGCGCCCGGATGACCTGGGCCCTGGTCTCGTGCGGGTAGATCACCTGATCGACGTAGCCGCGGTCCGCCGCGACATACGGGTTGGTCAGCTCGTCGTCGTACTCCTGGATCAGGCGCGCGCGCTCCTCCTGGGGGTTCTCCGCGTTGCTGAGTTGCTTGCGGTAGAGGACGTTGACGGCACCCTGGGCACCCATCACCGCGATCTGCGCCGTCGGCCACGCCAGGTTGATGTCGGCACCCAGGTGCTTGGAACCCATGACCACGTACGCGCCGCCGTAGGCCTTGCGGGTGATGACGGTCAGCAGCGGGACGGTGGCCTCGGCGTAGGCGTAGATGAGCTTCGCGCCGCGGCGGATGATGCCGTTGTGCTCCTGGCCGACGCCGGGGAGGAAGCCGGGCACGTCGACGAAGGTCAGCACCGGGATGTTGAACGCGTCACAGGTGCGCACGAACCGGGCGGCCTTCTCGGCGGAGTCGATGTCGAGGCAGCCGGCGAACACCGTCGGCTGGTTCGCGACGATGCCGATCGAGCGGCCCTCGATGCGGCCGAAGCCGACGATGATCGAGCCCGCGAACAACGGCATGACCTCGAGGAACTCGTCGTCGTCGAGGACGTTGCGGATCACCTCGCGCATGTCGTAGGGCTGGTTAGCGGCGTCGGGGATGAGCAGGTCGAGCTCGCGGTCGTGGTCCGTGATGGTCAGGTCGACCTCGTCGTCGTCCCAGACCGGCGGATCCTCCAGGTTGTTCTGGGGGAGGTAGCTGATGAGGTCGCGCACGTACTCGATGGCGTCGTTCTCGTCGGCGGCCAGGTAATGGGCGTTGCCCGACTTCGTGTTGTGCGTGCGTCCGCCGCCCAACTCCTCCATCGAGACGTCCTCGCCGGTGACGGTCTTGATGACCTCCGGCCCGGTGATGAACATCTGCGAGGTTTGGTCCACCATCACGACGAAATCCGTCAGCGCCGGGCCGTAGACGTGACCACCGGCGGCGGCACCCATGATCAACGAGATCTGGGGGATCACCCCGGAGGCGACGGTGTTGCGCTTGAAGATCTCCCCGTAGAGCGCCAGCGAGACGACACCCTCCTGGATGCGTGCGCCACCGCCCTCGTTGATCCCGATGAGTGGCACCCCGGTCTTCATGGCGAAGTCCTGGATCTTGACGATCTTTTCGCCGTACACCTGGCCGAGCGCGCCACCGAAGATGGTGACGTCCTGGCTGAAGATGCACACCGGGCGGCCATGGATGGACCCGGTTCCGGTGATGACGCCGTCGCCGAAGGGGCGGCGGGCATCCATACCGAATGCGCTAGTACGGTGGCGAGAGAACTGGTCGAATTCCGCGAAAGAACCCTCATCGAGGAGGGCCATGACCCGTTCGCGGGCAGTCATCTTGCCCTTGGCATGCTGCTTTTCCACGGCTGCGGCGGACCCGGCGTGCACGGCTTCATCGATGCGCACTCCGAGATTGGCAATCCTACCGGCGGTGGTGTGGATGTCGATCTCCATGGCCTTCACCATAGCGGGATTGAACTTCGCTCAATTCCCTTGCTCAACTTTGGAACGGGCAGGCGCTGACACCGGCCCTACGATGAGTTGGTGACCGCCGAACTGCCTGACGCCGAATCCATCCGCAGCCTCCTCGAACCGGGTACCCCGTTCACCCGCGTCGAGGTGGTCGACAGCACCGGCTCCACGAACGCCGACCTCTCGAAGCGCGCGCACAGCGGCGAGGCTGAAGGCGCCGCGCTCATCTCCATGGAGCAGAGGGCGGGGAGGGGGCGGCTCGACAGGCAGTGGGTCTCACCGCACGGCTCGTCCATCTCGCTCTCCGTGCTCCTCAAGCCCAGGCCGGAGTTCCAGCACTGGGGTTGGCTCTCGCTGCTGGCGGGCATGGCGGTGTCGTCGGCGCTGGCCGAGCTCGCGCCGGACCCCTCCCGCGTCACACTCAAGTGGCCCAACGACGTGCTCATCGGGGGCCGGAAGGTCTGCGGCATCCTGTCGGAACGCGTCGAGCAGCCCGACGGGGCACGCGCCGTCGTCGGCCTCGGCATCAACGTGACGCTCACCGAGGAGCAACTGCCGGTGCCCAACGCCACGTCGCTGAGCCTTGAAGGCATCCCCACAGACCAGAGCCGCGTCGTGGCGGGGGTCCTGAACCACTTTGCCCGCTATTACACCGCCTGGCAGTTGCGCGGCTCACTGCGGGAGGAGTACGAGTCGCGCTGCTCGTCCATCGGCTCGCAGTTGAAGGTGGTGGTCGACGGCCAGCGCACCGTGGAGGGGACCGGAAGGGGGGTCGACGTCTTCGGCAGGCTCCAGGTGGCCACCGCGTCGGGCCTCCAGACGTTCGCGGTGGGCGACGTCATCCACGCCCGCCTCGGATAGTCGGCGGCGCATGCCAGACTGTGGCCATGGCGATCAAGAGAGACCAACTGGGCCGCGACGAGCACATCGTCGCCTCCATGCGCACCCACGGCAAGGTGCTGATCGTGCCGGCGTTGGTGCTGATCGTGATGGGCTCCCTCCTCGGCTTCGCCATCGCCCTCCTGCCGCCGGACTGGGAACCCTGGGGCACATACGCGGTGATCGCGTTGTTCCTGGTCGTCGTGGTCGGTGCGGTCGTCCTGCCGTTCCTGCGCTGGCTCACCTCCACGTACACCATCACGGACCGCCGCATCGTCACGCGGCGCGGCATCATCAACAAGACCGGACATGACCTGCCGCTACGCCGCATCAACAACGTCAACTACGAGCGCTCGCTGACAGACCGCATGCTCGGCTGCGGCACGCTCATCCTGGAGACGGCCGCCGGGCAGCCCCTGGCGCTGCCTGACGTGCCGCACGTGGAGCGCGTCCACGTGACCATCAACGACCTGCTCTACGACATGCATGGGGCGCCGGACACCTCCGACGAGTAGTCTTCGCGGGTGACTCGACGCTACTCACTGGCCATCGCCGGAGGCGGGCAGCTGGCCCGCATGATGCAGCAGGCGGCCATTCCGCTGGGAATCGACGTGCGGCTGCTCGCCGAGGGGCCGGCCGTTTCCGCGGCCCAGGTGGTACCCGCCCACACCGTCGGCGACTACCGCAGCCTCGACACCCTCCTGGACTTCGTCGACGGCGCGGACGTGCTGACCTTCGACCACGAGCACGTGCCCACAAGACACCTCGACATCCTGGCCGAGCACGTCGCCGTGCGGCCCGGCTCCGCCGCGCTGCGGTTCGCGCAGGACAAGGCGGAGATGCGCGAGAAGATGGCGGAGCTGGGGATCGCCTGCCCCGCGTTCGCCGTCGCAGACTCGCCCCGGGACCTCATCGCGTTCGGCGACAACCAGGGCTGGCCGGTGATCGCCAAAGCCTCCCGCGGCGGCTACGACGGCAAGGGCGTCTGGAAGCTGGACGGACCCGAAGATGCCGGCGAACCGTTCGCGAACCTGCCCGAGACGTCCGCGGGGGAGCGGGTCAGGATTGTGGCGGAGGAGTTCATCGACTTCGCCAGGGAGCTGTCCGCCATCGTCGTGCGCTCCCCATCCGGACAGGTGGTGGCCTATCCCATCAGCGAGACACTGCAGGAGCAGGGCATCTGCGTCGAGACCGTCACCCCCGCGCCCGGCATGAGCGACGAGGTCGCGGCGGGGCTCCAGCAGATGGCCGTGCGCATCGCCACCGAACTCGGCGTCGTGGGCGTCCTCGCCGTCGAACTCATGGAGGCCCGCGACGGCCGCATCGTCGTCAACGAACTGGCGATGCGGCCGCACAACACCGGGCACTGGACCATCGACGGGGCGCTCACGAGCCAGTTCGAGAACCACATCCGCGCCGCCCTCGACCTGCCGCTCGGCTCACCCGCCATGCGCTCAGACGTCGTCGTGATGACCAACGTGCTCGGCGGCGCCGAGGATGACCTCACCGGAGCGCTGCAGCACGTGTTCGCCCGTGACCGCGAGGTGCGCGTGCACCTCTACGGCAAGGAGGTCACGCCCGGCCGTAAGGTGGGGCACGTCACCTGCTTCGGCACCTCGCTCGACGATGTGCGTCGTCGCGCGCGGCACGCCGCGCACTACCTGATGGGAGACCCCGATGCCTGAGCCGCTCGTCTCGATCGTGATGGGATCTGATTCGGATTGGCCCACGATGTCCGCCGCGGCCGACGCGTTGGCCGAGTTCGGCGTCGCCTACGAGGCGGATGTCGTGTCCGCCCACCGGATGCCGGAGGACATGGTGCGCTTCGGGCGCGAGGCGCACGAGCGCGGCATCAAGGTGATCATCGCCGGCGCGGGCGGAGCGGCGCACCTGCCGGGCATGCTCGCGTCGCTGACCCCGCTGCCGGTCATCGGCGTGCCGGTTGCCCTGAAGTACCTCGACGGCATGGATTCGCTGCTCTCGATCGTGCAGATGCCGGCGGGGGTCCCCGTCGCCACCGTCGCCATCGGCAACGCCCGCAACGCCGGCCTGCTGGCGGTACGGATGCTCGCCGTCGGCGACGAGGCACTGCTCGAGCGGATGCTCGACTTCCAGGACCAGCTCCGGGACGCGGCGCACGCGAAAGGCGCCGTCGTCCGCGAAGCCAGCGGTTCCTAGTTGAACACCACCTCGAGCCGGATGCTGCTGTCGCCGTCGTCGGCGGCTTCAACCGCCATGCCGAGGGCGCGGACAGGCTCGAGCCACTGGGTGAAGTCGGCCGAGTAGTCGCTGGCCGCCATCTCCTGGTAGAGCGGCATGCTCTTCACGGCGTTGAGGTCCACGAAGCTCAGGTTGCTGGCGTCCTGCCGGATCACGTCCGTGAAACCGGGGGAATCCCCCAGGGTGGTGGCGGGGCTGCGGATGTCGTCGATGCCCTGGCCGTACGCGAGGTAAACGGTGTCGCCGTCCTGCTCGGCGGTGAGCCCGTCGAAGCTCCCCTCGGGCATCAGGACCCGCTTGACGCCGTCCAGCAGTTCGAGCTGACGGGCAGGATCGTCGCTGACGAACTTGGCTCCCACCACGGGTTCGCCCTGACCGTCCATGCCGATGGTGACGCCCATCTGGCGGCCCATGAGGGCCTGCAGGTCTGCGGCCGACATGATGCCGAGCGACTCGAGGTCCGGGGTCAGGCCGGCTGCCTCGAAGGACCGCCAGGACTGCTCATAGGACTCTGTGGAGGCGGCGCCCGCCACGGCGGCGAACACGCCTCCGGGAAGTTCACTCGCGAAGGCGCGAATGTCGTCGAGTTCCGGTTGCGGGTAGTTTGGCGCGAAGAACTGCCCGTCGAGGATGACACGGTCGTCGTCCACCTTGAGGCCTGCGGCGCCGTGTGAGCCGCGGAGGGCCTCGACGTCGGTCATGGGGGAGAGGCCGGGCCCGCCCTGGCTGATCAGCATGTCGATGGCCTCGGAGCCTGCCCAGAAGGTCGCCAGGCTGCCCGTGCCGAGCTTGGCCATGTCCGCCTTGTAGTCCTGGTCATCCGCCAGCGACGACTCGCTGATCGCCGCGGCGTCCAGGCCGAGGTCCGTGCTGGTGATCACCAGCACGTCGTCGACGAAGAAGTACTCGTTCTCGGCGGCGGCCTGAGCCGCAGCGAACGCCCCGGCCTTCTCCTTGTCGGTGGTCTCGACGGCCACCACGACCTGGTCGCCGAAGCCCGAGGCGCTGTCCGGTGCCGAGCCCAGGAACCCGAGGGCGACGGAGTTGCCGAGCCACGGCTCGACCTCCTCATAGGACGGCTTGTCCCCGGAATCGTCCGGGATGAGGTCCCACAGTGCCCGCTTGTAATCTGTGGTCTCCGACATCTCCTCGCCCACCGGGAACTTGTTGACGATGCGGGCGAGCTTCAACTGGTCTGCCGGCGCCGGCGCCAGGTTCAGCTCGATGGCCATCGCCACGGTGGAGGGGAGGCCCTTGGCCGCCGCAGGCGTGGCACCGCGGAAGAACGTCAGGCTGAACGCCACGCCACCGAGCACCAACGCGAGAGCCAGGGCCCCGGCGACGATCGCCGGGGTCTTCGACCTCTTCTTCACGGGAGCAGCTGCGTACGGCTGGTACTGGCCCGGGAGCTGTTGCGGGGGCGTGCCCCACTGCCCCTGCTGCGGCGGAGGAGTGCCCCACTGCCCCTGCTGCGGCGGAGGAGTGCCCCACGGCGCCGGCTGCTGCGGGCGGGGCTGCTGGAAGGACGGACTCTGGGGCTGGCCCTGCAGACCCTGCTGCGGCGGCTGTTGCGGGGCGCGACCCCACTGCGGCTGGGGAGGCTGTGGACCGTTGGGTTGCCAGCCGGGTGGTGGGTTCTGGGTCACGGTGTTCTCCTGCGCGCAGTGGGTGGGCTGTGCTTCGAGGATAGGTCCACCGCAGACCAGTGACCGCTACTGCCGGTACTTCTCCAAGTCGGCCGTATTGCCGACAGCCATCGCCCCGAAGATTTCGTCAGCAGCTGCGTCGTCCCAGATGACGGACGAGCCGACGCTGGTGTTCGCCACGCTGCCGGGGACGGTCAGGCTGAGCCCGGAACCGGTCATCACGCTGAAGAAGCCCGTTCCCACCTGCGCCATGGATCCCAGGCCGGTGTCCTCGCCACGCGCGAGCGACTTCGAGGCCGCCATGTTGACCTTCCAGTACCGCACCGGATTGAGCACGGTGAGGGGGTTTGCGACCTTTTTCATGATGGCGCCGATGGTCTCGCGCTGACGCTCGACCCGGCCGAAGTCGCCGTTCGGGTCCGCCTTGCGCATCCGCACGTAGCCCAGCGCGGTGACGCCGTCGACCGTCTGGCAACCCTTGGAGAGCGTGATGTGGGCGTCCTCGTCGTCGATGTCGAACTTCGGGCACACCTCGATCCCGCCGACGGCGTCCACCACGTCCACGACGCCGAGCATGCCCACCTCGAGGTAGCCGTCGATGCGCACGCCGGTGTTCAGTTCGATGGTCTCGATGAGCAGGGGAGCGCCGCCGAAGGCGTAGGCGGCGTTGAGCTTGTTCTTCTTGCGGCCGGGGATCTGGACGATGGAGTCGCGCGGGAGGCTCAGCAGCACCGGCTCACCCTCGGTGGGGGTGTGCAGCAGCATCATCGTGTCCGTCCGGCGACCGTCGGTGGTGCCGGTGCGCAGCCTCGACCAGTCCTCGGCGCTCAGGTCTTCGCGGCCGTCGGAGCCGACGAGGAGGATGGTGCTGCCCGGCTGCTCCGCGGGGCGCTCGCCGGCGGACGCCGTGTCCACCGTGGTGCCGGCCGTCCAGGCGTAGAGCGGGGTGCCGATCAGGAAGGCCAGCCACAGGATGAGGGCGAAGCCCAGCAGACGGAGCGGCCGGAAACGACGGCGCTTCCTGGGTCGGCCAACCGGGGGAGCGGCAGGCGGAGCGGTGGGCGGCTGCGACGGCGGGCCGGCCTTGGCGGCCGGCTGCGGCCCGGCGGTGCCCTGCGGATAGCCGGCGCCGCGCTCGCGACGGGCGTCGTTGCGGCGCATGTTCTCCACCTCGTCGGGACGGAGCACCGAGGTCTCTTCGTCCTTCTCGTCCCGGTAGAGCCAGTTCATGTCGTCGTCTCCTCGTGGCACTCGCCATCCCCTTTCCGCGTGCCCAAGGGTACCCATTAGTGCGCCAACGACGGCATCGCGGCGTGGCGCTACCGGGCTGAGGGGAACCTGCGGGTGAGGATGGAAATCAGCCTTCCCCGAGGAGATCACCAGTGCCGTCCACCAAGACCGCAGCCGCCAAGAGCGTGCAGGCCCGCCGCGCCTTCGGCTTCGTCCTGATGTCCGCACTGTTCCCGGGCTCGGTGCAGTGGTTCGCCGGCAACCGCGCGGTGGGCCGCGTGGCCGGCCGCGTCTACGGCGCCGCCCTGGCCCTGCTGGTGCTGATGGTGCTGGGCCTGCTCCTGTTCCGTGGCCCCACCGTCGGGCTGCTGCTCAACCCCGCCGCGACCACCGTCGTGCGCGTGGTCCTCTGGGCCCTCTTCGCCGGCTGGGGGCTGCTCCTGGTGGACGCCTGGCGGCTGGCCGCGCCCCTGCGCCTCGGGCAGGGCACCCGGCTCACCCTCACCGTCACCACCCTGGCGCTCGCGCTGGGGGTCGGCGGCATCACCACCGTCGCCGCCAGCGGTTTCCAGGCCGCCGGGAACGTCGGCGTCGTGCTGCAGGGCGGCGGCGACACCGACGAGAAGGCCGGCCGCTACAACGTGCTGTTGCTCGGGGTCGACGCGGCTGAAGGCCGCGACGGCCTGCGCCCGGATTCGATCAACGTGGCCTCCGTGGACGCGGAGACCGGGCGCACCGTACTGTTCGGGCTGCCGCGCAACCTGCAGAAGGTGCGCTTCCCGGACTCCTCCCCGCTGCGGGCCCTCTACGCCGAGGGGTACGTCTGCCCCGACAACGCCTGCCTGCTCAACGGGGTCTACACCCTGGGCGAGCAGCATGCCGATCTCTACCCCGGCGAGGCGGACCCGGGCCTCCAGGCGATGAAGGAGGCCATCAGCGAGACCCTCGGCCTCGAACTCAACTACTTCGCGATGATCGACATGGCCGGTTTCCAGAACCTCATCAACGCCATGGGCGGCATCCGGCTCAACATCACCAAGCCCATCCCGATGGGCGGCGGCGGAAGCAACATCCACGGCTACATCGAGCCCGGCGACGACGTCCGGCTCGACGGCTACCAGGCGCTCTGGTTCGCCCGCTCCCGGGCGGAGAGCAGCGACTATGAGCGCATGGTGCGCCAGAAGTGCGTGATGTCGGCGATGGCCAACCAGCTGGACCCCATGACGGTGGCCACGAAGTTCGTCGAACTGTCCAAGGCGGGCGGCGACGTGCTGCGCACCGACGTCGGCACGGGCGAGATCACCCGCCTGGCCGAGTTGGCCCTGCAGGCCAAGGAACTCAGCATCGTCTCCGTCAACTTCACGCCCCCGCTGATCGTCACGGGGGACCCGGATTTCGACCTGATCCGCAGTACGGTCCGCGACAGGATCGACGCGTCCGAAGCGCTCGACGAGGTGACGGGGTCGCCGGCCCCGGCGGCCTCCCCGGATGCCGCCACCACGCAGGCCGCCCCCGTTGCGGCGTCTCCTGTGGCGTCCTCCGAGGCCCCAGCCGCCGAGGGCGGCGAACCCACCACCGACAGCGCGGATCCCGCCCCTGTCGAGGCCGCCGGCGCCGAGGTGGAGGCCGACGAATCGGTCAGTGACGCTGGCGACCTTGAGCTGGTCTGCTCGGTTCCGTGAGCCACGCCCACTAAAGTGGGCGCCGGAGAAGGGAGTCCGCAGCGTGCAGCAGAGCGTCAGCGTGGTGATGCCGATCCGCAACGAGGAACCACACCTCACGGCGGCCGTCGAGCGGGTCCTCAGCCAGGGTTATCCGGGCGACCTGGAGATCCTGCTCGCAGTGGCTCCCAGCACAGACCGCACCAGGGAGATCGCCGACCAGCTGGCGGCCGCTGACCCGCGCATCCGGGTTCTCGACAACCCGGAGGGGTACACCCCCGTCGGGCTCAACATCGCCATCCACGCGGCACGGCACCCCGTCATCGTGCGTGTCGACGGGCACGGTGAGCTGAGCCCCGGCTACATCGCCACCGCGGTGCGCCTCCTCGAGGAGACGGGCGCCGCCAACGTGGGCGGCCGGATGGACGCGCAGGGCACCTCGGCCCTCTCGGAGGCCATCGCCGCCGCGTACAACTCCCGCCTGGGCCTCGGGGGCGGTGGGTTCCACCTCGCCGACACCCCGCCCGGGCCGGCCGACACCGTGTTCCTCGGCGTGTTCCGCCGCGAGGTGCTGGAGGAGATCGGCGGATTCGACGAGACGCTCCACCGCGCCCAGGACTGGGAACTGAACTACCGGCTCCGCACCGCCGGCCACCTCGTCTACTTCTCCCCGGACCTGCGCGTCGTCTACCGTCCCCGCAACAGCTACGAGGCGCTCGCCAAGCAGTTCTTCACCACCGGCCAGTGGCGCCGCGAAGTGATCCGCCGCCATCCGGAGACCGCCTCGCTGCGCTATCTCGCCCCGCCGTTCGCGGTGCTGGGCATGGGCGGCGGTCTCCTCGGGGGTCTGCTCGGCCTCGTGCTGCGCAACCGGCTGCTCACCGCGCTCCTCGTGGCGCCGCTGGTCTACATGTCGTTCCTGACGGTGGCCACCGCAACGATGGAGACCACGGCGCGGGCCCGCACCCGCCTGCCGCTCGTGCTCGCGATCATGCACGTGGCGTGGGGCGCGGGCTTCGTCCGTGGTCTGCCGGATCGCGCTGACACCCTGGGATGAGTGCCCCGCAGGAACGTGCCAAGATGGATCCCATGAGTTGGCAGACCCCGGAGCCCGCATCGCGCGGGACTGATTCCCGGGCTGCCACCGAAGTACTCCTGCAAGCCCAACGACTGGCAGACAGGCTGCGCGAAGAGGCCCAGTCAGAGGCAGACCGCATCCGCACCGAAACCGTCGAACTCACCCAGCAGCGCGATGAACTGGCGGGCGAGGTCACCTTCGCCCGCCGTCGGCTGGAGGAGGCGAAGGCGGACGCCCAGCGCACGCTGTCAGACGCCGTCGCGCAGGCCGGCGCCATCAGCGGACGTGCCCAGGAAGGTGCCGACGAGGTCGTCGCTGAAGCGCGTGCCGATGCGGAGCGCATCGTCGCCGAAGCCCAGAGCCGGGCTGCGCGCCAGCTCGAGGACGCAACCGCGGAGGCCGCACGCATCAGGGCGGAGGTGTCGGCCTGGCGCGAGAAGGTCGAGGTGGAGGGGCACGCCGCCCGCGCCCTCGTCGACGACGAACTCACAGCCCAGCGCGCAGCGCACGACGAGCGCATCGCCAGGGAACAGGCCGAAGCGGACCAGGAACTCGCCGCCCGCCGGGAAGAGATGCAGCGGCTGGAGGACGAGGCCGCAGCGCGGCTCGCCGCCGAGCGCGAAGCCGTGGAGCGGGAGATGACGCAGCTGCGCGAGGAGACGGCGGGCCAGGTGGCCCGGCTGACGTCCGAGGCGCAGCGGCAGGCCGACGCGCAACTCGCGGCGGCCTCCAGCCAGATGGAGTGGGCCCAGACCACCGTCGCGGCGCTGCTCGACGGCGCGCGCGTGGACGTGGCGCGCCGCAAGCAGCAGGCGCACCTCGACCAGGCCCGCCGCACGGCGGAGCTGAGAGCCAAGCTGTCGGCCACCACCCAGCGTTCCGTGAACGCAGCCCGCCAGCGGCTGCGCGCGGCAGACGTGGAGGCGCACGACACCCGCGGCAGGGCCGACGCCGAACTCGCCGCCGCCGCACAGCACGCCCAGCGCACCCGGGCGGAGGCGGACCAGCAGGCTGCCGACACCGTGGAACGGGCGAAGCGCGAAGCGGAAGCGATCGTGCAGCGGGCAGACCAGCGCATGACGGAGGCTGAAGCCAGCTCCGAGATGCTCCGCGAGCAGCTCACGGCAGAGCTCGAGCGCACCCAGAAGGCGTCCTACGAACGCACCCGCGCCACCCGCGAGGAGGCCGTCCGCCTCCTGTCCGACGCGCGGGTCGAGGCCGAGACCATCCGCACGCAGGCCCGCGAGATGCTGGCCGCTGCCCGGCAGGAAGTCGCGGGGCTGACGAAGCGCCGCGACGACATCACCCTGCAACTCAATTCGCTCTCCGGCGTGATCGAAGCGCTGTCAGTGCCAGGTACCACCACTCAAGACGAGGAACACTCATGAGCTCCACTTTCCGCACCGTGCTTCGTGGCTACGAGCCGGCCCAGGTCGACGCCGAGATCGCCACGCTGCAGCAGGCGCTGGATTCCGCCCGCGCAGAGCTGGGTGAGTTCACCATCCGCCTCAAGGAGGCCGCCGCGGAGCGCGAGCAACTGGCCCAGGAACTGGCCGCCGCCAAGAGCCGATCCGAGGAGCAGTCCCGCGCCGCGTCCATGGTGTCGCGCCCGGCCTTCACCGATCTCGGCGAGCGCGTGGGCCGCATCCTCACCCTGGCCGAGGAAGAGGCCGAGGAGATGAAACGGGCGGCGAAGGAGAAGGCCAACCAGCTCGTCGAGGACGCGCAGAAGAGGGCCCAGGCCGCGCTGACCGAGGCCGACCGGTACGCCGTCGACACGCGCAGCTCCGCAGACGCCGACGCCGAGGCGAAGCTCACCGGCGCCCAGCGCCGGGCCGACGAGATCCTCGACAACGCGGACCGCGAGGCCGCGGCCCGTCGCGAAGAGGCCGAGGCCGTCTACGAGTCCCAGCAGGCCCGCGCTGCCCAGGCCGCCGCGGACTTCGAGCGGACGCTGTCCGAACGCCGCAACGCCGCCACCGCAGACTTCAACCTGGCCATGGGCCAGCGCGAGGAGCAGCTCAGTGCCGCCGAGGAGAACCTGCGCGGCGCCGAGAACGACGCGCTGCGAGTGATCGCCGACGCCAACACGCAGGCCGAGTCCATCCGCGCCAAGGCGCAGGCCGAGGCCGACGAGCTGATCGGGGAGGCCCGCACGCAGGCAGACCGGATCCGCCGCGACTCGGACCGGGAACTGTCGGCGCTGACCCAGCGTCGCGATTCGATTACGGCGCAACTGTCCAATGTGCGCCAGATGCTTGCCACACTGGGTGGAGGCGCCGCGCTCGCGGTGGTCGACAACCAGGAGGCAGCCATGTCACAGAACCAGGCAGATCCGGCGAACGTGGATCATCAGCACGACGACGATGATCGCGTCCACGCCCAGGAGGCATCCGAAGGCGCGAAGAACGAAGGCGAGACCCATCCTGACAACCGCGTCCACGATCAGGACCCGGCAGAGGGCGCCGAAGACATTCAGTGAGTGACGCGCTCGTCGGCACCGATCCGGGCGGCTTCGTCGTCTGAGGTGTTGACGGCCACGACGGTTGAGCCGGTGCCCAGCACCGGCGCAACCAACGCACGCGCCACCGTCTCCCACCCGGGCGCCGGGTCACGCAGCAGCACGCGCCCGTCGCTCGCGCCCACTTCCGGGGCGGCGGCGCCGTCCCAGGAGAAGGCCTCGCCGTCGAGCGCCACGTCGTGGAGGTCCGGCTGCCCGAACACCTCGCGGTAGTCGACGGCGTCCACGGGCGGGGTGGTGAACCCCAGGCCCAGCGGATGCAGCGAGCAGGCCACCGTGATCTCCGCGCGGCGGTCATCGCCGGGCCCCACCACCAGGAAATCCGAGCCCGCCGCGTCGCTGTTGACGGGGCAGCCCCGCTGCCAGGCGGCCGCGATCCACACCATCGTCACCCAGTGGCCGGGATGCGACGAGGCCAGCGCCACATCGATGGGCTCGCCGTCGTCGTGCCCGAGGTCCGCGATGAGGTTGGCGGTCTTGTCCACCCAGTTGGCGAACGTGACCGCAGACAGTTCGATGCGCGAGCCTTCCGCTCCGTCGTAGTAGGTGAACAGCGGCTGCGCGCCCTGCCGGGCGACGCGCTTCTGGAGGGCGGAAACGAGCATGGGTGCAGCCTAGACGGCTAGGGTCTTTCCATGCGTTACGTCGTCATCATGGCCGGTGGGTCCGGCACGCGCCTGTGGCCGCTCTCGCGCAAGGGCAGGCCGAAGCAGTTGCTGGAGATGGTGGGCGGGAAGTCCCTGCTCCGGCTGGCCTACGAACGACTGGACGGACTCGTCGACAAGAACCGCATCCTGGTCTGCACGGGCCGCAGCTACGCCGACGACGTGGCACGCCAACTTCCGGAACTCGCGCCCGGCAACATCCTGGGGGAGCCCGAGGGCCGCGACTCCCTCAACGCGGTGGCCTGGTCCGCAGCCGTCGTCGCGGACCGTGATCCCGACGGGGTGGTCGCCATGGTGACGGCTGACCAGATCATCGAACCCGTCGACGAGTTCCAACGGTCCTTGTCGCTCGCCTTCGACGTGGCGGAGGCCCGCCCCAACGCGCTGGTCACCCTCGGCGTCGTGCCCACCTCGCCGCACACCGGCTACGGCTACCTGCACCGCGCCGACGAACTCGAGGGCTTCAGCGGAGTCCACCGCGTCGCGGAGTTCAAGGAGAAGCCCAGCCGGGACGTCGCCGTCGCATACGTGAACTCGGGGGAGTACTGGTGGAACGCCGGCATGTTCGTCTGGCGGGCCAACACCTTGCTCAGCCAACTGGACCAGCTGCTGCCGGACACGGCCCGGACCGTGCGCGAGATCGTGGCGCATCCCGATCGCCTGGATGAGCTGTTCCCGACCCTCCAGAAGATCTCCGTGGACTACGCGGTGATGGAGCCCGCCTCCGTGGGCAAGACCGACGCCGAGGTGGTCAGCGTCGGGCTGCACATCCATTGGAAGGACGTGGGTGGCTTCCTGTCGCTCGCGGAGTTGTTCACCCGCGACGAGCACGGCAACGCCGTCGACGGCCGGACGGTGACCCTGGATTCGTCGGGCTCGGTGCTGGTCAACGCCGCTGGGCCGGACCATGTGGTGGCCGCGCTGGGCCTGAAGAACTGTCTCGTGGTGGCCACGGAGACTGCCACGTTGGTGGCCGGCCTCGAAGATTCCGAGCGGATCCGTGAACTCGTCGAGCTGGTGCGAACCCGTGTTGGGGCAGAATACGCCTAACCCGTCCGCAGCCGTCTGGAGGAACCATGCGAGACACCCGGTTCGTGAGGCGTCTCCTCGCGGTCGTCCTGGTGGCTTCCGCGGTGGTTCACGTCAGCGCGCTGCTGCTCGTCGGGCTGGTCCTCCTCCCCGTCGGTGAGTCGGGGCGCAGCTTCCTCCTCTGGCCGCTGTCCGTGACGGCGCTCGCGGTGAGCCTCGGTGTCGTCGTCTGGGGGGCGACCACGGTGGTCCGGGTGTCTGCCATGGCGGCGTCGTCGTCGCCCCAGGATCGGCAGGCTCGAGCCCAACTCCCGCCCCCTACAGCGGCGCCCACTCCAGAGGCCCACTCGACGGTGATCAACCCCAAGCGGGAACCGGCCGGGTCGCCCCAGACGCCGTCGGAACAGCAGTCGCAGCACTCACCCGGGACATGGACGACGTCGACCACTCCCTGGCCCCGCGCCGACGAAGAGGATCCCAACGGCACCCTGATCCGTCCGCCTTACAGGGTGAGCAACCGCAATGCGTGAATAGTTTCGACGGATATCCGCCTTCCGCTTGACCGATCAAAATCACTCGTGTGTAATTCAAGGCAAGAAAGGAGGGGTACATGGACGAGACATGGGAGCTCTTCGCTGATGAGGGGACTTTTGCATGGCAGGCTGAAGCGCTGTGTGCCCAAACCGATCCGGAAGCCTTCTTCCCTGAGAAGGGTGGGTCGACCCGTGATGCGAAACGGGTCTGCCTGAGTTGCACAGTGCGCACCGAATGCCTTGAATACGCCCTCGCACACGACGAGCGTTTCGGCATCTGGGGCGGGCTTTCTGAGCGGGAGCGCCGCAAGCTCAAGCGCGCTGCCGGCTGAGCGCCTCGTGACCGAGGAACCGCAGCGCGGGGTGATCGACGACGACCTCTGGTCGTGGATCGAGCACGAAGACCCCGTCGCTGACGTCCCCGAGGTCGATCCTTCTTCTGTGGTCGCCGTCATGGTGACCCACAACGCAGCTGAATGGCTGCCCCGGCAGTTGCTGTCCGTCGCGATGCTGAGCACCCGACCCGGCCGGATCGTCGTCGTCGACACCGGCTCAACTGACGAGACTCCAGAACTGGTTGCGCGGGCCCTGGACGAGGGCGTCATTGACGACTTCCTCCGCGCCGACGCCACCACCACGTTCGGTGGCGCGGTCCATGCGGCGCTCGCGGACACCGAGCCGGAATGGATCTGGCTCCTCCACGACGACTCAGCACCCCACCGGGACGCGCTGGCGCATCTGTTGGAGGGCGCCCGCCAGGCCGACGTCGTGGTGCCCAAACTCCTGCAGCCCAAGCGCCGCAACTATCCCGAGACCCTCTGCGAGGTGGGCCAGGCCATCACACCGGGCGGGCTCCGGGTCCCCATGGTGGAGGCCGGCGACGTCGATCAGGGGCAGACCGAGCCGCGCGACGTGCTGGGCGCCTCCACCGCGGGCCTGCTGATCCGCGGCGGCACTTGGCGCGAGGTGGGTGGTCTCGCCCCGGAGGTGGAGCGGCACCGCGACGGCGTCGACTTCGGCTGGCGCGCCAACGCGCTTGGTTTCCGCGTGCTGACGTGGCCCGCGGCCTCGCTGCACCACCGGCGGGTGGGGCACACGGGGGAGCGGCCCTCGAAACAACACCCCCACCTCGACGACAGGCTGGCGGCGCTACGCATCGCGGGCGCCCGCGGGGCCTCGGGCTTCGGGCTGGCCGCAGCCTCGGTGTTCCGGGCGTTGGGCTTCCTGCTGGGCAAGTCGCCGTCGTTCGCCGCTGCGGAGATGCGCGCGCTGGGCAGGTACCAGCGCAGCTCGTCCCTCACCCGGTCGCTGAAGGACCGTTTCCCCACCGAGGACATGACGCCCTCAGACTTGCTGCCCAACCGTTGGTGGCCGGTGCGCAACGCGGCGGACAAGGTGGGCCACGGACTCTCCGAGCGCTACCGCAACCTCACCGACGTCTCGGCGGACACCTCGATCGACGAACTCACCGGCGATGACTTCGCCGGCGGGCAGATCCGCCGCAGGGTCTTCTCGCCGGTGACCGCCCTGGTCGTCGTCCTGCTCATCGCCGCGTTCATCGCCGGGCGCACCCTGCTGGGTGCAGGCCCTGTCTCGGGCGGCGGCATGCTGCCGGCGCCGTCGTCCCTCGGCGCCGCCTGGCAGGCCTACCTCACGGGCGAGGCCCCCTGGTTGGGCCTGGCCGCTTTCGCGTCTCTGGGCGGGCTCGGCAGCCCCGGCTGGTTCGCCTTCCTCGCCGTGCTGTTGACACCGCTGCTGGCCGGGTTGGCCGCCCTCGCGTTGCTGCGGCGGGTGGGACTCGCGGCGGGGCCCGCTGCCGCGGTGAGCGCGGTCTGGGCCGGCGCCACCATCCTATTGGGGCTGGTGACGGCCGGCGACGTCAGCGGCATGGTGCTCTCGGTGGCCGGGCCCTTGCTGGCTCGGGCGGTGCTCGCCGTCGTGCGGAGCGAGGCCAGCGGTGCCGAACGGCTCCGCGCGCCTGCCGGCGCCGGCTTCTGGCTCATCGTGGTGGCCTCGGTGTGGCCTGCCGCTCTCCTCTTCGTGACCATCGCGGGCGTCGCCTGGGGCGCGCGGCACCGGCACCGCGTCGTCGACGTGGTGGTGGGGGTGCTTCCCGCCTGGATCTTCTTCGCGCCCTGGCTGCCCACCCTCGCGCGCTACCCGGGGCGCCTGCTGACGGGGGTGGACCCGCTCGCCTGGCCGGACTTCCCGCCCGCCTCGTACGCGTTGGTCGTGGGTCGCATCCTCCCCTCGGGCCTACCCGTCTGGGCCAACGTGGCGTTCTTCGCTGTGCTGGGCGTCGTGGCGCTGTTCGCCGTCGCCGGGCTCAGGTACCGCCAGTGGCTCTGGACGCTGGTGGGCATCGCGGCGCCCCTGGTGCTGGGCACGCTCCTGTCTCGGCTCACGCTCGAGGTCGACGGCGGCACGGCCCGCGCGCTGCTGTCGCCGTGGGCGCTGCTCGTGGTGGCGGCGCTGCTGGCACCCGTCGTGTTCGCCGAACGGGACGCGGGCCGGAAACGGCGCGCGGCGCTGCTGGCGCTGGTCCTGGCCGCCCTGCTGGCCTTCGGCGCCTGGGGCTGGGTGGGCTTCGCCGGCCCGGTCCGTTCCACCACCAGCGTGCTGCCGGGCTATGTCCGCGACGTGATGTTCTCCCCGCGTGACACCAGGGCCCTGGCCGTCGAGCTGTCTCCGGACGGCACCGTCGACTGGAACGTCGTGGATGCGCGCCAGCCCCGCTGGGGTTCGGCGGAGCGCAATCCGGCGGGGTCCTTCGCCGGCCAGTTCACCACGCTGGTGCACGCCATCGCGAGCGGTTCCGTGCCGGACGACCTGGCTGAGCGACTGCGCCTCATGGGCGTGTCCCACGTGTGGCTGCGCGGCTTCGACGACGACCAGCGGGCCGCCATGGACAATCTGGAGGGTCTGGTGGGCGCCGCCGCGGACGACCGATCCGTCGTCTGGACGGTCAGCGGGCTGGTCTCGCGCGTGACGTACGCAGCGGAGGACCCGGAACCCGTACCCGTGACCGACGGGCACCTTCCCGAGGGCGACGACGGGCGCTACCTGGTCGTCGCAGAGCCGGCAGAGTCAGACTGGGTGGCCACGCTCAACGGCCGCGACCTTGAGCGCACCAGCGGGTTCTCCTGGGCGGCCCTGGACACCGAGATGCTCACGTTCGACGCGGGTGCCGAGGCGGGCGAACTCGTCGTCGAGCCTGCGCCGCGCGACGGCAGGTTCGTGCTGCACCTCCTGGTGATGCTGGGCCTCGCGCTGCTCGCGGCGCCCACCCTGGGGGCCGCCACGGCGGCCCGGAGGGGACAGGAATGATCAGACGGATACTCGTGACCCTCGTGGCGTTCCTGGTCATCGGTGGCCTCGCTGTGGGACTGTCGCTCCTGACCCCGGCCCGGGTGCCGGCCTCCGCGACGGTGGACCTGCCCCGCACCACGCGGATGACCTGCCTGCAGTCGGGCGACGCGCTGGCCTATTCGGCCGGGACGATGACCGCCACGGCCACGGAGTCCGGCGACCAGGTCTTCTCCCGCACCGGCTCGGGCCTGTTCGCCGGGGTGGACGGGCCGTTCGTGATCGGCGCCGATGCCCTGGCGGTCGCGGGCATCTACGCGGCCGGGCCGGCCCGCACGTTCGCGCCCTGTGCGCCCGCGGCGACGTCCGGCACCATCGTGGTCACGGAGCCGGGCGACGCCGAACTGCTGATCACCAACAGCGACGCGAACGAGGCCATCGTGGACCTCACCCTGCTCGGCCCGGACGGTGAGGTGGCCGCCATCGGTGCCCGCGGCATCGCGGTGGCCCCGGGTGTGTCCCGCAGGATCGCGCTGTCCGTGCTGTCCCCGGAGGGGCCGGTGGGCGTGTCATTCCGGGCCAGCGAGGGGCGCGTGGCCATGGCTGCGGTCAACGTCGAGGGACGCGCCGCCCGATACGTGGCGCCCACGCGCCCCGCCCTGGAGCACCTCATCGGGGGCGTGCCCCCCGGCGCGTCAGACGTGCAACTGGTGATCAGCAACCCGCGCGAGGAACGCGCCGACATCACCGTGACCGCGCTGGGCGCCACGTCGTCCTACGAACTCGCCGCCACCGCAGACCTGAGCGTCGAGCCCATGTCGAGCGTCGTGGTTCCCATCGCGGAATCGCTCGGCGGCGAGGCGAGCGCCATCCGCGTCGAATCCACCCAGGAGGTGGCCGCAGGGGTGGTGGTGAGCGGCCCGACGGGGAGCCCCGCCACCCTGGTCGACGTGGAGGCCGCACCGGAGCTGGCGGCCACCACGATGGGTGGCGCCCTCCAGATCACGAACCCGGGGACCGACCCGGTCGAGGTGAAGGTGTCTGCCGGGGAAGGGTTCACGCTGACGGTGTCGCCCGGGACCACCGTCGTGCAGGTCCTCCCCCTGGCGGCCCAGCAGCTCATCACCGTGACGGCGGACGACCCTGTGATCGCTTCGGCCGCCACGTCGGAGGCAACGGGCACCATCATCGTGCCGCTGGGCGGTGTGGCCGATGAGCCACGCTCGACCGGCAGGGCGGAGCTGGACGCCCACCTGAGGTGACCCGCCGTCCGGCGGGCGTCAGTCCCAGTCGTCCCAGTTCTCGTCGCCCCCCAGGTCTTCGATGCTCCGGCCGGTGAGCGTGCTCAACTGCTCGACGATGGTGCGGTGCACCAGGCGGCGCAATTCCGCGCGCGACGAGGCGCGGTGCTCGAGCGGACGCTCGAAGATCACGATCTGGGCCTTCCGGCCCCTGCTCGGTTCCACCGCCGCGGACAGCGGCACGCGGTCTCCCGTCCAACCGCCACGCAGGTGGGGAACCTCCTCGACCCCGACGATGATCCCGTTCAGCGCATCCGGGCAGGCACCGGCGATGTCGACCATCGCGTTGGTGACGCATTCGTTGAAGTAGTCCACGCGCGTGGGCCGGCCGAGGGGCACCGGCTTGCCCGACAGCGGGTTGGGCGTGGCCAACGGGCCCCGCATTCCGCGGTCATGTCGGTCTCTTCTGCGTGGCATGTCGCCACTCTAGTAGCGGGTGAGATACCTTGCTCGGGTGCGTTCCTGTTCCCGTACCGCGTGTGCCGCCCCGGCGGTGGCGACGATGACGTACGTCTATGCAGACTCCACGGCGGTCCTGGGGCCCCTGTCGCTGACGCCGGAACCGGGGATCTACGACCTGTGCCAGCGCCACGCGGAGCGCACCAGCCCGCCGAACGGCTGGGAGATGATCCGGCTGCCGCTCAACGGCACCGTCCCCGCCCCCACGCAGGAGACGTCCGACGACCTCATGGCGCTGGCGGATGCGGTGCGGGCCATCGGCCTGCGGCACGACGACGTCGCGCCGCCGCTGACGAGCGTGGTCGTCCCCGTCGTCGCCGCTGCGCCCGATCCGGCCCGTGGCGGCCACCTGCGGCTCGTCCCGACGGGTGAGTGACCAGGTTCGCTACCCTGAGCAGGTGCTTGAGCGAGACATCTTCAAGGCCAACGACATCCGCGGCATCGTCGTCGGCGACAAACCGCAGTGGGACCTTGACGGGGCCAGGGCGCTGGGCGCCGCCTTCGTCGAGTTGCTCGAGCCGGAGGAATTCGTGCTCGGCCGCGACATGCGGGTGTTCGGCCGCGAACTGTCCTGGGCCTTCATCGACGGGGCGCGCCGCGCCGGCGCCTCCGTGGTCGACATCGGCCTCAGCTCGACGGACCAGCTGTGGTTCGCGTCGGGCCATCTGAGCCTGCCGGGCGTGCAGTTCACCGCCAGCCACAACCCGTCCGAGTACAACGGCATCAAGTTCTGCCTCGCGGACGCCAGGCCCGTGCCGCCGGATTTCATGAACCGGCTGCGTGACCTGGCCGCCACCGTCGAACTCGGCGACGAGGTGCGGGGCGAGGTCCGCGAACTCGACTGCCTGGAGGACTACGCGGACAAGCTCGGCGACCTGGTCCCGGCCACGGGGGAGCGCGAGCTCAGCGTCGTCCTCGACGCGGGCAACGGCATGGCCGGTCATACCGCGCTGACCGCGCTAGCCGGGCGATCCCTCGACATCGTCGGCCTCTACCTGGACCTGGACGGCTCGTTCCCGAACCATCCTGCCAACCCCTTGGAGCCCGCGAACCTCGTCGACGCGCAGCGCGCCGTCGTCGACAACGACGCCGACCTCGGCCTGGTCTTCGACGGCGACGCCGACCGTTGCTTCATCATCGACGAGCAGGGCGAGGTGGTGGACCCCTCGGTCATCACCGCCATGATCGCGGTGGCGGAACTGGCGAAGCATCCGGGTTCCACCATCGTGACCAACACCATCACCTCCTGGGGCGTCGGCGAGGCCGTGGAGGCGGCCGGCGGCACCATCCGGCAGTCGCGCGTGGGCCACACCTACGTCAAGGCGCTGATGGCCGAGACCGACGCCGTCTTCGGCGGGGAACACTCCGCGCACTACTACTTCCGCGACTTCTGGTCGGCCGACACCGGCATGCTCGCAGCGCTGCACGTGATCGAACTGCTCCGCTCCGCGGATCGGCCGCTCTCGCAACTGGCCGCCGTCTACGACTCCTACCGCCGCTCCGGCGAACTCAACTCCACCGTCGACGACGCGGAGGCCTGCATGGACGCGGTCGCCGCCGTGTTCGAGGGCAGGGGAGAGGCGGACCGGCTCGACGGGCTGAGCGTCCGCAACCCCGCGGAGGGTTGGTGGATCAACCTGCGCCCCAGCAACACCGAGCCGCTCCTGCGGCTCAACGTGGAGGCCTGCAACCAGGCCACGATGGAAGCCCTGCGCGACGAGGTGCTCGCCCTCGTCCGGGCCGGGCAGCCCGACTAAGCTGACTTCACCACTGAGGAGGAACCATGGCTGAAACTCTCGAGCTGTCGCCCGAATTCATGGCGATCGCCGCGTGCCCCGCGTGCCACGCCAAGTTCGCCGTCGACTACGACCAGCAGGAACTCGTGTGCACCAACAGCGCCTGTGCGCTGGCGTACCCGGTGCGCGACGGGATCCCCGTGCTGCTCATCGACCAGGCCCGTAGCACGCAGTGAACGGCCCCCAGTTCGACGATTCGCGCCTCGAGGCTGCTGATCTCGAGGAGCACGAGGGCCTTCGCGCCCTGGCGCTGGCGGGTGCCCGCATCCGGCGCGCCGCGCTGACCGAGCCGCACGGGCACCTCGAGCGGGCGGACCGCCCGCGGGGTGTGCTGGCGATGGGCGCCGAGTCCAGGCTGGTGCGCGCCGTGCTCGAGCCCGCCTGCCCGGTGCCGTTCATGGCCTGGCCGGGCCCCGGGCTGCCCGCCTGGGTGGGTCCTCTGGACCTCGCGGTCATCCTCGGCACCACGGACACTCCCGGATGGGTGGTGCAGTGCGCCGCGGAGGCCAACCGTCGTGGCGCCACGCTGATCGTCGCCGCCCCGGAGGATTGCGAACTGACGGAGGTGACGCGTTCCAACTCCACCACGCTGATCGCGCTGGAGGAGAACGACCCCGTCGCGGCCGCCGTGTCCGTGCTGGCCCAGCTGGGCGCGCTCGGGCTCGGGCCGCTGGTGTACCCCGAACACGTGGCAGACGCGGCAGACCTCGTGGCCGAGGCGTGCGCGCCCGGAAGTGACCTGTCGGAGAACCCCGGCAAGGAGCTCGCGCTCGCGCTCGCGGACAGGCTGCCGCTGATCTGGGGTGGCACCACTCTGGCCGCGCGTGCGTCGCGGCGCATCGCTGAAGCGGTCCGCCGCGCCTGTGGTCGCCCCGCCCTCGCCGCCGATGCGTCGGAGATCCGCACCCTGCTGACCTCCGCCCCCATCCGTGACCCGTTCGCAGACCCCTTCGACGGCGACTACGAGACCCAGCCGGTGCTGGTGCTACTCGACGACGACAAACTGCCGGACCGGGTGTCCGGCGTGGCGATGGACCTGGCGGACGTGGCCGAATCGCGCGGCCTGCGGGTCGCTCGGGTCTCGTCGGGCGACGCGGACCTCGGCGCCACGGACGTCGAGCGCTACATCACGTTGCTGCAGAAGGGCCTCTACGGTGCTGCTTACCTGGAGATCGGCCTGACCGCCACCGAGTGACCGATATCCTCGGCGCATGCGCAAGGTTCTCGTCCTCAACGGCCCCAACCTCGGCCGGCTCGGTACCCGTCAGCCGGAGATCTACGGCGGCATGACCTACGCCGGCCTCGCCGATCACCTCGTCGAGACCGGTGAAGGCATGGGCCTCGAGGTCGACGTCCGGCAGACGGAGCATGAGGGCCAGATGATCGAGTGGCTCCACGAGGCCGCCGACGGTGACCTCACCGTCGTCCTCAACGCGGGGGCCTGGACGCACTACTCGTATGCCATCGCGGATGCTGCGGCGCTGACCACGTACGTGGAGGTGCACATCTCCAACGTGCACGCCCGCGAGGATTTCCGGGCACACAGCGTGCTGTCGGCGAAGGCGGCCGGCATCATCATCGGCTGCGGCGTGGGCGGATACGACCTCGCGTTGGCCCACGTGGCCGCCATGTAGAGTTGGGCCCGTGGATTTTCGTGTAGCTGACCTGTCCCTGGCCGACTTCGGCCGCAAGGAGATCACCCTCGCCGAGCATGAGATGCCCGGCCTCATGGCCATGCGCGAACGGTTCGGTGACTCCAAGCCGCTGAAGGGCGCCCGGATCGCCGGGTCGCTGCACATGACCATCCAGACAGCGGTGCTGATCGAGACCCTCGTGGCGCTGGGCGCCGACGTGCGCTGGGCCTCGTGCAACATCTTCTCGACGCAGGACCACGCGGCCGCGGCCATCGCCGTCGGCCCCGGCGGCACGCCGGACAACCCCCAGGGTGTCCCGGTGTTCGCGTGGAAGGGCGAGACCCTGGAGGAGTACTGGTGGTGCACCCGCCAGATCCTCGAATGGCCTGACGGCCGGCACCCCAACATGATCCTCGACGACGGCGGCGACGCCACGCTGCTCGTCCACCAGGGCGTCGGCGCCCAGCGCGCGGGCGAGGCCCCGGCTGACGCCTACGACGACTCCCACGAGTTCCGCGTGGTCAAGCAGACCCTTCGCGACGCGTTCGGCCAGGTCGACTGGGAGGCCCTCGCCGCGTCCATTCAGGGCGTGACCGAGGAGACCACCACCGGCGTGCACCGCCTTTACGAGATGGCGAAGAACGGCACGCTGCTGTTCCCTGCCATCAACGTCAACGACTCGGTCACCAAGTCCAAGTTCGACAACAGGTACGGCTGCCGTCATTCGCTCATCGACGGCATCAACCGCGCCACCGACGTGCTGATCGGCGGCAAGGTCGCCGTCGTGTGCGGCTACGGCGACGTCGGCAAGGGCTGTGCGGAGTCGCTGCGCGGCCAGGGCGCCCGGGTCGTGGTGACTGAGGTGGACCCCATCTGCGCGCTGCAGGCCGCGATGGACGGCTACCAGGTCACCACGCTCGACGACGTGGTGGACACCGCAGACATCTTCGTCACCGCCACCGGCTGCCTCAACGTCATCTCGCACGAGCAGATGGCCCGCATGAAGCACCAGGCCATCGTCGGCAACATCGGCCACTTCGACAACGAGATCGACATGGCCGGCCTCGAGGCGCGCACGGATGTGCAGCGGGTCGAGATCAAGCCGCAGGTCCACGAGTGGCGCTTCGACGACGGCCACTCCGTCCTGGTCCTGTCTGAGGGGCGCCTGCTGAACCTGGGCAACGCGACCGGCCACCCGTCGTTCGTGATGAGCAACTCGTTCACCAACCAGGTGCTCGCGCAGATCGAGCTGTTCACCAAGCCGGCCGACTACCCGGTGGGCGTGTACGTGCTCCCGAAGCACCTGGATGAGGAGGTGGCGCGCCTCCACCTGGGCGCGCTGGGCGTGAAGCTGACGGAACTGTCCGCCACGCAGGCCGCGTACCTGGGTGTCGACGTCGCCGGCCCGTACAAGTCCGAGTACTACCGCTACTGAGCCAACCCGCTACCGAAACGAGTCGCCGGCGAGCACCTGCTCGCCGGCGATTCCTTTGCCCAACAGTTGGGGGCGTTACTCGCCCGGCCTCAGCGTCTGCCAGATCTCCTTGCACTCAGGGCACACGGGGAACTTGTCGGGGTTCTTGGTGGGCACCCAGACCTTGCCGCACAACGCCACGACCGGCGTGCCGGTGACCATGGCCTTCATCAGCTTGTCCTTGGGCACGTAGTGCGAGAAGCGGTCTTGGTCGCCGTCCTCGAACAGCTCCGTGCGCTCGTCAACAACAGTCTGGGATCCGGGGGCCAGTTCACTCATGCGACAGATTCTACGTCGCCGCGCAGGGACACGTGCGGCACAATGGGGCGCGGCCAAGGAGGTTTCATGACCCAGGGACGTTGGGCGCTCATCGCGGGCATCATGCTGAGTGTCTTCGCGGTCGCCTTCCAGGCCATCGGCATCGCGACGGCGTTGCCGACCGTCATGGAGGACCTCGGGGCCGCCGTCCTGTACCCCTGGGCCTTCACCACCTTCGTGTCGGGCATGCTGTTGGCCGTCATCGTGGCCGGCCGGGTCACGGATCGACGCGGCCCGTCGCTGCCCATCTATGTGGGCTTCGCGCTGTTCGGCATCGGGCTGGTGATGGGCTGGCTCGCTCCGTCGGTGTGGGTGCTGCTCGCCGGCCGCGTGGTTCAAGGCCTGGGGGCCGGCGCGCTCAACCTCACGCTGATGGTGATCGTCGCGCACGGGTTCCGGCCCGAGGACCGCCCCAAGGCCATGGCGCTGGTGTCGTTCTGCTGGCTGCTCCCGGCCTTCGTCGGCCCGCCCATCGCCGCCTGGTTGACGCTGACCAGCTGGCGGCTGGTCTTCGCCGTGATGGTGCCGCTGATGGTCATCGCGTTCGCCATCACGTTGCCCGGGCTGCGGCGGGTCCAGGCGGAGTTCCACGGCGACGGCGACGTGCCGCCCGTCCCCGTCGCGGCCACCATCGCGGTGACGCTGGCGCCGTCGTTCATCCTGCTCGCCGGCCAGCCGCTGGGGCTCTGGCGTTGGGTCTCTGCCACCGCGGGCGTCGCCGCGCTGGCTTGGGGGCTCAAGCGCATCATCGCGCCCAAGGCTCTGGGCTTCGGGCCCGGCATCCCGAGCCTCGTCCTGGCCCGCGCCACCCAGGCGGGCGCCTTCTTCGCGGCCGAGACCATCGTGCTGGTCACGCTCCAGCACCTGCGCGGCTACACGCCGTTCCAGGTGGGCCTCGCGCTCACCGTCGGCAGCCTCGGGTGGACCCTCGCGTCGTGGTTGCAGGCGCAGCGCTGGGTGCCCCTCAGCCGAGACGCCTTCATCACGCTGGGGGCGGCACTCTCGACGTTCGGGATCGCGACGCTGGTCGCTTTCGCCTGGTTCCCCGGGATGCCGCTGGTGGCCGCGCTGGCAGGCTGGGTCGTGGCCGGGCTGGGCATGGGGCTCACGATGCCCAGCAGTTCCGTGGCGGTGATGGGGTTGTCGTCTCAGTTCGAGCAGGGGCGGCACCAGTCGTCGCTCCAACTGGCCGAATCGGTCGGTAACTCGGTGGTGACCGCTGTCGCCGGCGGCATCTACACCGCGCTGCTGTTCGTCGAGCCGAAGAAGCTCAGCTACACGGTGTCGCTGGGTGCGGTGCTGCTCATCGCGGTGGCGGCCATTCTGCTCAGCCGGCGTATCGGTTGGATCGAGAACGAGGTGCGCGCTCAGCGCGTGAGCACGTAGATGGTCAGCCAGATCGTCAGGCCGAGCAGCAGGATGGCGGAACTGGTGACCCACACGTAGAACCACGGCGAGTGTGTCTCGACCGACTTCTTCGGGGCGTAGCGACCGCGGCCGATGTAGTTGTCCAGCATGGAGGCCGGGGTCTCGCTGCGCGAAGGGAGACTGCCACCGTTCTGCCTGCCGCCGCTGATCAGGGCGCCCATGGGCTGCGGCGCGGAGGGCATCTGCCCCATCACCGCCGTCGTCGAGGTGATGGGCCGCGGCTGGTACGAGTCACCCCCGGGGAGCTTGTCCGCCAGGCGGTCCAGCACCTCGGCGAACTGAGCGGCGGTCTGGGGGCGCCGGTTGGGATCCGGTGAGAGGGCTGAGGCCATCAGCTGGTCCAGCAGCTCCGGGGCGCCGATCTGGTCCGCGATGGCGGCCGGGCCGATGGTGTGGTTGCGGCTGAGCAACTCCGCGAGCGTCTTGACCGGGAAGGGCGGGCGTCCGGTCAGCAGGGCGTAGGTGACGCAGGCCAGCGAGTAGATGTCCGAGCGCTGGTCCAGCTGCGACGAGTTGGCCTGTTCCAGCGCCATGTAGGCCGGCGTGCCGGCGGTCATGGTGTCGCGGTACTCGTCCAGCAGCGACTTCGCCACGCCGAGATCTGCGAGCATCACCCGCACGCCGCCAGACGAGTTCGTGAGCAGGATGTTGCCGGGCGTGATGTCGCGGTGCACCAGTTGGTTGCGGTGCAGCACCTCGAGCGCGCGGGCGGCCTCCGCGCAGAGCCGTAGCGCCAGGCCGGGAGCCACCATGCGCTTGCGTAACTGCTCCAGAGACCCGCCGTTGGCGAGGTCCATCACGAAGTAGGGCTGACCCCGGTCCGTGGTGCCGATGTCGTAGACCCGCACGATGCGTTCATCCGAGATCCGACGCAGGAGGCGCGCCTCCGCCAGGAAACGGGCGCGCACATCGTCGTTGGTGGCCCAGTTATCGGCGAGCACCTTGACGGCCACCGGCACGTCGAGCGTGTCGTCCTGGCCGCGGTAGACGGTGGCGAAAGACCCGGACCCGATACGTCCGGTGATCCTGTAACGCCCGATCATCTCCATTGCGATAAGCATTCTCCCCTAAAAACAAGCCGCCGGGGAAGTCCGCTGATCTCTGGCATCCTTGGAACCATGACGAATACCCCGCAGCAGCCCCCCGCCGGTTGGTACCCGGATCCCGCCGGATCCGGGGGGGAGAGGTTCTGGGACGGCGTTGCATGGTCGCAGTCCACCCGGGACAAGGTGGCTCCCGAGGCAGCGCCCGGCGCGACCCCCGGTGGGTCGACCGGGGCGTCCGGCTACGGCGCGACGCAGTCCTACGCCGGCCCCCCACAGCAGCGGGAGCAGCCCCAGCAGCAGTACAGCCAACAGCCCTACGGGCAGCAGCCCCAGTACGGACAGCAGCCCTACCAGCCGCAGTACGGGCAGCAGCCCTACGGTGGCGTGCAGGGCTACGGCGCCGGCTACGGTGCGCAGCAGCTCCCACGTCCGGCCGGTTTCTGGTGGCGCGTGCTGGGCTACTTCCTCGACGGACTCGTCATGATGATCCCCACCTTCATCGTCGCTTCAGCGTTGGGGATCACCAACAGCCTGTCCGCCCTGACCGAGCGCTGGACCAGGGAGTTCATCATCTGGTCGGAGAGCCAGAGCGGCCCCATGCCGGAACTCGCCGGCGCCGAATGGAATTCCCTCCTCCTGCAGGTGTCCCTCGTGCAGGTGGCGGTGTGGGTCGTGTACCGCATCGCCATGTACGCCTGGAAGAGCGCCACGCTCGGGCAGATGGCCATCGGTGCCCGCACGGTGCCCGCCGCCAACCCGGACGCCAAGATGGGCTGGGGCACGATCGTCCTGCGCTCCATCGTGTCGCCCGTGCTCTACGCGCTGTCCTTCATCGGGCTCATCAACGGGCTCTTCGCGGCCTTCACCCCGCGCAAGCAGACACTCGCAGACCTCATCGCGCGCACCGTCGTCCTGAAGATCCGTTAGGGTCGTTGCGGTGAGCGACGTGTACCCAGGGCTTGCCCAGCTGGCGGAGAAGTTCGGCATCGCCCAGGAATTCTGGGATTGGAAGGGCCGCCACCAGGCCATTCCTGCCGAGACCATCATCGAGGTCCTCCGCGCCTTCGAGATCGACGCCTCCACCCCGCAGGCGGCCGACGACGCGCTCACCCGGCTGGAGGACGACCGCTGGCGCCGCACTCTCCCCGCGTGCACCGTGGCGGAAGGGGGGCAGGGCATCCACGTGGACGTGCACGTCCCTGCCGGGACCTCCGTCGAGGTCTCAGTGCGGCTGGAATCCGGCGAGACCCGCTCCACGTGGCAGTCGGAGAACGCCATACCGGACCGGTGGGTCGACGGCGCACCCATCGGGGAAGCGACCTTCTGGCTGGGGGACGACCTGCCCATCGGCTATCACGAGATCGTGGCGCACAGTGTCGCCGGCACGCACCGGTCGTCGCTGATCATCACGCCGGGCTTCGTCGGCTTCCCCACGCGCATGCGCGGCAACCGGATCTGGGGCTACGGCACCCAGCTGTACTCGGTCACCTCCTCGCGTTCCTGGGGCATCGGAGACCTGGGTGACCTGGCAGACCTCATCACCTGGTCCGGCACGCGTCAGTTCGCCGGCTACGTGCTGATCAACCCGCTCCACGCCGCTGAGCCAGCACCCCCGATCGAGCCCTCGCCGTACCTGCCGGCCAGCCGCCGGTTCATCAACCCCATCTACATCCACCCTGAGTCGATCCCCGAGTACGCCACCCTCGGCAAGGACGAGCGCAACCGGATCAGGCTGCTGCTGGAGCAGGCGCAGGAGGCCGCCGACACCTCCGGCATCGTGGACCGCAACGCCATCTGGCCGTTGAAGCTCGAAGCCCTGCGGATCATCCACGGGGCCGGCATGCGCCCGGCCAGGCACATCGCCTTCCAGGATTTCCGGGGCCGCGAAGGCATCGGCCTGCGGTTCTTCGCGCTCTGGAGCGCCCTGAGCATCGAGTTCGGGCAGTTCTGGGCGGAGTGGCCGGAGGCCTACCGCTCGCCGTCGTCGCCCGCGGTGGCTGCCTTCGCGGAGGCGAACGCCGAGGAGGTGGACTTCTTCGAGTGGTTGCAGTGGGTGGCGCAGACGCAGGTGTCCGCCGCCCAGACCGTCGCCGACGAGGTGGGCATGCCGGTGGGCATCGTCACAGACCTCGCCGTCGGCGTGCACCGCTACGGCGCGGAGACGTGGATGATGCCTGATGTGTTCGCCCAGGGCATGAGCGTCGGGGCACCGCCGGACCAGTACAACCAGTCGGGCCAGGACTGGGGCCAGCCGCCCTGGCGCCCCGACCGGCTCGAGGAGTTGGCCTACGAACCGTTCCGTGCCATGGTCGCGGCGGCGTTGCGCCGCGTCGGTGGCCTGCGGGTCGACCACATCATCGGCATGTTCCGCCTGTGGTGGGTGCCGCAGGGGCTGGGCCCCACCGCGGGCACCTACGTGCGCAACAACCACGAGGCCATGATCGGCATCCTGGCGTTGGAGGCGCAGCGTGCCCAGGCACTCGTCGTCGGGGAAGACCTCGGCACGGTGGAGCCCTGGGTGCGCGACTACCTCTCACGCCGTGGGCTCCTCGGCACCTCGGTGTTGTGGTTCGAATCCGCGCTGCAGGGGGAACCGCTCGACGCCCAGTGGTGGCGCGAGTACTGCATGGCCTCGGTCACCACCCACGACCTTCCGCCGACGCTGGGCTACCTCGCCGGCGACCACGTCCGGCTCCGCCATGACCTGGGGCTGCTCACGGAGCCGCTCGAGACCGAACTCGCCGCGGCGCAGCAGGAGCAGGCTGACTGGGTGACCAAGCTCATCGTCGACGGCCTGCTGGATCCCGCGCACCGCGACGACCCCGTCGAGGTCATGCTCGCGCTGCACAAATTCCTGCTGCGAACGCCGTCGAAGGTGCTGCTCGCGGCCCTCGCCGACGCGGTGGGGGAGCGCCGGGCCCAGAACCAGCCGGGCACCATCAACGAGTACCCGAACTGGCGGGTACCGCTGGGCGACGCCGCCGGGAAGCGGCTGGATCTGGCGGAGATCTTCCAGGCCGAGCTGCCCCGGCGCCTGGCCGCGGTGATGAACGGGGTCGACAGCCAGCCCGAGTCGCGCTGGGGCTGACCCCTGGGTTAGCACGCATCCTGCGCCCTGCGGTGCGGCATACTCGGGCCAGTCGTTGAACGGAAGGTGCCCCATGTTTGATCCCGTGAAGATCTACGCGGACGAGTTCGCCCAGGTCCTCGAGCCGGGGGAACGCATCGTGGCTGCGCCGTACGTCGCCTACATGGCGGGCAGGGAACAGACCGGCCCCGAGGACAATGTCGTCACGTTCGACGTCATCGACGGATTGACGGTGCCCAAGTGGAACCGGGCCGCCGAATCCGCCATCTCCGGCCTGACGCTGAACGGCTCGCAGGCATCTCTGGCCGCCGACGTGGCGCGGGCCTTCGACGGACATGCCCACCTGGTGTTGACCGACGCGCGGGTGCTCGCCGTCGACCTGCCGCTGAACGGCACCCTCGTCGTCAAGGGCTCCTGGCCGCTCGATGCGGTGGCGGAGATCCGGCACGACCCACGGCTGGGGCAGCACGGCCGGCTGCGGCTCACGATGTCGGACGGCTCGATGGTGCGGCTCGTCGCAGGCCTGTTCTTCTGGCGGCGCGCCCAGCGGCTCGTCACGGCGTGGCGTGAGCTTGTCGGCCTCCCGCGGTAACGGGGTGCGCTAGTTGAGCCTGCGCAGGATCTCGTTGAGCTGGTCGTCGACGGCGGTGAGGCGTCCTTCCAGGGCAGTCATGTCCGTGTCGAAGTGGCTTAGCAGCTTGTCCAGGGTTTCGCTGAGCGGCTGGGCGTCGTTGCGCCCCACCTGCGACGAGGCGAGCGCCCGATTCGCGGCCGCGGGCACCTGGGCAAGGTTCTCCGGCCGCACGTCCTGTACGTAGCAGGCCGTGAGACGGCGCGTCCTCGCGTCGACCTGGATGACCACCGCGCCGTCGTCAGAGGCTCCTTCGAAGGTGCGCAGCACGTCTCCCACCGGAGGCGCATCGTCGTCGGGCAGCACCCCCGTCTCGAACACCGCCCGGAGTTGCGGGGAGAGCAGGCTGCCGGATTCGACGCGGCTCTCGATGTCGCGCTCGGCGTTGGCCAGTGCGTCGTTGATGGCCTGCACGAGGGCCGTCCCGGCCTGGGCAGGCCGCTCCACGGGCCCGGCGTCGGTGGACAGCACCGACAGGCCGCCGTCGACGACGGCCGTGGCCGAGCCGTCCTGGCTGTGGCCGGTGTAGGTGGCCTCGGCGAGTGCCATCAGTTCCCTCAACTGGGGGCTGTCGAGAGCATCGCGTGGGAAATCAGACATGAGGGAATTGAAGCATGACCAGGGGTGGACCCGGCGTGACGTACGTTAGGCCGGTGACAGATTTCGCTGTGAGTTACCCGGACCTACGCGCCGCCGGAGAGCGTTTCGGCGAGATGCACGCCACAGCCAATGACCAGGTGTCGACGCTGGGCTCGGTGCAGCTGACCCAGGCAGACTTCGGACGCGTCCCATGGTTGCAGACGCGCATCTTCGAGTCCTTCCAGGAGCACACCGCCGAGTGCACCACCGTCCTGCAGGAACTGGCTGACGTGCTGGGCTCCACGTCGGATGGGCTCCAGTTGTCCGCGGAGTCGTACGAGGCGATCGACACCGCCGCCACGGAGGCCATCAACAACTTCTTCGGGGAGGCCGGGCAGTGACCGAGTACAACAACTCCCTGGACTCCTGGTACCAGCAGTGCCCCTGGCCCGTGCAGCAGGTGCTCGAATGGCCCTACCAGAAGACCTCTGAGGCGCTGCGCTGGATCACGGGCGATCCCAACAGGGTCGCCGGCTACGCGCCCACCTACGACGCCATCGCCCAACGGGTACAGCAGCTTGGGGCGGAGGTGGAATCGGCGCGGGCCGGCATCGGGATGTGGGATGGCCAGGCACGGATGGCGTTCGACGCGAAGATGCGGCAGGTGCGGCAGAATCTCGAGTCGCTGGCGCCGGCGATCTCGCAGACGCAGGAGATCCTGCGCTCGGCCGCGGAGACCAGCGTCAGCTGCGCCAACCTGATCCTGGACATCATCCGCGGGGTCATCGAGTTCCTGGTGTCATCCCTGGCGGTGGCGGGGGCGTTGGCCGTCTTCACCGCCGGCGCGTCCGCAGTCGCCTGGGTCGCCGCGAACCTGGCCAAGGGTGCGCAGGCGTTGGCCACTGTGCTGAAGGGGGTCGAGCGGGCCGCCAAGGTGCTCCAGGCGCTGGCACGTGCCCTGACGAAGATTCAGGCCGTGATGAAGAAGGTCGCCGACGTCCTCAAGGCCATCCGCGAGCTGTTCCTGGCGATCCAGAAGGCCAAGAAGGGCGCCGGGCTGGTGGACAAGGCACTGCTCACCGCGCTGGCCGCCCCCATCAAGATCCCCACCACCCTGGCGGGCAACGCCGCGCTCGGCGGAGTCAGCGCCGTGACGGGGGTGCCGGGCCTGTCCATGCCCGGCGGCGTTGGCGAGGTGCTCAACGCCGGAGGTGACGCCACCGACGCCGTCGGAAGTTCCAACGAGGCGGTGGGTGCCGCCCGCTGACCGCGTCAGAGGTTCGTGACGATCGGTGCGGCCTGGTACGGGTTGGTCGTCACATCGCCGGCGGCGTCCAGGATGACGGTCTCCAGCGCCGGGTCTCCCTTCGAGATCCGCAGGGCGGACAGCGGCAACTCAGCCAGTGATTCGCGGTGGCGGCGACGGGCGTCGTCGAGCGTGGCGTGGTGCACCAGCTTTCCGTCCTGGTAGATGGGCACCAGGAGTTCGCGGTCGTTGCCGTCGTTGACCGGCGGGGTGCCCAGCCCGATCACCTCGGATTCGGCCCGCCCGTCGGAGCCCAGCCGGCGCATGGCGAACTTGCGGCCGCCCAGAGTGTTCTTGCCCTTGGACTTCTTGCCGACCGGCACCCACGGGGCGTCGGGCGCCTCGGATTCAGCGCGGGCCACCAGCTTGTAGACGAAGCCGCACGTGGGGTGGCCGGAGCCGGTCACCAGCGACGTGCCGACGCCGTAACCGTCGACGGGGGAGCCCTGCAACTGTGCGATCTGCCATTCGTCGAGGTCTGAGGTGACCATGATCTTCGTAGCGGTGGCGCCGAGGTCGTCGAGGAGGTCTCTCGCCTGGCGGGCCATGATGGCGAGATCGCCGGAATCCAGGCGGATGGACCCGAGCCGGCCCTCCGTCAGCTCGACGCCCAGCCGGATGGCGGCCTCGACGTCATAGGTGTCGACGAGCAGCGTGGTGTTGTCGCCCAGCGTGGCCAGTTGGGCACGGAAAGCGTCCTCTTCAGTGTCGTGCAGCAGCGTGAACGAGTGGGCGGCGGTGCCGATCGTCGGGATGCCGTGGGTGCGGCCCGCCTCCAGGTTCGACGTGGACGCGAAGCCCGCCACGTATGCCGCCCGGGCGGCGGCGACGGCGGAATATTCCTGCGTTCGGCGGGCGCCCATTTCGGCGCAGGACCGGTTGCCGGCCATCGCGGTCATCCGTGAAGCGGCGGCGGCGATGGCGGAATCGTGGTTGTAGATACTGAGCAGGACGGTCTCCAGGAGCACCGCCTCGGCGAAGGTGCCCTCGACCGACAGGACGGGGGAGCCCGGGAAATACACCTCGCCCTCGGGATAGCCCCAGATGTCGCCGGTGAACCGGTAGGTGGCGAGGTACTCGGCCAACTCGTCGTGGATGATGTTCTTCCCCAACAGGAAGCTGAGCTCCTCGTCGCCGAAGCGGAAGTTCTCGATGGCATCGATCGCGCGCCCCAGGCCGGCCACGACGCCGTAGCGGCGTCCTTCGGGGAGGCGACGGGTGAACAGGTCGAACAGACTCCGCCGCTGCGCGGTGCCGGCGTTCATCGCCGCCTGCACCATCGTCAGCTCGTAATGATCGGTCAGCAGGGCTGTGGTCATGCGCTTCAGCGTAGTGGCAGAGTAGGGGGCATGAGCCAAGCACCAGCAGGAGGGGTTGAGGTCGTCGAGCAACCCACGGAGTCGCCGTTGAGCGCCGCGCCGTGGGTCACCATCGTGTGGGATGACCCGGTCAACCTGATGAGCTACGTCGCCTACGTGTTCCAGGAGTACTTCAAGTACCCGTTGGAGAAGGCGGAGGAGCTCATGCTGCGCGTGCACCACGAAGGCAAAGCTGTGGTCTCCAGCGGCAACCGAGAAGCCATGGAACGCGACGTGCTGGCCATGCAGGGGTACAACCTGTGGGCCACGATGGAGCAGTCGTGACCCTGGAGCCTGAGGACATCGTCTGGGAATTCGACGGCGCGGACGGCCGCGACAAGGGGCTGGCCTCCATGGTGCGGTTCTACACCCAGCACCTGGAGGAGCTCCTCCCCGCCGAGAGCGACGACCCGTTCGAGCAGATCGTCGCCGACATGTCCGACGACCCCACCAACCGCATGCTCGCCAACCCCCGCCTCGCCCGGCTGTTCCCGGCCGCGCTGGGCGACGCGAAGCAGACGGACGAGTTCTGGCGCGACTCCATCCACGCCCAGACGAGGGCGCGGATCGAGGCGGCCCAAGTGGTCGTCGACAATCTGGACGCCTACCACGACTACATCCCGGTGACGCTCGGCGCGGTCGACGACTGGGCCCGGACCCTCGGCGCGCTGCGGCTGTTCTGGTGGGCGGAACTGGCCGGCACCGAGCGGCTGGCCCGGCCGACGCCGGCGGTCGCCTCCGCGAATCCCGGCCTGGTGGACCTCGTCGAATGGCTGGGTTACATCCTGGAGGACCTCATCGACTCGCGGGAGCGCTGCCTGCGCACCGGGTCGGTGTACGACCCCGACGATTACGAACCATTGACAGGCCCGGACGCCTAGGATCGGTGGATGCCAGGAGACGCGAAACCACCCAGCTCCCTGCACACCATGGGACAGCAGCAGGACCGACGCAGCTGGGCTGAGCCCTACCGGATCAAGATGGTGGAGCCGCTGCGCATGACCACCGCCGAGGAGCGGAAGCAGGCGCTCGTGGAGGCCGGGTTCAACACCTTCCTGCTGCGCTCGCGGGACGTGTACATCGACCTGCTGACGGACTCCGGCACCAACGCGATGAGCGACCGCCAATGGGCCGGCATCATGCTGGGCGACGAGGCCTACGCAGGCAGCGAGAACTTCTACCACCTCGAACAGACCGTGCGGGAATGCTACGGCTGGGAGTACCTGGTGCCCACCCACCAGGGGCGCGGCGCGGAGAACCTGCTGTCCCAGAGCCTCATCAAGCCGGGGGACCACGTGCCCGGCAACATGTACTTCACCACCACCCGCTTCCACCAGGAGCGCGCCGGTGCCACCTTCCACGACATCATCATCGACGAGGCGCACGATTCGCACTCGCTGCACCCGTTCAAGGGCAACGTCGACCTGGAGAAGCTCTCCACGTTGATCGACGAGGTGGGCGCCGACAAGATTCCGTACGTCTGCGTCGCGGCGACGGTGAACATGGCTGGCGGGCAGCCCATCTCCATGGCGAACCTGCGTGCCGTCCGCGAACTCACCCAGCAGCACGGCATCCCGATCTACCTGGACGCCACCCGCGCGATGGAGAACGCCCTGTTCATCCAGGAGCGCGAGGAGGGCTACGCGGGCAAGCCGATCGCCGAGATCCTGCGGGAGTTCTGTTCGCACACCGACGGCGCCACGATGTCCGGCAAGAAGGACCCGCTGGTCAACATCGGCGGCTGGCTGAGCACCAACAACCGCGAACTCTTCGAGGAGGCGCGCAACCTGGTGGTCGTCTACGAGGGCCTCCACACGTACGGCGGCATGGCTGGACGCGACATGGAGGCCATGGCGATCGGCATCCGTGAGGCGCTCAACGACGACTACATGAAGAGCCGCATCGGCCAGGTCCGGTACCTCGGCGCCCTCCTGGAGCAGTGGGGCATCCCGTTCGTGAAACCGGTGGGCGGCCACGCCATCTTCCTCGACGCGCGAGACTTCTATCCGCACCTGGCGCAGGACCAGTTCCCCGGCCAGACCCTGGCCGCGGAGCTGTATCTCGAGTCCGGGATCCGGGCCATGGAACGGGGCATCGTGTCGGCCGGCCGTGACGCCGTGACCGGTGAGAACCACCGTCCGAAGCTGGAGCTGACGCGCCTCACCATCCCGCGGCGGGTCTACACGCAGGCGCACATGGATGTGGTGGCCGAATCGGTGAAGGCCTGCTTCGACCACCGCGAATCCGTGAGTGGGCTCAGGATGGTCCACGAGCCCCGGTACCTGCGCTTCTTCCAGGCTCGCTTCGAACCCCTCTGAGTTCCCCAACGATGTGGGCGTGCAAGCCTCGGTCCAGGGAAGGGCCCTGCACACCCACATAGTTGGAGGATTGGGGCAGAGGGCTAGAATCACCGCTCGTGACCAGCATCGAACAACCCATCGGCGTCTTCGACTCCGGATTCGGTGGTCTCACCGTCCTCCGCTCGCTGGTCGAGCAGTTGCCCAACGAAGACTTCGTGTACCTCGGCGACACCGCGCGCGCGCCGTACGGCCCCCGGGCCATCGCGGAGGTGCGCAGGTTCGCCCTCCAGGGGCTGGACCACCTCGTGGAGCGCGGCGTCAAGGCGCTCGTCATCGCCTGCAACTCTGCATCCTCCGCCGTGCTGCGCGACGCCCGGGAACGGTACGACGTGCCCATCACCGAGGTCGTCCTGCCAGCCGCGAGCCGCGCGGTCGCCGCCACCCGCAACGGCAGGGTCGGCGTGGTCGCCACGCAGTCGACCGTGAACTCACGCTCCTACGAAGATGCCTTCGCCATCGCGCCCCACATCTCCCTGACCCCGCAGCCCTGCCCGCGTTTCGTGGAATTCGTGGAGGCAGGCATCACCGGCGGCGACGAGTTGCTGGGCATCGCGGAGGAGTACCTGGCCTCCATCAAGAAGGCCCAGGTCGACACGCTGATCCTCGGCTGCACGCATTACCCGCTGCTCCAGGGCCTCATCGGCTACGTGCTGGGCACCGGCGTCACACTGGTCTCGTCGGCGGAGGCCTGCGCCCAGTCGACCTACTCGCAGCTCACCCAGGCGGGCCTGCTGCACCACCAGCCACGGGAGGCGGAGCGCATCTTCCTCACCACGGGAGACGCCCATAACTTCCAGGGAATCGGGCGTAGATTATTGGGTGGCTTCGTCACGGACGCCACCACCGTCGTCATCGACCACGATTGAGGAGATACGCCATGTGCATGAAAGTCACCTGCGCCCGGTGCGGAAAGCCCACCTGGCAGGGCTGCGGAGCCCACATCGAAGAGGCCCTCGAGGGCGTTCCCGTCCCCGAGCGCTGCGACTGCCCCCGCTGACAAAGATCCCTGGTCCTGAGCGCCTCCTAGAGACCACCCGGTGTCGAGCCGGCGTGGTCTCGCGAGGGGTCTCGAAGGACGCCCAAGCACAACCGAGAAGCTAAGTTGGAGCCCATGACTGTGACCCGCATCGACGGCCGCACCACTGATCAACTGCGCCCGGTGCGCATCACCCGAAACTGGCTGGACCACGCGGAAGGTTCCGTGCTCGTCGAGTTCGGCCGCACCCGGGTTCTGGTGGCAGCATCCGTCACCGTCGGGGTGCCGCGCTGGCGCTCCGGTTCGGGCCTCGGCTGGGTGACCGCCGAATACGCCATGCTGCCCCGCGCCACCCACACCCGCTCGGATCGCGAGTCGATCCGCGGCAAGGTGGGCGGCCGCACCCACGAGATCTCCCGCCTCATCGGCCGCTCGCTGCGCGCCGTCGTGGACTACAAGGCGCTGGGCGAGAACACCATCGTCCTCGACTGCGACGTGCTCCAAGCCGACGGCGGCACCCGCACGGCTGCCATCACCGGCGCCTACGTCGCCCTGGCGGATGCCGTCGCCCACCTGCGGGGCCTCGGCGCCCTCGCAGGGGAGCCCCTGACCGACTCCGTCGCCGCGGTCTCCGTCGGCTTCGACAAGGCGGGCACCGCGCTGCTGGACCTCTGTTACGACGAGGACGTGGCCGCCGAGACCGACATGAACATCGTGATGACGGGCTCCGGTAAGTTCATCGAAGTGCAGGGCACCGCCGAGGGCGTGCCGTTCAGCCGCGAGGAGTTGGGGGAGCTGATCGACCTCGGCACCGTCGGCTGCGCCGAACTGACCCGGATTCAGCGCGAGGCGCTGGCGTGACCCGCCCAGACAAGCTGGTGCTGGCCACCAACAACCCGAAGAAGCTCAGGGAACTGCGGCGCATCCTCGAGGGCGCCAGCCTCGACATCGAGGTGTTCGGGCTGGGCGACTTCGAGCGCTACCCCGAACCCGAGGAGGCCGAGCGCACGTTCGAGGGCAACGCCTTCCTCAAGGCCGAGGCGGCCATGCGCGCGACGGGGCTGCTCGCCGTCGCGGACGACTCCGGCCTGGAAGTCGACGAACTCAACGGCATGCCCGGGGTGCGTTCCGCACGCTGGGCCGGCCCTGCGTGCGATGACGAGGACAACAACGCGCTCCTGCTGGCCCAGCTGGACGGGCTGCCAGACGAGCGTCGCTCCGCCCGATTCGTCTGCGCCCTGGCCATGGTCGCGCCAGACGGCGAGCGCCGCGTGTGGCACGGCCGCATGCCCGGACGGATCAACGACCGGCCCGCGGGGGAGAACGGCTTCGGCTACGACCCGCTGTTCGTGCCCGCCGGGATGACCGTCACGTCGAGTGAGCTGACGGCGGAGGAGAAGGACTCGATCTCGCACCGCGGCATCGCCGTGCGTGCGTTCGTCGACTACCTCAAGGAACTCGGCTGACATGCGCCAGTACCACCAGCTGCTGCGGCACATCATGGACACCGGCGTCGACAAGTCCGATCGCACCGGCACGGGCACCCGGTCGGTGTTCGGCCACCAGCTTCGCTTCGACCTGCGCGACGGGTTCCCCCTGCTGACCACCAAAAAGGTGCACACCCGCTCCGTCTTCGGCGAGCTGCTGTGGTTCCTGCGCGGCGACACCAACATCGGCTGGCTGCACGACAACGGCATCAGCATCTGGGACGAGTGGGCGGACGCCGACGGAAACCTCGGCCCGGTCTACGGCTACCAGTGGCGCTCCTGGCCCACCCCGGACGGGCGGCGTGTCGACCAGATCGCCAAGGTCATCGAGTCGCTGCGCGCCAACCCGGATTCGCGTCGCCACATCGTGTCGGCCTGGAACGTGGCGGACGTCGACGACATGGCGCTGCCGCCGTGCCACACGATGTTCCAGTTCTACGTCGCGCCGTCGGCCGACGGCGGCCCGGGCACTCTCAGCTGCCAGCTGTACCAGCGCTCGGCCGACGTGTTCCTCGGCGTGCCGTTCAACATCGCCTCGTACGCGCTGCTCACGCACCTGGTGGCCCAGGTCACCGGCCTGCGGGTGGGCGAGTTCGTCCACACCTTCGGCGACGCCCACATCTACTCCAACCACTTCAACCAGGTCGCCGAGCAGTTGGCGCGGGAGTTCCGGCCGCTGCCGACCCTGCACCTCAACCCGGATGTGCGCGAGATCGACGCGTTCGAACTGGGCGACATCGTGGTGGAGGGCTACGACCCGCACCCCGCCATCAAGGCACCCATCGCGGTGTGACCCCGCTGAGCTACCCTTCTCGCATGAGTGAACTGCGCCCCCACTTCCCGGAGCGCGACGCCTATCTCGACCGGTTGGCGCAGCACTACGCCGACGGACTCTTGGACGACGCCGACTTCGAGGCCCGCCGCGACGTGGTGCTTCAGTCGACCAGCCACGGAGACGCGTTGCGCGCCTTCGACGGGCTGCCGCAGCCGCGGTACCGGGAGGGCACCCGCACCGGCCGGCCGGCCGGCCTAGGGCGACGGGGGCTGCTGATCGGCGGGCTCGCCGCGGCTGCAGTGGTCGGCGTCGGTGGCATCGCGGCCTTGGTGTTCGGCGCCCGGTTGGGTGACCCCATGATGGGGGGACCGATGATGGAGGAGGTCTGGCCCCAGCCCTCCATGGGCGGTGGGGACGTCGAGACCTATGCGATGGACTACGGGGCAATCGAGGAGACCTTCTTCACGCTGCAGGAGCGTGGCCTGACGCTGATCAGTGAGTTCACCGTCGAGATCGGCGGGGTGACGGGGACGGCGATGTCACCGAGGTCGCCTGGTGAACTGCGGGCCTTCAGCCGGCGGATCGACCGGCCCATGGTCATCTCTGAGGGGTCTGAGGGCGAGGTGCCGCCCGCCGTGGAGCTGGAGCCCTGGCAGTCGCTGGTGATGATGAGCATCGAGCAGGCGCCGATGGACCTGGGCGGATACGGCCATGCCGACCGCGTCGAGCTCGTGTTCACGGATCGCGGGAGTCCCACGGCACTGGTGACGGTGCTCGCCATTGAGGACGCGCACCCGCTGGGCACCGCGCAGTACGACGTTGACGGAAACCTGATCGCTCTGGAGGAGAACCCGTGAGAATCGTCGCTATCGCGGCAGTGGCAGACAACGGGGTCATCGGTTCCGGTGACGACATGCTGTGGCACATCCCGCCGGACTTCCGCCGCTTCAAGGCCGTCACCAGCGGCAACACGCTGATCTTCGGGCGTAAGACGCACGAGCAGATCGGCCGGACGTTGCCGGACCGCCGGATCATCGTCGTGACGCGCGATCCCGAGTGGCGCGACGACGGCGTCGAGGTGGCTCACTCCATCACCGAAGCGCTCGACCTGGCCGCGGAGACGCCGGAGCGCATCTGTTACGTCGGCGGGGGCAGCGAGATCTACGCGGGGGCGTGGCCGTACCTGACGGAGCTCGACATCACGCACGTGCACCAGGAGCCGGAGGGCGTCGCCAAGTTCCCGCTGATCTCCCGCAACGAATGGACCGAGGTGAGCCGCGAGGTGCACCAGGGCTACGACTTCGCCCAGTACCGCCCGACCCCGTCCGCCGGTTCCTGAGCCAGCCGGCACCGGCTGGTCAGAGACCCCCGAGGATCTCCATGCGCCGCATCCTCCACCTTGACCTCGACGCGTTCTTCGCGGCCGTCGAGCAGCGCGACAAGCCGTCCCTGCGGGGCAAGCCCGTCGTCGTGGGCGGCTCGGGGCCGCGAGGCGTGGTGGCGACGGCGAGCTACGAGGCGAGGAAGTTCGGCGTTCGCTCCGCGATGTCCGGCACCGAGGCGCGACGGCGGGCTCCGCACGCGGCCTTCCTCGGCGGCCGGTTCCAGGCCTACCGGGCGTCGTCGCGGGTGGTGATGGGGCTCCTGCGTGAAGTGTCGCCCCTGGTGGAGCCGTTGAGCCTCGATGAGGCTTTCGTCGACCTCGAACCCAGCGGCTGGCCCGACGACGAACTGGGCGAGCGCGTCGAATGGTTGCGCGCCGAGCTGGAGCGGCGGACGGAAGGGCTGACCGCCTCGGTGGGGGTGGGTTCCGCGAAGTTCCTGGCCAAGCTGGCCAGCGAGGCCGCCAAGCCGAACGGCCACCGGATCCTGCGGCCCGAGGAGGAACTGGATTTCCTGGCGCCACTGGCGGTGCGGGCCATCCCCGGCGTTGGCCCAGCGACGGAGCAGCGGCTCGTCGGCATAGGTCTGCACATCATCGAAGACCTGCGCGGGGCCGACCGGAAGGAGCTGGTCAGGGAACTCGGCCAGTCGGCGGGGGAGAGCCTCGCGGAACTCGCCTGGGGCCGCGACCCGAGGCGTGTGCAACCGCAACGCGACCCGAAATCGATCTCCACCGAGGACACGTTCGCCGTCGACCTGACCGACCGCGGCCAACTGGAACAGATCCTGCGCCGCGACTCGGCGGACGTGGCCCGACGGCTCACGCGGGCCGGCTTCTTCGCGCGCACTGTCACCCTAAAGGTGCGGTTCGCCGACTTCACGACGCGCACCATCGCCCGCAGCCTCGGGGGCGCCACCGCCGACGGCGCCGAGATCGCCGCCGAAGGCATCAGCCTCCTCGGCGATGTGGACATCCGCGCGGGCGTGCGGCTGTTGGGCATCGGCGTGTCCAATTTCGTGACGGCCGCGCAGGAGAAGCTCTTCGACCTCGGACCCGGGTCTGCGGCCGGCGCCGGCGGCGCCGTCGACGTGACCGAGCAGACGGTGGCCAGTGACGACACCGGGGCGATCCCCCTCAGCGGGGTGCGTGGGCAGGGTGGCTTCTACCCGGGCGCCGACGTCGAGCACGACGAGCACGGCCGCGGCTGGGTCTGGGGATCCGGCCTGGGGCGGGTGACGGTGCGGTTCGAGTCGCGACACAGCGGGCGCGGCCGCATCGCCACGTTCCCCGTCGACGATCCGGCCCTGCACCCGGCAGACCCGGAGCCGCTCGCCTTCCCGTTGCCGGACGAGGACGCTGATTGAGGGGACGGCAGCTGCCTAGCCGGCGGCTATGTTGATGCCCCACTCGACGCCGAACTGGTCCGTGAGGTCGCCGTAGTGGTCGCCCCACATCTGCTGCTCGAAGGGCGTGACCACTGTGCCGCCCTCGGCCAGCGCGTCGAACCACCGGCGACCGGTCTCGGCGTCCTCGCCCCAGATCACGATGGTGGTGTTGCCCTTCTCCTCGGGCGCGTCGTTCGTCGGGGTGTCTGCGGCCATCAGGGTGAAGCCCTCGGCGTCGAGCTGGCCGTGCATGATCTTGTGCTCCAGTTCAGGGGCGGAGCTGTAGTCCGCAAACGGGGTGGTCGTCAGTTCGCCGCCGAAGACCGATTGGTAGAACTCCAGGGCGGCGGTGGCCTGGCCGTTGAACGCGATGTACGGGCTCATTCGAAGCATGGAACCGTTCCTTCCGGTTGGGGCTTCCAACGCTACGACGCCCGGGGTCCACGCGGCGACGGTTCCTTCGGGCGGCCCGCCTCAGGGCTTGGCCGGCGGCGTGAGCGTGCTCTGAGCCCGGCTGGTCTCCACGTAGCTCCGCAGCGCGGCGGTGTCGCGCGCGCCCAGCTCCGCTTCGCTCAGGATGGTGTCGACGTGGAGGTCAGCGAGGCGGGCGACCTCGGGATCGACGGCGGCCACCCGGATCCGTGCGGCCAGGTCCACCAGCGCCTCCAACACGATGCGGGCACCGAGCGCGTAGGGGCGGATGTGGTCGAAGGGCGTGTCGACGATCTCCCCGATCGACACGGGGCGCAGGTAGACGCGGGGCACGCCCTCCTCGTCGACCAGCACGTTGGCGCTCTCGGCGCGGCTGACGACGGTCGTCACTCCTGAGGCCACCTGCTGGATGGCGTTGACGGCGGTGTAGGGGTCGTTGTTGCCCGGCGACAGGCCGCGGACGGCCAACTCGACGATCTGCTGCTCCGCGAAGCGCACGTCCTGCTCCGTGGAACGGCTGGGCCCGGTGCGGAGGTGGTCCCTCAGGTGTGGCTCGATCCCCTCAGCACGCTCTGCCGGCCACACCTGGGCGATGGGCTCGCCCTCGATCACCTGGTCGCCGGTCCGCTTCAGCAGCCGGACCGATACCCCCGCTTCCGTGGCGGCGTCCGCGAGCGAGCGCCCGTCGACGTGGGTGAGGTAGCCGCCGATGGGGGAGCCGAGGACCGCCCCGCCGTGGGTGGGGGCGTCGAAGCTGTCGTACTCCGGTGCTTCAGGGTCGAGCCAGTTGCGCCCCACCGCCCTCTGAAAGTCCAGGCGGGCGCCTTCGGAGATGGTTTCCACCTGCACCGAACTCGCGATGTGGTGGATGAACCAGACGAACAGGAAGACATCGATGATGCCCAGCAGAATCACCGCGTTGACGGCGAGGTGGGGCACGAACGCCGCGCCCGCGTCGCTGTCCGATCGGATGGTGCGCAGCACCAGCAGGGTGTAGACGAAAGTGGCCGTCAGCACCCCCAGCACCACCTGGTTGTCGCGGTTGCGCATGAAATTGCGCACGAGGCGCGGGCCGTAGGTGGTGGACGCGGTGCTGATGACCGAAATCGTGATTGAGAACGCGGTGCCGGCCACGCCCAGGAACGCCGCGACGGACGCGAGGATGGCGCGGGCGCCGTCGACGCCGGTGTCGAAGAGGAAGCTCCGGATGAAGCCGGGGAGTTCGAGCGAGGCACGATCTGCGGCGACGAGCGTCTGGGCCACCACCATCGCGGCGGCGATGAAGAGGGCGGGCACGAACCAGAAGCGCTGCGGGATGCTGGTCAGGAACGCTCGTACTCGGCCCACGGGAGTCCTCCTCGTCGTCGTCGTTCGACGCTACCGCAGACAGGTTCAGGAGAGGCCAAGTAGCGTTGAGGTATGTCGAAGCGGATGTTCACGGCGGTGCTGCCGCCGCCAGAGGTGATCCAGGAGCTGGACAGCTACGTCGCCCCGCGCCGCGAGGCTGACCGTGACCTGCGCTGGACCCGCCCCGAGGGGTGGCACCTGACGACGTCGTTCATGGGCCACGTGGGCGTCGGGCGCGATGAATACCTGGAGGACCATCTGGCGGAGGTCGCGGCGGGGACACAACCGTTCGAGGTGCGCATCGCCGGGGGCATCGCGTTCCCCAACCCGGTCAGGGCCCGCATCATCGGCCTCGGGGTGCCCGTGGGCCACGAGCCGCTGGCGTCGCTCTCCGCGCACTGCCGCACAGCCGCCTCCCGGGCGGGGATCGACGTCGACGGCAGCAGATTCGTCGGGCATCTGACGTTGGCCCGCAACAGTCGCGGGGTACAGGCCACCCGCTGGTTGACCGTGCTGGACTCGTTCCCCGGCTGGTCTTGGACGGCCGACGAGTTGGTGCTCATCGAATCCCGGAGCACCGGGTACGGCTTCGGCTATGAGGTGGCCGCGCGTTTCGCGCTGGGACGGCCCGTGGCCGATCCCTACGCGTAGCGGCTAGAATCTAGCTCGCTTGCGCAAGTGGTGGAATTGGTAGACACGCAGGATTTAGGTTCCTGTGCCTTCGGGCGTGAGGGTTCAAGTCCCTTCTTGCGTACTCAGTTCCGTGGCCGCCGGCTGCGCCGCGGTGATGCCCCCGGCCGTCTTGCCGCGCTGCTTCAGGCGCTTCTCCACCAACTGGGCGAGGCTGGTCACCAGCAGGTTGAGCAGGATGAACAGCACCGCGCCCACCACGAACGTCACCGTCAGGTTCCCGAACCGGTTGCCCATCTGGCGCACCCGGTTCAGCAGCTCGGGGTACAGGATGATGTAGCCCAGCGCGGTGTCCTTGAGGACGACGACGAGCTGGCTGAGCAGCGTGGGCATCATCGCCGTCAGGGCCTGCGGCACCAGGATCATGCGGCGGGTCTGGCTGGATGTCAGGCCGATGGACAGGCCCGCCTCACGCTGGCCCGAGGGGAGGGAGCCGACGCCGTTGCGCACCACCTCGGCGATCACCGCGCCGTTGTAGCAGGTGAGGCCCACCACCACCGCGGTGAAGCTGAGCGATGGACCCGCCAGGTCCGTGTTGTAGGTCAACAGGTAGAAGACGAACAGCATCATGATCAGCACGGGCACGGCGCGGAAGAACTCGACGATGACCGACGAGAGCCACCGCAGCACCTTGAGGTCCGACATCCGACCCATCGCGAACATCAGCCCGAAGATGAAGGCCAACACCATGCTAAGGGCGGCGGCGAGCACGGTCTGTTGGATGCCTGGCAGGAAGTACTGCTGCCACGCCTCGACGGTGAACACGGGGAGCCAGCGGTCTGGCGTGATCTGGCCGGCGTTCCACAGGGTCAGCACTATCCAGGCGCCGGCGCCGAAGATGATGAGCACTCCGATGGAGGCGTAAATGAGGTGCCGACGGCGGGTGCTGGGGCCGGGCGGGTCGAAGAGGGCGGCTGCGCTGTTCACCGACGAACCGCCAGCTTCTTCGACAGCCAGCCGGTCAGCAGCCCCATCGGCAGCGTGAGCACCACGAAGGTGAGGGCCACCAGGCCGAAGATGAGGATGATCACGTCGGAGCGGAACTCGATCATGCGCGCCATGGAGTGCGACACCTGGGCCACACCGATGGCCGTCACCACCGTCGTGTTCTTGGTGAGCGCGATGAGGACGTTGCCCAGCGGGGTGATGGCGCCGCGCAGCGCCTGGGGAAGGATGATGTGGCGCAGGTTCTGGCTGAAGGTCAGGCCGATGGAACGCGCCGCCTCTGCCTGCCCGACGGGGATGGTGTTGACGCCGGAGCGAAGTGCCTCACACACGAACGCCGCGTGGTACACCGCCAGCGCGATGATGGCCAGCCGGATGTTGGTGTCGATGATGTAGCTGGCCGACTCGCGGGAGGCGAGCTGCAGGCCCAACTGGTTCCACAGGATGAGGTTCGCCGCGATCACGATCAGCGTCAGCGGGGTGTTGCGGAACACGTTGACGTACACCGAGCCGGCGAAGTTCAACGCCCGCACGGGCGTCAGCCGCATGATGGCGACGATGGTGCCGAGCACGAACGCCAGCAGCGCGCCCCACAGGGTGAGCTGCAGGGTCAGCCAGACCGCTCCCAGGAAGTTGAAGCGTTCGATGAGTTCCAGCACGGCACCTCCTCGTCAGATGTGGATGGGAGAGCGCGACGGGTGCGTGGGGCACCCGTCGCGCCCGGTCACGCGTCAGTCGCAGTGGCCGCCCGGCTCAGCGGGGTTGGTGTCGGGGTTCGGCGTGTACTTCGCCGGCCCCAGGTTCTTCTCGATGGCCTCGTCGATGGCGCCCTCCTCGAACAGCTCGACGAGCGCCTCATTGATCTGCTCGCAGAGCTCGCTCTCCTTGGCCACCCCGATGCCGTACAGCTCCTCGCTGAAGGGTTGGCCCACCACGCGGAACTGCCCGGCCCACTGCTCCTGGGCGGCGTAGCCGGCGAGGATCGAATCGTCGGTGGTCAGCGCGTCGACGCTGCCCGATGCCAGAGCGTCCACGCAGGAGGAGTAGGTGTCGTACTCCTGCAGCTGCACGCCCGGGTATTCCTCGGCCACGCGCTCAGCCGGCGTCGAACCCGACACCGAGCAGAGGATCTTGCCCTCGAGGTCGTCAGGCCCGTTGATGGTGTCGTCATCGGCCTTCACCAGCAGGTCCTGGCCCGCGACCAGGTAGGGGCCGGCGAACTGGACGCGTTCCTTGCGGGAATCCGTGATCGAGTAGGTGGCGACGATGAAGTCGACGGTGCCGGCCTCCAGCATGGTCTCGCGCTGAGGCGACGGCGACTCGGTCCACTCGATCTGGTCTTCGGAGTAGCCGAGCTTCTCGGCGACGGCCTTGGCCACGTCGACATCGAAGCCGGACATCTCGCCCCCCTCCTGGAGGCCGAGACCCGGCTGGTCGAACTTGGTGCCGATCTTGATGGTGCCGCTGCTTGCGCCGTCGCCACCGGTTTCGGTGTCGGTCCCGGTGTCGTTGCCGTCGCCGCCGCAGGCGGTGAGGGCGAGTGCAGCCGCCGCCGCGATGGCGGCGATTCGGTAAGTGGTCCTACGCATGGATCTTTCTCCTTTGAAAGTCTGTGGTGAAGGGAAGGGTTCTCAGTGTGTGAGGATCTTGCCGAGGAAATCCTTGGCTCGGGCTGACTGGGGTTTGGTGAAGAATTCCTCCGGGGTGTTCTCCTCTACGATTGCGCCGTCCGACATGAACACAACCCTGTCGGCGGCCTTGCGGGCGAAGCCCATCTCATGGGTGACGACGATCATCGTCATCCCTGACTGGGCCAGTGTGGTCATGACGTCGAGGACCTCATTGATCATTTCCGGATCCAGCGCCGACGTGGGCTCATCGAAGAGCATCACCTTCGGCTCCATGGCGAGCGACCTGGCGATCGCGACGCGCTGCTGCTGGCCGCCGGAGAGTTGCGCCGGGTACTTGTGGGCCTGTTCCTGGACGCCGACCCGCTTGAGCAGTTCCATCGCCCGCTCTTTCGCGACGGCGGGTTTGACGCCCCGGGCCTTGATGGGGCCCATCGTGACGTTCTCGAGGATCGTCTTGTGATGGAAGAGGTTGAAGCTCTGGAAGACCATGCCCACGTCTGCGCGTAACTGCGCCAGGGCTTTTCCCTCTTCAGGTAACTCCGTGCCTTCGATGGTGATGGAGCCGGACTCGAAGGTTTCCAGGCGATTGATGGTCCGGCAGAGCGTCGACTTGCCGGAGCCGGACGGGCCGATGACCACGACGACCTCGCCCTCCCTGACGGTGAGGTTGATGTCCTTCAGGACGTGCAGTTCCCCGAAGTGCTTGTTGACGTCCTTGAGCACGACGAGAGGCTGGCCGAGCCCCGAGTCACGTGTCGAAGTGGTGTCGGTCATGGAGGCAAGTTAGTTGCCTAGCCGGTCACTCGCAGGCATAGGCCGTGTTTGTAACGGGATCGTGACCTTGGTCCGCGGGTGGGGGGGCACGGCAGTACCTCCTCGGGCTGGGGTTGGCCGTCTGATCGATCTTCCGCCCATGCAGCTAGAGGAACGGCAGTCTGATCAGCCGACCCAGCGCTCGCCGATGCCGGTTGCCGTGAGGGCGCCGGCCGACATCGTCGCCAGCGCCGTCGCCAGTTCCTCTTCGTGCCCAGCGCTCACCGCCACGCGGATGTGCGCCTTGTCGCTCCACTCCACGCCGTCAACGACGACCGCCTCGCCCGACGGCAGCACCAGGCCGCGGAGCTGGTCCTCCATGCCGCCGGCGGACGCGAAGTCGACGTCGATCTGCAGCAGACGGCACAGCTGGACCGTCCGGATCCCTGCGGCGTCCACGGCATGGGCGACTGCGTCGGAGTAGGCCCGCACGAGACCCCCTGCGCCCAGTTTGATGCCCCCGAAGTAGCGGGTGACCACGGCCACGACATCTGTCAGCGAGTTCTTCTGCAGCACCTGCAGCATCGGTATCCCCGCGGTTCCTGCCGGCTCTCCGTCGTCAGAGCTTCGCGCCGTTCGCGCGTCGGGGCCCAGCACGAACGCCGAGCAGTGATGTCTGGCGCTGAAGTGCACCGAGCGGCGCTCGTCGATGACCGCGCGTGCCTCGTCCTCGGTCGTCACCCGCCTGAGACGGGTGAGGAAGCGGGAGCGCTTGATCTCGAGTTCGACGTCGACGCCGTGCCCCGGCCGGGCGTCGATGGTCAGGAAGTGGTCAGACACCCAGTTCGCGGCGCAGCTTCGCCACGTGTCCCGTGGCCTTCACGTTGTACTGCGCGACGCGGACCAGGCCGTGGCCCTCGTCGTCGACGTCGATCACGAAGGTGGAGCGGAGCACACCCTCGATCTCCTTGCCGTACAGTTTGCGCACCCCGTAGGCGCCGTAGAGGTTGTGCACCTTCTTCTCCGGGTCTGCCAGCAGTGTGAACTCGATGTCGGAGTTCGCCTTGAACTTCGCGAGCCGGTCCACGTCGTCCGGTGAGCAGCCGAGCACGGTGTAGCCGGCGTCCTGGAAGGCATTCAGCGAGGCCGAGAAGTCGACGGCCTGCGTGGTGCAGCCCGGCGTCATGGCGGCGGGGTAGAAGTAGAGAATGACCGAGCGTCCCGCGAAGCTGCTGAGCGAGACGTCGTTGCCGGCCTCGTCGGGCAGCGTGAAGTCAGGAGCGGGCGTTCCGGTGGTCAAACGTGCGGTCATGGCCGCCAGTGTAGTGCGGCGGCGCCGCGCCCGTTCTCCGCGTCTTCTGGCGTGAGAGCCCCAGTGTCAATAGGCTGGAGGGCAGAGAACCTACCGAGGAGCACTCTATGAGCACCCGTTCAGTCGATGAGATCCGCGTCGACCTCGCCGCCAACCGCGCGAAGCTGGCCAACGCCACCTCCGAGGCCGTCGAGTCGATGAAGCCGAAGAACATCGCCCGCGAATCGGTGTCTCAGGTCAAGGAGTTCGCCAAGACCGAGTTCGAGACCGCCACGTCGTCGTTCAAGGACGAGAGCGGCGCCTGGCGCACAGACCGTCTGCTGATGATCGGCGGCGCAGTCGTGGGGGCGGTGGTGTTCTTCATGGCCGTCTCGTCGGTGGCGAACAGACGCAGCCTGGCTTCGCAGGCGCGTCGGGCGATCGAGAAGTGAGCGAACCCAACCTGGCCATTCGAATGCTGCACGACCGGGTCCTCGTCGATGTCGACGCGGTGTCCGGTGAGCGACGCAGCGGCGGGGGGATTCTCATTCCAGCCACCGTGCAGATGGGTAGGCGACTCACCTGGGCCAAGGTGGTGGCCATCGGCCCCAATGTGCGCTCGGTCGAGACCGACGACCGCGTGCTCTTCGACCCCGAAGACCGGGCGGAGGTCGAACTCCAGGCGCGCACCTACGTGCTGCTGCGGGAGCGCGACATCCACGCCGTCGCCTCCACCTCCGTGGCCGACGGTGGCACCGGCCTCTACCTCTGACCTGCGCCCGCGGTCCGTCGGCCGCCTAGGCTGAGGGTCACAGGAGGTGCAATGACCGACGACCAGCGCCGCGCCCACAAGCCGGGCGAGCCAACCGAACCCAGGTTGGAGCGCGTGGGAGACCTCTGGCGGATCCGCTCCCTCGAAGCTGCCCGCCAGGTGTTGCGCGCCCGCCACGCCACCACCCAGGCGGGCTTCACCGCCGAGTACATCCCCAAGGGCGTGCTCAAGCACCACCCCATCCTGATGTCGGACGGCCCCCTGCACGACGAGCAGCGCTCGAAGGTGGGCCGGTTCTTCGCGCCCAAGGTGGTGCGTGAGCGCCACGGCGACCACATCTCCCTGGCGGCCGCGCGGCACGTCGACGGCCTCTCCGGAGAGGTCGTCCTCGACGACCTGGCGCTCCTCTACAGCGTCGAGGTGACGTCGCGGATCGTCGGGCTGACGGAGTCGCCGGTGGAGAAGATGGCCACCCGGCTCGTCTCGTTCTTCCGCCAACCGCCCCTCGACATCACGCGCAAGGACCTGGGCCGCACCCGTCGCCAATGGATGCAGGCTGCCTGGCGCGGGCTCGTGCCCGTCGCCAGGTTCTACGGGGCAGATGTGCGGCCGGCGGTGCGACGCCGTCGACGGGAACGCCAGGGCGATGTCATCAGCCACCTCATCGACGAGGGCTACACCAACGCTGACATCCTGGTGGAGTGCGTCACCTACGGCACGGCGGGCATGGTGACCACCCGCGAGTTCATCACGATGGCCGCCTGGCACCTCCTCACCACTCCGGCGCTGCTGGAGCGCTACCTGGTCGCGGGGGGCGTGGAGCGCCACGCCATCCTCAACGAGATCATCCGGCTGGAGCCCGTCGTCGGGCACCTCTACCGGCGGGCGCAGGAGGAGATCGAGATCACCGACGGGGAGCAGCGCGCCACCATCGCTCCAGGCGACCTCGTCGACGTGTGCGTCCGGCAGGTCAACGCCGACGCCCAAGCCGTAGGGGAGGGGCCGCTCGCCCTCCGCCCGGCCCGCGAGCTTCCGCCCGGGGTCGACGAGGCCGTCATGACCTTCGGGGACGGGGCCCATCGGTGCCCCGGCCAGCCCCTGGCGATCTTCGAGACCGACGAGTTGCTCACGCGTCTCCTAGCCCGCCGCCCCCGTCTTGCGCAGGAGCCGACGCTGACCTGGGACGACCTCATCGAGGGTTACGTACTCCGTGGCCTCCGACTGCTTGTATAAAGTTTGTCGAACCTCTAGGGTGACAGTGATGGCTGACAGCTACCAGTACCTGATCCTGATGGCCGCGTGCGTGGCGATCACCCTGCCGCTCGAGTTCGTGCTCCGCGCCCGGGTCTACCGGCGTCCCCTCCGGTTGCTGCTCGCGATGCTCCCCATGCTCGTGGTCTTCCTCGCCTGGGACGTGCTGGGCATCCTGCGCGACCACTGGACCTACAGCGAGCGCTTCACCACGGGGATCATGCTCGGAGTGCTTCCGCTCGAGGAGCTGCTGTTCTTCCTGGTCATCCCCATCTGCGGGCTGCTGACGTACGAGGGTGTCGGCTACGTCCTTGGCCGCCTCCGCGGGAGGAAAGACGATGCCTGAGTACACGGTCCTTACCGTCATCGGGATCCTCGCCGTCATCGCCCTGGAGGCCTTCTGGCTGCGCACCGGCCTGTTCCGCTCGCTGCAGTACTGGATCTCGATGGCCATCATCTTCTTCTTCCAGGGCCTGGTCGACGGCTGGCTCACGAAGCTCTCAGACCCCATCGTGCTCTACAACCCGGCACACCATTCCGGCATCCGGTTCCCCTGGGACATCCCGATTGAGGACTTCGGCTTCGGGTGGACCATGCTCACCCTCACAATGCTCGTATGGGTGGCGCTGGGTCGACGAAAGGGAGAGCCCGCATGAACATGGCAGAAGCCTTCGACCGCGGTGCCCGCCGCTATGACCTCATGGTGCGGCTCAACCCCGGCTACCACCGCGAACTGCGCCGCGCGGCCGAGGCCCTGACGTCGCGTCTCGACGGTGATCCCCAGGCCCTGCTGGATCTGGCCTGCGGCTCGGGCGCCTCCACCCGGGCGCTGGCCGACACGGCCCCAGAGGGGTCCTACATCCTGGGCCTCGACGCGTCGCCGGGCATGCTGGAGCGGGCCCGTGCCAAGCGCTGGCCTCCGCAGGTCCGGTTCGAGCGGGCCACCATTGGCGAGCTGAACCTGGACAGGTGGGCCCGCGGAACTTTCGACGGCGCCCTCGCCTGTTACCTGTTCCGCAACGTGCCCGGGGAGCAGCGTGACAGCGCGGTGGCCGAGGTGTTCGAGCTGCTGCGCCCCGGTGCGTGGCTGTGCGTGCAGGAGTACTCGGTGGCCGGCAACAACGCCGCGCGCCGGGTGTGGGACGCCGTCAGCCACGGCGTGACCATCCCGCTGGGCTCGGTGGTGGACCGCAACCCGACGCTGTACCGATACCTCTGGCGCAGCGTGATCGACTTCGATTCGGTCTCCACGTTCGCCGACAGGTTGAGCGCTGCCGGGTTCGTCGATGTCGCCCACCGCACGGCCGTGGGGTGGCAGCGCGGAGTGCTCCACACCTTCATCGCCCGCAAACCGGAGGAGACCCCATGAGCCAACGCCCCGGCAGGGACAAGCGCGCCGTCCGCCACCCTGGGCAGGCCGGCGCCCGTCATCTCGACGGGGGCCGCCACGCGCTGGTGGTGGGCGGCGGCATCGCCGGCCTCGCGGCCGCCACCGCACTGGCTGAGCGAGGGGTGCGCGTCACGCTGTTCGAGGCCGGCGACAGGCTCGGCGGCCGCGTCGCCGCCTGGCCGCTGGAGGACGGCCGCACCATGAGCCGCGGCTTCCACGCCTTCTTCCGCCAGTACTACAACCTGCGCCGGCTGCTGCGCCGCGCAGATGTCGATCTGTCGTTCCTCGTCCCTATCGACGACTACCCCCTGCAGCGGCCGGACGGGCTGCGCGACTCGTTCACCGGCCTGGCGAAGACGCCGCCGTGGTCTGTGTTGCAGTTCGTCGCCCGCAGCCCCGCGTTCTCGCTGAAGGGGCTGGCCAAGGTGCGCATCCCTGCGGCCCTCGAGCTGCTCCAGGTGCAGTTCCCCGAAACCTATGAGCGCTACGACGGCGAATCCGCCGCGGCCTTCCTGGACCGGCTCCGGTTCCCCGACGGGGCCCGCGACCTGGCGCTGGAGGTGTTCGCGCGCTCCTTCTTCGCCGACCCGCGCGAGTTCGGCGCCGGCGAACTCGTGGCGATGTTCCACACCTACTTCTTGGGCTCGGCCGAGGGCCTGCTCTTCGACGTGCCGGACGACGATTACGACACCGCCCTGTGGGCGCCGCTTGCCCGCGTGCTCGGCGGCCTGGGCGTCGACATCCGCTTCGGCGCCCCCGTCGCTTCGATTCAGCTGGGGGAGAACGGCGCGGCCGTGACCGTCGGCTCTGAGCGCATCGAGGGCGATGCCATGGTGCTCGCCGCAGACCCACGGGCTGCCCGCGCGCTGGCCGCCACCGTCGACGGCGAAGGGCTCGCCGCCTGGCGCGACTCCGTGGCCGCCACGTACAACGCGCCGCCGTTCGCCGTCGTCCGCCTGTGGCTCGACACCCCGGTGCTGGCCACGCGCCCCGCGTTCCTCGGCACGTCGGGCTACGGCCCGCTCGACAACGTCTCAGTGCTGGAACGCTTCGAGGACGGCGCCGAGCGGTGGGCCGAGAGCAACGGCGGCTCAGTCGTCGAGCTGCACGCCTACGCCTGCGACCCGGCCGTCATGGAGGACCAGGCCGCTGCCGGCGACGTGGTGCAGCGCCTGGAGGCGGAACTGCACAGGGTGTTCCCCGAAACGGCGACGGCCGGGGTGGTGGGCCGTGAGGTGCTCATCCGCGACGACTGCACGCTGATCGGCCCCTCGGGCTGGAGTGAGCGCCCAGGCGTCACGACGCCGGACTCCCGGCTCGTGCTGGCGGGCGACTGGCTCCGCTGCGACTACCCGGTGGCGCTCATGGAGCGAGCCGCGACGACCGGCTTCCTGGCTGCCAACGAGCTGTTGGCCGGCTGGGGCGCAGCCGGCCACGACGTGTGGACCGTGCCGATGCGCGGACTCCTCGGCGCCCGGCGCTGACTAGGCCAGCGTCGGCTGGGGGAGCCCGACGGTCAGCGTACGGGCCACCACGCCGAGCTTCTCGCCCACCGGCACCCGGACCCGACCTGAGAAGACGTCGTAACCGCGGGCCTCGATGCGGTCCAGGATGCGGCTGTACAGCACCAGGGCCGTGCCGACGCAGCGGCGCGACGCCGGCGGCAGCATGGGCAGCCCGGTCATCGCCTCGGCGTACAGCGCGCGGTTGCGCTCGAACTGCTCGGCCATCATGGCGCGCCACTGCGGGGTGACCCGGCGCAGCCAGGGATCCGCGCCGTGCTTCGCCAGGTCCGCCTGGGGCACGTAGACGCGGCCCCGGTCGAGGTCCTCCTCGATGTCGCGGAGGAAGTTCGTCAGCTGGAAAGCGTGGCCCAGCGCGCGCGCCGGCCCCCTCGCTTCGACGGTGTACGGCTCGAGCACCGGCAGCATCATCTCGCCGATAACGGCCGCCGAGCCCTCCATGTAGCCGTCGCGGAGGCGCTCCCAGGTGGGCCACGTCTCCGTGTGTAGGTCCAGGGCCATGGCGTCGAAGAAGCGCTCGAAGCATTCGGGATCCGTGCCGCGGCGGCGGATGCTGTCCGCGATCGCGGCCATCACCGGATCCGACGACTGCCCGGAGGCCAGTGCCGTGAAGAACACCTGCCGGAACGCGTCGAGCCGCTCCGCGGGGGTACCGTCCTGGGGTACCGCCAGATCCACCCGTTCCGGCTCGTCGACGATGTCGTCCGCGAGCCGACACAGCGCGTAGACGGAGTAGACATCCCGGCGTTGTGAGGGGGGCAGGAGCAGCGCTCCCCAGTAGTAGGTGGTGCCGTACTGACGGGTCAGTTCACCGCATCGCCGGTAGCCCGCCTCGAGCATCTGGTCCATCAGAGTTCCTCCACACGTCGGGCGGCGAGTTTGCCGGAGATGAGCACCATCGGGATGCCCACGCCGGGCGTGGTGCCGGAGCCCGCGAAGATGAGCCCCCGGGCACGTTTGTCCACGTTGCGCGGGCGGAACGGGCCGGTCTGTGAGAAGGCGTGCGACAGCGCGAACGGCGTGCCGGCCGCCATGCCCTGGGCGGCCCAGTCTGCGGGCGTGACCAGCTCCTCGGTGACGATGTCGACGGGGTAGCCGGCGCCCTCGAGGAAACGCAGCATGCGTTCCCGCAGGCGGGGGCCTTCCAGGGCCCAGTCGAGTTTCCCGACCTGCAGGTTCGGCACCGGCTCCAGCACGTAGAGCGTGTGGTGACCCGCGGGCGCTGCGTCGGGGGCGTGCACCGTCGGGACCGCCACGTAGCGCGACGGGTCCGCCATGGGCACGCCGCGCTTGAGGAGGTCGGTGAAGGCCTCGTCCCACGCGCGTCCGAAGTGGATGTTGTGGTGGCCCACCTGGGGAGGCAGGTCTCCCTTCACACCCAGGTGCCACACCAGCGCCGACGGCGAGAACTTGCCCCGCCGGGCGACCCTCGGGGCCTGAAGATCTGGCAGCAGCCGCTCGTAGGCGACGGGGAGGTCGGCCGTCACGACGACGGCTTCCGCGGGCACCACCTCGTGGTCCGTCAGGCGGACCCCGGTCACGGCCCCGTCGGCTCCGCGCAGCACTCTCTCGACGGTGGCGTTGTAGCGCACCTCGACCCCGGCGTCGACCGCCGCCGCGGCCATGGCGCGCGGCACGGCGTGCATCCCGCCCTCGGGGAACCACACGCCCTCGATGGAATCCATGTACGTGATCACCGCGTACAGCGCCAGGGCCTGGGCCGGCGCGAGACCGGCGTACATCGCCTGGAAGCTGAACACCCGGTGAAGGCGCTCGTCGTCGAAGCGGCGTGCGACGGAAGGGCCGAGGCGACCGAACGCCCCGAGCCGCAGCAACTCCAGCGCGGCGGCGGGGGAGCGCAGGAGGCTGAGCGGGGAGGAGAAGTTGGTGTCGATGAAGTTGGGCACCTCGACGTCGTTGAGGCGCTTCAGCCATGCGACGAAGCGGTCGAACGCCGCGGCGTCCTTCGGGCCGCACTGGGCGAGGATCTCTTCGCGCATCAGTTCATGGCCGGGGCGCACCAGCAGCTGTGAGCCGTCGGCGAAGAACGCGTGGTACGCGGGGTCGAGCAGCGCCATCTGCACGTAGTCGCGACTGCTCCGCCCGACGGCGGCGAAGGCCTCCTCGAGCAGGCCGAGCATGGTGAACACCACCGGCCCGGTGTCGAACCGGAAGCCGTCGCGCTCCAGGATCCCGTTGCGCCCACCGGGCACCGCGTCGCGTTCCAGGAGGGTGACCCGGTGCCCCGCGCCGGCTAGGTGCAGGGCTGCGGACAGGCCGGAGAGGCCTGCGCCGACGATCACTACCTTCTTGCTCATGCGTCCCGCCAGGCGACGGCGCGGGCCGCGTCGTGCAGACCGTCGACGCCGGCAGGGACCAGGCCCACGTCGTCGAGGTGGGCGAGGGCGGCGGCCAGGTCGTCGGCGATCAGCTTCTCGAGTTCGACATCGACGCCGGCCTCACGCATGGCGTGGGCCAGTTCCGGGGCGTCGCTCCGGGCGAATCCGTCCGTGCCGAGCGCCTCGATGGTGTCGCGGCTGGTGCCGGTGAGCCGTTCCCGCGCGATGGACAGGAGCACGGTGGCCTTCGCGTCGACGAGGTCGTCGCCGGCCGGCTTTCCGGTGATGTGGGGGTCTCCCCACACGCCCAGGTAATCGTCGCGGAGGGCGAAGGCGCGGCCGAGGAGTTCGCCACAGGCCAGAAGGGCCTCCTCGGCCTCGGTGGAGGCGCCGGCGGCGATCGCGCCGAACTGGAGCGGCCGCATCACGGTGTAGCGCCCCGACTTCAGCCGGGCGACCGATTCGGCGTGGTGGCGGTCCCAGCGGCCGGCGACGGCGCCGGTGAGGTCCGCGCGCTGGCCGGCGATGAGTTCCACGCAGAGCCGGTACCACGTCTCGCGCAGGCGGCGGGGGAGCCCGTCGACCAGCCGGTCGGCGACGGTGTGGGCGAGGTCGCCCAACAGGACCGCCAGGCTCTCGCCGAAGCGCCGTGCCTCTCCGACGGCGGCGCTGTTGCGGTGCCAATCGGCGGCCTCCACGTGGGCCGACGGGTGGCCGCGGCGGGAATCGGACTCGTCCATCACGTCGTCGTGGATGAGCGCGAACAGGTGGAGGAGTTCGAGGGCGGCGGTGATGCGCAAGAGGCGGAGGTAGGACTCGCTGCCGTGGGCGCCGCCGCCGGCGATGAAGCCCCAGTACGCCAGCCGCACGCGGATGCGCTTGCCGCCGGAGCTGAGCCGGGCCAGCCACTGGGGGAGGTCATCGGCCAGGATGTCGACGCCGAGGTCGCCGATGAGGGCGCCCCATTCGGTGCCGAGTGCGTTGAGTTCGGCGGCGATCAGTTGGTCAACCTCGGCCACAGCCGCGTCGGGATCGGCTGCGGAGCGGTGCTGCAGGTCGTGGGCACCGGGGAAGAGGGTGTTGATCTCCGGAACCTGGAGAGCGGCCCAGGGGCTGTAGACGTGGGGGGTCGCCTCGATCGCGCGGTGCAGGTCTGCCCAGTCGATCCAGGCCCACTCGGCCACTTCCTCGGGGTTCGCCACGGGGTCCTCGTCGCCGACGAAGGCGGCGAAGACGGGGCAGATCTCGTTCTCGACGATGCCCGATGCGTCCGTGGCCTGGTAGCGGAACTGCGGCAGCAGCGATACGAGGGGACCGACGTGCAGCCCGATCTCCTCGCGGATCCGGCGTCGGGCGGCGTCCTCGATCTGCTCGCCGGGCCGGGGGTGACCGCAGGCCGAGTTGGTCCACACGCCTGGCCAGGTTTTCTTCGACAGCGCACGGCGGGTCACGAGGACCTGCCCGGCGGCGTTGAAGAGGTATGTGGAGAAGGCCAGGTGTAGCGGAGTGGAGTCGGTGTGGATGGTGAGGCGGTCTGCGCTGCCGACGGGGCGGCCCGCCTCGTCGAGGAGGATGACCTCGTCCGGATTGGAGGGGCTCGACGTGCTCTGAGCCGAAGTGTGAACTGACATCGCGACCTGTCTAACGTTTGTCTAAGGTTGATGGAACTCTAACGTGAAAGTGAGATGCAGGCAAGGCCAGTGTTCAATGTTTGTCCAAGGCTTGCTAGCGTTATGGTCGACAAGCGTTCCTCCTCAGTCTGGAGCAGAGGTGTACACAATCAAACAGGTTTCGGGGCTCACTGGTGTCTCGGAAGCGGTATTGCGTGCCTGGGAATCCCGGTACGGCATCGTGGAGCCCTCGAGATCCGAGGGGCGCTACCGCCTTTACAGCGACGAGCAAGTGGCTGTGCTGCGGGAGATGGCGGCCCTGGTCGGGGCCGGGGTGCCCGCTTCGCGCGCTGCCGCGACCCTGCTGGCCGAGGTGCGGGATCCGGGTGCCGCGGTCAGCGCCTTCCCTGGGTGGCGGGGCATGGTGGAGGCCGCGGCACGCCTCGACGTCGTAGCGCTGGATGCTGCCATCGCCGCTGCGGCCCCCGTCGAGGGCTTTGAGGCGTTCGCCGACGTGTGGCTGCCGGATGGCCTCCGGGAGTTGGGCGAGGCCTGGGCGAGCGGCGAACTGGGTGTCGCGGCGGAGCACTTCGCCAGCGCCGCGCTCATGCGGACCATCGCCGGCGCCTTCGAGGCGGCAGGCCCGCCGACCACCCCGGGCAAGGTCCTGGTGGGCCTGCCGCACGGGGCGCGTCATGAGTTGATGCTGTTCGCCTTCGCAGCCTGCCTGCGGCGTCTCGGTGCCGATGTCGTCTACCTGGGTGCGGACGTCCCCGCGGCCGAGTGGGAGAGGGCGGCCCGCGAGCACCGCGCCCGGGCGGCCGTCGTGGGCGTCACGTCAGTGCAGAAGCCTTCTGATGGTGCGCAGGAGGTGGTGAGTCGCCTGGCAGGCATCGCGCCACCGGTGAGCGTCTGGGCCGGCGGCTCGCGACGCGCGGAAGTGGAGGGGGCCGAGTCGCTGCCCGACGCCCCCTCCGAAGCGGCGAAGGTATTGCACCGGGCGTTGGTGGCCGGCCGAACGTAGCAACCTTAGACAAACATTGAACAAGACCCTCCGGTTGGGCTACTGTGGTGACATCTACCCCACAGAACGAGGAAACATCATGAACCGCGACCTTCTCCGCCAACTCTGGGTCACCGTCTCCGCCGTGCTCTGCGTGTACGGCACGCTGCTCGGTTTCGGCGTCGTCGGCACCCCCGTCGAGCAGTCGTCGGGTGGCGCGCTGTCTGCCGATGCGACGCTGCTCGCGCCCGGCGGCCCCGCCTTCTCCATCTGGTCGGTGATCTACATCGGCCTGTTCGCGTACGCCATCTGGCAGTGGCTGCCGGCCAACAGGACGTCGGAGCGGGCCCGCGCCACCGGTTGGCTCGCCGGGGCGTCGATGCTGCTCAACGCCGCGTGGATCCTCGTGACGCAGGTCGCCTGGATCTGGGTGAGTGTGCTGGTGATCGCCGTCCTGGCTCTCGTGCTGGGCTTCATCGTGCGTAACCTCACGGCCATTCCGCGTGCGAGCACGGCTGAGCGGATCGTCGTCGACGGCACCTTCGGCCTCTACCTCGGCTGGGTCACCGTCGCGACCTGCGCCAATGTCGCCGCCGCGGGCGATGCCTCGGGCTGGTCCGTGGGCGCGCTGGCAGACCAGGTGATCGCCGTCGTCGTGCTCGCCGCTGCCGCCGGTCTGGGCGCGCTGTTCGCGTGGCAGTTCGGCGGTCGGCTCGCAGTGGCCGCGGCCGCGGGCTGGGGTCTGACGTGGATCGCCATCGCGCGCCTCGGTGATGCGCCTGAGTCGACGCTGGTGGGCATCTCCGCCGTCGTCGCTGCGCTGATCGTCGTCGCGGCAGCCTTCCTGCTGCGTCGCCGGCCCGTGCTCAGGACGTCGGCAGCTTAGTCGCGCGACTGGGGCAGCCTCGTCCTGCCCACACGCTTCGGGTTCGACGGCGGGGGCACCACGGGGCCGATGTCGCCGTCGTAGGCCTGGTCGAGGTCGACGATGACGGGGGCGTGGTCGCTGGGCGCTTTGCCCTTCCGCGCGGCGCGGTCCACCCAGGCGGCCGCGACCCTGTCCGCCACCGGCTGGGACGCGAGCACCAGATCGATCCGCATGCCCAGGTCCTGGTGGAACATCCCGGCGCGGTAGTCCCAGTAGCTGAAGAGGCGCTCGTGCTCGGGCCAGCGGGCCCGCACGACGTCCACCAGCCTGAACGCGTCGATCCGCGCACGCTCGGCCGGGGTCACGTGGGTGTGTCCGACGTAGGCGGAGGGGTCGAACACGTCGACGTCGCTGGGGGCCACGTTCATGTCGCCGCACAGCGCGACCTCCGTGGGTCCGGCGGCAACGACGGCCGCCAGCGCGTCGAGCCACTCGAGCTTGTAGGCGTAGTGGTCTGAGCCCACGGTGCGGCCGTTGGGCACGTACAGGCTGTGGATGCGGATGCCGGCGCAGGTTGCGCTGATGGCCCGGCCCTCCGTCGCGCCGAGATAGTCGGGCTGGCCGTGAAAGTTCCGCTCCACGTCCTCCAGACCCACCCGGGACAACACCGCGACGCCGTTGAACCCGCCCAGCCCGTGGTGGGCCGCCTCGTACCCCAGTTCGGCCAGGGGGGCGGCGAAGAGATCGGTGAAGGCGTCGTCGGTCAGTTTGGTCTCCTGCAGGCAGACGACATCGGGCCGGCGGGCCTCCAGCCAGGGCAGCAGCCGCGGCATCCGTTGCTTGGCGGAGTTGACGTTCCAAGTGGCGATCCTCACCCCTCGAGGCTACCTCCGCCGTGCGTCACGAGGTGGTGAGCGCGGCGCGAAGGCGCTCCGCGTACTGGGCGGCCTCGCCCTCGGCGTATTTCGTGCGAGGCCAGAAGAATCCCCGGAGTCCGTCGCCCTTGGTGCGGGGCACCACGTGCACGTGCAGGTGGGGCACCGACTGGCTGACGACGGTGTTGATCGCGGTGAAACTGCCTTGCGCGCCGAGGGCCTCGACCACCGCTCGTGCCACGCGCTGCACGGCGGCGAAGAGGGGGGCGATCTCGTCCCCGGGCAGCTCCAGAAGCGTTTCGACGTGCTTGACGGGGCACACGAGAACATGGCCCTTGAACACCGGCCTGTGGTCGAGGAAGGCGATGACGCCTTCATCCCGGTACACCACCTCGGCCTCGATCTGCCCGGCCGCAAGGCCGCACACGATGTCGACGCCCGGGGAGGCGGGCATCTCAGGTCGTGACGGCGCGCCGCGGGAGGGCGGGGAGGGCGGCCGTGGCGTCGGGGTCGAACTCTTCCTCGATGGCCACAGGCACCGTCTCCGGCTCGAGCAGTTTCGTCACCAGGGCAGCGGTGGGCCGCTCCTCGGGCTCCTTCGCCATGCAGGCGGTGATGAGCGACTCGAGATCGGGAGGCGTGCCCTCGGGCAGCGGCGGCGGCGGATCCTGCACGTGGGCCAGCGCGGTGGCGATGGGGCTGGTGCGGTCGAAGGGCTTCTTGCCGGTGAGCATCTCGTGGGCGAGCACGCCCAACCCGTAGATGTCCGACGCCGGGCCGACCTGTTGGCCCAACGCCTGCTCCGGGCTCAGGTAGTGGGCGGTGCCGAGGACCTGCCCAGTGAGGGTGCGGGAATCGCGGTCGATGGAACGCGCGATGCCGAAGTCTGTCAGCTTGGCCCCCGTTTCCGGGACCAGGACGTTGGCCGGCTTGATGTCGCGGTGGATGACGCCGGCCTCGTGGGCCACGGTCAACGCCGAAGCCAGCTCGAAGAGGATGGTTCGGGTGGTCTCCGGGGACAGCGGCCCGTCGGCCAGCATGCGGTACAGCGTGGGCCCGTCAACGAACTCCATCACGAGGCAGGACAGTCCGTCTTCCTCGAGGTAGTCGTGGATGGTCACGATGTTGGGGTGGGTGAGCTGCGCGGCGAAGCGCGCCTCGTCGCGGAAACGTTCCACGAGCGCAAGCTCTTCCTGGGTGTGGGGGTGCATGATTTTCAGTGCCAGTCGGCGTTCAAGAACGTCGTCGAAAGCTTCCCAGACCTGCCCCATGCCGCCTGACGCGACGTGACCGATCAATCTATAGCGCTCCGAGAGCACCAGTCCCGGCCGTAGTCGTTGCACGAAACCTCCCCGACCCACCCTCGCGGCGAGGTATCGGATCTTCCTAAGTATAACTCAGCAGACCGTCCGGGTCCGCATCGGTGGCCCACGTGTGGCCCCGATCCGCTAGTCAGGGGGAAATGCGCGGCATCCGCGGGGACGTGGATCGGACCAGCGGACAGCCCATGCCCGGGTTGCAGTCGGAGAGGGGCCCGCGAGGTTGCAGAGAATCACTTGACAAGCCCGGTGGGTGAGCGCATTCTGGGTCTGTACACGTTTACGTAAACGAATACAAAGTCTGGCAATGAAGCCGGTTCACGAACAAGACGGAGTGGTCGGAATGGCGCATTACTCGATCTGGATGCTGGAGTACTCCCACTGTCTCACCCAGCCCATGGGATGCATCTTCTACGGGCAGTGGAACGAAGGTACACGGCCGTTCCCGTACAGCTATGTCTACCTCGAAGGTGAGGGTCACAAGATCCTCGTGGACGTAGGCCACGACGATGACGGCACCAACGAGCGCCTCTCGAAGCGCTATGACGTCATCGACTGGCAGCCCCCGGAGGCTGTCCTCTCGAAGATCGGGGTGCGTCCAGACGACATCGACACGGTGATCCTCACTCACGTCCACTATGACCACGCGGGAGGCGCTCGACGCTTTCCCAACGCGACGTTCTATCTCCAGCGCAAGGATCTTGAGGGAGCCAAGTGGGCCCTGGAGAACCGCCACCTGTTCGAGTCAATCATCGGAGCCATCGACCCCTCCGACATCGCCATGCTCGACGAGTTCGCCGAGCAGGGGAGACTACGTCTCCTCGACGGCGACCTCGAGCTCTTCCCTGGGCTCAGCATCCGTCTGGCCGAAGACACCCACACCTTCGGGTCGCAATACGTCCTCGTGGAGACGGACGGCGAGCCATGGGTCATCACCGGCGACAACCTCTACAGCTATGAGAACGCCGAAGGCATCAACCAGGACGGGGTTCCCGTCAGCATCGGGTTCGGCGGCGGAAGTTGCTGGAACACCCTCACGGCGATCCATGACATGCATGTGGCCGCCGGAGACTCAAACCGGCTGGTGATCGCGCACGAGGGCGCCACCTTCGACCGGCATCCCTCGCACCTCTATCCCGACGGTCTGGCCGTCGCGGAACTCACCCTCGCTCCTGGCGTCGACAGCCGCCTCAACGGGCTCACACAATTCACCCCCACTCAATGAGGAGTTAACAATGTCCACTCGCCGCACGCTGCAGTTCGCAACGGTGCTCCTGGCCGTCTCCGGATTGGCATTGACCGCCTGTTCCTCTGGAACCCCTGACGCCACGTCACAGTCCGACTCTCCCAGCACCTCCGGTGCGACACAGCCAGAGGCTGGTGACCAGCTTCTCGGGATCGTGTCGATCACAGCCACGGACTCCAACAATGCGCGGGTCATCGCCGGCGCAACCGAGGCCGCGGAAGCGGCAGGCTGGAAGGTGGAGGTGGTTGACGCGCAGGGCAATGCGGACACGGCCAACGCCGCCATCCGCAACTTCGTGAGCAAGGACGCCACGGCCGTCTTCGATCTCGTGTTCCCGGTGTCGTCCCTCGGCGCGGGCCTCCAAGCGACCAAGGACGCCGGAATCCCGGTCGCCACCTGGGGCGGGGGTCTCGGCGACGGTGTCGTCATGACGACCGGCGACGGTGGTCCGTTCGCTGAACCCGCCACCCAGGCCATGCTCGACGAAATGGAGGGCAGCGGCTCAGTGCTGGCCCTCACCTATCGAGGTGGACAGGTCTGTCGAGACCGCGAGGCCGTCTTAGACGAGATGCTCAAGGAGAACCCGGACATCAAGGTGACCAAGAGCGAAGTCAACATCCCGGGCTTCCTGCAGGACGGCTCCCGGCACGCCACCGCCTGGCTGGCCGCCCACCCTGGAGGATCTGAGAATCTCGCGATCTGGGGATGCTGGGAAGATCCGACTCTCGGCGCCATCTCCGCGCTCCAGCAGCAGGGACGCACGGATGTCCTGACCTACGGGATCAACGGCTCGAGCACCGCGATCAAGGCTGTTCAGGACGGCACGCTCACGGCGACCGTGTACGAGGACGGCAAGGGCGAGGGCGCAAAGATGTTCGAGGTCGTCCAGGAAGCGATGGAGGCCGGTGAATCCTGGGAGCAGCAGGCCATCGACGTGCCCGGCATCCTCGTGACAGCGGAGAATGTGGACGCGTTCCTCAAGGACCATCCCGAAGCCCTGCAGTGACGGCTGGTGTGACGTGCTGACCAGGTCGCAGCGCCCCCTGAGCGCTGGGTCTCCACTACTGCAGGTGGAGAACGTGTCGAAGAGCTTCGGCGGTGTCCACGCACTGAAGGACGTCTCCGTGGCAATCCGCGCCGGCGTGGTCCACGGATTCGTGGGAGCCAACGGTGCAGGCAAATCCACCCTGATCCGCTGCCTGGCGGGAATCCACCATCCTGAATCGGGGACCATCGAGCTGGATGGCGAGCCGATCACCGTTCCCACACCCCTCGACGCGTCGAAGCTCGGGCTCGCCTTCATCCACCAGGAGATGAGCATCATCCCGGGATGGGACGTCCTGCGGAACATCGCACTGGGGATGCCCTATCGCACCCGGGGCGGGCTCATTGACTGGAAGACGACGAGGGCCCGGGTCCAGACGGTTGCAGATCGCGTCGGCATTCATTTCCGTCTCGATACGTTGATCGACGACCTGAGCACGGCGGACCAGTGGTTGGTGATGATCGCCCGCGCCCTGATGCAGGACGCCCGTCTCATCGCCATGGACGAACCGACGGCTTCCCTGTCGCCGCAGGAGGCCACCAGGCTGCACGGGATCATCCGTGAGCTGACCGCGGCGGGCACGGCCGTCATCTTCGTCTCGCACCGGCTGGGCGAAGTCGCGGAACTCTGTGAGGACATCACCGTCTTCAAGGACGGCAGAGTCGTTCGCAGTGAAGCCGGGCAGCACCTCTCAAGCCACGAGTTGGTGGAGGCCATCGTCGGTCACCACATGGAACTGGTCCGGCGGCCGGACGATACACCCGAACTCGGGGCCGTCGTCCTGGACGCCGAGCACGTCTCTGACGGGCGGATGGTCCACGACGTATCGCTGCAGGTCCGCTCGGGGGAGGTGGTCGGCTTGGGCGGGCTCGTGGGCGCCGGAAGAACGGAGTTCACGCGCCTTGTCTACGGCGCAGAGAAGCTTGTTGGCGGCCGCATCTTTCTGGACGGCGAGACCACTCGCTTCCAGGAGCCTGCCGACGCCGTCGCCCAAGGAGTGGGGATCGTTCCGGAGGAGCGGAGGTCCCAGGGCGTCTTCCTCGACAAGAGCATCGACTTCAACATCAACCTGTCCAGCCTCGACGGGCTGCGGGTCAGCCCGTTCCTGCCGTGGTTGAGGCTCCGCAGCGGGAGGCGGATCGCCCAGGGGCTCGTCGATTCCGTGGGGATCAAGGCGCGTCATGCCGGCGTGCTGGTCGGGTCGCTGTCGGGCGGCAACCAGCAGAAGGTGGCGGTGGCCAGATGGCTGACCGAGGACCGTCGCCTCCTGATCCTTGACGAGCCCTCCCGAGGCGTGGATGTGGGGGCTCGTGCGGAACTGCACACGCTCATCCGTGAGCTGGCTTCACGGGGCGCCGCGGTCCTCGTCGTTTCGTCTGACAACGAAGAGTTGGTCGCGCTCTGCGACCGGGTGGTTGTCATGGCGGAGGGCTACGTGACCGGAGAGCTGACCGGCAGCGAGATAACAACACAGGCCATTCTGGCGCTCAGCTTCGCGCGAGCGCATCACAAGGAGACAGTCGCATGACCACGAGTGCACCCATCAGCGTTCAGCCGGCACCGGCCAATGAGCGGTCCGCGCTCAAACGCCATGTCCTCTCCGCTGTTTCCAAGTACGGCACGCTCATCGCGATGGCGATTCTCATCATTGTGTTCAGCGTCGCGGTGCCCAATGGAGCTTTCCTATCGACGTCGAATCTTCTCAATATCGTCAATCAGTCCGCCTTGACGGCGATCATCGCCAGTGGATTGACGCTGGTGCTGGTGGTCGGTGAGTTCGACCTCTCCCTCGGTTATGCGGCCAGCCTCGCAGGCGTGCTGGTGACTGGCCTCATGGTGAACCAGGGTTTCGCGATTCCGCTGGCCATTCTTGTGACGATTCTCGTGGGCTCGGCGGCAGGCGCCGCCAACGGGTTGCTGGTCACGAAGGCCAAGGTGAACGCCGTCGTGGCGACTCTGGGCATAGGAACGATCCTGGTCGGCCTGACCTTCGGTTACAGCGCCGGCTCTCCGATCGTGCTGCTCCCTCCCGGCTTCGTCCAACTGACTCTCGGGCGGTTCCTCGGGATTCAGAACCCGATCTGGATCATGGCCGTGGTCCTGACGGCGCTGTGGGTGCTGCTCAACCGCACGCCCCTGGGCCAGCGGATCCAGGCCGTGGGGGCCAACTCTGAGGCCGCCAAACTGGCCGGTATCAGGGTGGACCGGACCAAGATCGCTGCCTTCGTCATCGCCGGAGCGTGTGCGGCGCTCACCGGCATGCTCCTGGCCTCGCTGCTCGGAAGTGGCACCATCAGTGCCGCCGATGGCTATTTGATGGATTCCTTCGCCGCGGTGTTTCTTGGTTCCGCAACCCTGCGGAATGGCGAATTTCACATTGTGGGCACCCTCATCGGCGTCCTAGTTGTCAACGTCGGGTTCAATGGTCTCAGCATGATGGGTACTGCTACTTTCTGGCAGTACATATTCAAGGGCGGGATCCTGGTGCTCGCGGTGGCGTTGTCAACCATTGCTCGCAGATACGCCCGTGCTTAGCAGTCCGCGGCGAGAGGAGTTGTGACGTGCCTACGATGCGTGAAGTAGCCGCCGCCGCCGGCGTTTCCACTGCGACCGTTTCCCGCGTAGCGAACGGGGGAGCGGGGGTCGACCCCGACCTGGCCAAGCGGGTGCAGGGCGTCATCGATGAGATGGGCTACCGGCCCAACCTCGTGGCGCGAGGGCTGAGGAGCCAGTCGACGCCACTGCTGGCGCTCGTGATCCCTGACATCGAGAACGCCTTCTTCACCTCACTGTGCCGCGGCGTCGAGGATGTCGCGCGGCGCCAGAAATTCTCGGTGATGCTGTGCAACACCGATGAGGATCCGGCGAAGGAAGCGGCCTACCTCGGGGTCCTGGCAGCGCACTCCGTCTCGGGCGTCATCATCAGCGCGGCGTCTGTGTCCTCGGACCTGGCCCCGGTCACTTCCCGGGGAATAGCGGTGGTCGGCATCGGGCGCCGTCTGGGGGATGGCTTCGACTGCGTGCGCACTGATTCGGAGGCAGGGGCGCGTCAGGCGACGCGGCACCTGCTCTCCTACGGCGCGGAACGGGTGGCGTGCATCACCGGCGCGGATGACGTGATCACTGCCGAGGAGCGACTCCAGGGCTACAAGCACGCACTCGAGGCGGCTGGGCTCGCAGTGGACGACGATCTGATTGTCCACGCGAACTTCCGTGAGGACGGCGCCTACAGGGCCATGAACCAGTTGCTCGACCTTGACCAGCCGCCAGACGGGGTCTTCGTCGCGAACAACCGCATGACCATCGGAGCCATGCGGGCGTGCAGAGAGCGCGGCGTGAGCATACCGGAGGAGCTGAGCCTGGTGGGTTTCGACGACCTGCCCTGGGCAGATCTCACGACACCTTCCATCACCACGATGCGTCAGCCCACCTACGAAATTGGCGCAGCGGCGGCCCGGCTTCTCCTGGAGCGGATCGGTGGCGAACCGGGTGCGGGACGGGAGATCGTCTTCCAACCGGAGTTGGCTGTCCGGCAGAGTTCGGTCAAGAAGTCGGCCGCGTCCCGCCCATAGCGGGCGGCACATGCTGAGCCCCGGGTACCCCGCACAGTGCGGTGTCCCCGGGGCGCTTGGATTTGTGGGTCAGGCCGTCTTGTCGGTCTTGCCGATCTTCACGCGCCAGACCTCGGGGCCGTTCTCCTGGTAGTCCCAGGTGTACTCGCCCGGGTGCTCAGCGGCGAACTGGTAGGAGAGCGGCTTGGGGTCGTGGTCGTTCACGAGGATGAAGGCCTCGCCGGGAGGCAGTGCGGACCAGGTGCCGAAGATGGTCGAGTGGCGCTGGGCGGGGGCGAGTTCGCGGACGTCCAGATCGGGTGTTTGCGTCATGTCTCGAGATTAGTACAGGTTGCTGGTAACAATGCAGGGGGTCCGCCGTTTCGAGCAGAGGAACGGCCGGCCAGCCATCTCGGGGGTGATGGTTGGCCGGCCGTTCGGGGTTCATCGGCTCTGCTTGGCGATCCACTCGAAGATGGTTTCGCCCTCTTCGTCGACCACGAGGTTGTTGTACACGTAGTTCCACGAGTCGTGAGCGCCGAAGTAGTGCTCACCGTCATACACGGGGCCCGCCGGGTAGCGGGCCATCTGGGCGTCCACGCCGGCGGCCAGCAGGTTCGCGAGCGTTGCGGGCTGGGAGGCGGCGGCCCAGTCGGACGTGTTGCCCACCAGGTAGACGGGGAAACCCTTGGCTGCGACGATCGCGGCCTGCTCGGCATTGAGGTTGCCACCGGAGGTGAGGATGGCGGCGGCGAAGTCGAGTTGGTTCTCGGTCTGCGACGTGATGAGCGGTGTCGTCATTGCGGTGCCCATGGACAGGCCGCCCACGTAGACCCGGTCGGGATCGACGTTGTTGTCGGCGATGATCGTGGCGATCAGGGCCTCCATGTCGGCCAGCCTGTGCGCGCCCCAGCCCGTCGTGGTGGACTGCGGAGCCAACACGTAGGCCCCGTCGAGAGTGTCCTGGAACTCGGTGTCGGCGAAGGCGAGCGCGCGGTTGCCGATCAGGTTGGCGCCAGGGTTGGTGCCGTGGAAGCGCTCACCGGTGCCGTGGAACCAGACGAACAGCGGGCGCAGGTTCTCCTCGCTCGCGTTGGCCGGGGTGTACAGGGAGTAGGTGCCGCCGCCCGGTGCATCCGCGATCTCGAACTGGTCGAAGATGGGATCGTGACGGGTGTCGCCCTGGACGTAATCGTTCTCGTGAAGACCAGCGATGGCCTCCTGCTGGGTGATGTCCAACTCGATGCTGGCGAACGCGATCAGCCCGTTCACCGTGTACCAGGCTGCGCGCGTGGCCGGCACGTCATAGCGGTTGGCGCTGCTGGTGCCGTTGGGTTCGGTGCGGGTGTTCCACTCGATCTCCAGCTTCACGTACTGGCCCTGCTCGGCGGGGTTGCCGTCAGCGTCCACGACGTAGGCGTCGAGGATGTTCCACTGGGCCCAGCCGTCGCCGAGGGCGTAGCTCTCCTTCTCCGGATCCCAGCCGAAGTTGCCGAAGCCGCCCTGGACGCTGCCGTCGGCCTCCGTGATCCTGGCCTTGGCTGAGAACGTGTCCTTGTCGATCGCATCGGCGCTGACGGTTGCGCCGAGGTCGATGATGGCGCCCGAGTAGTAGTAGCCCGGGTTGCTCGAAGTGCGGAGCGCCTCGTAGCTGATCGGTCCGCTGTACAGCGGCGGAACGACAACAGTGGCGGTCATGGTCTTCCCGTTGACCTTCGTGATCGTGAACACGACGCTCTGTTCCTGGGTGGTCTGCTGGATCCGCACGTCGAGCGCGCCTTCGCGTTGCTGGTTGCTGTCGACGGCGTACGGGGCGACCACGACGTCGCCGCCGTTGCCGGCCCAGGTGAGCTCTGCCGAGTTGTTGGCGTTGCCGTGCCAGCCGACGGTGATCTCGCCGGAGTACCAGCCATCGACGGACGCGAACTCGCCGGCTTGGAGTGTGTGGACGTTGTTGCTGGTGGGGATGTCGAGCGCCCGCGCGGGGGCGATGAATGTGAAGGCCATCAGGAGCGAGATGGCGACTGTGAGGAATCTCTTCATTGTGATCTCTCTGTGTGTGGTTCGTTACCTGTCGGTTTCCCCCGAATACGCACGTCACCGAGGCTTCGCCGCCTCCTCGCGGCGCCGTCGGCGGTGATCAGCCACGGCAGTGACCGGTCACGGATCGATACTAACCAACCCAGGGGTCATTAGTAGTGGTGCGCAACAAAAGAGTCCATGAGTATTCGAGTGCCAGCCGCAAGACTGGGCTAGGACTGGGCGCGGTCCGGCATCGGTGCACGGAGGGTCTGAAGGGAGGCCGCAGTCGAGTGGGCAGGGGTCCCTGGGAACCACAAAGCCCCGACCGAAGTCGGGGCCTTTGGCTTGGTACACCACCAGGGACTCGAACCCTGAACCCGCTGATTAAGAGTCAGCTGCTCTGCCAGTTGAGCTAGTGGTGCGCGCGAGGAATAACTCTAGACCCTCGCCGTTCGGCTTGTCCAATCGGACCCTCGTGTTGCACGAAACCCCTTGTCAGAAGCCTATTCGATGATGTTCGGCAGTGCGCGGTCCAGCGCTTCGTCGATCTCCCGCGGCGAGTCCGGCCGCACCACTCGGGCGACCTCCTGCCCGTCGCGCAACAGGATCATCGTGGGCCACAACTTCACCTTGAACGACCGGCCCAACGGGAGGCCCTTTCCATCGGCGACCTTGATGCGCTCGACGTCCGGCCTGTTGCCCAAGGCCTCGTCGAGGGCCGGGGCGGACCGGGCGCAGAACCCGCACCAGTTCTGGCCGAACTCCAACGCGACGAGGCCGCGCGTGGCATCGATCTCGTCCCGTGTGGGCTGTTCATCCTGGTAGCCGAGCGTCATGTCCCCAGGCTAGGCGACCTCCCCGGGCAGAAGCCGCAGATCGGCCACATTGCCCCACCATCCGGCGCAGGATGGTGCCCATGGAGACAACCGACTTCGACCTCATCGTCATCGGCGCCGGCTCGACGGGCGAGAACGTCGCGGACCGCGCCGTCGCGGGCGGTCTCAGCGTCGCCGTGGTGGAGAGTGACCTCGTCGGCGGGGATTGTTCCTACTGGGCCTGCATGCCCTCCAAGGCCCTCATCCGGCCCGGTGAGGCGCTCCGGGCAGTGAGGGCGGTCGCAGGTGCGTCGACGGCGGTGACAGGCTCCCTCGACGTGGGGGCCGTGCTGGAGCGGAGGGATTCATTCACCTCGCACTGGGACGACACCGGCCAGGTGGAGTGGGTCCAAGGCATCGGCGCGACGCTGGTGCGCGGCGCGGGGCGCCTGACCGGCGAGCGCGAGGTTACCGTCGACACCGACGAGGGGCGCCGCGTACTGCGCGCCCGGCACGCCGTCGCCGTCTGCACGGGCACCGAGCCCCTGGTCCCCGACATCCCGGGGCTGCGTGACGCGCGGCCGTGGACGAGCAAGGACGCCACTAGCGCCGAGCGGGTGCCCGAGAGCCTGGTGGTCATCGGCGGCGGGGTGGTGGCCTGCGAGTTGGCTTCCGCCTTCGCCGACCTCGGTGCCGACGTCAGCCTCATCGCCAGAAGCGGGCTGCTCGGCTCCATGGAGCCGTTCGCGGGAGAGGCGGTGGAGGGCAGGCTGCGGGAGCGTGGGGTTCAGGTCCTGACCGACGCACGGGTCAGCAGCGTGACCAGGTCGGGCGGCGAGGTGACCGTCGCGACCGGCCACCACGGCCGCATCGTCGCCGCCGAAGTGCTGGTGGCGACGGGAAGGCGGCCCCGCACGGGCGGCCTCGGGCTGGAGTCGGTGGGCCTCGAGCCGGGCGAGTACCTCGCCGTCGACGACACCATGCGCGTCGAGGGACACGGGTGGCTGTACGCGGTCGGCGACGTCAACGGGCGCGTCCTGCTGACCCACCAGGGCAAGTACCAGGCCCGGGCCGCCGGTGACGTCATCGCCGCCCGCGCGGCCGGCCACCCCGTCGACGACGACGACTGGGGCAGGCACGTCGCCACCGCCGACCACCGGGCGGTGCCCCAGGTGGTGTTCAGCGACCCGCAGGTCGCCTCCGTCGGTCTCACAGCAGCCGAGGCGCGGGATGCCGGGCTCACTGTGCGCGCCGTCGAGTACGCGCTGGGCGACGTCGCCGGGGCGAGCCTGCACGCCGACGGCTACGACGGCCGGGCCTGCCTGGTCATCGACGAGGATCGCTCCACCGTGGTGGGCGCGACCTTCGTCGGCGCAGACGTGGCCGAGTTGTTGCACGCGGCGACGATCGCCGTCGTGGGGGAGGTGCCGCTGCGGCGACTGTGGCACGCCGTGCCGGCCTATCCGACGATCAGCGAGGTGTGGCTGCGTCTGCTGGAGACGGCTGGCGCCGACTTCAGGAATCTGCCGGCACATCCTTGAACAGCAGCCAGGCGTAGCCGTAGGGCGGCAGCTCGATCCGGTACTGGTCGCCGATCACCTGCGGAGCTTCCGGCACGGTGCCCGACAGGACTGCGGGGGTGCGGCCGTCCAGGCCCGGCAGTTCCACCTCCACCATCTGCGGCCACGCGGTGAGGTTGTTGACACACAGCACCAGATTGGTGCCCTGCCGGCGCTCGAACGAGAACACCTCTTCAGGCCCGTCAAGCTCACGGAAGCTGCCGACGCCGAACAGTTCGTACTTGCGACGCTGGGCCAAGGTGTGGCGCAGCCAGTTCAACAGCGACTGGGGGTTGGCCTGCTGATCGGCGACATTGACCTGCTCCGGCCCGTACGGGGGAGTGGCGGGGATGGGCTTGTCGAAGAGGTACGGGTTGGCGTCGGAGAACCCGGCGCCCGGCATCTCGCGGGTCCACTGCATGGGGGTGCGCACGGCGTCGCGGTCCGGCAGCCAGATGTGGTCGCCCATGCCGATCGCGTCGCCGTAGTACAACACCGGCGACCCCGGCAGCCCCAGTAACAGCGCATGCATCAACCGGATCTGGCGCTCGTCGTTGTCCAGCAGCGGCGCGAGCCGACGGCGGATGCCCAGGTTGAGCCGCATCCGCGGCACCGGGGCGTACTCGTTCCACAGGTATTTGCGGTCCTCCTCGGTGACCATCTCGAGCGTCATTTCGTCGTGGTTGCGCAGGAACGTGGCCCACTGGCAACCCTCCGGCAAGGCGGGGGTGTCGGACAGGATCTCGGCGATCGGCAACCGCGAACCCTGCTTCAGGGCCTTGAACAGCCTGGGCATGAGCGGAAAGTGGAAGGCCATGTGGAACTCGTCGCCTTCGCCGAAGTACTCGACGGTGTCGTGGGGCCACTGGTTCGCCTCGGCGAGCAGCATCCGGCCGGGGTACTCCTCGTCAACCATCGCGCGGATCCTGCGCAGGATCTCGTGCGTTCCTGGCAGGTTCTCGCAGTTGGTACCCTCCTCCTCGACGAGGTAGGGGACGGCGTCGAGGCGGAAGCCGTCGACACCGAGGTCCAGCCAGTGGCGCAGCGCGTCGAGGATCTCCTCGAGCACCTTCGGGTTGTCGTAGTTGAGGTCCGGCTGGTGCCGGTAGAACCGGTGCCAGTAGAACTGCTTGCGCACCGGGTCGAACTCCCAGTTGGACTTCTCGCTGTCCAGGAAGATGATCCGGGCGTCGGGATAGCCGCGGTCGTCGTCGCGCCAGACGTAGTAGTCGCCGTAGGGCCCGTCGGGGTTCTTCCGCGACTCCTGGAACCACGGGTGGTCTGACGACGTGTGGTTGAGGACGAAGTCGCTGACCACGCGGATGCCCCGGGCATGCGCCTCGGCCTGGTTCTTCATGCCCTCCTTGGTGCCCATCTCCACCTGCACCGAGGTGAAGAAGTGCACGTCGTAGCCGCCGTCGCGCTGCGGGGAGGGGAAGAAGGGCGGGATCCAGATGCAGTCGACGCCGAGCCACTGGAGGTAGTCGAGCTTGCTGATGAGGCCGTTGAGGTCGCCTGCGCCGGTGCCGGTGCTGTCGGAGAACGAGCGCACCCACACTTCGTAGAAGACGGCGTTCATGTACCAGCAGGGGTCGTCGTTGAGGGACTGGGCGGGCGGCGGGCCGTCAGGCTTCGGCACAGCGGGGCCGGCGGCCGTCCACGTGGTGGTCGCGGGCGAGGGGTTGCCCACCGTCGGCTGGGGGATGATCCCCGGAGCGTCAGTCATGGTTTCATCCTTGCCCATCACTCCAACAACGCAAGGAGGGCCTTCTCCAGGCCCGTCTGGCGCGCGTTGGCCGAGCTGTACTTCTTCCGGGCGGCCTCGGCGATGGTGTCGCCGGATTCGTAGGCGTCGAGCACCCGCGGGTCGATGTACGACGAGCGCGCCACCGTCGGCGTGTTGCCCAGGTAGCTGGCCACTTCCTGAACCGCCTGCCTGATCGCGCGTTGGCGCGACGCCTTCGAAGTGCCGGGCTCCTCGGTCAGCGCCAGCGACTCCGCGGCGATCACCGTGGCGTGCCAGGTGCGGAAGTCCTTCGCGGTGAGCGCGCCCCCGAAGAGGTCGGAGAGGTACCCGTTGACATCGGCGCTGCTGAGGTCGCGCCACCGGCCGTCCTGCCGGTACGCCAGCAGCCGCTTGGAGTCGTCGGTGCGCTTGCGCAGCTTCTCCAGCACCGTGATGGCCGGCTGGTCGTCGACGGCGATGGTGTGCGCGATCCCGGACTTCCCCGTGAACGAGAACACCAGGTCGTCGCCCCGTCGGCGGACGTGCTGCTTCTCCAAGGTGGTGAGCCCGAACGAGCCGTGGGCGTCGGTGTAGGCGTCGTTGCCGATGCGGAAGTACCCGATGTCGAGCAGCCGCACGGCCGTGGCGCAGACGCACTCCAGCGACGAGTCCTCGAGAGTCAGGTCCGCCGAGATCCGACGGCGGGCCGAGGGCAGCATCTCGGCCGCGGCGGTGATGCGCTCGAACTTGGAGCGGTCGCGCTTCAACCGCCAGTCCGGGTGGTAGAGGTACTGGCGGCGGCCCGCGTCGTCGGTGCCCAGGGCCTGCAGGTGGCCGTTGGGGTGGGGGCAGATCCACACGTCGGTCCAGGCGGGCGGGATGGCCAGGGCCTTGACGCGCTCCACCTCGTCCTTGGGTAGCGCGTTGCCGTCTGCGTCTGTGTAGCTGAAGCCACTGCCGCGCTTGCGGCGCGTGAAGCCCATCATGCGTGGGCTGACCCGACGGAGCCTGACCATGAGGACCTCAGGACCCAGCGAGGAGGTCGAGGCTCTCGCGCTGGGTGAGCACCGGCTGGCGCATCTCCTCGCGGAGGAAGTCGAGTAGGGCTTCGGCGAGCGGACGATGGTCCGACGCGATGGCGTCACCGGCGACGTAGGCGCGGAAGTTGTGCGCGAAGGCGCCGATGGCGGTCTGGGCCACGCAGCTGTGGGTGGACACCCCGCAGATCAGCAGGCGGTCGATGCCGAGGAAGTCGAGTTGTTCCTTCAGGTTGGTGCCGAAGAAGGCGTTGTCGCGGGTCTTGACGATCTCGACGTAGTCGGTGGTGTCGAGGCCGTCCAGGAATTCCGCCTGTTCGCTGCCGGGAAAGGCGAAGCCCTGGTCGTCCTCCAGCATGTTGAGGGTCCAGGTGGACTTGTCGGGCTCGTGCTGGGTCCGCACCAGGATCACCGGGCGGCCGTTGGCGCGGGCCGAGGCGATCAGCTCGTTGGTGGGCGGCAGGAGGAGTTCCTCCTTGCCGGCGAGGCCGGGCAGTTCGAAGTAGGACTTCTGGAGGTCGATGACCACCAGCGCCAGTCCGGCGTCGCCGCTCATTCCCGCCACCAGGTGTCGAAGATCGTCACCGGCACCGTCCGCTTGTGCCGGCTGCGCAGCCAGGTCTGCTCGATCCGCTCCGCGGAGGCCGCAGGGACCTCGCGGCCCTCGAGGTAGTCGTCGATGTCGTCGTAGGGGACGCCGAGCTCCACCTCGTCCGGCTGGCCCACCTTGTCGTCGAGGAGATCTGCGGTGGGCACCTTGCCCCACAGCTGTTCAGGCGCACCCAGGTGTTTCAGGAGCTGACGGTTCTGGCGCTTGTTGAGGCCGAACAGCGGCAGGATGTCCGCGCCGCCGTCGCCGAACTTCGTGAAGAAGCCCATGACGGATTCCGCGCCGTGGTCCGTGCCCAGCACGAGCGCGTTGTTGTCGCCTGCCACGGCGTACTGCGCCACCATGCGGATGCGGGCCTTGACGTTGCCCTTGTTGAAGTCGGTGATCTCCTCGCTGACGGCCGTGGCGTACTCGTCCTCGAAGCCGTCGACGGCGCGGCCGACGTTGAAGGTGAGGTCGCGGTCCGCGCCCACGAAGTCCATCGCGGCCTGCGCGTCGGCCTCGTCGTGCTGCACGTTGTAGGGCAGCCGCATGGCGTAGAAGGTGGCGTCGCCGCCCTGCGCGCGCACCCGCTCCGCGGCGAGTTGCGCGATCCTCCCGGCGAGCGTGGAGTCGATGCCGCCTGAGATGCCGAGCACGTAGCCACGGGTGTGGGAGGCGGCGAGGTAGTCAACGAGGAACTGGATGCGCCGCTCGATCTCCTGCGCAGGATCGATCTCGGGCCGCACACCGAACTCGTCGATGATGGTCTGCTGAAGTTCACGCATCACCCCATTGTGCTGGATGGTGGCACCATTGGCCCGTGGATGCGTTCGATCCCTCGGTGCTTTTCCGGGTCGTTGACGTGGCGGGTGTGGTCGCCAACGGGCTACTCGGGGCCCTTGTGGCGCGCAGGTTGCGGTTCGACATCATCGGCTTCCTGTTCCTCGCCATCCTCACCGGCCTGGGAGGGGGCATGCTCCGCGATGTGCTGCTGACCACCCGTCCCGTCGCCTTCATCGACCCGCTGTACCTCGTGGGCGCAGTCAGCGCCGCGGGGGTCGCCTACCTGGTGACGTTCAAGGGCCGATGGATGAGCCGGCTGCTGACCTCGTTGGACATGCTCGCGCTGGGCTGTTGGAGCGCCACCGGCACCATCAAGGCGTTGGGCTTCGGGCTCGACCCGCTGCCCGCCATCCTGGTGGGCGTGCTGACTGCCGTGGGCGGGGGGATGATCCGCGACGTCGTTACGGGGCGCATCCCGGTGGTGTTCGGCGGTAACACGCTCTACGCCTCCGTGGCGGTGATCGGGGCAGCGGAGAGCCTGATCCTCACGCAGCTGGGGTACCCGAACCTGGGCATGGCGGCGTCGATCCTGACGTGCACCGTGCTGGGGCTCTTGGCGCACCGCTACCGGTGGACGCTGCCCCAAAAGGGCGAGGCGCGCTGAAAGGGCTGGAGATTTGTCGCAGGCCGGGTGAGGATGGGGCATGGAGGACAGTGGAAATACCCAGGGCCGCCCGAAGCTGCTCTCTGGCGGCAACCCGCAGATCCCGAAGGGCGAAGGTCCCGGCCCGGTGCGCGACTACATCGCCGCGATGCCCGGCTGGAAGCAGCCCATCGGGCAACGCCTGGACGAGCTGATCGTCAAGGCGGTTCCGGACGTCCGCAGGGCCGTGAAGTGGAACCAGCCGCACTACGGGAACGAGGGGGACGGCTGGTTCCTGTCGTTTCGTTGCTACACCAGGTACGTCCAGGTGCAGTTCCTGAAGGGCACCTCACTGGAGCCCATGCCGCCGAAGGAATCTATGCATGCGGAGGTGCGTTACCTGGACATCCATGAGGACGACGACCTGGACGAAGCCCAGCTGAGGTCCTGGATCGAGCAGGCGAGCAAGTTGCCCGGCGAACGGATGTAGGCGCTGAGGTCAGTCCGCCGACGCGGGGAGGTACTGGTCGGCCCACCGTCTGCCGGGATCCGGATCTGCGCCGAACCGCTCGGCGTACCCCTCGTGGATGGCGCGCCAGTGCTTGTGGGCCTCCTCCTCGGACATGGGCTGGCCGGCGAGGTGCGGCTCCAGCCGCGACAGGTAGGTGTGCCAGCCGGTGGCGGTTTGCGCGGCCGGGAGGTCGTCGATGGTGTGGGTGAAGGTCAGGCGGGTGCCGGTCTCCGTAGGTTCGAGGTCGAAACTCTGGGGCTGGCCGGCGAACGTCCATGCCAGGCGCGACGGCACGCTGGCCTCGTCGACGGTGAGGGTCATCCCGCCGAGGTCGATGCTCTCGCCGGTTTCCGGCCCCCAAGGGGCGGCGCCGGGGAAGAACTCCTGGAGCTCAGCGGGGTTGCTGACCGCCTGCCAGACCCGCTCGACTGGGTAGGGGAGCTCGATTTCGAAGCGCAGCGCGGGGCGCCCGTCGACCGATTCGAGCGTGCCATATGGGCTGTTCGGAGCCATGATCTTCCTCAACTCGGCGACAAAGCAATCGGCCCCAGCATAAGCCGGGGCCGATTCTCTTCGGGGTGAGTAACGGGACTTGAACCCGCGACTTCCTGGACCACAACCAGGTGCTCTACCAGCTGAGCTATACCCACCATCGCCGGTTGATCCGGCAGCCACTAATCGTAGCGGATGGGAATGGCCTGCGCGAATCGAGCGTCAGACCTCGTCGACGGGGGCCTCAACGGGCGTCTCCACGGGGGGAGAGACGGCCGTGGATCCGTTGGCGCCGGTGAGCGCCCCGCGGTGGCGGGCGGCGATCTCACGCAACTGTGATGACGTGGGGCCTGGGCGGGGGACGAAGAGCGCGTCGCGGTAGTAGCGCAGTTCCTCGATGGACTCCTGGATGTCGGCCAGGGCGCGGTGGTTGCCGGACTTCACGGGGGCCAGATACTGCACCCGGGGGTACCAGCGGCGGGCCAGTTCCTTGATGGAGGACACATCAACGTTGCGGTAGTGCACCCACTGCTCGAGCTCCGGCATGTCGCGGGCGAGGAAGGCGCGGTCGGTGCCGATCGTGTTGCCGGCGAGGGGCGCCTTGCGGGCGATGGGCACGTGGGTGCGGACGTAGTCGAGCACCTGGGTCATGGCGTCTTCCATGGTGGTGCCGGTGCTGAGTTCGTCGAGGAGGCCGGACTTGGTGTGCATGTCGCGGACGAAGTCGCCCATGGCGGTGAGTTGCTCGTCGGACGGCTTGATGAGCACGTCGACGCCGTCGCCCAGGACGTTGAGGTCGCCGTCGGTCACGAGGGCGGCGACCTCGATCAACGCGTCGGCCCCGAGGTCGAGACCCGTCATCTCGCAGTCGATCCACACCAGTTTTTCGCTCATGGGCACCAACCTATGACTCCGGGCCACCTGCACGCCAACGGGCTACACTGTTTGGCCGAAGCCCCAGTAGCTCAGCGGATAGAGCAACAGCCTTCTAATCTGTAGTGCGCAGGTTCGATTCCTGCCTGGGGCGCTTTACATTTCGCCGCGAGAGCGACAGCGGCTTGGGCTCCGGAGCGGGGGCGACAGGGCGGAATGGCGGCCAGAGGGAGCGCAGTGAACCTGTCGTAAGTTTGCGAGTGAACTCCGAGGTCCTCGTGCGGCGAATCGGTGCGGCATGATTCAGCCGAACTTGGTGTCCTGCGCGTTCAGAGTGAAGTCCTGACTCATTGACGCAGGATCGGGGGGACATCCGGACCCACCACGGCCCGACGAGGGACCAACTGGTTCTTCTCATGCCCAGGACGCAGTCTTGCGACGATGCCGGGTTGAGAACATCCGCAATTGCCGATGTGCGAGCCTGCAATCTGTCTGATTCATGCCGTGCTAATTGACTGATTCAGATCCTGCTTCTTGTATGGTTCATGCATGGAGTATGCCCGCCGGATTCTGGATGACGAGTTGGATGAGTTGTTCGGGCAGGTTCCGGCGATCGCGGTTGACGGGCCCAAAGGGGTGGGGAAGACCACGACCGCTGAGCAGCGGGTTGCGGGAGTGGTGCGGTTGGACTCGAAGGCTATTCGTGAGTCGATCGCCGCGGAGCCGGAGCAGGTGTTGGGGCGTGGGCGTTCGCTGTTGATTGACGAGTGGCAGAAGGTCCCCGAGGTGTGGGACGTCGTGCGCCGTGCGGTGGATGCTGATCCGACGGGCGGGCAGTTCCTGCTGGTCGGCAGCGCCTCCCCGGCGCCGGGGGCCACGGCGCATTCCGGGGCTGGTCGGATCGGTCGGTTGCGGATGCGTCCGATGACCTTGTCCGAGCGGGGAGTGACGCAGCCCACGGTCAGCTTGCGGGGGCTGCTGGGTGGAGGTCGCGGGCCGCTGGCCGGGTCGTGCCCGCTGACTTTGAGCGACTACGTGGAGGAGATCGTTGCGTCGGGTTTCCCGGCGATGCGGCCATTGGTGGGGAGGTCGCGGCGGTTCCAGCTCGACTCATACCTGCGCAACGCGGTGGATCGTGACGTCCCGGAACAGGGGCTGGCGGTGCGGAAGCCTGAGGCGATGTTGGCCTGGTTGCGTGCCTATGCTGCGGCGTCGGCGACCACTGCGAGCTATGCGCAGATCCTGGATGCCGCCACGCCGGGGCAGGGCGATAAGCCGGCCCGCTCCACGTCGATCGCCTACCGTGACGTGTTGTCCAGTTTGTGGCTGCTGGACCCGGTGCCGGCGTGGGCGCCGAGCGGGAGTCTGTTGACCCGGCTGGGGCAGACGCCTAAGCATCATCTTGCTGACCCGGCGCTTGCCGCGCGTCTCCTCGGCCTCAGCCGTGACGCTCTGCTGGATGGCGTTGGCACGTCGGTGGGTCCGCAGTCGGGCAGCGTTCTGGGTCACCTGTTCGAGTCGTTGGTGACCTTGTGCGTCCGGGTCCCGGCGCAGGCGGCGGAAGCCACCGTCGGTCACCTGCGTACCCGCAACGGCGACCACGAAGTCGATCTGGTCGTCGTCCGCGACGACGGCCGAGCCCTGGCGGTCGAGGTCAAACTGGCCAACACCGTCACCGACCAGGACACCAAGCACCTCCACTGGCTGGCGGACCGGATGGGCGACAAGCTGCTCGACGCAGTCGTGATCAACACCGGCCCCAACGCCTACCGGCGTTCCGACGGCATCGCTGTGGTCCCTCTCGGACTCCTCGCACCGTGACTGGCCGACATCCGACTCTGCCGCTGTCAGGGGCGGTCCATTTCGCCGAGTTCATGGGCGTTCGGCGCAAAGTCGCGAGATGAGAGCCAGTTTCGGAGCCAGGGCACCAAGTGCATGATGTGAATGTGGCTGACCGGCACCCACTCTGCCTGTTCAGGTGATCCGCTGCTCTCTGCCCTCAGTACGCGATCCCGGACTTCCACCTCATAGATGAGCCGAATTGAGTGCAGTTCCACCGGTTCGTTCCTCAAGCGGCTCACGTCAGAGACAACATCGAGTAGACCTATGATCTGTGGACTCGTCCCGGTCTCCTCCGCGAACTCCCGAGTGAGGCATTGTTCGGGTGTCTCACCGAACTCGAGCCCACCTCCGGGCAGCCACCAGGTGCTGGGCCTCCCGGCCGTTCCGGCCACACGTACCAACAACACCTCGTGGCCCGCTGCGCGCAAGGCCGTATGCCGCAATGCGTTGCCGCTGGTGCACGCCGAGGTTCATGGTTCGATCGTAGGGCGCACTACCGGCAGTTCCGTGCGACGCCAGAGGGCTGCCGCTCAAGTCCGGATCTGCCGAATGGGATGCAGCCGCCCAGAGAAGGGCACACCCCGTTGGGCACGGGTGGCCAGTATGGTGTGGGCGTTGAGGGCCGGAGCTTCTGACCGATAACGGGCGATCGGATGGAGAGCCAACGGGTCGGTTGCGTGCGGATATGCGACAGCAGGGTCGGAGGGTTTGATGGCGTATGACGAGGGCTTGGCTGAGCGGATCCGGGCTGCGGTCGAAGCCGCGGCCGGGACCGGCGGGTATCGCGAGATCAAGATGTTCGGTGGTCTCTGCTGGACTGTGAATACTCACATGGCCGTGGGCGTCACCGATGGTGACCTGATGGTTCACGTCGGCAAGGACGGCATGGGCGTGGCACTTGACAAGGGCGCCTCCCCAGCGACGATGGGGGAAAGAACCATGGGAGGCGTGGTGCTGGTCGGCGCGTCAGAGATTCCAGACGCAGCTGCTGTGCGTGCCTGGGTCGTCCCGGCGGTGGAGCGGGCTGCGGCGAAAGCACCGAAGAAGTCGAAGGAGTAGGCCGCAGCCCTTGAGCTCGAGGCGACGCTCTGATTCGAGCAGGGCAACCGTGCCGTACGCCCTTGGTGTTCGTGGGTAGCCGATGAATGCGTCCCGAAGGTGGGTCTACGTTTGCTGCGCGGCGAGGATCGTCAACCGGGCGACGAGTCGCTGCATCGTGGGGATTCCCCGGCAGGTCACCGGGACGCCGAGCAACCGGGTCAGCTCTGGGCCGGCGGAGATTCCTGAACCGGTGGCGCTCGTGACCGCGTGAGCGCCGCTGAGTTCGTGCACGACGAGCTCGCCGGTGGGACCGCGTCCGACGTGAGGCAGCACGAGTTCCGGGACGCTGACGGCGTCGAAGAGGGTGAACTCGCCGCCAGGTAGGTCGGGATCGAGGTGCCCAACCGTGTCGATGAGCCAGTCCGCCGAGCGGACCACAACAAGGTCGGAGTAACCCGTGACAGCTGTGAGGCGGGCGACCACGGACTCCGCGAGCGCTGCGGGTTCGTCGCCGGAGAAGATCACGGTGCCGTTGGTCTGGAAGTTCACGGCGCTGGTCGCGCCGGCCGCCGTGAAGGCGTCCAGCAACTCCGGACTGCGCGGCGATCTGCTCCGCGCCTGGCCGAGGTTCATGTTCCGGAAGAACGCCACCTGCATGCTCACGTGCCCATCGCGTTCAGCTGTGGCGGAGATCGAACTTCGACAGCGGTTCGGGTCCCGCCATCACCCGGCGGGTGACCTGCAGCAACGCGTCCTCGTTCGGGTCCACGCGCCATCGGACAAGAGCGATGGTGTCCCCAGTGATTTCCAGGGCCGTGATGTGCGACGGGTAGACGCAGCTGCCCGAGTTGAAGTAGGGCACCCCGTTCTCGCGGGGGAACCTCTCGCGATGGGTGTGGCCGCAGATGAGTGCCGTCCGGTTCTGACGAATCCACTTCGCGTAGTTGCGCTCCACCTTGTGCCGCTTGTCCGCGTTGGCCACCGGGCTCGTGGGGCTGTGGAAACCGAAGGCGTGCGCATACCTCCAGAAGGCGCGCATCATGAACCGGCTGAATCGCCATGCCTGGTCGTTGGGAAGGTCACCCTGGTGCCCGTGCACCAGCAGGATGTCCTGGTGCGTCTGCTTGTGCCGGAACACGACCGCTTCCACCGGCTCCAAGCCGTCGAAGAACGGCTCCACCTCACCGGTGGCGACAGCCTTAGCGGTCCACAGATGCTCGCGGACGTAGTGGGGCTCCTTCAACACAATGTCGTGATTACCCCACATCCGGATGTACCTGTCGGCACGGTGGAACTGGAGCACCTGTTCCCACACGGCGCGGTTGGCTCTGATGATGTGCTTGTAGTCGTGCTCCCAGAGCTCGTCGCCGTCACCGGCCTCCACATAGGTGAACCCGTTGCGCCAGTAATAGTCCATCGCTGCCGTGAACGTGTTCTTGTTCTTCAGGAATTCGTCGGACTTCGAGCCGTCCCCGCGATGGCAGTCGCTCATGATCACGTAGCGCGAGGTGTCGTCGATCAGCTCGACCCGGGCATCCCTGTAGGCCTCCGAGAGACGTGTCATCGTCTTCACGGCAATCACCGCCCTTCGCTGGCTTCTCTTCGATCATAGGTCTGTGACGCGGTCGTCGTCCCCGATTGGTGGACGTGCCGGTGCTTGTGCGTCGCCGTTGCACTGACGTAGCTTGATCGTCACCACCGACCGAGAGATCAACGATGACTGTATTGGTACAAGTGAATTTCCCCATGCACGGGCCGTGGGGAGCGGAGATGGCAGAGGCGTTCCGCGGCCTCGCCGAATCCATCAACGCAGAGCCGGGCTTCATCTGGAAAGTGTGGATCGAAGACGAAGCTGCCGGCCTCTCCGGCGGCATCTACCTCTTCGAATCCCGCGAGCACGCGGAGGCCTATGTCGCGATGCACACCGAGCGCCTCGCCGGTTTCGGGATCACGGATGTAAAGCCTATCTACTCCGACGTCAACGAAACCCTCACGAGCGTGAACCGGGCGAGCCTGCAGGCTGTCTGAACCGGCCTCAGTTGGCGTCGAGGGTCCAGTTGGCGAGTTCGATCCAGTCGAACCAGCCCAACTCCGGACGCACCGTGACGGACACCAGATGGACGGACCCGATGCGCACGGGACCCACCTCGGGGGCGCCCTCGAGTCGGCGCTGGAGCTCCGCGTCGTCGACCTCGCCGGTGGCGTAGGCCAGGGAGACGTGGGGGCCGTACGGCGCCCCGAGGACGTCGCCGCCGTAACTGGCCGCCGCACGGCCGACGGCCTCGACCAGCGACACCCACGCCGAAGTCGAGTCCGCGACGCATTCCACGGCGACCGGTTGGGGCTGGGGCGCGCTCAGGTTCAGGTCGAAGGCGCGGACGGTCTCGAGCTCGTCGGTCAGGTGCTGCGCGAGGCGGCTGAGGTCCGCGTGCTTCAGGTCGTCGAACTGGGCCAGCCGGCGCACGGTGAAGTGCCGCCACGAGGCGGGCATCAGAGGAAGGTTCGGCAGGCCGTCGAGACGGGACGCGGCCTCGTCGAGGCGGTCCTGGACGTCGTCTGTGGGGAGGGCGTACACGTGGAGCGACCCGTCGTTCTGGGTCCAGGGGGTCATCTGCTCGAAGAAGCTGCGCATGGCGCTGAGCCTAGCGATGGGAAGCGGGCGGCGGATCCTCGGGCGCAGGACGATCGGCCGGTAGTCTGGGCGCACTATGAGTACAGCGCAGATCAGCCAGCCCACGACGCGCGGCCGTTGGCTGAACGGCCTGCCGCAGGATGGGCCCAGGCGCCCCTGGTACCTGCGGCTCCTGCGCAGCCCACTGTTCTGGCTGGCGCTGATCCTGTTTCCGCTGTACTTCTGGGCGCTCTACGACCAGTACTGGATGCTGCACCCCGAGCAGACGTTCGAGGACGGCACCCGCTCGCTGGGCATCAGCAACGAGGCCCTCAAGCTCGGCGCGTACTGGGCCATGTGGACCGGCCTCGCGTACACGACGCTGTTCATCCTGCTCGACCGGTTCCGGGCTTCGAGCCCCGTCGTCTGGTTACTGGCGCTCGGGTGGGGAGCCTGCGCCTCCACCTGGTTCTCCATCCACGTCAACACGTGGATGGGCCAGGCCATGGCCACCACCCAGGCCAACTCCGACGCGGGGTCGCGCGCCGCGATCTTCTCCGCTCCGTTCGTGGAGGAGTTCGCCAAGGCCACCATCCTGGTGCTGCTGGTGATCCTCTGGCGCAACAAGATCGTGTCGCGGCTCTCTATCATCACGCTCGCCGGGCTGTCCGCCGTCGGCTTCGCGTTCACCGAGAACATCATCTACTACGGCCGCGTCTGGATGCAGGCCACGCACGACATCACCATCGCGGAACCCGCGGAGTCCTTCATGGAACTGGTGATGCTGCGCGGCGTGTACACCTCGTTCGGCCACCCGCTGTTCACGATGATGACCGCCGCCGGCCTCGCGGTCGGGCTGGGCGCCCGCTCGAAGTGGGTCCGGGTCATGGCGCCGGTGGGCGGCTACCTGCTCGCCTGCGCGGGCCACATGCTGTTCAACGGCCTGTCGTCCACCAACTCCATCGACAACCTCATGATCCAGTGGTACATGGCGCTGGGTCTGGTGGCCGTGATCGTCATCTCCCTGATCGTCAGCATCGTCGGCAATGCGCAGATCATCCGGGCCCGCTTGGGCGACTACCAGCACGCCGGCTGGCTCACCGAGCGCGACGTCGAGCTTTACGGCCGCCCCCTCCGTCGCGCCAAGCTGCTGCTCTACGCCCTGTTCCGCGGCCCCCGCATCTGGTGGCGCACATCGAAGCTGGTGCGTCGCGTCACGGAGCTGGCGTACCTGCGCAACGCCATGACGCGCGGCCTCGTCTCGGAGGCCGGCGACGACCGCGCCCACCAACTGATCACCGAGATCCACTCGCTCCAGCAGATCACCTTCAGCGACTACGCGGGCCAGCCGATGATCCCGCCGCGCAAGAAGAAGGCCAGCGAACTGCCCCCGCCGCCTGAAGAGGGGCCGGGTGGGCCTCTCACCAGTAACTACGCCCAACCCGTCGCGCCCGGCCCGGCCGGCGTCGGCGGCAACTATCCTGTGCGTTCATGAGCGGATCCCAGAAGCTCGTCGACGCCTTCCACCTGCTCGACGCCACGCTGCCGTCGGCGCAGTTCCCGCTTCCCCTCGACGGCGCCGAGTCCCTGCGTAGCCTCGCGGGTTCGCTGGCGCACCAGGTCCGCGACTATCTGCTGCCGCGTGCCTCCCGGCTCGACGCACCGCTGCTCGCCGTGGTCGGCGGCTCCACGGGCGCCGGCAAGTCCACCATCGTGAACTCGCTCCTCCGGGCCGAGGTGACGCGCCCGGGTGTGCTGCGCCCAACGACGAAGTCGCCTGTGTTGATCTGCCACCCCGACGACGAGGAGTGGTTCCGCTCCGACAAGGTGTTGCCCGGGCTGGTGCGCACCGACACCCAACTCCACGACTCCCGGGCGTTGCACATCGTCGCGTTCCCCGACCTGCCCCCCGGCCTGGCTCTGCTCGACGCACCCGACATCGATTCGGTCGACGACGCCAACCGGGCGCTGGCCCGCCAACTCCTCCTCGCGGCAGACCTCTGGGTCTTCGTCACCTCCGCCGCCCGCTACGCCGACGCCGTGCCCTGGGACTACCTCCACCAGGCGCAGGAGCGCAACACGATGCTGGCGGTGGTCGTCAACCGCTGCCCACCGGGCGCGATCGCCCAGGTGGCCGGGCATCTGGCCCAGATGCTCGCCGAGCGTGGCCTGGCGTCGGCCAAGCTGTTCGCCATCGTCGAACGCGCCCTGGGGCACGACGGGATGCTCCCGCTGCCGGATGTCGGCGGGTTGCGGCAGTGGCTGGGGCAGCTCGCCTCGCAGACCGAGGCCCGGGCGCAGGTGGCGGTGCAGTCGCTGGCCGGCTCCGTGCGCTCGCTGGACCCGCAACTCCACGAACTCATCGGCGGCATCCACCGCCAGAACGAGGCCATCGAGGAGCTGCGGGAACAGTCCGTCAGCACCTACCGCCAGGCCGTCGTCGACGTCGCCGAGGCCGCTGGCGACGGCACCATGCTGCGCGGCGAGATCCTCAGCCGCTGGCAGGACCTCGTCGGCACCGGCGAGTTCATGCGCTCCATCGAGGAACGCATCAGCGCCTTCCGGGACCGCCTCACCGGCTGGTTCCGCGGCGAACCCGAGGTGCACGCCGTCGAGGTCGCCATCTCCGACAACCTCGCCGCAGTCCTCCAGGAGAAGGGCCAGTGGGCCGCGGAACAGGTGGCCGTGAAGTGGTCACGCACCCGCTGGGGCCGCGACATCATCGTCGCCGAGCCCGGCCTCGCCCATCCGTCGCCGGATTTCGACGCCGCGGCCACCGCCGCCATCCGCGCCTGGCAGTCCGACGTGATGCGCCTCGTCGAGGAGCAGGGCCGCGGCAAACGCATGAAGGCCCGCTTCCTCGCGCTGGGCACCAACATCCTCGCGCTGGCCCTGATGATCGTGGTGTTCGCCGCCACCGGCGGGCTCACCGGAGCGGAGGTCGGCATCGCCGGCGGCGCCTCGGTGCTCGCCCAGCGACTCCTCGAAGCCGTCTTCGGCGAGGGCGCCGTCCGGAAGCTCGCCGAACAGGCCCAGGCAGACCTCGAGGCCCGCGTCCAAGGCGTGCTGTCCGTCGAACTGTCGCGCTACGGCGCCATCCTCGATTCGCTCGCCGTCGACGACGGCGCCACCGCCCAACTGGAGACCGCCGCCGTCACCCTCCGGGACGCCGCGCGCAGCGCCTTCGACGACCTGACCGCCCCGGAGCTGTGATGTCCCTGATCGCCGACCACCTCGCAGCACTCACCGAGGTCCTCGACCTCGCGCAGGGCCGCATCCCAGCCGAGGCGGAGGCCCGCGCCCGCGCCGTCCTGGCGCACGCCCCCCGCAGGCTGGCCGCCGGCGCCCAGACCGTCGTCGCCATCGCGGGCGCCACCGGATCCGGCAAGTCCAGCCTCTTCAACGCCCTCACCGGCACCCGCCTGGCAGAGCAGGGCCCCCGCAGGCCCACGACGGCGCTCACCATGGCCGCCAGCTTCTCCGCCACCAACAGCCGCCTGCTGGACCTGCTGGCGGTGGCGCGCCGCCACGAGGTGGAGCCGCCCGCAGGCGGCATGCAGGACCTGATCCTGCTCGACCTGCCGGACCACGACTCCACCGCCACGGCCCACCGCGACGAGGTGGACCGTCTCGTGGCGCTCGTCGACCAGTTCACCTGGGTGCTCGACCCCCAGAAGTACGCCGACGCCGCCCTCCACCAGCGCTACCTGCGGCCGTTGGCCCGGCACCGCGAGGTCATCACCGTGGTGCTGAACCAAGCCGACAAGCTCTCTCCCGAAGACCTGGCGCGCTGCCTCGCGCACATCCGCCGGCTGCTCGACGACGACGGGCTCCACGGCGTGCCCATCCTCGCCACGTCGGCGGTCACCGGCATGGGGATCGACGACCTCCGCGGCCGCCTGGCGAAGCTTGCCACCGGGAAGCGCGCGGCGACCACCCGGCTCCAGGCAGACGCCGCCGTCGCCGCCCGGGAACTCGACGCGGCCATGGGCCGCGCCGTCACCCGCGGCGTGAGCAAGGACACCGTCCAGCGGCTCAACGCCCAACTGTCCGCCGCAGCGGGGGTGCCTATCGTGGTCGACGCGGTGCGCAACTCGGTGAAGCACCGGGGTCGCCTGGCCACGGGCTGGCCGCTGGTGAAGTGGATCGGCAGGTTGAAGCCGGATCCGTTGAAGCGGCTGCGCCTCGGGGTGAAGCGCGGCGCGGCACCGGCTGAGCTGGAACCGCCGGGCGGGCTGACGCGCAGCTCGCTGCCGGCACGCTCGGCCGCGGCGTCGTCACACCTCTCCACGGGTCTGCGTGGGCTCGCCAACGAACTGGGCGACGGCATGCCCGCCGGCTGGCGCGACGCCATCAGCCGCGCCGTGCACACGTCGGAGGCGACGCTGCCGGACCAGCTCGACCGCGCCGTCGTCGCCACCGACCTCAAGGTGGACCGCACGCCCGTGTGGTGGCAGCTGATCAGGGCCCTGCAGTGGGTGCTGATCGTCGCCGTCGTGGCGGGCGCCCTGTGGCTGACGCTCAACGTGGTGCTGAGCTACTTCGGGCTGCCGAAGGTGGACATCTACCCGGTCGGCCCCGACGGCGGGCTCCAACTGCCCGTGCCCACGCTGATGGTGATCGGTGGGGTGGTGGCCGGGATCGTGCTCTCGGGCCTGTCCGGCCTCGCGATCAGCGCCGCCGCGAAGGGCGCGGCGAAGCGCGCGAGGAAGGCGCTCAACGCGTCGGTGGCGGAGGTGGGCAGCGAGCACGTCGTCGCCCCTGCCGAGGCGGAGGTTCAGCGCTACGTGCAGGCCCGCTCCGCCCTGGATCGGCTCAGCTAGCGTTTCTGGGTTGTCCGCATTCCCGCATAGACTGGCCCGCGGTCCGTTACGAAGGGAAAACCGATACACGTGGCTGAGTTCATCTACAGCATGCAGAACGTCCGGAAGACCGCCGGTGAAAAGGTCATTTTGGATAACGTCACCCTCTACTTCCTGCCAGGCGCCAAGATCGGCGTCGTCGGTCCGAACGGAGCCGGCAAGTCCACCCTCCTGAAGGTGATGGCGGGCCTCGAGCGGCCCAACAACGGTGAAGCCGCCCTCAAGAAGGACGCCACCGTCGGGATCCTGCTCCAGGAGCCCCCGCTCGACGAGGACAAGACCGTCATCGAGAACGTCGAACTGGCCGTCGCCGAAACCAAGGCGATGATGGACCGGTTCAACGAGATCGGCGCCCTGATGGGGGAGCCGGACGCAGATTTCGACAAGCTCCTCGAAGAGATGGGCACGCTCCAGACGGAGCTCGACCACCGCGAGGCGTGGGAGCTCGACTCGAAGTTGCAGCAGGCCATGGACGCGCTCCAGTGCCCGCCGCCGGACGCCCCGGTCAACGTGCTCTCCGGTGGCGAGCGACGCCGCGTGGCGCTGTGCAAGCTGCTGCTGGAAGAGCCTGACCTGCTGCTCCTCGACGAGCCCACCAACCACCTCGACGCCGAATCCGTCGACTGGCTGGAGAAGCACCTCAAGAACTACCCGGGCGCCGTCCTGGCGGTCACGCACGACCGCTACTTCCTCGACAACGTCGCGGAGTGGATCTGTGAGATCGACCGCGGCCGGCTGCACCCGTACGAGGGCAACTACTCCACCTACCTGCAGAGCAAGCGGGAGCGCCTGCAGATCGAGGGCAAGAAGGACGCCAAGCGCGCCAAGATCCTCGAAAAGGAACTCGAGTGGGTGCGCTCCAACCCGAAGGCCCGCCAGGCCAAGAGCAAGGCCCGCCTGGCCCGCTACGAGGAACTGGCGGCCGAGGCCGAGCGGGGTCGCGCCGTCGACCTCTCCGAGATCAACATCCCGCCGGGCCCGCGCCTGGGCTCCGTCGTCCTCGAGGTGCGCAACCTCAAGAAGGGCTTCGGTGAGCGGGTGCTGATCGACGACCTCACGTTCACCCTTCCGCGCGCCGGCATTGTGGGCATCATCGGCCCCAACGGCGTCGGCAAGACCACGCTGTTCAAGACCATCACCGGTCTTGAGGAGGCCGACGCCGGCACGGTGAAGGTGGGCGAGACGGTGAAGTTCAGCTACGTGGACCAGGGCCGCTCGGGCATCGACCCGAAGAAGAACGTGTGGGAGGTCGTCTCCGACGGGCTCGACCACATCAAGGTGGCGAACTTCGAGATGCCGTCGCGCGCCTACGTCGCATCGTTCGGCTTCAAGGGCCCGGACCAGCAGAAGCTGGCCGGCGTGCTGTCCGGTGGTGAGCGCAACCGCCTCAACCTGGCGCTGACGCTGAAGCAGGGCGGCAACGTCCTCCTGCTCGATGAGCCCACCAACGACCTGGACGTGGAGACGCTGCAGTCGCTCGAAGACGCACTGCTCGACTTCCCCGGCTGCGCCGTCGTGATCTCCCACGACCGCTGGTTCCTGGACCGTGTCGCCACGCACATCCTGGCGTGGGAGGGTACCGACGAGGACCCGGCGAACTGGTTCTGGTTCGAGGGTAACTTCGCCGACTACGAGCAGAACAAGATCGAGCGCCTCGGCCCCATGGCGTCGCGCCCGAAGTCGACGGCCCACCGCCGCCTGACCCGCTGATCGTCGGTTCCCCTGAGCATGGGCGACGCCCCGTCTGCGCAATGCGCCACGGGGCGTTTCCCATTGGGGACGGGTGGTCATCGGTGCGGCTGCACGGGGCCGCGGTAGGCTGGAATCCATGCCTTCGCACACGCCGGTCCCGAGGTACCCCTTGGGTGAGTATGCGTATCAGGGCTTGTGGTGGGGCAGTGTGCTGCTCCCGCTGCTGCTGGCGGTGGTCCGGTTCGCAGCCGCTCCCACGGACATGACGTTCGCTCTCTTCACCATCATCGGGCTGCCGGCCATCATCGCCGGGCAGGTCATCGCGGGCATGCTGGCGTGGACCTATCGCCGTCGCCAGTGGCGGCACTGGTTGGGGCCGGTGGGGGCACGCTTGTCGTTCATCTACTACGCCGCCTGGGTGGTGCTGGCCCTGGCGTTACCGGAAGCGCGTCCGGGCGAGGTCTACCCGTCGTTCGTGATGGGGCTGTTCGGCAGCGCTTTCGCCAACGGCCTGTCGGCGGTGCTGTTCTGGCTCGTTCCGGTGCTGTACGTCACATTGCTGGCGTCGATCATCGTCGAGGGGGAGAGGGCCGTCAGGAAGTGGCGGAGGGCCCCCACGGCGTGACGGAGCCCCCAGGCAGCTCAAGAAGGGTGGCTTGAGCGCCCGGGGGCTCCATTCGGGGCCGTCGAGGTTGCCGTCAACTGGGCTCCACCAGTGCCTGGATCGCCTCTGGAATGGCGGCGGGAAGTTGGCACTGCCCCATGTCCGGATCCTCTCCGCTGGGCTCGCAGTTGTTGTCCATGCCCTCGAATGCCGAAGTGAGCAACAACACACGTTCCCCTGCCTGGACAACGACGGTGTCGGTGAAGACGCCGAAGCCCTCCTTCTCCGGCTCGGTCAGGATCATGAGGCCGGTGACGTAGCTCATCCGAGCAGGGGAGGCGTCCACCGCCGAATCGTCGAACGGTACCTCGTCGGTCTGATCCCGCGTGGTGACTTCCGACGGGGCCCCGAACTTGGGACTGACGTCGGTGCACGTCAGGGAGTCGGCCTTCAGCAGGTCGAACCCGGCCGAAGCCTCCTCCGGGGTGGCGTACCCGAGCACCGCGGCGCTGATGTAGGCGGGCCAGTCACCCTCCCTGCCGTACTCGCGGCTGAGGACGGTGATCGGAGCACCGACGTCACCCGGCAGGCACAGCGAGGAGACGCCCAGCCCTTCGAACTCGTTCTTGATCACGCCGGGGGACTGGTCGAGGAACAGCAGCTCCGCCGTGGGCAGGTTCGCATACGAGGGGGCGGCCACCGTCGGGTCCGTGGGCGGCACCACGGGGGAGCCCGAGGTCACGGTCTCGGTCGGTTGCGGGGTCGGTGAGGGCGACGGCGACTGCGTGGGCACCTCGGTGGCACCGTCGGAAGCCGTGGGGGACGGCGTCTGGGGGATGGCGGTATTGGCCCACTGGGGGGTGCGCAACTGGTCGAGCAGCGGGCTCTGCCAGACACCCACACCTGCTGTCAGCACCAGCGCCATGACGCCTGCAGCCACGGACACGTGGCGGGTGGTGCGGCGGCGGTTGCCGCGGCGGCGGATCTCAGACGGGGGAAGCATGTCGACCTTCTTGGCATCGGCGGCCAGGCGGTCCAGCTCAGGAATGCGATCAGGCATGTCGGACCTCCAAGTCAGTGTTGAGAAGACGCGCCAGCGTGGCGCGGCCCCGGGCGAGTCGGGCCTTGACGGTCCCGGTGGGTGAGCCGACCTCGTCGGCCACCTGAGACACGCTCATGTCGCAGAGGTGGTACAGCACGATGGCGCGGCGTTGGTCGTCGGGCAGTTGGTCGAGCGCCCTGTTGATCGCGACCCTGTCCGGGCTCGGCTCGTAGGTGCGCTCCGGTTCGACGGCACGGTCGGCCTGGCGGAATCCCCGGCGGGCCTTGCGCCAGCGGCTGACGGCCAGGCGGTAGGCGGTGGTGCGGATCCAGGCCTCGGGGTTCTGGTCCCAGTCAAGTTTTCTGCGATGGTCCCAGGCGCGGATGAACGCCTCCTGGACGCAGTCCTGCGCCTCGGCCAGATTGCCGCACATCGCGTAGATCTGGCCGACGAGTTTCTGGAACGACCCGGTGTACAACCGGTCGAACTGTGCCTCGTCCATGGCGCCTCCTCTCAGCGTGTTCTGCTGTGAATACGCACGGCCCCTGAGTTCGGTTGCATCGATTCTGGAGCAACTTCGATCAGTGCGTGGCGAGGAGCTCCGCGAGCGACATCGACGAGCGGCCGGCCAGCGACGTGAGCTGCGTCTGGCAGGAGAAGCCGTCGGCCAGCACGATCGCGTCCGGGTGCGCCTCAACGGCGGGGCCCAGATCGTGCTCGAAGACCTTGACGCTCACCTCGTGGTGGCCTCGTTCGACGCCGAAGTTGCCCGCCAGACCGCAGCAGCCGCCCACCTGCACCAGGTCGGCGCCGGTCTGCAGCAGGATCGTTTGGTCCTTCGCCCACCCGATCACGGACGCGTGGTGACAGTGCGGCTGAGCGACGATGGTGTGGCCGCTGAGATCCGGCGGGGTGAAATCCGGGTCTGCCGTGAGGAACTCGGCCAGGGTGAGGACCTTGCCGTCGAGTGCCGCGACGTTCTCGTCCTCGGGCAGCAGTTCAGGGGCGTCGCTGCGCCACACCGCCGTGCAGGAGGGTTCCACGCCGACGATGGGCACACCGTCGCGGACATACCGGGCGAGCACGGCCGCGGCGTTCGTGAGTTGGCGGCGGGCGCCGTCGAGTTGCCCGGTGGAGATCCAGGTGAGGCCGCAGCACGCCGTCTCGTCGAGCACCTCGGGCTCGTAGCCGAGGCGGACGAGGACCTGCACCATGGCGGCGAAAGAGGTGGATTCGAAGCAGTCAGAGAAGGAGTCCACCCAGATGAGCACCCGGCCCTTGGTGCCTTCGGCCGCGCCCAGGCTCAGGGAGCTGCGGGCGGTCTTCGAGGCGAAGCGGGGGATCTGGCGGCGGCCGTCGACGCCGGCGGCGAACTTCAGGAGGTGACCCAGCACGGGCGCGCCGCCGACGAGGTTGACCAGTCTGCCCAGGCCGGGGACGCGCGTGATCAGGCGACCCCAGCGCGGCAGCCAGCCCAGGGCGTAGTGCGCCCTGGGACGGAGGCGACCCTTGTACGTCTCGTGGATCACGCGCGCCTTGTACGCTGCCATGTCGACGCCGGTGGGGCAGTCGCGCGCGCAACCCTTGCAGCTGAGGCAGAGGTCGAGCGCGGCGTGCACCTCGGGCGAGCGCCACCCGCCTGTGATCAGCGAGCCGTTGACCATCTCCTGGAGGGCGCGCGCCCGGCCGCGCGTCGAGTCCTTCTCGTTGCGGGTGGCCTGGTAGCTGGGGCACATCACGCCGCCGGCCGCCGTCGAGTTCGCCAGGCACTTGCCGACGCCGGAGCACTGGTGCACGGCCTCGACGAAATCTGCGTGGCTCAGCGACAACGGCGACCTGCTGGCCGCCACCATCCGCAGGTCGGATTCGATGGGGGCAGGGTCGACCAGGACGCCGGGGTTCAGCAGGCCCTTGGGGTCGAAGACGTTCTTGATCTGGCGGAACAGGCCGAGCGCCTCGGGGGAGTACATGTGGTGCAGCAGGGCGGAGCGGGCGCGGCCGTCCCCGTGTTCGCCGGACATGGAGCCGCCGAAGGACGCCACCAGCTGTGCCGCCTCCTCGACGAAGGCCTTGTAGCGCTCGGCGCCGTCCGGCTCTGTGAGCGGGAAGTCGATCCGGCAGTGCACGCACCCGTCGCCGAAGTGGCCGTACGGCAGCCCGTGCAGGTTGTACCGGCCGAGGAGTTCGTCGAAGCGACGCAGGTACTCGCCCAGGTGCTGCGGCGGGACGGCCGCGTCCTCCCAGCCGCCGTAGGCGGGCTTCTCGAGGCTCACGCCGGCCAGGCCGGCGCCGTCGGCACGGATCTTCCAGAGGCTGTTGGCGCGGGCGGGGTCGTCGACCACCCAGCCCTCCGTCGCGGCGGATCCGGCGACGACGGCGTGGGCGCGCTCGAGGACCTCCGCGCGGTCGTCGCCGACGAGTTCGAGGAACATCCAGCCGTCGCCGGTCGGGAGTTCACCCACCGCCTCAAGGCCGTTCTTGGCGATCACCACGTCGACGATGCGCCTGTCGATGCCCTCGCACGCGGTGGGCTGGAAGCGCAGCAGGTTGGCGATGTCGTCGCCGGCGTCCGGCATCGTGGGGTAGCCCAGCGCCACCATCACGCTGACCGGCGCGTCGGTGACCAGCCGCACGGTGGCGCGCACGATCACACCCAACGTGCCCTCGGTGCCGGCGAAGAACTTGGGCAGGTCGAACTTCTTCTCCGGAAGGAGGTGTTCGAGCGAGTAGCCGGAGACCTGACGGATGAACGTGCCGAACTCCGTGCGGATCACGCCCAGGTTGGCGGCGACGAGCGTGCGGAGCTCAGGCACGTCGTCGACCCCGAGCGTCAGTAGCTCGCCGGTGCCGGTGATGATGTCGAGGGAGACGACGTTGTCCGACATGCGGCCGTAGCCAAGGGCTCGGGGGCCGCAGGCGTTGTTGCCGATCATGCCGCCGACGGTGCAGCGGCTGGAGGTCGACGGATCCGGCCCGAGCCGCAGGCCGTAGGGGCGCGCGGCGATCTGGAGCTGATCCTGCACCACCCCCGGATCGATGACGGCGGTGCCGGCGACGGGGTCGATGGAGTGGATCGTGTGGAGATGCTTCGCCACGTCGATCACCAGCCCGGGCCCGACGGCGTTGCCGGCGCACGAGGTACCCGCGCCGCGGGCGGTGATGGGGGTGTCGGTGGCCAGGCAGGCGCGCACGAGGGCGATCAGCTCATCGGAGGTGCGCGGGTGGGCGACGGCAAGCGGCTCGACGCGGTACAACGACGCGTCCGAGGAGTAGAGCGCGCGCGTCAGCGTGGAGGTGTCGACGATGCCGGCGAGTTCACCCAGCTCACTCAGGAGCCGGGCGTGGGGGGCAGCGGTGTCGACGGTCACCCCCCTAGTTTCGTGCGTCGGGAGGAGAATGTCGAAAGGTATCCACCGACGCCGCTCGGCAGGTCAGTCCGTGACGGCGAGTGCGGACTGCATCGCGCGGCCCAGGGCCGCGTAATCCTCAGGGTTGATGGCGTCGACGAAGACCCTACGCACCGAATCGACGTGGTGCGGCGCTGCCCGCTTGAGGAGGTCGAAGCCCTCTTCCGTCATGGTGGCCTGCACGCCGCGGCCGTCGGAATCGCACGAATTGCGCGAGACCAGGCCCATCCGCTCCATACGCTTGACGGTGTGCGTCAACCGCGAACGGGAGTGGCCCACCGAGGAGGCGAGTTCGCCCATGCGCAGCGTGTGGTTGGGGGACTCGCTGAGCCGTACCAACACCTCATATTCGGGCAGCGAGAGGTTAAACTGGCTCAGCGCCTCGTCGAGGTACTCATTGATATGCGTGTTGGCCAGGAGGTAGCTCCGCCAGACACGTTGCTGGCTCTCCGTGAGCCAGCCTGCAACTGGTTCTGTCATGTGACCAGGATAGCACAATGGTTGAGGATTCAAGTAGTTGGTCCGCCAAATCCCTAGCCGACGCCGCAGCGGCACGTTAACCTAGCCTGCAACCGTTGAAAGGGACCCCATGGGACTTCGTGAAGAGATCATGTCGCTTTCGGCCGATTCGGTCGGCCAGATGCTGCGGCGGCGTGTGGCGGAGACGCCCGACAAGTTGGCGTTCATGTATCCCGACGGGAAGGCCGAGGGTCCCAACACCTGGAGCGCCCTCACCTGGCGCGAATCCAACGAGATCATCGACAAGCTCGGCGCGGGGCTCCTGGCCCGCGGGGTGAAGTACGAGGACCGGGTGGCGATCTGCTCCAGCACCCGCGTCGAATGGATCTTCATGGACCTCGCCATCGCCGTGGCCGCGGGGGCCACCACGACGGTGTATCCCAACACCGCCTCCGGCGACGTGCACTACATCGTCAGCGACTCCGGCTCCAGCGTCTTCGTGGCAGAGAACGCCGAACAGTTGGCCAAGGTGCTGGATACACCGGATTTCGCAGAGCAGATCCACACCATCGTCGTGATCGACGGCACCGGCGTCACGTTCGACGACCGCATCATCTCCTACGACAAGCTGATGGAACTGGGCGAGGCCCACCTCAAGGAGAAGCCCGACGCGCTGGACGAATCCATCGCCTCGACGAACCACGACACCCTCTCCACGCTGATCTACACCTCCGGCACCACCGGCCGCCCCAAGGGCGTGCGGCTCAACCACCTGTCCTGGGTGTACGAGGGGGCGGCCACCAAGTACCTCGAGATCATCGGCCCAGACGAGCTGCAGTTCCTGTGGCTGCCGTTGAGCCACGTCTTCGGCAAGGCGCTGATCGCCGCGCAGCTGGACTACGGTTTCGCGTCCGCCGTCGACGGCCGCATCGACAAGATCGTCCAAGGCCTTGGAGAGGTGCACCCCACCTTCATGTGTGGTGCGCCGCGCATCTTCGAGAAGGTGCGCGCCGCCGTCCTCACCAGCAGCACCGGCGTCAAGGGGAAGATCGCGCGCTGGGCGTTCTCCGTGGGCTACCGCTCCATCGACGATCGGCTCGCCGGCCGACCGCTCAAGGGTGCGCTCGCGGTGCAGTACAAGATCGCCGACAAGCTGGTGTTCTCCAAGCTGAAGGAACGCCTCGGCGGCCAGATGAAGTTCATGATCTCGGGCTCCGCGAAGCTCAGCCCGCAGATCCAGAAGTGGTTCTACGGCGCGGGCATCCTCATCGTGGAGGGCTACGGCGCGACGGAGACCAGCGCCATCGCCGCCGTCGACCTGCCGGCGGACCCGCACTTCGGCACCGTAGGCGCCATCGTCCCGGGCGTCGAGAGCAAGCTGGCTGACGACGGCGAGCTGCTGCTGCGCGGCCCCATCATCACCCCCGGCTACCACAACCTGCCGGACCAGACCGCTGAGGCGATCGACGACGACGGCTGGTACCACACCGGCGACATCGCTGAGATCGCCCCCACCGGCCACGTCAAGATCACGGACCGCAAGAAGGACCTGTTCAAGACCTCCGGCGGCAAGTTCGTGGCTCCGCAGAAGGTGGAGGGCGCCATCCAGGCGAACATCCCCTACGTGTCGCAGTCCATCGCGGTGGGCGAGGGGCGCAAGTACGTGGCCGCCCTCATCGTGCTGGACCCGGTGATGCTGCAGAAGTGGGCCGACAAGCGCGAACTCGGGAACCTCAGCTACGCCGAACTGTCGCAGCGACCGGAGATCCGGGCCTCCATCGAGAAGTGGATGAGCCGGGTCAACGAACGGCTCGAGAAGTGGGAGACGGTGAAGCAGTTCGCCATCCTCGACCACGAGCTCACCGTCGAGAACGCCGGCGTCACGGCCAACATGAAGGTGCGCCGCGGCGCGGTCACCGACAAGTACGCCGATGTCGTCGACACGCTGTACCCGCGGGAGGACTGACCCCTTGTTCCGCTGGGAGTGCCCCCTGCGTTGGTCGGACATGGATGCGCAGGGGCACATCAACAATGCCGTGATGGTCGACTACCTGCAGGAGGCGCGCGTCGTCTTCCTGCGTGGCGGGGCCGCCTCGGGATTGCTCGACGAGGGCATCGTCGTGGTCAGCCACCAGGTGGAGTACCGCCGACCCATCCATTACGACGGCGCTCAGGTGGTCGTCGAGCTGGGGGTGTCACGGCTGGGGGCCTCGCGGGTGGAGCTCGCCTACGAGGTGTCCCAGGGCGGTGAGGCGGCCCTCGTGGCGCGCACGATGCTGTGCGCCTTCTGCTTCGACGAGCAACGGCCCATCCGGTTGGAGCCCGAGTACCGCGAGTTCTTCGACGCCCACTGCAAGGAGGTGGAGCCGCTGCGCGAGCTGAGGGCTCCGGCGCTGGAGGGCGCGGGGACCCCGGTGTCGCTGCCGGTGCGCTGGACGGATCTGGACAGCTACGGGCACGTGAACAACGCGAAGGTCTACGACTACCTGCAGCAGGCGCGCATCGAGGCCACCACGCAGTGGGATCCGACGATGGCCCGGGCCGGCTCGGAGGGCGCAGAGCACATGTGGCTCGTCGCGCGGCAGGACGTGGACTACCTGGCGCAGCTCGAACACCGCCCGGAGCCGTACGAGGTGCGGGTCGCGCCCGTGCACCTGGGATCGTCGTCGATCGTGCTGGCCTCGGAGATCGTCGACCCGGCGACAGGCACGGTGCACAACCGGGCGCGGACCATCCTGGTGGTGGCCGATCAGGCGCTGAACAAGACGACGCTGCCCGGGGCACTGCGGGCCACCCTGGAGAGGCGCCTGGTGTCCTGACGCGATGATGGCTCCGCGAAGAACCTCGCGGAGCCATCACCGTGGTGCGTCAGCGCGCGGCCAACTCCGCCACCTCTGTGTCGGACAGGGGCGCGTTGTAGACCCGGAGCTCATCCATCGCCCCGGAGTAGGGGGCATCCCACCAGTTCACGCCCAGGCTGAAGACCCCGTCGGTGGTGGTGAGCACGTCCGGGAAGCCGGTGCCCTCGAACACCCGGGTGCCGTCCACCCAGGCCGCGAGCTTCCCGGAGTCGACGGTGAACGCCACGTGGGACCAGGCACCGACGGGCAGCTTCTGCCCGAAGCCGGCGTCGTACCAGGCCGAGCCGGACCAGATCATCGAGTCACCGCCCACGCCGCCGTGGCCGGACGGCAGCAGGCTCACCCAGGAGGTCTCGTCGCGCGCGGCGAAGAAGGTGGGGGTGAACTGCGTGGTCACGGTGGGTTTCAACCACAGGGAGACCGACCAGGTAGGCGCGGAGACGAGGCCATCGGGGAGCCGGACGCCCGTGGCGCCGTCGAACATGACGGCCTGGCCGTGTACCCCCTCGCCGAACGTGATGCTGCCGCCCGGGGCACCGATCCGCGGGCCGCTCACCGTGCCTGCGGTCTGCCCGTCGGCGGCGTCGAGGTCGCCGTCGAAGGGGTAGCTCGCCACCAGCCCGCCCTCAACGCGGGCGGGCACCACGACGGTGAACTGCCGCGAGCCGGTGACGACGCCGTTGGTGACGGTGGCGGTCAACTCCACCGTCGCGTCGGGCTCCCCGGCCGTGGGCCGGACGACCGAACCGTCAGCGGCGATGACCGACTCGTCCGAGCTGGTCCACACGATGGTCGACCCCTGGGTGCCGGCGGTCGGCAGAGCGAGGTCGCTGATGGCGGAGCCCGGCACCGTGAGGTCGGCCAGCACCCGCTCCACCGCCTCGTCCGGCCTCACCTGCAGCCGCTCAATGGCACCCAGTGCCGCCCCGTCGGGTGCCAGCGCGGTCCAGGTGGTGACCCATCGCCCCTGGTCAGGGTCGAACTGGCGGGCGACCTCCGCCACGTACGTGGTTCCGCCGAGCCGCAGGATGAGGCGGGACTGGCCGTCCCGCTCCCACGTGCCGCTCATGGCGCCGGTGACCTTGCCCTGCTGCGTCAACTCGATGGAGACGGCCTGATGGATGTCGGTGTCGATGGTGCGCGGGGCGTGGTCCACCACCGCGTAGCTGCCGACGACGTCGTGCCTCTTGATGTCCCTGGCTGTGGTGCCTCCGTAGCGCAGCGGCGCGACGACCGGCCACCCGTCAACGTCGGTGTACATCTCGTGCACGCGGATCTGGTGCTCCTCCCCGCGGCCCGGGAAGCGCGTGTGGATGGCCAGGAACGGCTGGCCGGTGGCCTCGTCGACGAACGGGGAACTGCCGCCGGGGGAGACGTACCCGAGCCCGCGTCCCACTCCGGGGTCGCCGGGCAGCCGCTGGAACTCGTGGTTGCCCAGCAACTTCACGGCTGACTCCTCGATGGAGGCGTCGTCGAACAGCGGCTTGGCCGGGTCCGCCTTGACCTCGGCCATGTCGCGTCCCTCCGCGTCGAGGTACGGCCCGTCCGGGCTCGTGGCGCGGGCGACGCGGATGTTGTAACCGCCCGTCGAATCCAGCCCGCCGTAGGTGACGAACAGGGTGTAGTAGCCGGTGGCGGGGTCGTAGCTGACGGCAGGCCCCTCGATGCGGGCGTGGTTGCCGCCCCAGAGGTGCTTGCCGTACCCCTGGTCCGGCAGCGGGAAGCCGGTGGAGGGATTCAGCTCGAGGATGAAGATGCCTCCTGAGAAGGAGCCGTAGACCATCCAGAGACGGCCGTCGGCATCGAAGAAGACATCCGGGTCGACGACATTGGGGTGGACCGTGGCGTCGTAGATGGTGCCGTCCTCGGAGGGCTGGCCCCACATGCCGGATTTCAGGATGAGGCCGAGGTCCTCGTACGGGCCGGTGACCTCGTCGGCCACCGCGATGCCCATCGCGGAGCGGGGTGAGTCGCCGCGGCAGGCGTTGTAGTACATGTAGAAGCGGCCGTCGGCCAGTTGGATCACGTCCGGTGCCCACAGCGTTTCGGTTTCCGCCCAGGTGAGCGCCTCGGAGAGCTCGGCGGTGACGTCGTCGAACAACGGATTCTCAGGGGTCACATCGGCGGCGATCTGCTCCCACTCGACCAGGTCCGTGCTCGAGGCCGCCTGGAGGTGGGATCCGAACACGTAATGCACACCGTCGACCTCGATGTGGTCGGGGTCGTGCACCGTGGCGTCCGCGAACGTCGGCGTGGGTGGCTGGGGTGCCTCGGGCGGCCGTGCCTCAGCGGGTGAGGCGGCGATCAGCGACACAGTGGCCACCACCGCCACGGAAATAGACAGGGGAGAGCGGAGAGACGACATTGTTGCTCCTCAGGTGGGTATCAGGTCAGGGACAGGGTGACGAAGGAGTGGGGCGGCAGTTCGACCTCGAGGACGCCGTCGGACGGGAGACCGACCTCGAACGACGACGGGGACACCGCGTCGGGCACGTCGGGGCTGTTGTGGTCACTGATCGACGGGGCGGTCAGGACCCGGCCCGTCACCGCTGTGACGGGACGGCCGCGCAGGGCGAGCCGCACCGTGGTGGCGGCCTCGAGATCGATGTTGCTCAGGGAGACCAGCGCCGCGCCGTCCTTGGTGGAGGCCGATGCCGAAACCATCGGCACGGTGGCTTTGCCAACCTCGCGGGTGCTGACCGGCTCGCCGATCCAGGACACTGCGAGCGAGTCCGCGTCGTGATGCCCCTTGTTCATCTCGAACACGTGGTAGGTGGGGGTCTTGACCAGGCGGTCGCCGTCGGTGTGGAGGACGGCCTGCAGGACGTTGAGCACCTGGGCGATGTTGGCCATGACCAGGCGGTCGGCGTGGCGGTGGAAGGAGTCGAAGTGTACTGCTGCCACCAGCGCGTCGCGCATGGTGTTCTGCTGGAACAGGAAGCCGGGATTGGTGCCGGGTTCGGCTGCGAACCAGGTGCCCCACTCGTCCAGCACGAGGCCGATCCGCTTGCCGGGATCGTAGGCGTCCATGATGGTGCCGTGCCGCGTGAGGAGTTCCTCTATCCGGAACGCCGAGCGCATGGTGTCGTAGTAGACGTCCGTGCTGAACTCGGTGGCGCTGTAGGTGGGCGGCCATTCGCCCGGGTACGTGTAGTAGTGCAGCGAGATGGCGTCGAAGAAATGACGGGGGTTGCAGCCGCAGCCCAGGTCGCCGAGGGTCTTCATCAGCGTCTCGGTCCAGTGGTAGTCGTCCACGTTGGCGCCGCCGGCGATCTTGTAGAGCTTGTTGCCGTCGTGTTCGCGGCAGTAGGTCGAGTACTGGCGGGCCAGGTCGGCGTAGTACTCGGCGCGCATGTTGCCGCCGCAACCCCAGGACTCGTTGCCCACGCCCCAGAAGGGGATGCGCCACGGTTCGTCGCGCCCGTTCTTGCGGCGCAACGTCGACATCGGGGCGTCGCCGGAGCGGGTGAGGTACTCCACCCAGTCAGCCATCTCCTGCACGGTGCCGGAACCGACGTTGCCGCAGATGTACGGCTCGGTGCCCAGTTGGTCGCACAGGTCCATGAACTCGTGGGTGCCGAAGGAGTTGTCCTCCACCACGTTGCCCCAGTGGGTGTTGACCACGGTGGGGCGCTGGTCCCGGGGGCCGACGCCGTCGCGCCAGTGGTACTCGTCGGCGAAGCAGCCGCCGGGCCACCGGAGATTGGGGATGTCCAGGGCCTTCAGCGCCTCCACCACATCCGTGCGCATGCCACGGGTGTGGGGGATGTGGGAATCCTCGCCGACGAAGATCCCCTCGTAGATGCAGTGGCCGAGGTGCTCGGCGAAGTGCCCGTAGAGGTGTCGGCTGATCCTGGGGCCGGGGACGTCGAGGTTGATGACGGCGGTGGTGAGCATGGGTCTCCTTACTTCGTGGTCTCGGACTCGGTCCGGAGGATCGGCCAGCCGTCGCGCCAACCGAAGGTGCGGATGGCCAGCTGGAAGTCGCCGCCGAGGTCGGCGTCGTAGTAGTGGTAGGCGATGTGGTCGCCCGAGACGGACTGGCCGCCGGGGCCGATGCGGTTGTCGACGATTTCGAGCAGCAGCGTGCCGCCGCCCTCTGCGAGATCGACCCCCTCCGCGTCCAGGTAAGGCCCCTCGGGTGACCTGGCGCGCCCGACGTTGATGTTGTAGCTGCTGGCCGTACCCCGGCAGCACGAGTCGAACGAGACGAACAGGTAGTACCAGCCGTCGCGGTACAGCAGCGCCGGCGCCTCGATGGCGTTGGTGGCGGTCTGGCGACTGGCAATGGTCACCGGTTCGGCTCCCTCCGCGACCGTGCCGGAGGGGAGATCCAGCGGCACCAACTGGATGCCGCCCCAGAACGACCCGAACGCCATCCAGCCCTGGCCCTCCTGGTCGACGAGCACGGCCGGGTCGATGGCGTTGTAGTCCGTGGATCCGTCGGACGAGACCACCTCGCCCCGGTCGGTCCAGCCCGCCGACGGATCCTCGGCGTTGAGCCGGTCGTTGGTCATCAGGCCGATGGCCGACGTGTTGGAGCCGAAGGTGGAGGCGGAGTAGTAGAGGTACCAGGTGCCCTCGTGCTCCAGCACCTCTGGAGCCCAGAAGTTCTCCACGCCGGTGATCTTCTCGACGGCCCATTGGGGCGCGGTGTCGGGCCCCCATGCCTCACCGGCGTAGCGCCATTCACGCCCGTCAGTCGAGGTGCGGACCTGGATCGCGCCTTGGGCGACGCGGGGGTCGCCGGTGGAGAACACGAACCACGGGTGGTCCTCGGTGCCGACGATGAGGCCCGGATCGTGTGTGCGGAGGTCGCCCGACACGTCGAGTTCCTCAGCCACGGGCGAGCCCGCCTGGCAGCCGGCCACCAGGAGGGCCGCCACCAGGCCCGCGACCCACCTGCCGGTCATCCGGCGAACCTCACCATCGTCCAGGAGATCGGCGGAAGCGAGATCTCCAGGGAGCCGTCCGTCAGCGTGGCGCTCTCGTTCGGGCGCGGTGCCACGGTGGTGTCGTCGTCAACGCCGGCCTGCCACCGGGGGTCGGTGTGGTGCAGGGTGACGGCCTCGGTCAGGGACACGCCGGCAGGGGTATCGACCACCACCTCGATGGTCTCGCTCTCGGAGCGGTTGACGAGGAACAGCGCACCGGCCGACTCGTCCCACGTCGCGACGGCGTCCACCGCGGGAACAGCGCCGAACGCGTGGCTCTCGATCGTGGGGGAATCGATGACGACGCGGAGCACTTCGCCCCGGGCGTACCTGGAGGTGAGCGCGAACGGGTGGAAGGTCGTCTGCTTCCAGACGGGGCCGGCGGGCTCACTCATCACCGGCGCGATGACGTTGACGAGCTGCGCCAGGTTGGCGGACCACACCCTGTCGGTGTGGCGCAGCAGCGAGATGAGCAGGTTCCCGAAGACGACGGCGTCGGCCACCGAGTAGTTGTCCTCGAGCAGTCGGGGTGCCACGGGCCAGTCGTCGCCCGTGGGCGGCTTCGACGGCGTGCGGTCCTGGTACCAGATGTTCCACTCGTCGAAGGAGATGCCTATCTTCTTGTCACTCTTCCGGGCGGCGCCGACGGCGTCGATCGTCGCGCCCACCTGGCTGATGAAGCGGTCCATGTCCTCGGCGGACACGAGGAACTCCTGGAGGCCGTGCTCGCCCTCCCAGTAGTAGGCGTGCGCGGAGATCATGTCCACCTGGTCCCAGGCCTCGGTGAGGACGATGCGCTCCCACTCACCGAAGGTCGGCATCGAGCGCTGCGAGGAGCCACACGCGACCAGTTCGAGGGAGGGGTCGATCATCCGCATGGCACGGGCCGTCTCGGTGGCGATGCGGCCGTACTCCTCGGCCGTCTTGTGACCGATCTGCCAGGGACCGTCCATCTCGTTGCCGAGGCACCACATCCGGACCCGGTACGGCTCGTCAGCGCCGTTGGCGCGACGCTGCTCCGCGAGGTGGGACGTGCCGGGCACGTTGCAGTACTCCAACAGGTCGAGGGCCTCTTGCGTGCCACGCGTGCCGAGGTTGACCGCCATCATCGGCTCGATCCCGGCAAGCCGTGCCCAGGCCATGAATTCGTCGGTGCCGAACGTGTTGGGGTCCGAGGAGTGCCAGGCGAGATCCAGCCGGTGCGGCCGCTCCTCGACGGGCCCCACGCCGTCCTCCCAGCGGTACCCGGAGACGAAGTTGCCGCCCGGGTAGCGCACGGTGGACACCCCGAGCTCGCGCACCAGGTCGAGGACGTCGCCCCGGAACCCGTTCTCGTCGGCCGTCGGGTGCCCCGGCTCGTAGATGCCGGTGTAGACGCATCGGCCGAGGTGCTCGACGAACGAGCCGAATGTCCGCCGGCGCACCGGGCCGACCCGGAACGCTGGATTGATGACCACATGGGCATGATGCATGCCTGAGCCCCTTTGCTGAAACTGTACATCGATAGAAAGCCAGCATGTCATCTGGCGCAGCGGCAGGTCAAGGTCTGGCTGAAAATCTCGTCGTTGAGCGTGAGGAGGCCTGAGAAGATCACGGTTTGATAACGGCGGTTGCGTGTACATCGATGTAAGTGTAATTTCCTGGCTACCAGTTCCAGGGTGGGAACGTGACGCCTCTCAACGACCGAGGGTGCGTGGGTCCCGGCCCCCCAAAGAGACGAAAGGGCCAGAAATGTTTGGCAACTTCAACCGCCGCAACTTCCTTCTCGGCGCCAGTGCAGCCCTCGCAGCCCCCACGCTCGCCGCCTGCGGAGGCAGCGACGACCCGGCTTCCGGCTCAGGCGGCAACGGCGGGAGCTCCGGCTCCGGCGTCGAGCTCACCTACATGTTCCGTGGCGGTGAGGACGAGCGCAAGGCATACGACCAGGCCATCAAGGCCTTCGAAGACGAGACGGGCGCCAAGGTGAAGGTCATCGTGACCGACGCCGACTCGTACCGCACCAAGCTGCAGGCAGCCATCACCGGCAACCAGACGCCGGACGTCTTCTACCTCGAACAGGGCGCGGTGATGGCGTTCGCGAAGAACGGCGTCGTCAAGGACATCACCGCCGACATCGAAACCGCCGGCATCGAGGTGGACAAGGTGTGGAAGTACGGCGTGGACTCCTACCGCTTCGACGGGTCCAAGGTGGGCGAAGGCGCCCTCTACGGGTTGCCGAAGGATATCGGTCCCTTCTCCTTCGGCTACAACAAGACGATGTTCGAGAAGGCCGGCATCGCGCTGCCCGACAAGGACACCCCCTATACCTGGGCCGAGTTCCGCGACGTCGCCAAGCAACTGACCACGGGCGAACAGTGGGGCACCGGCCTCAACGTCACCTGGAACCTCCAGGCGTGGGTGTGGTCCAACGGCGGCGACTGGGCCGATGCTGACCGCCGGAAGGTCACCGTCGACACCCCCGAGTTCGCCGAGGCCTTCCAGGATTTCGCCGACATCCAGCTGGTCGACAAGTCCACGCCGTCGGTCGAGCAGGCCCAGACCATGGACACCTACCAGCGGTGGATGCGCGGCCAGATCGGGTTCTTCCCCGTCGGCCCCTGGGACGTCTCCACCTACGCGAAGCTGCCCTTCGACTGGGATCTCATCCCCTACCCGGTGGGTTCCACCGGCAAGACCGCCACCTGGGTGGGTTCGCTCGGCATCGCGGTGTCGTCCAAGACGAAGAACTCCGAGCTGGCGGCCCAACTGGCGATGTTCCTCTCCGCCAACGAGGAGACCCAGCGCCAGCTGTACAAGGCCGGTGTCCAGATCCCCAACCTGGTGGACATGGCCCACGGCGAATACGCCGAGTCCGAGGGTATGCCCGAGAACAAGATCGAGTTCGTCCAGATCGCCGAGGAGTACGGCCGCGCCCTGCCCGCCGCCACCACCTGGTCCGGCGAGTGGTACGACGAGTTCTGGGTGGGCATCCAGCCGGTGCTCGACGGGAAGATCAGCGCGGCGGACTACTGCAAGGACGTCCAGCCACGCATGCAGCAGAAGCTCGACGCCGCCAACCAGGCCGCCGGTATCTGATCACCTTCGACGGTGGGGCGGGGCTCCTGCCCCGTCCCACCCCCATGACGGGAGAGCACTGTGCACACCAGCGTCAACGTTGCCGGCCACAAGGCCCGCACGCGAAAGACCCATCTGTACCGACGGGAGCACTGGGTCGCCGCGGCCTTCATCGCCCTGCCGCTGCTCGGCTTCCTGGTGTTCGCCATCGGGCCGTTCCTGTACGCGGTGTACGCATCGTTCACTAACTGGAACATGCTCAGCGACCCCCAGCCTGTCGGCCTCCAGAACTACATCACCGCCTTCAACGACCCCTACTTCCTCACGTCGCTGGGCAACACCTTCTTCTACATGATCGGCATCCCGATCGGCCTGGTGCTGGCCCTGACCCTCGCGCTGGCCATGAACCGGCGCATGCCCGGCCGGGCGCTGTTCCGCTCGATCTACTACGTGCCTGTCGTCAGCTCGCTCGCGGCCGTCTCGATCCTGTGGCAATGGGCCTACAACGGTGACTTCGGTCTCGTCAACCAGGTGTTGGAGCTTGTCGGCATCGACGGCCCCAACTGGCTGCAGAACACCGCCACCGTCAAGCCTGCCCTCATCATCATGGCCGTGTGGAAGGGCCTCGGCTACTCGATGCTGCTCTACCTCGCCGCGCTGCAGAGCGTGCCGGCCTCGCTGATGGAGGCGGCTGAACTCGACGGCGCCGGTTCCTTCCGCCGCTTCTGGCACATCACGCTGCCCATGGTCCAGCCCGTGACCTTCTTCCTGGTTGTCACCGGCGTCATCGGCGGCTCCCAGATCTTCACCGAGATCAACATCATGACCCCCACGGGCGGCCCGGAATACTCGTCGGCGTCGATCGTCTGGTACATCTGGCAGAAGGCCTTCGCCAACCTGCAGATGGGCTATGCGTCGGCGATGGCGGTCCTCCTCGGCCTGCTCGTGTTCATCATCACGGCCCTGCAGTTCTGGTTCAACGCCAGGCACGGCCACGAAGGAGCTGAGTGACATGGCGTCGACAGCCAAGACCCGCTATCGCACCGGCAACATCGTTGTTGCGGTACTGCTACTGATCGGCGGCATCGTGATGGTGGCTCCGCTGCTGTGGATGGTGTCGACCTCGCTGAAGACCCAGGACGGCGTCTTCTCCCTCCCTCCGGAGTGGATCCCGCCACTGCCGCAGTGGCAGAACTACCTGCGGGTGTGGGATGCCGGCCCGTTGGCCAGTGGCATCAAGAACTCACTGATCGTGTCGCTGACGGTGACCATCGTGGGCTCGATCACCTCGACGCTGGCGGCGTTCGCCTTCAGCAAGCTCCGCCTCCCCGGCAAGAACGCGATCTTCCTGTTCATGCTCGCCGGCATCATGATCCCGTTCCCCACCCTGATGATTCCCCAGTTCGTGATGTTCTCGAAGCTGGGTTGGATCGACACCCTGCTGCCGCTGATCGTTCCGGGCCTGTTCGGCAACATCATGATGATCTTCTTCCTCCGCCAATACCTGCACAGCGTGCCGGATTCCCTCATAGAGGCCGCCAAGATTGACGGCGCCGGTTATCTGCGGATCTTCGGCTCCATAGTGTTGCCTCTTATCCGGCCCGCTATCGCCGCGCAATTCATTCTGTGGTTCATGGCGGTGTGGAATGACTATCTGGCGCCGATCATCTACCTCAACAGCCCGGAGAAACAGACGCTCCAGGTGGTCATTGCCAACTTCAATGCCAATTACGCCATTCAGACCGACTATCCGTTGATCATGGCCGCTTCGGTGATTGCACTCGTGCCGGTTTTCGTGATCTTCGTCGCCTTCCAGAAGCAGATCATCGAATCCGTCGCACTCACCGGGACGAAGGGCTGACATGGGACCCGACTACCTGGCTGTGAAGGCCGTCTCCCAGGCCGATCCCGGTCTCTGGGGCGCCCATGACCCCACCGTCGTCCGGGCCCGGGACGGCCGGTGGCTGATGATGTCCACGGACACCGCGGTGGCCGGCTCTCCCGGTGCCGGCGTCCAGATCCGGCAATCCTGGGATCTGGAGACCTGGACCTGGTTCGGGCACGCCTTCAACGGGGTGCCCGGTCCCGCCTTCGAGTGGTCGGGTGCCCACGGCATCTGGGCCCCGGAGGTCATCCGGCGTGGCGAGGAGTACCGCATGTACTACTCGGCCAGTTCCTTCGGCTCCCGCACCTCGGCGATTGCGCTGGCAACGGCCCCTGATGCCACCGGTCCTTGGGAACACCGGGCCCTCGTCGTGTCGACGCGGCACGACGCCGACGACGTCAACGCCATTGACGCCGGGGTGACCACCGATGCCGACGGCACCGACTGGCTGCTGTACGGCTCGTTCTTCGGTGGTCTGCGGATCCTCCCGCTGGACGAGGCGGGGTTCCCGCTGGAACCCGGTGATCTGGGGGAGCCCGTCGTGCACCGGGCCGCGTCGATCAACGGTGCCGTCGAGGGCGGCCACATCATCGCCGCACGGGGGCGGTATTTCCTGGTGTGCTCGTTCGACTCGCTCTTCGACACCTACAACGTTCGCGTCGCCGCCTCGGATTCGATCACCGGCCCGTACGTGGACGCCACCGGAGCCGGCCTCATCGACGACTCGGAGCCGCCTGCTCAGGTCGGGACCCTGATCCTGACGAGCTACGAAGCGCCGGACGGCACCATCTGGGCTGCGCCCGGCCACAGTTCGCACCTGGTGACGTCCTCGGGGCTGGTCCTCGTGCACCACGTCCGCGACGGCGTTGACCCGACCCGCCACACGGCGCACCTCCGGGCGCTGAAGTGGACCGCCGGTGGCTGGCCGGTGGCCAACCCGCTGCCTGCACCCGGGCACGACGTGCCCGAGGACGCCGTGTGGGCGGGCCACTGGCTCGTCTACCGGCTGGAGGCGTCGGCCCCCATTCCCGTGCGCCCCACTCGGGTGGAGCTCAACGGTGCAGATCTAGCGGCACTCGCCACGGCTGGCCGCGGGAGCGTGTCGCTGGCGGGGCAGGTCGTCGACGCCGTGTGCTTCGCCCAGGACGGGGAACTCGCGTTCGCGGGAATCGACGAGCAGGGAGTGACGGTGTGGGGCATCAAGGCGTGAAGCGGTCGCCTCGCACGGGCGGCGGGTGGGCGGAGACAGCGATGCGCTGGCTCGGCACCGGCACCCAGGTGGTGGAGGTCAGCCTCGCCTGGTGGGTGGCGACCCTGCTCGGCCTGATCCTGTTCGGCCACCTGCCCGCCAGCGTGGCCGCCGTGTCGGTTCTCGGCAGGCTGGGCACCGACGACGCCAGCACCCGTCCGCTCGGTGACTTCGTCCGCGCCTGGCGCGCCACCCTGGTCCGCAGCACCGTGGTCGGCTGGCCGGCGACGCTTGCCCTCGTCGTCCTGGGCTTCAACGGCTGGGTGCTGAGCCTCGGCGATGAGCCGTGGATGGCCCCGATGTTCGTGGTCACGGTGGGCGTCGCCGCGTGCCTGTCGCTGGGGCTGGCCTACGTCGTGGCCATGCTGGCCGACGAGCGCGGCCGTCGCGTCCCCGTGCTCACGCTGTGGCGTGCCGCGCTGGGCGTCTGCCTCGTGTCGCCGGCGACGGCGGCTGCCTGGGCGGTCAGCGCCGCAGGCCTGGCCGTCGTCGCCTGGCGCTTCCCGATCCTGGTCCCACTGGCCGTGCCGGGGTTGGTGGCGCTGCTCACCGCGTGGTTGATGCGCCGGCGCCTGGATCAGACCGGGGTCTTCGCCCCGGAGGACTCGCGCTCGACGATGGTGAAGTCTGCATAGAGGTGGCGCACGGGCAGCCGGTCCTTCAGGGGAGTGGCTGCCTCACGGACGCGGTCCTCCAGCATCGCCACCGCCACCCGGGCGATCTGCTGGCGTCCCGGAGACACGGTGCTGAGGGTGGGGCGCGTGAAGGCGGCATCCTCGATGTCGTCGAAGCCGATGACCGCCACCTGGCTGGGCACGTCGATCCGGTGTGAATGCAGGGAGTGCAGCACGCCCAGCGCGAGCGTGTCGTTCAGGGCGACGACGCCGTCGAACTCCGCGCCGGACTCGATGAGTTCATCGGTCGCCTCGGCTCCGGTGTTGCGGTGCCACAGCCCCGTGGGCCGGATCAGTTCCTCCCGGACGGGCAACCCGGCCTCGCCCATGGCCCGGCGGAACCCGCGCTCACGCAGTGCTGCGGACCCGACCACCTCGCCGGGGTGCGTCCCGACGACGGCGATGCGGGTCCGACCCTGCTCGATGAGGTGCCGGGTGGCCGCCGCGGCCGCCTCCACGTTGCTCATCGTGATGTGGTCGTTCGGAGAACCGAAGACACGCTCGCCCAACAGGACGAGTGGGAAGTCGACGGTGAACAGCCTGATGTCCTCCGGCCCGAGGGCCAGCGGCGAGAAGATGGTGCCGTCGGTCATGGTGCGGAGCGGACCGTGCAGGACGTCGATCTCGCGGTTCCGATCCGAGTTGGTCTGCTCGATCAACACGCGCAGGCCTGCCTTCTCAGCTTCCACGATGACGGAATCAGCGAGTTCCGCGAAATAGGGGAGCTTCAATTCGGGCAGTGCCAGTCCAATGAGGCCCGTCCGTCCACGACGGAGGTTCCGGGCGGTGAAGTTCACCTCATAGCCGAGCTTTTCGATGGCATTCACAACCCGCTTTCGGGTCTCGGGACGCACGTGTGGGAATTCATTGACGACGTTGGAAACTGTCTTGACCGAAACGCCGGCAAGCTTCGCAACATCCTGCATCGTAGCGGCCACTTCGAGTCCTTCCCCGCGGTGATTCTGCTCTGGAGGAGCGGATGAATTCAGCGCAACTTCATTGTTCCACACGCATTCCATCGATAGGAAAGCGACGGCCCCGCTATGGCGCGGGCTGGCAGGTGGGGCACCACCAGATGACGCGCTGCTGGTCCACGTCGGCGTCGGCGACGGACTTGCCGCCGCCCAGTTCCGAGGCCTCGATCAGCGTGCCGCATCGGCGACACGGGCGGTGCCGGCGCCCGAACACGAACGTGTTCTCACCTCGCCGGTGGATCCCGGTGAACGTCCGGACGGGGTTCGTGAGGTTCCCGCGCATCAGTTTCGCGGCCAGGTCCACGACGGCGGGGACGTCGCACAGGGCCACCGACGTCGTCGGGTGGAGGCCGTGCAGGAAGCAGACCTCGACGCGGTACTCGTTGCCGATGCCCGCCAGGTTGCGCTGGTCCAGCAGCGCCTCGCCGATGGTCCGTTCGGGGCGGGACGACACCCGGCGGACCGCCTCGTCGCGCCCGGTGGACTCCCAGCGGCCGGGGGAGTGCCAGTCGCTGGCGAGCACATCAGGGCCGAGGTGGGCGGTGCGTCGGTCGTACTCCCTGGCGGGCCAGAGCTCGACGACGCCGAGCCAATGCCCCACCAACTCGACCCCGCCGTCGACCCGGATCACCAGGCGGGCGGTATGGGCGGGCGCCGACCATTTCGCCCCCACCGAATGGATGCGCCAGGTGCCGTCCATGCGGAGGTGGGTGTGCAGGATGCGGTCCGCGCACTGCCAGTAGAGGTGCTTGCCGTAGGGCCAGATGCGGTCGATCGTGGTGCCCACCAAGGTCTCCGTCGCGAGCGCGGGCACGCGGAAGTCGCTGTGCTCGATGGTCCGCCCGACGAGGGGCTGGAGCCGCTGCGACAGTTGCCAGACGGTGTCGCCCTCAGGCACGGGGCGCCTCCACCGTGATGCCCTTCGGCGTGAGCCGTGCACCGGCGGCCAGCAGCGTGGCCTCGAGGCCCGACGAACCCACCCGTTCGCCGTCGACCTCTTCGATGCGGAGCCTGCCCATCCTTCCCTCACCCACGGCGCGCACGAGGGCGTGGATGACCAGGGTGGCGTGGCGTTCGCGGTGCTCGGAGCCGCCGAAGAGGGTGAGGATGCGGCCCCCGCGGGTGAGGTGGGCGAGGCAGACGCCGTCGGCCAGCACGACGAGGGCGCCGGCAGCGCGCGAAGGGTGGGCCGTCGGGTGCGCGGGCCAAGGGAGGATCGAGCCGTACGGGTTGGCCGGGTCGAGGGCGGCCAGGACCTGGAGGCTGCGGGGCCCCTCCACCGCCGGCCCTTCGGGAACGGCTGGGCCGCGATTCTCGTGCGAGCGGAGCTGCTCGATGAGGTCCGGCGTGCTGAACTGCGCGCCGCCCAGGCCTTCCACGAGGTAGCCGCGCAGCATCTTGCCGGCTTCCTCCAGCTTGGACAGCAGGCGATAGGCGGCGGCGAAACCGCCGGGCGTGCCGTCAGCCGTCACCCCACCGCGCGTGATCACGCCGAAGCGCTCGAGCCACGAGGACGCCAACGCCAGGGCCGCTTCAGCGGGGGTGGGCTGGGTGTCCCGCACCCGGTACCACCGGCCCGAGACCTGCGGTGGGGTGAGCGATCCTTGCCCGCTCAACAGCGCGCGAGACGGGCGGGGGAGGCGGGCACGCCGTCGGGGCGAGGGGCGGCTGGCCTTGTGCGCTCCCCGGGCGGCGCCGCCGATACGGGCCCGCACGGGAGCCATCGACGCCGGGGCGATCGCGCCCTCCTCCGCCGCGCGCCAGAGTGCGTCCGCGAGTTCCACAGCGGACTCAGAGCCGTGGATCGACGCGAACGTACCGTCGCCCTCCGCGAGCCGGTCGGCCACGGCGAGCGCCTCCTCCGACGGCGGCTGATCCGGTGGCCCGAGCAGGTCGAGGTCGTCCGCCGGGACCAACGCCACCAGCGGGTCGTTCGGCCCCGCGGCGCCACGCAGACGGACCACCACCTCGCCCTCGGCGAGCAGCGCGTCGAGGTGCACTGCCTGGTAACCCGCCAGACGGGCGGGCAGCACGTGGGTTTCCCAGGCGCTGGCGGGGAGCGCCGCTCCGGCGAGCCGTTGCAGGGCGAGCAGCACCTCGTCGGGGCTGGACACCGGCCGGTCATCGACGTGGTGTGATGCCGCCAGGAAGCGTGCGAAGCCCTCCTGCGAGACGGGCTGCAGCTCCGAGCGCGCCTTGTAGAGCGAGCGGCTGCGCAGCCGGCGGAGCACCTCCGGGTCCACGAATTGGGGCTCCGTGGCGGTGAACCGCCCGGCCACCAGGCGCTTTGCCACCCGCTCCCGCTCCACCACCAACCCGACGGTGGCCACCCCCAGGCCGAACGCGTCGGCCACCTCCTGCGCACTGAACGGGCCGTGGGTGCGGGCGTAGCGGGCGATGAGCTGGGTCAGCGGGTCGCGGCCCTCCACCGGGGGCGCGGCGTGCCCGGCGGGTACCGGGATCCCGAGCGCGTCGCGCAGCAGGGCCAGATCCGAGACCGCCACCAGGTGCGGGCGCCCGGCCAGGTTGAGCACCACCACGTCGTTGAGCCGCTCCGCCACGGTGGCTCCGGAGGCGGCCCACCACTCAGGCGACACCTTCCCCTCGAGCTCGACGAGGGGAACCGGTCCCAGTTCCCGCGGCAGCGCGGCCACCGCGTCGTCGTGGCCGGCCCGTCGGTTCGACGCGGTGCGCTGCAGCTCGGCGACCACCTCGGCCACGACGTCCGGGTCGAGCACCTCGCGCAGGTCCAGCGTGCCCAGGGCGGCGGCCAGGAGCTCCGGGTCCATGGCGAGCAGGGCGGCGCGGCGCTCCGCGAGCGGCGCGTCGCCGTCGTAGATGAAGGCCCCGGGATAGCGGAACAGGAGCGTGGCCGCGAACGGGCTGGGTTGATCGGTGACCACCTCCACGAGCCGCACTGCCCCGGAGCGCAGCCCGCGCATGAGCTCGACGAGGCCGGGCAGGTCGTAGGCGTCCTGCGTGACCTCGCGCACCGTTTCGATGATGATCGGGAACCTCGGGTGGTGCCTGGCCACCTCCAGGAGTTGGGCCGAGCGCTGCCGCTGCTGCCAGAGCGGCGCGCGCCGGCCCGGGTTGGGCCGGGGGAGGAGCAGCGCCCGGGCGGCGCACTCGCGGAAGCGCGCGGCGAACAGGGCGGTGCCGCCCACCTGCTCGACGACGATGCGGCCCACGTCGTCGGGTTCGGTCAGGAGGAGTTCGGGGAGGCGCTCGACGAGATCCGAATCCGGGAGGCGCAGCACGATGCCGTCGTCGCCGGCCACGGGCGCGACGTCGATGCTGACCTCCCGCGACAGCGCGTCCGCGATGATGAGCGACCATGCCCCCAGCACCCGTCGGCCGAGCGGCGAATGGACCACCACGCGCCAGTCGCCCAGCTCGTCGCGGAACCGCTCCAGCACGACGGTGTGCTCGTCCGGCACCGACCCCGTCGCCGTGCGCTGCTCAGCCAGGTAGCGCTCCAGGTTGCGGCGGGTGTTCCTGTCCAGGAAGGGGCGGTCCAGCCGCTCCGGATTGCGCGAGGCCTCCCGCTGGAGGCGGCCGATGTTCCTGCCCAACTCCGCTGGCCGCCCCTCGTCCTCGCCGCGCCAGAACGGCAACCGGCCGGTGTTCCCCGGGGCCGGCGTGACGAGCACCCGGTCGCGCGTGATCTCCTCCACGCGCCATGACGACGCGCCCAGCGTGAAGACGTCGCCCACCCGTGATTCGTGGACCATCTCCTCGTCGAGTTCACCCACCCGCCGGGCACCCGCCTCCTCGCCGGCGAGGAACACGCCGAACATCCCCCGGTCCGGGATGGTGCCGCCCGAGGTGGCGGCCACCCGCAGTGCGCCCGGCCTGGGGTAGAGCCGGTTGTCCTCGCCCATCGCCAGCCTGGCGCGCAGGTTGCCGAAGTCGGCTGAAGGGTAGGCGCCCGTGAGCAGTTCCACCACGGAATCGAGCAGCGACCGGTCCAGATCCGAGTAGGGCCGTGAGCGCGTGACGGCGGTGAACCACCCGTCGACGTCCAGCCCCTCGTCGCCCTCTGCGGCCGTTGCGGCGACCGTCTGCTGGGCCAGCACATCCAGCGGGTGCTGGGGAATGTGGAGTTCCTCGATGTCCCCGGCCAGCATCCGCTCCGTCGTGACGACGGCCGAGGCGAGGTCACCCCTGTGCAACGGGAAGACCTGGCCCACGGACGTGGCTCCCACGACGTGCCCCGCGCGCCCGATGCGCTGCAGGGCGCTGGCCACCGACGGGGGAGAGGCGACCTGGAGGACCCGGTCCACCGCCCCCATGTCGATGCCGAGCTCGAGCGAGCTGGTGGCCACGACGCACTTGAGCTCGCCGGATTTCAGCGCGCCCTCGATCTCGGCGCGCTGCTCCTTGCTGACCGAGCCGTGGTGGGCGCGCGCGATGACCAGCGGTGCGCCGCGGACCGTGTCCACGGGTGCCATCACCTGGGCGGGCGGGCGTGCCGGGATGGGTGGGAGCGTGTCGGGATCGTGCTCCTCCGCCCACATCTCGTTGAGCCGGCCGGTGATGCGCTCGGCCGAGCGGCGGCCGTTGGTGAAGATCAGGGTGGAGCGGCCCTGTTTGACGGCGTCGTAGAGTTCCCGCTCCACATGCGGCCAGATCGAGCCGTTCGTGGCCGGGCCGCTGCGCAGCAGGTCCAACAGGCCGCCTGCAGTGCCGTCGCCTGCGTCGGGATCCGGGATGTCGGTGAGGTCCTCCACCGCGGTGCGCACGGTCACGTCCCACGACTTGTGGGCGGGCGGGGCCACCACCGTGACGGCCCTGTCGCCGCCGAGGAACGAGGCGACCTGCTCGATGGGGCGCACGGTCGCGGACAACGCCACGCGTTGGACGTCGCGTCCCACCAGCATGTCCAGCCGCTCGAGGGACAGGGCCAGGTGCGAGCCACGCTTCGTGCCCGCCACGGCGTGGATCTCGTCCACGATCACGGTCTCGACGGAGGTCAGCGTGCGCCGGGCCGAACTCGTCAGCATCAGGTACAGCGACTCGGGCGTGGTGATCAGGACGTCGGGCGGCCTCCGGATGAGGGCGGCGCGCTCCCGCTGAGGTGTGTCGCCGGAGCGCACGCCCACCGACACCTCGCTCCACGGGACGCCGAGGCGCTCAGCGGCCAATCGGGTGCCGGTGAGTGGCGCGCGCAGGTTGCGTTCAATATCGACGCCCAGCGCCTTGAGCGGCGAGACGTACACGACGCTGGTCCCGGCCGTCGGGAGCCTCTCGGGCCGCGTCGCCAGGCCGTCGATGGCGGAGAGGAAGGCCGACAGCGTCTTGCCGGAGCCGGTGGGCGCGACGACGAGCGCATGCTCGCCCCGCGCGATCGCTGTCCAGGCCTCGGCCTGGACAGCGGTGGGGGCCGAAAACACGCTGGCGAACCACTCGCGCGTGGGAGCGGAGAAGTTCGCCAGCGGGTCAGGTGCGGTCATCAGCCAGCGGTGTCCGCAGGCTCCTCGGTGCCGTCGGTGCTCCAATTGATGTGGAAGGCACCCTCGGCATCGATGCGGCGGTAGGTGTGGGCACCGAAGTAGTCGCGCAGGCCCTGGGTGAGAGCCGCGTTGAGACGGGGTGCGCGCGCCTGGTCATAGTGCGCCAGGGCTGCCGCGAAGCCGGGAACGGGGACGCCGGCCTTGACGGCCACCGACACCACCTCGCGCCACGCGTCCTGCGTGCTGGCCAGGCCCTCAGCCACGGAGGGCGCCTCGAGCAGCGTGGCGAGCTTCCTGTCCGCGTACTCCGAGCGGATGCGCTCGAGCAGCTTCGCGCGGATGATGCAGCCGGCGCGCCAGATCTTGGCCACCTCGCCGACGTTGATGTCCCAACCGTATTCGGCCCCGGCCATGCGGATCTCGTCGAGACCCTGCGCGTAGGCGACCACCTTGGAGGCCCACAGCGCCTGGCGGATCTGCTCGACGAACGCCTCGCGGTCCGCCACCTGGATCTTCGCGTCGGGACCCTGCAACGCGGCCTGCGCCGCTTGGCGCAGTTCAGGGGCCGACGAGATCGCGCGGGCGAAGACGGACTCGGCAATGGTGTTGACCGGGGTGCCCAGGTTGAGGGCCGACTGCACCGTCCAGGTGCCGGTGCCCTTCATGCCGGCGGCGTCGACGATCACCTCGACGAGGGGGCGGCCGGTGCGGGGATCCTTCTTGCGCAGAACCTCTGCGGTGATCTCGATGAGGTAGGAGTCCAGGTCGCCGGTGTTCCAGGTGGCGAACACGTCGGCCATCTCGTCGTGCGAGAACCCCACGGCCTTCAGGAGTTCGTACGCCTCGCCGATGAACTGCATGTCGGCGTACTCGATGCCGTTGTGCACCATCTTCACGAAGTGGCCCGCGCCATCCGGCCCGATGTAGGTGCAGCAGGGTTCGCCGTCGACCTTGGCGGAGATGGATTCGAGGATGGGGCCGAGCGCTTCGTAGGACTCGGGAGAGCCGCCGGGCATGATCGAGGGGCCTTCGAGCGCGCCCACCTCGCCACCGGAGATGCCGGCGCCGACGAAGTGGAGGCCCAGTTCGCGCAGCTTGAGCTCACGCCTGCGGGTGTCCTCGAAGTGGGCGTTGCCGCCGTCGACGACGATGTCGCCCTCGTCGAGCAGCGGGACCAACAGGTCGATGGTGGAATTCGTGGGGGCGCCGGCCTTGATCATCAGGATCATGCGGCGCGGGCGCTCGATCGAGGCGACGAAATCTGCCAGCTCGACGGCGGGGACGAAGTCGCCCTCGTGGCCGTGCTCGGCGACCAGCTCGTTGGTGCGTTCCGGGCTGCGGTTCCACACAGCTACGCGATGGCCGTTGCGTGCCAGGTTCCGGGCCAGGTTCGAGCCCATCACCGCCATTCCGATGACGCCGACAGCTGCCAGATTGCTCATGGAAGTTCTCCTCACGTTCGTTCCCCTTGAGCCTAGTGGTGCGGGGCTAGTAGGAGGAGCCCGTCTGCGCCGCCGCGCCCAAACCGCTCCAGATATTCCTTGACGTCAAGATGTCTTCGTGTCACTCTGCGGCCGCTCACGCTCACCGATGAAGGCTTGGTCACGGAATGATTACGGATCGCTCACCTTAACCGTTCAATCAGTCGTTCGCTATGAGCGTTAACGCGTCCAAATGGTGGGGCGCGGAATGAGCGAGTGTACGGTCTGTCCCTAGGAATAGCTCCTGCTCGAAGTAGATCCGGAGGATTAATGACTTTCAAGCGTTACATGAAGGCCGGCGCAGTGCTGGCCGTCGCAGCCCTGGGCCTGAGTGCCTGTGGCACCGGCACCACCGAACCCGCCGCTGAGGAAACCCCCGCTGCCAGCACCCCTGCACAGGAGACCACCCCGGCCGAGGAGAGCACGCCCGCTGAAGAGCCCGCCGGCGAGCCCGTGGAGATCCAGTACCTCCACCGTCTCCCCGACGGCGAGGGCATGACCCCGGTCAGCGAGATCGTTCAGCGTTGGAACGACGAGAACCCAGACATCCAGGTCACCGCCACCAAGTTCGATGGCAAGGCCCAAGAGATGATCACCAAGCTCGAGACGGACGTCAACGCGAACAACGCTCCCTGCCTCGCGCAACTCGGTTACGCCGAAGTTCCCGAGATGTTCGTCAAGGGCCTGGTCGAGGACGTCACTGAAGAGGCCAAGAAGTACGAGGGTGACTTCGGCGGCGCGTTCGGCCAGATGTCGGTCGGAGGCACCATGGTCGGCCTGCCGCAGGATTCGGGCCCGCTCGTCTACCTGTACAACGAGGCTGAGTTCGAGAAGCTCGGCATCGAGGTCCCGACCGACTCCGCGTCGTTCGTCGAGGCCGCCAAGGCCGCCGCGGCTAAGGGCAAGTACATCGCTGACTTCACCCCTGACGAGGCGCAGTACTGGCTGTCCGGCCAGGCCGCCGGCGCCGGCGCCGTCTGGTACGGGGCTGAGAACGATCAGTGGGTCGTGAAGACCGACACCGCGGAATCCCAGGCCGTCGCTGCCATGTGGCAGGAACTGCTGGACAACAAGGCCGTCCTCACGCACGACCGGTGGGGCGACGCCTACGGCGCAGCCCTGGTCGACGGCAGCCTCATCGGCAACATCGCCGCCGCCTGGGAGACGGGTTTCGCACTCGATGCCCTGGACGGGACTGCCTTCGAGGGCCAGTGGCGCGTCGCTCAGATGCCCGCCATCAACGGTTCCGAGCTGACCGGCCCGAACGGCGGCTCTGGCGTGGCGGTCATGAAGGGCTGCGCCAACCCGGCTGAGGCCATGGAGTTCAACGCCTGGTTCAACACCCAGGTCGATGACCTCGCGCAGCAGGGCCTCGTTCCCGCCGCCACCGCCGTGGCCGCGACGCCCGAGAAGATGAGCCGCCAGTTCGGTGGCCAGGACGTCATGGCTGAACTGGTGAAGGCCAACGAGCGCATGAGCACCGAGTTCGGCTACATCCCGGGCTTCTCCGCCGTGGGTCCGAAGATGGCTGAGGCAGCTGCTGCCGCCGCCAACGGTTCCGGCAAGGTCGCTGATGTGTTCGTGGCTGCGCAGGCCGCATCCATCGCTGCCCTGCAGGATGCTGGTCTTTCGGTTGCCAGCTGATCGTCGATGATCCAGTGGACCCGGGCCTGGGAGCGGAGCCTCCGCACCCAGGCCCGGTTTCCGTCCGCACAAGATGTATAGGAGAGAATATGTCCTCGCCCAGCACTACAGCTGAGCCGAAACGCAGAAGGTGGAGCCGACAGGCTAGGCATCAGGCGATCAGCGGTTGGGCGTTCGCACTGCCGTTCTTCCTGGCGTTCTGCCTCGTCTTCATCGCTCCCATCGTCTCGTCCGCCCGCTCGGCCCTGTTCACCATGAAGGCGAGCGGGGGACTTTACGGTGGTGGCACGATGACGGAGCAGTTCGTCGGTCTGGAGAACTTCCGGGTCGCGGCGTCGAACCCTGCATTCTGGGAAGGTGTCGGACGCGTCATGCTGTTCGGCCTGGTGCAGATTCCCGTCATGATCGGAGTCGCGCTCCTCCTGGCGCTGCTCCTCGACTCGTACCTGGTTCGCCGCCCCGGCTTCTGGCGCCTGTCCTACTTCCTGCCCTACGCCATCCCGGGCTTGATCGCCGCCATCGTGTGGGGATACCTCTACATCCCCGAGGTGTCGCCCTTCGCGGATGCCTTCGGCAGCGTCCAGGGATCCCCCTTCTTCCTGTCGCCCCCTGTGGTGCTGTGGTCCATGGCCAACATGACCACGTGGACCTACACGGGCTACAACATGCTCATCTTCCTGGCTGCCCTGCAGGCGATCCCCGGAGACCTGTACGAAGCTGCCCGCATCGATGGCGCCTCGGGTTGGAAGATCACCACGCAGATCAAGATCCCCATGGTGGGCAGCGCAGCGCTGCTGGCAGTGCTGCTGTCGATCATCGGCACGGTGCAGTTGTTCAACGAGCCCGCAGTCGTGCAGACGTTGGCCACCTGGATGCCCAACAGCTACACGCCGATGATGATGGCCTACAACACGATGATGGGTCAGATCACCCCGAGCGGCGCTGGAATGGCATCCGCCATCTCCATCCTGATGGCCCTGATCGCCGGCTCACTCGCCATCGTCTACTTCCTCGCGCAGCGGAGGCTTCAGAAGTGATGTTCACCAGGGTCAAGAACCCCAAGACGAAAACCACTCCGGACGGGTTGGTGTACCGCCCGTCGATCGACGGTCTGCCCCCGCGTGCCATCGCGCCGAGCAAGACGGCCCGCAACCTCACGACGGTGGTCCTCGCCCTCATCGGGTTGTATTTCCTCCTGCCCATTGTCTGGGTGATCTTCGCGTCGTCCAAGACCAAGGGTGACCTTTTGGGCACCTTCGGCTTCTGGTTCGGCAACGACGTCAGCTGGGGGGCCAACTGGAGCGCCCTGATGTCGTGGACGCAGGACCTGTTCCCCCGCTGGGTAGCGAACTCGGTGTTCTACTCCACGGTGTCCGCAGCAGTCGGGACGCTCATCTCGGTGGCCTGTGGCTATGCGCTGGCCAAGTTCAGGTTCCCGGGTCGAGGCATCATGCTGGGCGCCGTCATGACCGGCCTGCTGATGCCGGTGGCGCTGCTCACGGTTCCGATGTACCTGTTGTTCACGCAGATGGGAATCACCAACACCATCTGGTCGATTCTCATCCCGTGCATGGTGTCCCCCTTCGGCGTCTTCCTCGGCAACGTGTACGCCGCCACGTCGGTGCCCACGGAGTTGCTCGAAGCCGCCCGCATCGACGGCGCCGGCGAGGCCCGCATCTTCTTCACGATGGTGTTGCGTCTCCTCTCACCCGCAATGGTGACGGTCTTCCTGTTCATCTTCGTCGCCACCTGGAACAACTTCCTCCTGCCGTTGATGATGATCAGTTCCGCGGAGCTGAAACCCGTCACACTGGGTCTCTACGGGATGATGAGCTACTTCGACCCCAACCGGGGTGCCGTCATGCTCGGGTCACTCCTGGGCGTCATCCCGCTGATCGCCCTGTTCCTGTTCCTCCAGCGCTTCTGGAAGGCCGGCTTGGCAGCTGGTTCCGTGAAGGGCTGATCCACCACCGGATCATTCGACGCGGGGTCGGGCATTGCGCCCGGCCCCGCGTCGTTGTGCATGGCGGGTGGGTGCTGGGTTTGATGCCGTCCTGGGCATCAACTCCAGCATTGAACAGCCAGCCCCGTTTCACTGCTGAGTGTGGCGCCGTCGGCAGCGCCGACCCAGCAGGAATCGCAGCTCCATCGCCGGACGACGGTGGGCCCACCCAGCTCGCGCGTTGGCTGCCTTCGCCCACGGGGTGAACCAGAAGCCGAGAGCAGCAGCGCACACGCGAAGAACCCCCGGGCTTCCAAGCAGGTTGCCTGAAAGCCCGGGGGTCCACTTCAGCGGAGAGTCACCTCACCGCCCCTTCGACCGGGCACTGCGCGCCCGGCCCAAGGAACGGATCAACGCTTCTCGGGTTCTCCGAACATCACGATGTTGTTGAACACCCACTCGTTGCTCTGCGAGAAGGAATACCCACCCGCAGCCTTCGCAGTGGCGGCGTACACCGTCGTCCAGGTGTAGGAGCGGCAGGCACCCCTGCCCGTGGCGGCGGTGTCGCACTCGGTCTTCCACTGACGCCCACCCGAGGTGAACCCGCCGTTGGTGGTGGAGGCCAGGTCGCCCAGCGGGTTGCCCTTCCACGCCTGACGGGTCATGTACGGCAGGTACGTCAGGTTGTTGAAGGCCCACCCCGACTCGCGGACGAACGTGCCGTCCTCGACCTTGACCACGGTGGCCCAGATCTCGGTGCGGCAGCGTTCCGTCTGCGAGTACGGCTCGCAGGTGGTCATCCACTGACGGCCGTTGAAGTCGTGCGTGCCGGGCTCGGTGTAGGGCGCGGTCCGGACGAACGTGTCGGAGGGCTTGGTCGGGGTCGCCGTCGGCTTGGCCGAAGGCGACACCGAGGGCTTCACCGAGGGCTTCACCGAAGGCGACTTCGATGGGCTAGGCGACGGCGACGCCGAGGGGCTCGGCGACACCGACGGGCTCGGCGAGGCAGTGGCCGCCTTCGCCACCGTCAGCGTGAAGCTGGCGGTGCCGCTGAGGCCTGTCGCGTCCGTGACCGTCACCGTGACGGGGAACGTGCCGTCGACGGTGGGGCTGCCGGAGATGAGACCCGTCGCCGGGCTGATCGTGACGCCCGACGGCAGGCCGGACGCGGCCCAGGTGAATGGGGCGGTGCCGGTGACCGTCGGCTGGACCGACACCGTCGTGCCGACGGTGCCCGCCTGCGCCGGGATGGCGGTGACGGTGGGGGCCACCGCCACCGGGGCGTCACCGGAGACCGTCAGTTCCGCCACAGTGGTCCAGGCGTGCCCCGCGGTTTGGGGCCGGACCGAGACGAACTTGACGTAGCGCGCCTCCACGGGGCCGTCGGGGATCTCGACCGTCTTCAGACCCAGACCGTCGCTGAACGTGCCCTCGGCCACCTTGGTGTACTGGACACCGGCCGGCTCGGGGTACGCCAGCTGCTTGAGCTGCTCTGCGGTGCGGATGTCGAAGTCGCCCGCGGCGGCCACGTAGACCTCGTAGTCACCGATGAGGCCGTTGGCGCTGCTCTGGCGCGGAAGGTAGGTCAACGAGGCGATGTCCTTGACCTCGCCCAGGTCGAGCACCACGTAGTGCGGGAAGGGCGTGGTGCCGCCGCTCCAGCGGGTGTGCCAGTACGTGTTCGGGTTGCCGTCCGCCAACGCCGTGACGTAGCCGCTGCCGCCGCCTTCGTTCGGTTCGGCGGAGTTCCACGCCACGATGCCGGCGATGTCCAGGACCGACGGGTCGATCAAGCGGATCGCGGTGGAGACGCTGGCGGTGCGACCGTCCTCAAGCCTGGCCACCGCTCGGATGGTGCCCGAAGTACCGTCCAGCGGGGCCTTCACCGTCACCGACGCGGTGTCACCGGTGGTGGTCTGCGTCGCAGGCGTCACCGTCCAGCCCGCAGGGGCGTCGACGGTGAACGTGCTGCCCGCAGGCACGTTGGTCATGGCGAAGCTGACGGTGCTGCTGGCGCCCCAGGTCAGTTCGGCCGGGGCCGAGGTGACCGTCATCGACGGCGCGGTGAGGATGCCGCTCAGGTACTGCGCCTGGTTGGCGGCGGGATAGGGCTGCCAGTCCGCCGGGGCGCCGGTGGTGGAGTGCACCGGGACCAGACGGATGGTGTTGGGGCCCTGGCCCGCAGACTTCGCGACCACGGACACGGCGATCTCGTTCTCGCCGCGCGGGTTCAGCCATCCCGCCGGGATGGTGAACTCGGACTGCGGGCCGACGTCGCCGATGAACACGCCGGCGTTCCAGCCGTTGACGTACAGGTCGACCTGGCTGCCGTTGGTGCGCGTGGCGGTGGTGCCGCCGAAGTTGTCGGCGTCGATGACCAGGCGCCAAGCGGTGTCCTGGCCCTCGGCCACGTTGAGGTCGGCCTTGGTCCGGTACCAGGTGGTGCCGGCCTCGGTGGCCTCCATCGTGGACGCGGGGGTCCAGCCAGTGGTGTCGACGCCCGGTAGGTGCCAACCCTCGAGCTCGCCGATCTTGCCGCCGGTGTTGTACATGCCACGCATGGCGTCGGACTGGCCGAACGCATCTGCGGAGCCCTGCAACTTCCAGGTCTCGGTGCCGGCCTTCGAACCGAGGTTGGCTTCGAAGAGACCACGGTTCTGTCGCGACAGGCCGTCATCCGACCAGTCGAGGTTCAGACCCAGGTTGTTGGCCAGCACCGTGACGACGACTTCCTGGCCGCCGACGATGGACCCGGCAGGCACCGGGACGCTCTGGGTGGAGCCGTTGAGGGTGCGGGCACCGGCGTACTGGCCGTTGACCCAGACCTGGAAGAAGCCCGGCGCCTTGCGCTGCGCGCCGTACGTGCCGGCGTTACCGCGGAACGACAGGCTCGTCGGTGCGGTGTCGGCTGCCGTGTACTCGGCGCGGTACCAGACGGAACCGTTGTGGAAGCCGTAGCGGTTCGAGTCGAGCACCACACCATTGGTGCCGGGGCCCTGCTGTGAGTTGAGCGGGGTACGGGCGTTGGCGACGGTCCAGTCGGAGTCGTCGTAGTCGACTGCGACGGGCAGGGGCTCGGCCTTCTTCACCCAGTTGAGGGCTGGCGTCGCAACGGCTGCGGGAGACGGGGCGTTATTGCCGGTCAGTGTCTGGCCGTTCCAGGTGTAGGAGGTGATACCTGCTGGCAGGGTCACGTTGAGGGTGCCGCTCTGAGCCATGGAACCGGTCAGGTGGGCGGTGGTGCCCTCAAACTCGACGGTGCGCACCAGATACGCCCCGTGCACTGCGACGGTGTCGTTACCGTCGCCACGGATGCCTTCAATGTGCCAGGTGGTGGCAGCGGTCTGGCGATCGAGGACCCGCAGGATCAGGATCTTCCCGTCAGCACGAGTGACCTTGATGTCCTGCGCGGTGGCACCGTGGGTGTAGTTGAGGCGCAACTGCTGCGTGGCAGCGTCGTAGTCCTGCGTTACGCCCGCGGGCGCGTTGACGGAGTAACCCGCCGGCACGCGCAGCACGGTCTCGCCGGCGTCGGCACGGTGGCCCACCAGCGTCTGGATCATTCCTGCGTCAGTGATCAACGGCTCGTCGAACAGCTGGGAGGTGGTGTAGTACAGGTCGTGGACCCCGCCGAGCTTCACGTCTGCGGTGATCATCAGTGCGTCACGGCCGTGCAGGGCCAGCTTGGTGTCAGCCTTCTGGGGCACTCGCGGCCAGACGATCTCGCCCGACGGAACCTCCGGATCGACGGTGGCGTCACCGGTGTGAACGCGCACGGCGTCGACCGAGAAGTAGACACCGCGTGGGTCCTGAGCTCCTGGGAAGAACACACCCTTGTGCACGAGACGCACAGTGTGTTCGCCATCGGGCAGGTCCTTCTTGGAGAAGATGACCTGCTGGGGAACAGCGTTCGGGGTCACGTCCTCCTCGGTCTGGCCCACAAGGACGTCGTCGATGTAGACATCGGCCGGGCCGTGGTTGCTGGAGTGGGCGGCGATGACGTCGAAGCCCGTGCCGGTGAAGGTGAACTCCACCGAGTCCCCGGCGGTGCGGGTGTAGGTCTCGTCGCCGCTGATGTTCCCGGACGTCCAGCGGTGACCCGACGCCTGAGTCCAGTTCGCGGCTTCCGCGCCGGACGTAGGAGTGAAGACCACTGGGGCGGGGGTGAAGGTGAAGAAGTCCGTGTCCGAGTTGTTGTACACGGTGCTCGTGGAGCCGGTGCTGGCGCCGAGCACGTTGAGCGCGTCGATGGCGAAGGCAGTTCCGGTGGCGTTGGCGCCAGCCTGACCGGTCACGGTGATCGTGGCGGTGTGGGTGCCCTGCGTCAGACCCTCGACGCGGCCACGAACCTGCTGCACAGGGGCGTTCTGATTGGTGTTGTAGGAGGCGTCCATCTGAACGGGGGTGCCACCGTCGACGGTCAGCGTTGCCTTGCCGTAATCAGGACCAGTGGGCACGATGACCTCAAGTCCGGTTCCGGTGAACGTGAACGCTGCGGTTGACCCCGCCGTCGAAGAGCGGCTCAGGGTGCTCTTGTACGCCGAGGTGTCGGCAACCTGGGTCCAGCCACTGGAGTACGTGATAGTGGCCGAACGGTCGTCGTTGGTGTAGGCGTCCGCTACCGGACCAGTGGGCTCGCCGAGGCTCAGCGGGAACGTGAACGAGGTCTCGGTGGTGTCATTCGAATTGCTCAGGCGCGCAGCGATGTAGCGCGGGCCGTTGCCGCTGACGGAGAGCGCCTTGTGTTCCTGATCGGTGGCGACGCGCTGGTAGATGTTGACGTTGCCGCCAGTGCGCTCAGTAGCGGTGATGCGCGGTGCTGGCGCCATCGAGGTGAGCTGAGGGAAGCCGCGCTGGTAGTAGCCCAATTCCTTCTGCACAGCGAGCTTCGGAGTGATGGTGCGGTCCTCGTTGAGGGCAGCACCGTAGTCGTAGCTGGTGAAGCCGGAGCCGGGAGCTCCGGTGTAACCCCAGTTCGTACCGCCGATGATCATGTAGTAGTTGAAGGCAGTGATGCCCTGACCGATGTTGTTCGCACCCCACTGACGGGTGAACGACGGGTCTGCGAACTCCTTGCACTTGTCGTTCTCGGTCCAGGGTGCGCCCCAGGGGGAGAATGCTCCGCCCTGAGCTTCCGTGATGAAGTGCGGCGTGTCCTGGGAAATGTTGCGGAAGCCCTGTTCCTGATCGTTGATCGCGTTGCGGCCAGCGTCGCAGGAGAAGCCCAGCGGGTACTGGTCGTAGGCGTAATAGTCGAGGCCGAGGTTCTCCACGTCCGAGAAGCGGCCGCCCATGCCCCAGTCATTGTGAAAGAGGGGCACATCGATGCCGTCTGCAGCGATGTGCTCCGCCAGCGTCTTCAGGAAGGCGCGACGGTTGGTGTCTTCAGTGATGAGCTCGTTCTCAACCTGGTACATGATGATGGAACCGCCACCGTCGGTAATCTGGTGCTCCCGAGCGATCTCGTTGAAAGCGGAGAGCCATTCCTTGGAGGGCTCCAGCACCGAAGCATCGGTGGAGCGCAGGGAGCCGGCAGTCTTGTTGACCATGTACGCGGGGAGGCCGCCCATGGACACCTCGGCGTTGACGTACGGGCCAGGTCGCGCGATGACGTAGAGGCCCTCCTCAGCGGCGAGAGTCAGCAGCTTGTCGAGATCACGGGGACCGGAGAAATCAAAGGGGCCACCCTCCTCGTTCTGGTGGAATCCCCAGAAGAAATAGAGAGACACTGCGTTGAAGCCCGCAGCGCGCAGCTTCTGGAAGACGTCACGCCATCCGTCCTCGTGCGGTACCCGCCAATGGTGGAGTTCGCCGGACCAGATGACGAGGCGCTCTCCGTCGATCTTGAACGAATGGCCGTCCCAGGAGACGGCATGTTCCTGGCCATCGTTGCCGGGGAACGTGATCTTGTTGCCCTGGTGGGCAGGCGGGTCGACGGCCTTCGCCGTGCCGGGTGCTACAAAGCCGGTGATCGCGAGGGCGATCACGGCGAGGATGGCAAGAACTCTTCTTGACAAGCGGTTATTCACGCTGGGGGGCCTTCCGTGCGACAGTGCAGGTCCGGTGAGTGTCGCAAGGCGGAGCGTTCAGGTGCAAAGAATTCTGACGATCACGCGTTCTCAACGAGCGTTTGAGAACGCCCCGGCCGGATCAGGGCCCCCCAGCGCGGGGACCCCTCAGGAATCGGTGCGCGCGAAGGTCTGGCGACCCCTCAGGAAGGTGGCCTCCACGGGGTCCGGCAGGGTGCGTCCGTGGTACGGGTTGTTGCGGCTCAGTGACCTCGACTGGGCCCTGTCGACCGTCGCGGTCCGATCAGGGTTGACCAGCACGATGTTGGCGGGCTCGCCGACCCGGAGCGGGCGCCCCTGATCCGCCAAGGACGCCAGCCGGGCGGGAGCGTGGCTCATCCGCTCGGCCACCTGGGCCCAGGTGAGACGCCCCGGCTTGACCATGGTCTCGATGACGACGGACAGCGCCTGCTCCAGGCCCAGCATGCCGGGCCTGGCGTCGACGAAGGCGTGGTCCTTGTCCTGCGGCGCGTGGGGCGCATGGTCCGTGCCCACCACGTCGATGGTGCCGTCCTCCAGCGCGGCGCGCAGGGCTTCGATGTGCTCGGGGGTGCGCAGCGGCGGGTTCACCTTGTAGACGGTGTCGTAGCCGGTGAGTTCCTCGGTGCCCAGCAGCAGGTGGTGGGGCGTGACCTCAGCCGTGATCTGCACGCCGCGCTGCTTGGCCCACCGAACCACTTGGACGCCCTCGGCGGTGGTGATGTGGCACACGTGCAGCCGGGAACCGGTGGCCTCAGCCAGCATGGCGTCGCGGGCGATGATCGTCGACTCCGCCACGGGCGGCCAGCCGCCCAGGCCGAGGCGCCCGGACAGCTCGCCCTCGTGGCAGCAGGCGCCGGGGCCGGCCAGGAACGAATCCTGCGAGTGCTGGGCGACCACGCCGTTGAAGGGGCGCACCCACTCCAGCGCGCGGCGCATGAGCTGGGGGTTCATGAGGCACATGCCGTCGTCGGAGAACATCGTCACGCGGGCGCGGGAGCGGTTCATCAGGCCCAGTTCGGCGAGTTCCTCGCCCTTGAGGCCCTTGGAGATGGCGCCGATCACGACGACGTCCGCCAGGCCGGCGTTGAGGCCCAGGTCGAGCACGTGCTCGGCCTTCTCTGCTGTGTCGGTGACGGGCTGGGTATTCGCCATGGCGCACACTGCCGTGAACCCGCCGCGCGCGGCGGCCTCAGTGCCGCTCAGCACCGTTTCGGCGTCTTCACGCCCCGGCTCACGCAGGTGGGTGTGGGGATCGACGAGGCCGGGCAGCGCGATGAGCCCGTGGCAGTCGACGATCCGCGCGTCGGCCGGTGCTGATTCGGCGATCACGCCGTTGGCAAGGTGGAGGTCGGTGCGGGTGCCGTCCGGCAGTTGCACCCCGTGGAGCGTGGTGGCGGTCATCTACTACTTTTCCTCTCCGGCAAGCAGGTGGTAGAGCACGCTCATCCGCACCGCGACACCGGCCGAGACCTGGTCGAGGATGATCGAGCGCGCGGCGTCGGCGGCCGCTGACGAGATTTCGAGGCCCCTGTTCATCGGGCCGGGGTGTGCGATGCAGGCGCCGTCCTTCAGCATCCTGAGGCGTCGGGGGGTGAGGCCGTAGGCGTCGATGTATTCGCGCTCTGAGGGGAAGAACCCGCCCTGCATGCGCTCGCGCTGGACGCGCAGCATCATGGCCACGTCGACCTCCGGCAGCACCTCGTCGAAGGTCGCGGTGGTCTCGACGCCCCACGTCTCCACGCCGGGCGGCATGAGCGTCGGGGGAGCCACCAGGACCACGCTGGCGCCCACCTTTCCCCACAGGAGCACGTTGGAGCGCACCACGCGGGAGTGCAGGAGGTCGCCGGTGATGGCGATGCGCTTGCCCTTCAGGTCGCCCAGGTTGTTGGCGTGCAGCTGCCGACGGATGGCGTGGGCGTCAAGGAGCGCCTGGGTGGGGTGTTCGTGCATGCCGTCGCCGGCGTTGATCATCGACGCGCGGACCCAGCCCGCCGCCTGCGCCACCGAGCCGGAGCCGGCGTGCCGCATCACGATGGCGTCGACACTCATGGCGTCGAGGGTCTGCAGCGTGTCCTTCATGGACTCGCCCTTCGACACCGACGACCCCTTGGCCGCGACGTTGATGGAATCTGCCGACAGCCATTTGGCCGCCAACTCGAAGGACGAGCGGGTGCGCGTCGAGTCCTCGAAGAACAGGTTGACGATGGTGCGGCCGCGCAGGGCGGGCAGTTTCTTGATGGGGCGCGACTGGATGTCGTGCATCTCCTCGGCCGTGTCGAGGATGGTCCAGATCTCTTCTTCGCTGAGATCGGCGATGCCGAGGAGATGCTTCACCGGCCGCTCCGTTCGATGGTGATGAGGTCTTGACCGTCGGTCTCGGTGAGGTTCACACGGACCCGTTCGTCGCGGGCGGTCGGGATGAGTTTGCCGACGATGTCCGCTTGGATGGGCAGGTCGCGTCCACCGCGGTCGATGAGCGCCACCAGTTGGATGGAGCGTGGCCGGCCCAGGTCTGCCAGCGCAAGCAGCGCGGCCTGGATGGTGCGTCCGGAGAACAGCACGTCGTCCACCAGCACCACGACCTTGTCGTCGATCTCCTCCGGCAGGACGGTGGGGCTGGGCATGCGGGTGGGGTTGCGGCGCAGGTCGTCGCGGTACATCGTGATGTCCAGTTGCCCGACGGGGATCGAGTGCCCTTGCGCCTCGGCGATCGCGGCGATCCGCTCCGCCAGAGGGGCGCCGCGGGTGATGATGCCCAACAGGATCACGTCGTCACTGCCGTGGTTCTTCTCGAGGATCTCGTGCGTCATGCGGTTCAACGCCCACTGCATCTCGTCGCCATCTACTACGGCGCGTGGCTCCATGGTTCCTCCCGTGGTCGGCTCAATCTACCGTACGGACTGACTCCTCTCCCACGCCAGTTCCGTATAGAGTGCCTGCCATGAACCTGCTCCCACTCGAGGTCCTTCCGGGCTGGCCCCAGCCGGAGCCCGTCTCTGACATGCTCCTGATGTTCCTGATGGTGCTTGGCCCGCTGGGCTTCGGCGTCATCGTGGCTCTGCTGTACTTCGGCCCCAAGTTGGCGCGCGAACGCCGCGAGCGCGAGCTGAAGGCCAGCAGCACCGAACTGGAGAACACCCGTCCGAACTAGCCGCACCTGGACGACCAAGGGCCGCCGGGCATTGTTGCCCGGCGGCCCTTTTGTCGTCGCTCAGGACGCTTCGTGGCGGCTGCGCTCCTGGGCCTTCAGTGAGCGGCGCGCCTCGTCGAGTCGTTCAGTGACGGAACGGCGGACCTGTTCGCTGGGCTCGTTGTCGTCGAGCCAGGCCTGGATCGTGGCCACCAGCGACTCCGTCACCAGCGGCGTGGGGAACAGCCAGCGCAGCGCGGTACCGACGGTGGCGTAGCCCCGGTCGGCCCACGTGCCCTCACGGCGCGAGATGCGGCCGAGCAGGTCCAGGTAGGCGGCCGGGTAGGGCTCCAGCACCTCGTCCTGGCCGTACCGCCAGAACCCCATGCAGATGGACCGGTGGGTCTCATTCGGCACGTCCGGGTCGTCCGTGGCCAGCGCCCACGCCTGCGACTTGGAGTCCACGTCCGGGAGCGCTGCCCCCGCGCCGGCTGCCTGTTCGGCGCCGGCGGAGGTGTTGTCGCGGTCCAGCTCGGCGGAGATCTCGTCGTGGCCGATGGCACCCAGCTTGGCCAGGGCCGCCGTGATCGCCCAGCGCATGCCGGTGTCGATGACCAGACCCTCGGGCACCTCTTCGCCGTGGAGCCACCCGCGGATGAGTTCGATGCCCTCTGCGGAGCGCACATTCCCGATGAGCGCCTTGGCGATCAGCACCTGCTTGTCCGAGCCCGGCTCGGTCTCCTTGAGGAGTTGCGCGAGGCCCGCCACCCAGCGGGTGTTGAGGTCGTCGCGCAGTTCCGGAGCCGTGAAGGCGAGTGCGGCGTTGCTGGCCTGGGCCAGCAGCGTCGAGGCACCTGCCATGTCGTTCTCCGAGGGGAGCGCGGCCTGCACCAGGCGCTTGTACTGCTGCGCGGGGAACTCCGCGTCGCGCGTCATCTCCCAGAAGGCGGTGAGCGCGACGGCGCGGGCCAGGGGATCGGTCAGCGCGCCGATGTGCTCCACGAGCGCGGCGGCCGAGTCGTCGTCGAAGCGGACCTTGGCGTAGGTGAGGTCGCCGTCGTTGAGGAGCACCACGTCGCCGCGGTGCACCCCCACCAGGTCCTCGATGGCGGTGCGCTCGCCGTCGACATCGGTCTCGACGTAGTGGCTGCGGGTGAGGCGGCCGTCCTCGCCGAGGCTGTAGATGCCGATGCCCAGGCGGTGCGTGCGCAGCGTCGGCCAGTCCGCGGGTGCGGTCTGCACGACGTCGAAGCGGGTGAAGTGACCACCCTCATCGAGGTCGAAGCTGGCGGCCAGCGTGTTGACGCCGGCGGTCTCCAGCCACTGCGTGGAGAACCACGACAGGTCGCGGCCCGAGGCCGACTCCAGTTCGACCAGGAGGTCGGAGAGCTCCGTGTTGCCCCACGCGTGCTTCTGGAAGTACTCGTGCACGCCGGCGAGGAACGCTTCGCGGCCGACGATGGAGACCAGCAGCTTCAGGACGGAGGCGCCCTTGGCGTAGGTGATGCCATCGAAGTTCTGCTCGACCTTCTCGAGGTCGCTCATGTCGGCGGCGATGGGGTGGGTGGTGGAGAGCTGGTCCTGCAGGTAGGCCCAGGCCTTGCGCTCGTTGCTGAACGACGCCCAGGAATTGGTACCGGTGTCGTAGCGCTTGGAGATCTCGTCGTTGGCGTAGTGGGAGGCCCATTCGGCGAATGACTCGTTGAGCCACAGGTCGTTCCACCAGCGCATGGTGACGAGGTCGCCGAACCACATGTGGGCCAGCTCGTGGAGGATCGTGTTGTCGCGGGCGTCCAGTTCACGCGACGTCACCCGCGAGCGGAACAGGTACTCGTCGCGGAAGGTGACGCAGCCGGCGTTCTCCATGGCCCCGGCGTTGAACTCCGGCACGAAGATCTGGTCGTAGGTGGAGAAGGGGTAGGGCACGCCGAAGGAGTCCTCGAAGACCTCGAAACCGCGCTGCGTGGTGGTGAGGATGCGGTCCGCGTCCAGGTACTGGGCCAGCGACCGGCGGCATGCCACCGACGCCGGGATCTCCTTGCCGTCAGTGGTGATGGTGCCCTCCACCATGTGGAACTCGCCGCAGACAAGTGCGGTGATATAGGTGGAGACCGGCGGCGTGGGCTCGTGCTCGAAGCGGCCGAAACCGTCGCCGATGTCGTGCGGCTCCACGCGGGCGGAGTTGGTGAACACCACCCATTCGCTCGGGGCCAGCACGGTCAGCTGGAAGGTGGCCTTCTGGTCCGGCTGCTCGGCGTTGGCGAACATGCGGCGCGCGTCGGCCGTCTCGAACTGGGTGTAGAGGTACACCTTGTCGTCGGCCGGGTCCACGAAACGGTGTAGGCCCTCACCCGTGTTGGAGTAGCGGCACGTGGCCACGACCTGCACCTCGTGCTGGCCCTCCATGAGTTCGGGGAGGGGGAGGCGGTAGCCGTCGAAGGCTGAGGTGTCGAACGCCTCACCGTCGAGGGTGGCCTCACGCACGTCGTCGGCGATGAGGTCGAGGTAGGTCGAGCCGCCCTCCGAGGAGAAGGTGAGGTGCGTGGTCGAGACGAACTGCCGGGCGGGCTGTTCGACCTCACGACCGGTGAGGTCGACGAGAACACGGTAGGCCTCGGTGGTCATGATCTGGGACCGTGCGACGGCCTCGTCGCGCGTGATGTTCGCCGTAGCCATGGGGTGTCTATTCTCCTGTGTCGATGGTGTCCGCCCTCATCAGGGTTTCCTGCATTGTTCTACTGAACTGCCCTGGGCGGTGGGATTTAGGGCGCTCGTGGGAACAAATGATTCCCCCCCACCGTAGATCTGGGTGGTGTCACCAGCGTATGCAACGATAAAACGTATGAGTGAAGAGAGCCGGGCCGGGGTGGAATCCCCGCAGTTGCGCCGCCAGTGGACTGACCTCAACACGCGCCTGACCGAGGCCCAGGAGGCCTACTACGGGGCTGATTCGCCCACCATGTCGGACGCGGAGTACGACGAGACGATGCGTGAGCTCCAGGCGCTCGAGGACGCCCACCCGTCGCTGGTCACGCCTGATTCCGTCACCCAACGCGTGGGCACCGCGCGCATCACGGACTTCAAGCCAGTGGAGCACCGCCGTCGCCTGCTCAGCCTCGACAACGTGTTCTCGGACGAGGAACTCACCGCCTGGCTCAACCGCACCCCGGCAGACCGCTACCTGTGCGAGCTGAAGATCGACGGGCTCGCCGTGAACCTGCTCTACCTTCACGGCCGGCTCAGCGTCGCGGCCACGCGCGGCGACGGGCGCGTGGGCGAGGACGTCACGCCCAACGTGGAAACCATCAGGGGCATCCCGCGGCGGCTGAAGGGCGCGGCGCCGGCCGTGTTGGAGGTGCGCGGCGAGGTCTTCTTCCCCGTCGCGGGCTTTGAGCGGCTCAACGAGTCGCTGGTCGAGGACGGCAAGGCGCCCTTCGCCAACCCGCGCAACGCGGCGGCGGGTTCGCTGCGCCAGAAGAATCCCGCGGTGAGCGCGTCGCGCCCGCTGCAGATGATCGTGCACGGCATCGGCGTCGTGGAGGGGGCCGCCTTCGAGTCGCAGTCAGACGCCTACGAGCAGTTGAAGGAGTGGGGCCTGCCGGTGTCCCCGGCCTACAAGGTGCTGGAGTCGCGGGCGGAGGTGGCGGAGTATGTCGCCCACTACGGCGAACACCGCCACGGCCTGACCCACGAGATCGACGGTGTCGTGGTGAAGGTGGACAAGCTCTCGGAGCAGGACCGGTTGGGGGCCACGTCGAGGGCGCCTCGCTGGGCCATCGCGTACAAGTACCCGCCGGAGGAGGTCAACACCAAGCTGCTCGACATCCGGGTCAACGTGGGCCGCACCGGCCGCGTCACCCCGTACGGGATCATGGAGCCCGTCTTCGTCAGTGGCTCGACGGTGGAGATGGCCACGCTCCACAACCCGTTCGAGGTAGAGCGCAAGGGCGTACTCATCGGCGACACCGTCGTCCTCCGGAAGGCCGGCGACGTCATCCCGGAGATCGTCGCCCCCGTCGTGGCGCTGCGCGACGGCTCGGAGCGGCCGTTCGTGATGCCCACCCACTGCCCGTCCTGCGGCACCGAACTGCGGCCCGAGAAGGAGGGCGACAAGGACATCCGGTGCCCGAACTCCCGCACCTGCCCCAGCCAGCTCCGGGAACGACTGTTCAGCCTGGCGTCGCGTGGCGCGTTCGACATTGAGGCGCTCGGCGAGAAGGGCGCGAACGCGCTGCTCAGCGCCGGCCTGCTGACGGACGAAGGCGGCCTCTTCGACATGACGGCCGAAGACCTGCTCGCCACGGATTTCTACACGCGGCTGGCCAAGCCCTCAGACGGCGACGCGCCCAGCCGCAACGGCCGCGTGTTGTCGACGGTGGGGGAGAAGCTCATCGCCAACCTCGAGGCGGTCAAGACCCAGCCCCTGTGGCGCGTCCTGGTGGCGCTGTCCATCAGGCACGTCGGCCCCACGGCGGCCCGGTCGTTGGCGGCCAGGTTCGCCTCGCTCGACGCCGTCCGCGCGGCCTCGCTGGAGGAGCTCGCCTCGACGGAGGGGGTGGGCGGGGTGATTGCCGAGTCGGTGAAGAACTGGTTCGACGTGGACTGGCACGTCGCCATTGTGGACCGGTGGGCGGCTGCCGGGGTCCGGATGGCCGACGAAGTGGACCGGTCGCAGCCGCGCACACTGGAGGGCGTCACCGTGGTGGTGACCGGATCGCTGGAGGGCTTCACCCGGGACGGCGCGAAGGAGGCCATCATCAGCCGCGGCGGCAAGGCCGCGGGCTCGGTCAGCAAGAACACCGACTACGTCGTGGTGGGCGCCAACGCGGGGACGAAGGCCGCCAAGGCGGAGGAGCTTGGGCTGCCCATCCTGGACGAGGCAGGATTCGTCACCCTGTTGAGCAGCGGCCCGGCCGGGCTGGGATAGTTGACCCATGCGAATCCACATTGCCACTGACCATGCGGCCTTCGAGCTGAAGAACTACCTCGTCGAGCGGCTTCAGGAGGACGGCTTCGAGGTCGTCGACCACGGCGCGCACGAGTATGACGCGCTGGACGATTACCCTCCGTTCGTCATCCCCTGTGCAGAGGCAGTCGTAGCGGAGGAGGGGTCCCTGGGCGTCGTGCTGGGTGGCTCCGGCAACGGTGAGCAGATCGCGGCCAACAAGGTGAAGGGCGTGCGCGCGGCGTTGGCGTACAACGTGGAGTTGGCCAGGCTGGCCCGCGAGCACAATGACGCCAACGTCATCTCACTGGGCGGCCGTATGCAGTCCCTGGAAGAGTCCTACGACATCGTCAAGACCTTCGTCACCACGGAGTTCCCGGGGGAGGACCGGCATCAGCGCCGCATCGACCTCATTGCGGAATACGAGAACCGCTGAGCCTGCGCAGTTGACGCCTGGCGACGCGTTGCTGCCGCATCCGTCGCTGGGCTTCTATGAGGCGCGGGAGAACGAGCGCTGAGTCGATGCGCACGTTGGCCCGCCGGGGTTTACGGAGTGCGCCCTTGGTCGGGTCGTTCGAAGACATGTGCAGAGTCTATGCGCACTTTGCCCAGGAACCTCGGGCGTCCATCTGTGCGGACGCCCTTGTCAGACCGTTGATCGCTCAACTTTCTTGCGCGTTGCGATTCCTGAGGCGCTGATGCTTCTGCTGGTCTTCGATGCTGCGATCCCGACGGGGGAGCAGCTTCGCCCGCAGGGCCCGCTCCCGGTCAACCAGGCCGGACACGCCATCGCGCCCGAACTCACGCCGCTGCTCTTCGCTCATGGGTCGAGTCTACGGACGGCTAAGGTGGCGAAATGCCTGAGGGTCACGTCATTCACCGGCTCGCGTCCGAATACACCGCCACCTTCGGCGGGGTCGAGGTCTCCGTCACCTCCCCGCAGGGCCGTTTCGACGCGACACCTCTTGACGGCTCCGTGTTCAACCACGGCGAAGCCGTCGGCAAGCACCTCTTCCTCGACTTCGCCACGGGCGACGTCGTGCACATCCACCTGGGGTTGATCGGCAAGATCCGCTTCGAGCCCCTGGCCCCACCTGTCGGCGAGGTGCGGCTGCGCATCCACAACGGCGTCACCGTCGCAGATCTGCGGGGGCCGCAATGGTGCCGCATCATCACCCTGGAGGAGCGCGACGCGGTGGTCGCCTCGAGCGGTCCCGATCCGCTGCGCGCTGACGCCGAGCCGTCGCGGGGCTTCGAACGAGTACGACGCTCCGGCAAGCCGATCGCCGCCCTGTTGATGGACCAGCGCGTCGCCGCCGGAGTGGGCAACATCTTCCGCGCGGAGGTGCTCTACCGGCACCGCCTCGACCCCGCGGTACCCGGCCGTGACATCGACCGCCGCACCTGGGACGCCCTCTGGGCGGATCTGGTCGAACTGATGCACTACGCCGTCGGTGCCGGCCGCATCGACACGGTCCGCGACGAGCACGGCCCGGAGGTCCAGGGCCGCGATCCGCGGGTCGACCGGCACGGCGGTGAGGTCTACGTCTACCGACGGGCAGGGCAACCGTGCCTGGTGTGCGGCTCCGAGATCCGCACCGCCATGCTCGAGGGTCGCAACATGTACTGGTGCGGTCGTTGCCAGCGCCGGAAGCGGGTCGGTCGCTGAGCACGGGGGCGGTAAATGCCGGGACCGGCCGCGCATCCTCTCCGCGGCCATCAACGCCGCATAGGGTGGGCCCATGGAGTGGAGCGACTACCAAGCAGTCCTGTTCGACCTCGATGGAGTGATCACCCCAACCGCTGAGGTGCACATGCACGCCTGGGCCGACATGTTCAACGGCTTCCTCAGCACGCGCAGCGGCCAACTGCCGTACACCGACGACGACTACTTCGCCTTCGTGGACGGTAAACCGCGCTACGACGGGGTGCGCGACTTCCTCCTGTCCCGCGGCATCGTGTTGCCGGAGGGTCGGCCGACGGACGACCCGAGCCAGCTGACGGTGTGTGGGCTCGGCAACCGGAAGAACGAAGCCTTCAACACCATCATCGAGCGCGACGGCGTGGACCCCTATCCCGGCTCGAAACTCCTGGTCGAGCAGCTCGCGGCCGGCGGTTTCAAGCTCGCGGTGGTGTCGTCGTCGAAGAATGCGCCGGCCATCCTCCGCGCCGCGGGGCTCGCCCCCTACTTCCCCGTGGTGATGGACGGCAACGTCGCCGCCCAGGCCAACATCGCCGGCAAGCCGGCTCCGGACACCTTCATCCACGCCGCCCAGATGCTTGGCGTGCCCACCCGCAACGCCGTCGTCGTGGAGGACGCGATCTCCGGCGTGGCCGCGGGCGCGGCGGGAGATTTCGGCCTCGTCATCGGTGTCGACCGCGGCGTCGGGCACGAGGCGCTGCTCATCGCGGGCGCCGACCTCGTCGTCGACGACCTCCGGGAGCTTGCGGCATGAAGACCCGCGAGATCATCACCGACCCGATGAACCGCTCACGCTTCCCGGTGGACCCGTGGCGGTTGGTGGAGGTGGAACCCAGCGCCCATGACGTGGGCACCACGGAGTCGCTCTTCGCCGTCGGCAACGGCTACCTCGGCATGCGCGGGAACCCTGAGGAGGGGCGCGTCAGCTACGCCAACGGCACGTTCATCAACGGCTTCCACGAAACATGGCCCATCGAGCACGCCGAGGCCGCCTATGGGTTCGCCCACACCGGCCAGACGATCGTCAACGTTCCGGACGCCAAGCTGCTCAAGGTCTATGTCGACGACGAGCCGCTGACGCTCACGGTGGCAGACCTCGACGACTACGAGCGGGTCCTCGACCTGCGCTCCGGCTGCCTCAACCGCAAGGTGGTGTGGCGCACGCCGTCAGGGAAGGTGGTGGAGATCAGGAGCAGCCGCATGGTCTCGTTCACCGACCGTCACCTTGCCCTCATGCAGATCGAGATCACACTGCTTGAGGGTGGTGAAGCCCCCATTGTGGTCAGCTCGCAGATCGTCAACAGGCAGGACGGGTACTCCGATTACCGGGCGACCGAGCAGGCGGAGGGCTTCGACCCGCGGCGCACCAGCAAGTTCCAGGAGCGGGTGCTCAACCCGGAACTCAACTGGAGCAAGGGCGATCGCATGTTGCTCGGCTTCCAGACCGCGCGCTCCGGCATGACGCTCGCGGTGGCGGCAGACCACTCCCTGGAGACGGAGAACCGGTACGAGGCGGTGATCTCCACCACCGAAGACGTGGGCAAGCAGGTGTACCGCTTCGACGCGAAGCAGGGCGAGCCGATCAGGATCTCGAAGGCCGCGGTCTACCACAGCTCGCGCGGGGTGCCGGTGGCCGAACTGTCGGACCGCTGTCGCCGCACGCTCGACCGCGTCCGCGACAAGGGTTTCGACTACTTCTACGACCAGCAGCGGCACTGGCTGGACAACTTCTGGCGCGACTCCGACGTGGTCGTCGAGGGTCAGCCGGCCATCCAGCAGGCCGTGCGCTGGTGCCTCTTCCAACTGGCGCAGGCGTCGGCCCGCGCGGACCAGTTGGGAATCCCCGCCAAGGGCGTGACAGGCTCAGGCTACGAGGGCCACTACTTCTGGGACACGGAGATCTACCTACTGCCGTTCCTCACGTACACCTCGCCGCGGGCGGCCCGCAACGCGCTGCGCTCCAGGGTGATCATGCTGCCGCAGGCCCGTGAAAGGGCGGGTGTGCTGTCGCAACGCGGCGCGCTGTTCCCGTGGCGCACCATCAACGGGGAGGAGGCGTCGGCGTACTATGCGGCCGGAACCGCCCAGTACCATATCGACGCCGACGTGGCCTTCGCCTTCGAGAAGTACCGCGACATCACCGGCGACCAGGCCTTCATGTACCGCGACGGTGCCGCCGTGCTGGTGGAGACCGCCCGCATGTGGGCTGACCTCGGTTTCTGGCGCACCGACGCCGAGGGCGCGCACAGGTTCCACATCCACGGCGTCACGGGACCGGACGAGTACACCGCCGTGGTCAACAACAACCTCTACACCAACGTCATGGCCCGCGCGAACCTCAACTACGCGGTCTCCCTCATCCGCGAGATGCGCCACATGGACGAGGCGGCGTACCAGCGCGTGGTGGAGGACCTGGGCCTGACCGACGACGAGGTGCTCGAGTGGGAGGCCTGCGCCAAGGGCATGGTGATCCCCTTCGACGAGACGTTCGGTATCAACCCACAGGACGAGAAGTTCCTCTACTCGGAGATGTGGGACCTGGAGAATACCCCTGAGAGTAAGCGGCCGCTGCTGCTGAACTACCACCCGCTGGTGATCTACCGGTTTCAGGTGTTGAAGCAGGCCGACGTGGTGTTGGCGATGTTCCTGCAGGGCGACCAGTTCACGACGGAGCAGAAGAAGGCCAACTTCGAGTACTACGACCCCATCACCACCGGCGACTCCACCCTCTCCAGCGTGGTGCAGTCCATCCTCGCGGCGGAGGTGGGGTACCAGGACATGGCCATGGAGTACTTCACGTCCGGCCTGTTCGTGGATCTCGCGGACCTGCACTCCAACGCCCGCGACGGCGTGCACATCGCGTCGACCGCCGGCGTGTGGAAGGCGCTCGTGCACGGCTTCGGCGGCTTGCGCGACCACGACGGGCAGCTCACGTTCGACCCGCGCCTGCCCAAGGAGTGGCCGTCGCTGACGTTCTCCATCACCGTGCACGGTTCCCGTCTGCGAGTGCGCCTGGCGCGCACCTCGATCGCCTTCGACGTGGAGGAGGGCGGCCCGGTCGAACTGGCCGTGCGCGGGAGGCCGCTGACGGTGCTACCCGGAAGTCCGGTCGCCGTGCCGCTCGACGGGCAGGGCCCACTCCTGCCATCGTTGGAGGGTAGCCACCCTCTGGTGGGCGGACGTCGTAAGGACGGCTCCGTCGTCCAGGCGGTGCTGCCGGAGTCGCACCCGCAGGAGATCGCCGAGGAGACATCATGAGCCTGGAACTCACAGGGGTCGCCAGCGAACACTTCGAGACGCGCCCCCGGGCGGACGGTTTCGAGATGACCGGGGACGGCCGGCTGCGGCACCTGAGCGTCGAATTCGGTGACGGCTGGACGCTGCTCGACGACACCGTCGACGATGCGGGAGCCGAACTGCGGCACACCTCGGGCGTGACCGGCTCGGTGCGGCTGTCGTCCGGCCCGCGCCTGCGGCTGCAGGTCAACCTCACCTCGGAGATCGACGACACCGTCACCGTCCCCGGCCCCCTGCTACGGGTGGTGGGGGAGAAGGCCCCCATCAGCTGGCTGGCCGAGGCGTCGGGCGAGATCGTCCTCCCGTCGGAACACGGCCCAGGGCTGCTCACGCAGCGACGCGGGCTGTCCAGCGACGGCCCCGAACCGGGCACCGCATACCTCCTGGAGGCGGAGCCGCTGCTGCGGCCGAAGAGTGTCCTGTCGTCGGCGTGGACCTATGAGGCCCTCGAAGGCGACATCCTGGACATGCCGCTGGAGCCGTCGTGGTTCCCGTTCGACCGCTACCCCGGCGTCGGGCACGGCGTCGAGTTGAGCGTCCCCGACGGCCTGGTGGTCGCCGATGAGAGCGTCCGGGTGACGGACACCGACGGCGAGTTCGAGCTGTACCCACCGCCCGGGTTGTCGAGGGTGGGGGTGTGGGGCCCCGGTGGCCGGACGCTGCTGGAGATAGGCTCCCATCTCGACCCGGAGCAGCTCCGCGAGAAGCTGGCCGGTGAGCGTTTCGTCGACGACGCCTGGGCCTATGTCGCCGTGCGGCACATGATGGAGAGCTGGACCCCCGACGACTTGGTGGACCGCGTCGACTTCGTGCTCGGGCAGGTGCTGGAGAAGCCGACGGCGTGGGGCGCCGTCGCCGCGCACCTGGCCACCCAGCTCGGCCTCCCGCTGGAGCAGGAGGCGCAGGAAGCTGCCACCCAGGTGCTGTCGCGGGGCCGCGTCGACGAGGTGATCGTGCTGACGATGCACGGCATGGTGCCCATCGACCTGGCAGGCGGAGCCTGGCCGGTCGGCAACTTCCGGGAACTGGGGATCGAGGCGATGTCGCGCATCGGCTACGGCCGGGTCCGCTCGGCCGGTGCTCCAGTGAGGGGCCGTGACGTGGCGGTGGCCAAGTTGTTCGCCGCAGGGCTGGGGGAGACCGAGCAGGGGCTGCGCGCCTCGTCGTGCGCGATGATGGCCGAGCACCGGCTCCTGTGCTGGCTGTCGGCGCAGCAGTCGCCGGTGGATCTGGCCTGGCTGTCCGTCGGTTGATGACAGATGTCACCCCAGAGTGATGACATCGCATCCTGGCGCCGGCCTCTGCGGGCCCTGAGGATAGGGCACGTCCATGCGTCGTCGCGGCGTCGGTGATGTAGTGCCACACGGCCCTTGGGGGCATGACCGGCTCCGCGATGATGGCCTGACGCGTCGCGCCCTGTGGACTCGGCTACGGTCATGCTGTGCGCAGGTCGCGCCCTGACCCCTGAAGGTTGTAGATGGATAGCGTTCTCGACGAAAGCCGGGCCCCGGCCCACCAGCCGGCGGCAGACGGTTTGCCGTGGTACCGGCGCATGGTGATGCAGGGCGGCCTGTACATCGCGCCCGGTGCCGCCTTCGTCCTCATCCCCATCGTGTTCGCCTCCGGGGCGCCGCTGCACATCTGGCTGTTCGTGGTGGCGACTTCCCTGCTGCTCGGGTTCCTCGTGGTGGGTTCCACCGCCATTGCCCACTGGAATGCACGCGGCCGATGGCTCTGGATGGCGGCCGTCCTCGGCACCGTCGGGCTGATGGCGCTGTCGCCAGGGCACACGATGCCCATCTACCAGGTGCCCTACATCACCACCACGGCCGCCGTGCTCCTCCCATTCCGGCATTCGCGTGTCGTGATCCTCGTGACCACAGCGGTCGCCATCCTGACGGCACTGGTCGAGCGGAACCTGCAGATCGTGGTGATGGGTGCCCTGGGGCTGGCTATGGGCCTGGTGATCGCGCTGGCGCTGGAGACGAGCCGCACCCGCGACAGGCTGCGGCTGTCGGAGCAGCGCACCGCGGTGCTGGCGGTCGCGGCGGAGCGGGAGCGGATCGGACGTGATCTCCACGACATCCTCGGGCACTCGCTGACTGCGGTGGCGGTCAAAGCGGACCTGGCAGAACGCCTGATCGACCGCGACGCCACTGCCGCCCGCGCGGAGGTGGCCGAGTTGGCCCAGATCGCCCGACAGGCCCTCGCCGACGTCCGGGCGACTGCCTCCGGGATGCGCAAGGTGCGCCTCGCGAGCGAGATCGCCTCGGCACGCTCGGTGCTGACCGCAGCCGGCATCGAGGCGGTCATCCCGACGGCCCTGCCTGCCCTGGACGACCGGACGTCGGAACTGCTCGGCTACGTGGTACGGGAGAGCGTGACCAACGTCGTGCGGCACGCCGAAGCGTCCACCTGCACCATTTGTTACAGCGACGGGGTGCTGACCGTCTCTGACGACGGCCGTGGGATCGGGGACCGGGAGCGGAACGGCACCGGCCTGAGCGGCCTGCGCGCCCGCGTGGCGGAAGCCGGAGGGCGGCTCGAGGTGGTGGCCGACGGAGTGGGCACCACCGTGGTGGCCTCCACCGGGGTGTCCTCCACCGGGTCCGGCGCGTCGCTGCGATCGTCCTGCCTGTCGAAGATCGAGTCCTATTCGCAGTCCCGCAGCGGGGCGCCGGCCGTGCCGGAGGGCGCCGCATGACCACGTTGCTGATCGCGGATGACCAGACGCTGATCCGGACGGCGCTGGCCACCATGCTCGCGCTGGAGGAGGACCTGCAGGTGGTGGGTCAGGCCAGCACGTGCGCAGAGGTGGTGCAGCGGGCGTTGGAGACCCAGCCCGGGGTCATCCTCCTCGATGTGCAGATGCCCGACGGCGGGTTGGGTGTCGACGACGGCATCGAAGCCATCCCGCACGTGCTCGACGTCGCCCCCAAGAGCAGGATCATCGTGGTGACCACCTTCGGCCGTCCGGGCTACCTCCGCCGGGCGCTGGAACGGGGAGCGGTGGGATTCTTGGTGAAGGACACCCCCGTCGACAGGCTCGTGGAGTCCATCCGGCGGGTGTCCGAGGGGCTCCGCACCGTGGACCCGGAGTTGGCGGCCGCCTCGCTGAGCATCGGCCGCTCGCCGCTGACGGAGAAGGAGGCCCTGGTCCTGGCCGCCTCGGCCGGCGGCGCGAGCACGGCCCAGATAGCGCAGAGCGTCTACCTGTCCGAGGGGACGGTGCGCAACTACCTCAGCTCCACCATCGGCAAACTCGGCGCCCGCAACCGCGCTGAGGCGCTCCGCACCGCCACCGACAACGGCTGGCTCTGACCGCGAGCAATTCGATGGGGTCACGGCACCTGTAACGCTGTTCGTCGGCGTGTCGCCACCGTGACCCCATCCAATTGCTCACGGTAAACGCCCCGTCGGGGTCCTTCCGGACGTCGCCGAACCCACGTAGGGTCGGTGGCATGAAGATCTGCATCATCGGTGGACACGGAAAGATCGCTCTGCTCCTGCACCCCCTCCTGGTGCAGGGCGGCCACGAGGTCGCGGCGTTGATCCGCAACCCGGCCCAGGTGAGCGACGTGGAGGAGACGGGGGCCCGCGCTGTGGTGGCCGACGTGGAGAACCTCGACACCGACGGCCTGGCAGCCCAGTTCGACGGCTTGGACGCCGTCATCTGGTCGGCCGGCGCCGGCGGCGGCAATCCCGAGCGTACCTACGCCGTCGACAGGGACGCGGCCATGCGCGCGGTCGACGCCGCCCTGCAGGCGGGAGTCTGGCGGTTCGTGATGGTCTCCTATGTGGGCTCCGGCGTCGACGACGTCCCCGAGGACAACCCCTTCCACCACTACGCGGTGGCGAAGGCCGACGCCGACCAGCACCTGAGGGCGTCGTCGCTGAACTGGACGATTGTCGCGCCCGGCCAACTCACGGAGGAACCGGCCACGGGGAAGATCGAGTACGGCGACCACGTGCTCTCGGGCGAGACCTCCCGCGGCAATGTCGCCCAGCTGGTCGCTGCCGTCGTCGGCCGGGCGGATCTACCCGGCATCACCATCAGGTTCCGCGACGGCGTGCATCCAGTCGGGCTGGCGCTGGACTCGCTGGTGCGCCGGAACAGCGGCCAGACGGTGAACGCGCTCACGGAGGGGGTGGGCCCGCAGGGTCCGTTCCTGCAGGGGGTCGACGAGGACGTGCCGCATGACTGATGGGCTCCAGGCATGGGGCGCGGAGACCGGTTAGGGCATCTGCCCGATGCGACGGGGTGTCCCTCCGGCGGACAGTTAGACCTGTCAGCAATAGCGCGGATCCGGAGCAGGGTCCGCGAGACCGGGGGGACCACAATGTACGACTACCACGTTCCATACGCGATCCACCAGGAACGCGCAGCGGAGCTCGAGCGGGAGGCCACCCTCCGACGCCTTGAGCTTGAGCGACCACAATCGCCGACCGAGCCGAAGCGCTCCTTCGCTTCACTGATCACCTACTTCATCCGACGCGTCCACAGCGGCGCCCTGCCGCCCGTCGCGCCCCGCCCCTCGGGTGGGTATGCGTAGTCGTTGGCCGGCACAGAACCGATGGACCCCGAAGCGGAGAACGCTTCGGGGTCCATCGTCGTGTGGGTGGGTTACGGGACGACGACCGTGGCGGTGTTCGACCACGGCGACTGGATCGTGTTGGTGAACACGGCACAGAACCGATGGACCCCGAAGCGGAGAACGCTTCGGGGTCCATCGTCGTGTGGGTGGGTTACGGGACGACGACCGTGGCGGTGTTCGACCACGGCGACTGGATCGTGTTGGTGAACGCGAGGACCCGGTAGTAGTAGGTCTTCGCGGCGGTGCCGGCTGGCTGAACGACGTGATGTTGGGCCCCACCGTCGCGTTGACCACGCCTCGTGAAGGTGACGTTGTCAGCCCTCTGGATCAGGAAGCCGACCTCCGGTTCCCACCGTCGCCGGGGGGCCGTTGGCATAGTTGGGATGGCCGAATAGTTGGCTGCGAGCTTCGCCGGTGCCGCCCGTGCCGCCGGAGGAGGATCCGGCGCAGGGTAGGCGGGGGACAGGGAAAGGTCCGGTCGGGACGCTTACTGTCAGCCATTCCATAGTCAAGGGTTGGCCGTTACGATGTGAGACCTGGCCACGAGTTCCCACCTTCCCGGTGGAATCGGGGCATAGCACCCGACTCCTCGCGACTGGCCCGGCGGAAGGAGCAGCACGATGCCCAACCACGCAGCCGAACATGCCTCACAACCAGAGTCAGTGGAGCAGACCCGGGACAAGGCGGCCAGCGCCCCCGGGCCCAACGACGGGCGTAAGCCGGACTCTCCCCCGGACCTGCACAAGCCATCCTGGAAGTACGCCTTCACGAGGGCACTGTCCGAGTTCTCGAAAGACCACGTGACGGACCTGGCGGCGAGCCTCACCTACTTCGCCGTCCTGTCGATGTTCCCCATGCTTCTGGCGCTGGTGTCCCTGCTGGGCGTCTTCGGACAGGGGGAGCAGTCGGCGCAGGGCATCCGGACCCTCATCGAGCAGTACGCCCCCGAGGAACTCGCCGGGCTGTTGGGAGACACCGTCAGCGGGTTGGCGGAGCAGACGGGCGCCGGCTTTGCGCTGGTGACCGGCCTTGTCCTGGCGTTGTGGGCGGCTTCTGGGTACGTGGGGGCGTTCTCGCGGGCGATGAACCGGATCTATGAGGTTGAGGAGGGCCGCCCCTTCTGGAAGCACAAGCCACAGATGCTGCTGCTGACCCTCGTCCTGGTGATCATCCTGGCCGTCATGGTCTTCGCCATGGTCCTGTCCGGGGACCTGGCGCAGTCGGTGGGGGACCTGATCGGCCTCGGAAGCACCGCGGTGCTGGTGTGGAACATTGCGAAGTGGCCGGTGATCGTGGCCTTGGCGGTGCTGGTCATCGCGATGCTGTACTACTACACCCCCAACGTGAAGCAGCCCAGGTTGCGCTGGATCAGCGTCGGCGCCGTGCTGGCCCTCGTGGTGGCCGCCGTGGCGGTGGCAGCCTTCTCGATCTACGTCTCCAACTTCGCGTCCTACAACGCCACCTACGGCATCATCGGCTCGTTCATCGTCCTGCTGCTGGGCCTGTGGATCGTCAACAATGTGCTGTTGTTCGGCGCTGAGGTCGACGCGGAGATCGAGCGTGGGCGGCAACTCCAGGGTGGAATCGAGGCGGAGGAGACGATCAAGCTGCCCCCGCGCGACACCCGTGCGTCCGAGAAGCTTGCCGACAGGCACAGCAGACTCGTCACGCGGGGCAGGGAGTTGCGACTCGAGAACGACCGCTCCACGGATCGCTGAGGGCTTCAGGCCCGCGCGGCGGCCCGCTCGATCTCCGCGACGTCGATCCTCTGCATGGTGAGCATCGCGGCGAACGCGCGTTCCCGCACGCCTGCATTCTCGGATTCCAGGGCGTCGGTCAGGGCTCGGGGCGTGATCTGCCATGACACTCCCCAGCGGTCCTTGCACCAGCCGCAGGCGCTCTCCTGGCCGCCGTTGCCGACGATGGCGTTCCAGTAGCGGTCGGTCTCCGCTTGGTCGTCCGTGGCGATCTGGAAGGAGAAGGCTTCACTCTGGGTGAACTCAGGCCCGCCATTGAGTCCCATGCAGGGGATGCCGCAGACGGTGAAATCCACAGTGAGGACGTCCCCTTCTTTGCCGCTGGGGTAGTCGCCCGGGGCCCGGTACACAGCCCGCACCTCGCTGTCTGGGAAGACAGAGGCATAGAACTCTGCTGCGGCCTGTGCGTCCTGGACGAACCACAAGCAGATCTTGTTTTTGGGGGTTGCCATCATCGGCTCCTTCGATGTCGACTGAACGTCACGTTAACCCTGCTCTCCATCCGCGGCAATAGCTGACCAAAGTGGCTGCACTGGGGGCGAGACCGCGCTCCGTGAATCAGATTCCACCATCCCCTGTGACGTGATAGTTGCCGATCATGGGCTCCAGGTAGCCGCCTGTTGTCAGGATTTCGTGCGGGAAAAGTGCTGGTCAGGCACAATGTGGCCAAAGCGCTGCCAGGGGGGAGCGCTGTCCTACCTGGGGGAATCGTGAAAGATACTTGTTTACAGCGCTCTGCCGTGGCGTTCGCCACGGCGCTCCTCATGCTGGCGGCTCCATTGGCGGGCCACGCCGACAACACGGTCGTCGCAGCCGGAGACTCCACCACCGTCATCTCGGGCTCCACGATCGATTTCGGGACGGTCTGCCTGGGCTCAGCTGCCCAGCGCACAGTCAATGTGGCGATCAAGCGGAACGGCAATTACGACAACTCGAACGTCTTCAAGAACGAAACGACAGCGGTGGTCACCGCGGATGTCTCCGGTGCCGGCTACACCTCGTCCTTCGACGTCGGCAACGAGATTGCTATCCCTGACGACTGGCGGAACGTCGACAACAACGTCCTGACAGCCGCCGTGACCTCGCTCATCACTCTCGATGCCTCCGTTGTCGGGCCCAGTACCGGTTCCGTCACTTTCACATCCACGGGAACGAAAGCCAACGGCTCGGGGCTTACCGTGAAGAGCGATCCGATTGCACTGACCGCAAGCGTCATCTCCTGCGACGAGGGGCCCAGCATCACGGTGGACGACGTGACGCTGGAGGGCAACACCCTGGGGGGTCGCACGCTCGAGTTCGGGGACGTGGGCGTGGCCAGCGACGCGGAGAGCACTCCGGCGGTGACCTGCGCCCCAGCCATCGGATCTCTCCTTTCCCTCGGCACGACAGATGTGACGTGCACCGCCACGGATTCCGCAGGCCAGACGACGGATGACTCGGGCAGCGTCACGATCGTCGACACGACTCCACCGGTGATCACCGGGACGCCCGACAGCGCAACGGTGGAGGCCACCTCAGGGGCGGGTGCGTCGTATAGCTGGACTAGCCCCGCAGCTTCTGACGTCGTTTGGGGGAGCCTTTCAGTGGATTGCTCACCTGCCTCCGGCAGCACCTTCGCGCTAGGCGCAACGTCGGTCATCTGTACTGCGACGGACGGCTCGAACAACAGCCAGACAACCCAATTCCAGATCAACGTGGCGGACACCACAGCTCCGGAGCTCACCGTGCCGGGCAGCATCACGGCAGAGGCCACCTCGCCGTCGGGTGCGGTCGTCTCCTTCACGGCCACCGCGACTGACGCGGTGTCCGTCCCGGTCGTCACGTGCAGCCCGGAGTCGGGCGACATCTTCCCGCTGGACACCACGACGGTGAGCTGCACGGCCATCGATGATGCGGGTAACGCCTCCGCTGCCCAGACGTTCACCGTCACAGTGGAGGACACCACACCTCCGACGCTGGAGAGCGTGCCGGAGAGCTTCACCGTCGAGGGCAACACACTGGGGGGCGCACTCACCTCGTTCACCATGCCCACGGCGACTGACACGGTGGACGCGGAACCGCTGGTCACCTGCGACAACCCCAGCCTCTATCCGCTGGGGGAAACCGTCGTGACCTGCACCGCCAAGGACGCTCGGGGCAACCGGTCGACGGCCAGCTTCAGCATCACCGTGGTGGACACCACGGCACCTTCGATCTCCTGGCGGAGCACCGCACCCGTACCCAATGCGCACGGGTGGCACAACGATGACGTCACTGTGGTGTGGGAGTGTCTCGACATCGTCCACGGCGAATGGACCGTCGCGGAGACGGTGACGGGGGAGGGCAGTTCGCTGACCGCCACCGGAACCTGCGCGGACGGGTCGCTCAACGCGACCTCCGACACGAAGTCCGGGATCATGATCGACCGAACGGCGCCGCTGCTCGACGTCAGCGGCCCGGCTGACGGTGCCACGGTCGACCTCTGCACCGCAGGCTCGACGACGAAGCCGACCTTCGCTCCCAGCGACGTCCTTTCCGGGGTGGATCCGGCCACCATGAGCGAGGCGTGGGCCGAGCCGTCAGCGGCCTCCGGGGTGGGTACCTATAGCTACACCGCCTCGGCGAGCGACAAGGCCGACAACACGGCATCTGAGACCCGCACCTACGACGTGGTGTACGGCTCCGGCGCGTGGGGCGGCTTCCGACAGCCCATCAACATGGATGGACTCAGCAGGTTCAAGCTGGGCAGCACCGTCCCGGTGAAGTTCCGGTTGGACTGCGACGGCACGCCGATCTCGACGGCGGTTGCGAAGCTCTACGTGAAGAGGGCGGATGGCGTCCCGAACGCCGGGGTGGATGAGGCTGTTTCGACTGCGGCTTCCACCACGGGCAATCTCTTCCGGTACAGCGACGGGCAGTACATCTTCAACCTCAGCACCAAGGCGGGCTACACCAACCCGGGCTCCAGCACGGTGACGGCATTCACGGCTGGTACGTGGACGCTGACGGCCGTCCTCGACGACGGGTCCAAGCACTCCGTCACCGTCCAGTTGGCCAAATAGATCGGCCCTGAATAGCACATCAGCAGTGCCCGGCCCCTGCATGTGGCCGGGCACTGCTCGTGTGCGTCAGAGGCTCCAGGGCGGTCCATGGGCGGCCTGTCAATGCTGGTCGTGACCGGCGCCTTCACCGCTGGGGTACTCCGGCACGTTGATCTCAACCGTGGCCGGGCGGGCCGCAGCACATCCACGGCCACACCTGGGGGCTCCCAGGGAGCGGAGTTACGCAAAGACACGGTGTTGCTGACTCCGATGCAGACCCTCGAACTGGACCTGCTCACGGATCACCCCGGCGACTGGATACTGCCAGTTCGCGAGAGGGCCACTCGGCGCGCGATGCCTTGATCCTCACCGCCACGATGGCGTCCGATTTCGCTGCGTGTATCAATAGTCTCGTAGAAGACCCGTCCACCTGTATGGCCACCGTGGCAGGGGGGAGCGTCGGGCCCCGGGGGAGGGGGGAGACGCCGAAGGCGAAGTCGCCGCGCAGCCGGTCAGGATCAGCGCGAACTTGAGAACAAGCCTCTTCATGGGACACGCCCCTTCGTAGCGATTTGAGACGTCGAGTCTGTCGAATAGTGCGGGCACCAAGTCATGGCGTAGTCCTTGCACGCCATATCAGAAGGTCGCAGATGGGCGGCGGCAACGATCGCCAGCTGGGCGGAGGCGGTGTCCGGTGCTGCGAAGAGGCCCAACCCGTGCAGGTAATTAGTCAATCACAATTGACATTTCAGCCCGTTGAAGTAATATTCATACCGACGAAAGGAAACCCATGGCGCAGGCCTACCATCCCGATGCGTATGCGATGCAGGCGATCATCGCCCTGTCGAACGGCCTTGAGCGGGAACTGGCGCGGCTGCTCGGATTGAACGCAACCGATTACCGGGCGCTCTCCACCCTCCAGCAGCTCCCTCGCGACAAGGCCGTCACCCTGGGCGACCTTGGGGGAGCCCTCGGCACTTCCGCCGCCACGACCTCGGCTCTGGTGGACAGGCTCGAGCGCGCGGGCTACGTAGTGCGACGTCGAGGCGAGGTCGACCGTCGTCAGGTGACCCTCGAAACCACCCCTCTCGGCTGGACCAGGATCATGGCGTTGATGCGGCCGCTCATGGACGCCACCGACGACCACCTGAAGGCGCTCAACGCCGATGAAGTGCGAGCCGTGAGCGCGTTCCTCCGCTTCATGAACACCTGCCTGGCTGAGCGGCTCGAATCGCTCGCCACCCTCGAATCCGCCCAGTGACCCCCACGTCATATCGGCCACTCAGCCGCCAACCAGCTCAGGAGACCACCATGTCCATCCCCTCCCTGTACATCGGAAGAAGACGCTCGTGGATCGTGGCGATCTTCTTCGTCCTCCTCGCAGGCCTTGTCGTCGGCCTCGTCCCAGAGGCTGAACGAGACGCCTCACCGACCGACTCCCTGGCCCAGGGATTCGACAGCACCCGCGTGGTGGAGTTGTCGGAGCAGTTCCCGCAGGAGGGGGACGCCACAGCCCTGATCCTGTGGACGTCCACGGATGGGGGGAAGCTGACCGAACAGCAGATCGCCTCCGCCCGCGAGTCTCTCCTCAGCCGCCTGTCCGGGGACGCGGGTTCCGCAGAGCCGCAGCCCGGCGAGGGCGCTCCGGACGGCGCCGGGCCGCCTCCCGGTGTCACCGGCTCTGACGCCGGCGCTGCTGGGGGCCCACCTTCGGGGCCTCCGCCCCTGCCCCTCGTGAGTGAGGACGGCACAGCCGCCTTCGGGACGATCAGCGTCGAGGCGGACTCCTCCACCGAAAATCGCGACGATGTCGAGTTGTTGCGCGCGGAACTCCGCGACGAGGCCGCGGAGGGCGTCGACGTGCAGGTGACGGGGCCAGCGGGCATCCGCGCGGACCTGGGAGCCGTCTTCAGCGGGGCGAACTTCCGCTTGCTCGCCGCTACCGCCGCGGTGGTCGCCATCCTCCTGCTGCTGACCTACCGCAGCCCGGTGCTGTGGATCATCCCGTTGGTCGTCGTGGGCCTGGCTGACAGGCTTGCCGCCATCCTGGCCACGCACACCCTGCGCCTGACCGGCGTCCCGTGGGACGAATCCACCATCGGCGTGTTGTCCGTATTGGTGTTCGGCGCGGGCACCAATTACGCCCTCTTGTTGATCTCGCGCTACCGCGACGAACTCCGGAGCAGTGAGGACCGCTTCCAGGCCATGCGTACGTCACTGCGACACTCCGGCGAGGCCGTACTCACGAGCGCGTCCACGGTCGTGCTGGGCGTGCTGACGCTGCTCTTGTCGGTCTTCCCGGCAACCCGGGGCCTTGGTCTCGCCAGCGCGGTCGGCATCGTCATCGCGGCCGGTTATGCACTCGTCGTGCTGCCATCGGTGCTCGTCCTGTTCGGCCGCTGGGTCTTCTGGCCACTCGTTCCCCGTGTGGGGCAACCGGCCCTGGTCGACAGCGGCCGCTCCGTCTGGGCGCGGGTCGGGGCCCAGGTGGCCCGCCGCCCCACTGTTTTCGTGCTGGCCAGCGTCGCGCTGCTCGCTGTACTCGGTGCCGGGCTGTTCCGGATCGAGACCGGCCTCGGCCCGTCGGACCAGTTCCTCCGCAAGCCGGAGGCGATCGTGGCGCTGGAGCGCCTCGGCGAGTCGTTCCCGGCGGGCCAGTCCGACCCCGCGATCGTCATCACAGAAGAGGACGCCACGCGCGTGGCAGAAGTTGCTGAGGGCGTCCCCGGGGTGGTGTCTGCCACTCCTGCAGGGACCGCAGAGAACCTCGCGCAGCTGCGCGTGGTGCTCGAACCCGAGCCTGGAAGCGACGAAGCGCGTCAGGTCGTTCGCGACCTGAGGGTGGCTTTCGAGGGCCTCGCGCCGACCTTCGTCGGCGGAACGGAGGCCCAGTCCGTCGACAGTCTGGATGGGGCCGCCGAGGACCAACGCACGATCATCCCGCTCATCCTCGCGCTGGTGCTGGGCATCCTCTTCGTCCTTCTCAGGTCCGTGGTCGCACCACTCGTGCTCGTGGCGACCGTCGTCGGCACGTACGTCGCGGCGCTCGGTGCCTCATGGGTGCTCTTCGTGGAGGTGCTGGGCTTCGAACGACTGGACTCCAGCGTGCCGCTGCTGACCTTCCTCTTCCTGGTGGCGCTCGGCATCGACTACAACATCTTCCTGGTCACGAGGGCCAGGGAAGAAGGCAGGCACCACGGCAGCAGGCGCGGAATGCTGAGGGCTCTGACGGCCACCGGTGGCGTCATCACCAGCGCAGGGATCCTGCTCGCCGCAGTCTTCGCGGTGCTGGGCGTTCTCCCGCTGGTGGTGCTGGCCCAGATCGGTGTCGTCATCGGGGTCGGCGTCCTGCTGGACACGTTGCTCGTGCGCACTGTCCTGGTCCCCGCGATTGCGGTCCTCCTCGGTGACGCATTCTGGTGGCCGCGGCGGACGCGATCACCTCACCCGGCGACCGCCCCGGCGGACGTCAGTGGCCAGGTCGACTCCATGAAGCCGAGGGAACCGGAAATGGTGGGCTGACCTAGGAGTTGCGGCGGCGGATCTCCGCGGTGAGGAATGTCGCGAAGCTGCACCACGCCGCGTAGGGCGCCAGCGCGGCCATCCGGCTGCTGCCGGATGGCCCTGCTCGGCGGGCCAGGTCCCACGAACTGGCAGCCAGGAGCCCGGCCAGAACGGTCGCGGAGCCCAACCTGTGGGCCCGGAAGAACGCCCAGCTCCACCCCTGGTTGAGGGCGAGGTTGAGCACCAGGGCGTTTCGGTATCGATCCGCGGACGCAGGGTCGCCCTGGGCCTCAAGGTCTTCGATGACCTTTGCGCTGGTCAGCGCGATGTCGGTGTAGAGGGCGGTCCAGACGATGGGGAACACCCAGCTCGGGGGTTTCCACCCGGGCTTGTCCAAGGCTCGATACCAGGCCGAGCCGGGGTCGGTCGCGAGCGACCCGGAGAGGGCGGTGACGGCCGTCAGTGCGCTGGTCAATGCCAGGGGTCGTTCGAACCATTTCCTCGTCGCCATGAATGTCCTTCCGGAGGGGCCCGGCATGCCTCAGTGGAGCACCGTGGCTGGCCGTGGCCGCTGACTCCACCCTACCGTCGGGTCGCTCTGCCACCGTGCGGAGGCAGACCAACGAGCTTGCGCTCGCGTCGAGGGAGGGGGTCGTCGATGTCCTGAGACATCACATGGTCGGGGCGACAGTGTGTGATCTTAGGACATCGGAATAGGGTGTCTCGGGTCATCGGAATACCCCTGTCTCAGGTCATCGGAATGGCTCTGCGAGTCTGCGTGGATGGCAGCAGCGAAGCGCAGATTGGTGATTGAGGCGGTCTTGGCGGG